>CALFER010000048.1 GCA_937951895.1 uncultured bacterium
CATGCTGAAACATGTCAATATTTCAACTCAAGGAACCGCCGTATACGGAACCGTACGTACGGTGGTGTGAGAGGGCGACGGGGGCAACCCCGTCACCCTGCTCAATCTGGTGTTGGATTGACCTCACTTTGCTTGGCCATTGGATGTTGAGTGTTGGATTTTGGTAATTCCAACCGTTTTGGTTTGAACACCCAATAGCCAACACTCAACGCTCAACACCCAAATATTTTGCTGCTGATCCTGTTGCACTGAAATCTGGTATTTGCAGATCCTCTAAACTCCTGGATCAACCTGATTACTGATCAATTTCGAAATTGAATTCGGAGACGTTGCTTAAGAGTTCTGAGTTTCCTGCTGAAAGCAATGCGAAGTAGAACGCGCAATCCAGCGGTTCATAGAGTTCCATCGAGGGGAACGTTATACTCCAGATGTTAATCGGAGGAATCTCAGTACCTTCGAAGAACGGGAACGTGATCATTGGTGTTGGGACCGGATTCAGATTCAACGTCGGCGGAACTGTCGATGTATCATACTGGAAGAAGTAGTACCCTGACATAATGCGCAGGATCAGCCAAGCATCCACGATAGGTGAACGGCTGCTGTGATTGGACATTGCTATGAACATATTGAGCGTGTCACCGCCATGAAAAACCGTAGCGTTCAGTGTCACTTCCACTTGGATCTCCCCAGTCGGAGTCGGTGTGGCAGTCGGTGTATATGCGGGTGTCATGGTGGGGCTCTGCGTCGGCGGGGTTGTCGGCACGGAAGTCATCGTGGGAACAAGTGTGGGTGTAGAGGTAGGTGTCGTCGTGGGTGTCATGGTCGGACTATATGTTGGCGTTGATGTGACGGTGGGTGTCCGGGTAGGGGTTTGAGTCGGTGTGTATGTTGCGGTCCGTGTGGGCGTCAGAGTCGGGATCGAGGTTGGAGAGGCAGAGGGTGTAGCGGTTGGTGTGCTAGTTGGAGTCGAGGTTGGCGTATTGGATGGGGAACTCGTAGGCTCGGAAGTCGGCGTGAATGTTGGATTTGGAGTCTCGGTAAGAGTGGGAACCGGAGTGTCTGTCATGATGGGTGTCGGTGTGCTGGTTGATGTCGATGTGGGGGGTGCCGTGGGTGTATCGGTAGGCATGGGAGTCGATGTCGCGGTGTGAACCTCGGTTGGAGTTGATGTGGGACTTGATGTCGGTGTCAGCGTGGGTGTCCGGGTGGAGGTGGACGATGGGGCGGGAGTAATGGTCGGGGTAGCGGTCGCGGTTTCGGTTGAAGTCGCCGTTGCGCTGCTCGTAGGGCTCGCCGAGGGTGAAATCGTGGGGGATGATGTCGGCGTTGATGTGGCTTCAGGCGTGTGAGTCGGCAATTCTCCGACTGGATTCAACCAGACATGCATCGGCTGGTCGTAGTAATTGGCAACCACAGCATCAAGGGTTCCATTTCCATCGACATCACCCAGGCAAACTCCCATTGTCAAGTGTGTTCCCAGAGACTGCAGGCTGTCCGTGAAAACACCGGATCCATTGTTCAACCAGACTTGGTTTGGAACGTTGTAAAGACCCAGGAAAGCATCCAGATCGCCATCCCCGTCCAGGTCTCCCAGATCGACGGCACGGACGATCGTTGGTCCGAACGGCACTTCGATGTCGGTGAAAATTCCGGCTCCATCATTGAAAAAAACCAGGCATCCCATGTTGACTGTCACCGAAAACGAATCCAGATCGCCATCGCCATCCAGATCTCCGAGGGCTGTGTCTACGCAACTGGCGCTCAGACCGAGATCTTGTCCCGTGTCCGTGAAGACTCCGTAACCGTTATTCAACCAGACTCGATCACGAGTGTGCGAAGCGATGTACATATCGAGATCCCCATCGCTGTCCAGATCGCCCAGTTCGATGTCGAAGCTGTTCACGGTAGCCAGGGTTTGACCACTGTTTGTGAAGACACCCGAACCATTATTCAGCCATAAAACATCAGCAGTTTGATACTTGCCCACCATTGCGTCCAAATCTCCGTCACCGTCCACATCTCCCAGTGCGACGTCAATCGAGTGATTCGATCCCAGGAATTGACCGCTGTCCGTGAAGACGCCGGTTCCATTATTCAACCATACTTTATCAGCGATATCGTAATTCGCTTCGAAAGCATCCAGATCGCCGTCACCATCCAGATCTCCGAAACACACGCTGTAAGTATCGGCACTTCCAAGATATTGCCCGCTGTTGGTGAACATGCCTGCTCCATTATTTAACCAGACAGGATTTCCAACACCGTATTCCGCCAGCATGATATCCAGGTCGCCATCGCCATCGACATCACCGAGATCAACATCATAACCATCATATACACCCAGGGACTGGCCATTGCTGATAAGAACTCCAGTGCTTCCGCCGACTGCCGTGACAAACTGCCAGACATAAGGCTTCACGGACAATCCACCCGCCTGGATGCCGGATGAAACAGACGCGGATACCTGTTCACCCGGCAGGAAAGACTGGGCAGGATCGAATGTGAAATCCGTTGAACCCACAGTGAAGCTTCCGGAAACCGGTGCCCGGAATTCCCTGTGGATCACAAATGTGTCGGAATTAACTGTTCCACTGTCGAGAACATCGTCAATCGCTACGGAGAGCGTTGCTGAATTCGAAATCACATGACTGTGGGGAACGGGACTCACGGAGACAACATGAGCCATGACGGGTGTGTTGGTCGGAGTTGGTGAGTTTGTTGCTGTGGGCGTAACAGTGGGAGAATGAGTAGGCGTTCTTGTTGGAGTACGAGTGGGCGATGATGTTGGTGTCTGTGTTTCCATCGGTGTCGGCGTATCGGAAGGTACCGGCGAAGAGGTGGGTTCGGAAGTCGGTGTTGTGGTTGGGTCTGGAGCATATCTCATGACGCTTGCACGGTTTGTTGCGGTTACATCCCGGAATACAACATATGGTACGTCGTCAGGGTCAAGCGCGAAATCAGCCGAAGCAAATTCAGCGGGTGTAAATCCCTCCGTGCCGACGATTTCCCAGTTTGTACCGTTGAACATCATGACGGTGCCTTCGTAGCTGGAAGCGCCATCGCTGATCGCGATGTACGGTGTATCGGTACTGCCGATACAGAGGACGATCCCGATAACAGTCCCGGGTGAAAAAGCAGCAGGCCCGACCGATTCCCAACTCGTCCTGTTGAATCGCATGGCAACTGCTTCGCTCCCGAGAGTGTAGTCCTGATATGCCACATGGAGGACATCATTGCTGGTAAACGCCATGGTGATGTACGAAGCTTCACCGACGGAGAACCCTGCCGGACCGACAAGCTCCCAGCTAGTGCCATTGAATCGCCTCACCGTTGCCTTTCCGCTGTACCGACTAGTTCCCAGCTTATGCCGTTGTATCTTTGAACCGTGAGTTTGTTTGAACTAGCGGAGTCTCCGTACGCCACATAGGGCAGTGCAGCACTGTCGAGAGCGATCTGCATGTAACTCGCATAGGTCGAGGTGAAAGCCAGGGGACCGACCGCCTCCCATTCCGTCCCGTTGAATCGTTTAACGGACGCTCGTTCATCGTCGTCGAAGGAGCCGTAAACCAGGTAGGGCGTATCATCACTGAACATAGCAAGTTCGGGCCAGGTTCCCCCATTAGACGAAAGACCGCCAAAACCGACATACTCCCACGCCGTCCCATTATACCTCATGACGGAGGCTTCAGCACCATTTCCGGTATCCTGGAATGCCACATAAGGAACATGATTGCTATCAATCACGATCGAATTCTGGTATGCACCTCCCGCCGAGAAACCCGGGCTGCCGACATTTTCCCAGTCTGCATTGGCGGGATTCTTTGCCAGGCAAGGTAACATCCCGGTGATTACAGCAACGATGAACAGGGTTGATGCATGGTTTTCATCTTTTTTCATATGACCTGCCTTCCTGCATTCGTACGACTTTATACCAATCAGGATCCGTCCTGCCGTTGATTTAAAGTGCACGAGACATAATTTACTGATATTCTGAAGCATACAGCAAAAATCAACCGATGGCAAATTGAGGTGGATCAATGCCATGTTTTTCATCCTGATGAAGATGCAATAACTCTGGTTCAACTCTCAGGTTCTGCTCCTCAAGCTGAAACAAATCAGGTTGTGATGCCGTTCACAGACATTCCCCACATGCATCTATTCACTCAGATTAAAGAGCGCTTGATCAACTAGGTCACTGTCCATGGGAATCATGATCGCCAGATCATCCCGAATCAATCGTTGTATCCGTCGGTACAAGTTAATGATCATTTTCTCCTCTGTGTCGGAATGATTGGAAAGCTCGTCTCCTCCGCGGAACGTCGCGTTGACAACCCGTCCGTCACGTACCATCTGCACCGGTTGAAAGCCAGTTGTCTTCTTGTACGTCGGCTCGAAAATACCAGGGTAAAAATTTTGCGTTTTCATTCAAGTCATTTCAGGAGAATTTCCATTATAATTGTGTGTCGATTCTTTCAGAGTGCCTTTCATATGTCATCACGGTGTATCTCAGATCGTTCACGTGCATCTGTTCGGTGCATTTCTGATGCTGAATTTTCTTGCTTGACAACTATTGCACATTTGACTATATTGCCAAATGTGCATGGAGGAATCATGGAAAACTCAATCCGAAAAAAATTCGAAACAAGAGCCGGAATCATCAAATCAATGGGACACCCTACCCGCCTGTTCATCGTTGATGAGTTATCACGCGGGGAACGATGCGTCTGCGAACTGACGGAATTGATCGGCGCGGATGTGTCAACAGTTTCAAAACATCTCACGATACTCAGAAACGCAGGGATCGTTCAGGATGACAAACGTGGATCCCAGGTGTTCTATTCATTGACTGTCCCCTGCGTTCTGAACTTCTTTGACTGCGTGGAATCCGTCCTGAAAGCGCGCCTTTCAAAACAAATGGATTCGATCGGGTAGTTGATTTACGTCATTCATGCGCACTTGCCAATACCACCGCAAATCAGCTCCGAGAATAGGAAAGACTGCCGGATGAACTGGAAAAATGAATGGAAAATCCTCGTTCTGATCGTGTCCGCTTTCATTCTCTGTTTTTATCTGCCCGTCGGAAACAACCGATTTGATAATGCCCTCATCGAGTCACTGCAACTTGTAAAATGGTATGCCAGAGAGCATGTTCTGCTCTGTCTGATCCCCGCCTTTTTTATTGCCGGCGCAATCTCTGTCTTCATCAGCCACGCATCCGTCATGAAGTATCTCGGCGCAGGAGCAAACAAAGTCCTGGCATACGGCGTCGCTTCCGTATCCGGATCCATCCTGGCAGTCTGTTCATGCACGGTGCTTCCTCTGTTCGCCGGCATCTATAAAATGGGCGCGGGTCTCGGACCTGCCAGCGCTTTTCTCTACGCAGGACCCGCGATCAACGTACTGGCCATCATTCTCACCGCCCGGGTGCTGGGACCATCGCTCGGCATTGCCCGCGCTGTCGGAGCAGTAGCCTTCAGTATCGTAATCGGATTGTTGATGCACATCATTTTCCGAAAGGAAGAACTCGAGAAAGCCACGCTTCAGACTTCTCTGACCGAACCTCAGGTGTCACGCCCTCTATGGCAGAATGCCGGTTTTTTCGCCGTCATGGTCGGAATTCTGGTGTTTGCCAACTGGGGAAAGTCCGATCAACCAACCGGATTGTGGCATGCAATCTACTCGGCAAAATGGCTGATTACTTCGCTCTTCTCCGTTCTATTGGCCCTGATTCTTTACATGTTGTTCACAATCAGATGGTGGCATGTGATGCTGGCTGTCCTACCTCCGGCACTCCTTGCCATCACATTCCCCGGCAATCCCATGGTTCCATTTCTGGCCGGCATCGTATCGTTGTCGATCCTGACGAGCTTCAATCGTGGCGATGCCGGTGAATGGTTCTCTTCCTCATGGGGATACGCCAAACAGATCCTCCCTTTACTGTTCTGGGGCGTCCTGACTGCAGGCCTGCTGCTCGGCAGACCGGGCTATGAAGGTTTGATACCTGCCGAATGGATCAGCCGGGCAGTCGGTGGAAACTCAATATGGGCCAACCTGTTCGCATCCGTGGCAGGCGCATTCATGTACTTTGCGACATTAACCGAAGTGCCGATTCTGGAAGGTCTGATCGGCAATGGAATGGGCAACGGTCCTGCGCTGGCTCTGCTGTTGGCTGGTCCCGCTCTGTCGTTGCCAAGTATGCTGGTCATACGCAGTATCATGGGCACGCGCAAAACCGTTGTCTTCACCCTTCTGGTGATCGTCATGGCATCATTCAGCGGTATGATTTTCGGATTCATCAACCCATAGGAGGAATCGGGATGAAAAAGATCCAGATACTCGGCACCGGCTGCCCCAAGTGCAAAAAACTGGCGGAGCAGGCGGAGATCGCTGCAACAGAATTGGGCATCGAACATGAAATCGAAAAAGTGACGGACATCAATAAGATCCTGTCTTTCGGGGTGATGATCACGCCTGCCCTGGTCGTGGACGGAGTCGTGAAGGTTTCCGGCAAAATTCCATCGATCGATGAGATCAAGAGTCTGATCAGGTAGAAGGAGACAATACGTGAAACGATATGCACTGTTCATCTCAATGATTCTGATTGTCGTTGCAGGTCACTCGACAGTGATCTTTTCACAGGAACAACAATCCGACCCCACTCCTCCACAGCTCGAAGAGAAAGGTAAAGCTGCCGAGGTGTCCGTGAAAGCGTACTACTTTCATGGAACACGTCGATGCAAAACCTGCCTCGCCATCGAAGCGAATGCAAAGAAAACTCTCGAGACTGCCTTTTCTGCGGAATTGACACAAGGTGTCGTATCCTGGCAGGCGATCGACATCGACCTGCAGGAGAACAAGCACTTTGAAAAGGAATTCGATCTCATGTTCAGTTCCGTGATTCTTGTGAAATTCAAAAACGGCAAACAAGTTGAATGGAAAAACCTGCAGAAAGTCTGGGAACTGGTCGGGGATGAATCCGCATTCGAGACTTACATCAAAAACGAGATGAACGCCTATCTGGATTCATAGCATGCAGGAGCTGTTCATTTCAGCACTATCTGCGGTATGGCTGGGCATTCTGACCTCCATCAGTCCCTGCCCTCTCGCAACGAACATTGCCGCTATTTCATACATCGGGAAGCGAGTTCAACGTCCGATGACCGTGTTCTTTACCGGTCTTCTATACACTGCCGGTCGATCCATCGCGTACCTGGCTCTCGGCGTCCTGATTGTGTCGAGTGTTCTGTCGACTCCGGCACTGGCACGCTTCCTCCAGCAGTACATGAACAAAATTCTGGGACCCGTTCTGATAATAAGCGGGTTGTTTTTACTGGAAATTCTCAAGTTAACCTTTCCAGGATCCGGCATCGGTTCGATGATGCAGGCCAAAGCGGACCGATGGGGACCGTGGGGAGCGTTACCGTTGGGAATCCTGTTCGCACTGTCATTCTGTCCCGTGTCTGCGGCGCTGTTCTTCGGCAGTCTGATCCCGATCGCGTTGAAAGGCGGTTCAGGCGTGATCATCCCCGCGTTGTACGGCATCGGAACGGCGTTGCCTGTGCTTGTTTTCGCAGTACTGATCGCGCTCGGAGCGCGCAGCCTGGGCAGCGTATTCAACAAAGTAACCCTGATCGAAAAATGGGCCAGACGTGTCACCGGAGTTATCTTTATCTGTGTCGGTCTGTATTTCTGTCTCGTTTACATCTTTTAACCGGGATAACTGAGGAGGTTTCAATATGAGGATGCTTGCTGAATTCTTCCCCGAATTCTCTGAAATGCTTGAATCGATGGATGCGCTCTATGTCAGAAGTCGAACGATTGACGAAAAAACCTATCAGTTCATCTGTTTCGCACTGTCGGTGAAAGCCCGATCCAAACCATGTGTTCTCAAGCATTTTAAAGGAGCACTTCAGGCAGGCGCGACGGTAAAAGAGCTCGCATACATCCTTGCGCTGGTCATGCGGGAAGCAGCAGGAGCTGATGACTGTTGGACACATGATGTCATCGGTGACTGGAAGGACATCATTCGAGGGAATGTATCATGCGATTGCCAAAAGTGAATGCATAACACAGTTCAGTACCCTGTTCTGTCAACCTATCAAGAAGGATTACAAAGCGATGAGAGACATTAACACAGATCGCGAGCACGATGACATCCGCGAGAAGGTTCGCGACGGATACGCCAGGATCGCCGACAGTAAAACATCATGTTGCGGACCATCTTCCTGCTGCGGCGGGCCAGCCGCCGGGGACATTGCCAGAGCCGTCGGTTACGTCAGCGAGGAACTGGCAGAGATTCCCGATGGAGCAAACATGGGACTGTCCTGCGGAAACCCGACGGCGCTTGCGTCGCTGCAGCCTGGCGATACTGTTCTCGACCTGGGAGCAGGCGGCGGATTCGATGTATTCATCGCGGCGCGGAAGGTCGGTGAGTCAGGCCATGCGATCGGAGTCGATATGACGCCGGAAATGGTCAGTAGAGCTCGTCAGAATAACCGATCGTTCCGTCAATCGTCCGGACTGGATAACGTTGAGTTCCGTCTGGGTGAGATCGAACACCTTCCGGTTGCCGATGCCAGTATCGATGTCGTGATCTCGAATTGCGTGATCAATCTGTCTCCGGAAAAAGCGCAGGTGTGGCGGGAAATCGCGCGCGTATTGAAACCCGGTGGTCGGGCGTGTATCTCTGATCTGGCCCTGCTGAGGCCGCTGCCTGAATCGGTCCGGCAGTCGATCGAGGCTCTGGTGGGGTGCATCGCCGGGGCTGTCCTCATCGATGAGACTCGGGCATTGATCCAATCGGCTGGGCTGACGATCGTGAAGATTGAAACGAAGTCCGATTATATGAAGTCCATGAGCGACTGGTCTGATCCGTTGTATCAGGAGATTGCCCGCAAGCTTCCTTCCGGGTATCGACCCGACGACTACGTGACCAGTCTCAGTATCATCGCAGAAAATTCCAGAAAGAAGACCCGACACGCGACCGTCAAGAGAGCGATCAGATGAACAGGATCAGGCGGAGTCATTTCGGTGTCTTAACCGTTATGTCTATTCTTCTTGCGCTGTCGGAAACGGTTTCAGTGTCTGGAGATAAACCTCGAACTCCGCCCGGATTCAGCCTGGATCGCTTGGATGGCGGCGCCTTCAACCTTCAGGAGGATCTGGGAAACTCGGTTATCCTGCTGGAGTTCTGGGGGATGTGCTGTCATGCGAAACTGAGCGATCTGAAAACCATCGATGATCTGTATCTCCAGTATGGAAACCGGGGACTAAAAGTGTATGGCATCAACATCGATGACGCATCCAGACGCTCGCAGGTCAAACCCGCCGTCAAAAAATACGGCTACACTTTTCCCGTTCTCCTGGATCCCACTCAGGAAGTTCTTCGCAAATTCAGTCCGGATCGAGAGAAGCCGTATACCGTTGTCATCGATCGGAAAGGCGACATCATTCATGAGTCCGGTGGTGATCAGTCAAAGTCCCGCCCGTTGCTTGAGAAGATCATCGAGGAGTGTCTGGAACAGGAACGACTTTCTGAACACAAGTGAGCTGATACCTGCCTGGATCTGTTCAGGACGAGCATGCGTATCCCGGTTCCATCAGAGCCCCGCGATTTCCATCCAGAGTAAAAGCAGAAGAATCAAAATGGATACCGGTACAACAACAAACCACTCGTTGATCTTGAGGATTTGGGGCAGGGTCACGTTGCCGTAGTCACCCAGTTTCAAAATGCCGCCTCTCAGTCCGGGATAAAACTCCGCGAACAGTCCTGCACCGATCAGAATCCCGATCATTCCACCGGTCAATGCATCGAGGTGTCCGTTCCCGATCGCTCCGACGATGGTGCCGGGACAGTATCCGAGCACCGCGAATCCGGCTCCGAAAATCAATCCACCGAAAACATTCTTTCCGATTGATCCTGATTTGGGATGAAGGGTCACCCAGTTCATGGATTTCATGATGTGGATTCCGATCATGCCGGTGAGAACAGCTGAGAGCATGATCTTGACGACGGTAAAATCGGTCAACAGCAATTGGCCGATGATGACATCGTAGTGAGTGACGCCGCCTTTTTGGAGCAGAAATCCGAAAATGATACCGAATCCGAGTCCCTGAATCAGAGAGCTGGAACGTTTATTGTGATTGGATGTGCCCACTCGATTCCGCCTCCTAACCGATCAGCTTGAAAAGGATGTGTGCAGCACTGATTCCACCGGCGAAGAAGCTGATTGCGGATACCCAGCTCGACAGGACGAGTTGCATCGTTCCGCTGATGCCGTGGCCGCTTGTGCAACCATCCGCCCAGCGTGCTCCGAACCCGAGACAGATTCCGCCGACTAATGCTGCGATGATCCTGAGACTTGTGCTGTCTCCGAAGGCGGATTCCCATGCTGCCGGTATCCATCGCCAGTGAAAATCACCCGAAAGCAATGCAGAAACAGACGCTCCGATGAAGATCCCCGCAACGAGCATCCATTGCCAGTCGACATCCAATCGGATCTCCTGGTAGTACGGTTTTGATTCAACCCTGCTGCCACGAATCAATCTCTCGATCAGACCACTGGTTTTGGCAAAACTGGTGGAACAGGCGATCGGCTTCTTCGCCAACAGGAAACTGAGCCAGCTCAGGATTCCGATTCCGATTCCGACTCCATACGGTGACCACCGGATATCAAGGAAGTAATCCATGATCCATTTTCCTTTCAGCCTGAGCCATTGTGTTACTCTGAACCGAATGATTCCGTGAGTATATTGGAACCGAACTGGCTGACGCAGGCACGACATTCCCGAATGTAACCGGCAGCGCTGTACCCGCTCATCCCGCCTGCGACATTCGTAAGATCAGTGAAGCCCTTCTGTTCGAGGATACTCGCTCCGAGACTGGAACGATTCCCTGAGCTGCAGATAAGAACGATCGGTTGTTCCATGGTCAATTCAGCATGACGGGAACGAAGCTCAGCGACGGGTATATTGACAGCGCCTTCAATATGGTTGTCCGCGAATTCACCCGGAGCGCGGACATCGAGCAGAACGAAGCGGGTGTGACGGATGATCATCTCGTGCAGATCTTCCGCTGAAACAAGTCCGATGCGGCTGGTCGGGAGACCTGCCGTTGCCCATGCGATCATTCCGCCCTCCAGTTGGCCTGTTATCTGATCCAGACCAACCCGACGGGTCCAGCGAACTGCCTCTTCGGCTCTGTCCTCATCGTCGGCGACGAGCAGAATCTTCCTGTCGATCGGCAGCACCCATCCGGCGAATGTCGGAAAATTTCCGTTCAGGTCGAGATGCCAGGCACCCTGGATGTGCTGGCCGGCGAATGCATGATATCCTCGAACATCGACAACCATGATGTCCGGAGATTCCGATCGCTCTTTGAAAAGATGTACCGGGAGGGGTTTCATGACCGGGAGGTCGGCAAGTCGTGCCGGACCTTTCTGGTTGATCGCGCTGCAGCGGCTGAAATGATCCGGAGCCGCCGGCATGCCCTGAGTCAGTGATCGAATGAACCTGGCTTTTTCCGATATCTGGAGAGCTGAATTGAATCGACGTTCATATCCGATGGTGGTCAGCCTTTTCGCACCCATGGATCGTCCGCAGAGCGAGCCTGCACCATGAGCGGGATACACTTCGACATAATCGGGTAGTTTCAAGAGTTTGTCGTGCAGACTGTGAAAGAGCTTTTCTGCAAGGATCGTCGATATATCAGGAAAGAGATCTGGCCGTCCCACATCGCCGACAAACAGAGTGTCCCCGACAAACACTCCGACCGGGCTTTCGGATCGAGATGTATCGATCACCACATAGCTGAGGTGCTCCGGAGTATGCCCCGGTGTCTCGAGGACATTCAGAATCATGTCTTCCAGGTGAATCGTATCGCCATCCGAGAGACCGACGTGGTTGAAGGCGCATCCGGCTGATTTCGCAACATAGATGGTCGCTCCGGTCTTCTCGGCGAGATCGATGTGTCCGGAGACAAAGTCAGCATGAAGATGCGTTTGGAGAATATGTGTGATCTTCATGTCCATGTCTCTGGCTTCATCGATGTAGATATTGACATCTCTCTGGGGGTCGATCACGGCGCACGTTTTTTTCCCTGCGAGGATATAGGAGCTGTGCGCAATTTTGCCAATGAAGAATTGTTTTAGCAGCATGGTTTCCTCCTTACTTTAAATAGAAGAAATAGAAGATTGAAACGACGATTGCCAGAAACAGAACCGTCAGGCCGACTCCGGCCTTCAGATAGTCGGCGTTGCGATAACCTCCGGAGGCCATTAACAGCGCATTAACCTGATGGGTCGGCAGGACGAACGAGTTCGCCGTGCAAACGGCGGCCATGAGTGCCATTGTGCGGGGATCGATTCCTCCCAGTCGAGCCATGCTCATGACCAGGGGCGCCAGTACGATGACCGCACCGACGTTGGAGATCAACAGGGAAAACAATGTCGACATGACAGCCACCGTCATCACAAGAACGATCGGATGGCTTCCCTGAACCAGTACCATCACCTGGTTCGCCAGAAAATCGGCTGCGCCTGTCTTCTGCATGGCTGCACCCAGAGGGATGAGTCCTGCGAGCAGGAAGACGACTTTCCATTCGATTGATTGATATGCTTCCTGGATCGTCAGAACCCGTAACAGAACCATGGCGACTGCGCCGGTAAAAAAGGCAAGGGAGATCGGGAAACCCAGCAACGCGAGGCCAATCGCAAACAAAAAGCACCCGGATGCAACCCAAGATTTTGAAGGGTTCTCCGCATGCGCGGAAAACGGTGTCGTAACAACATAATCCGGACTCTGTTTCAACTCCGCAATTTTTTCCCACAAACCGTACACGATGATTGTGTCACCTGATCTGATTTCCAGATCGGAAAAATCTCCATGGATCTCCTCTCCCCTGCTGAACATCATGATCGGCTCGACTGCAAAGCGTTTGCGAATTGAATACCGCCGTATTGTCATGCCGACCAGTTCCGAGCGTGGAGGGATAATGACTTCTGCAAACCCCGATCGATCCGGGTCGCCCAGACCGAAAAAATCATTCATGGGTTCCGAGATCGTCAAGCCGAATGCCTCTGCAAACTTCCTGATGTTGTCCTCGTTCCCCATCAAAGCTACCACCTGTCCGTCCTCAAGTTTCATCATCCGCCATGGCGCGAAGGCGACAGACCGCTTTGAGGCAGCAGCCAGAATGTTCACATTGAAACGATTCCACGCTCCGGATTGTTCCGGTGTCATTCCAACCAATGCGCTGTTCTGAGGGATGATGTAGTATTGGACTGCATGAGGCAGATGGAATGCTTCGATCAGTTTCTCCTGATCCGATGTTTCCGCTTCGGTTGATTTGAAACCGGGAAGAACATGTTTCCCGAGAAGAAGAAAGTATACAATACTGGCAGCCAGCAATATGATACCGATCGGGGTAACGCTAACCAGACGGAAGGGAGCGTGACCTTCCTGACGGATCAGATCGTTGATGAGAATCATCGGGCCGGATCCGACCATACTCAGCGTCCCCCCCAAAATGGCAGCGAACCCGATGGGCATAACGAGGCTGGCTGCAGGGATTTTCTCTCGTCGCGAAATATTCAGAATGCCGGGAAGAAACAGCGCAACTGCTCCGATGTTCTGAATAAATCCCGACAGAAGACCCACCGCCAGAGACATGACCCCCACAATCCGGGTTCTCCCTGAACCGAATCTCCTGAGGATCTCCCGACTGAAACGATCCATGATCCCTGTTTTTGAGATTCCGTGCCCCAGCATCATGACCGCCATCATGGAGATCACCGCGTTGCCGGAGAATCCCGAGAAAGTTTCCGGTGCCGTCAGTATCCCGGTCCATCCAAGCAACAGCATGCACAGGATCGCCACGAGGTCGATCCGAAGAATGTCGAACAAAAGCATGACGATGGTGAACCCTAGAATTGCCAGAACAGTCATGACATCAGGAGTCATGAAATGCCTCCGGTGACTTTTACAGGACCTGGTTTTCAGGCCCTCAGAAGGTTTCAACTGAATGATGCAGATCGGTTGCGATCTTCAGATCGAGATCTCCGTCGAAGTTCTGTTTCCTGTCGAAGATGTACGGTCCGTCAACAGCTCCCAATACCTGCTCGTCATCTGCATCATATCCGCGATCCCGGGATCGCATCTGATCCGCCGTCAGTGTCGCTTCGGAAGTGGCATACGTCGAGCCGGACATGTCACTCGCATACGCTTTCCCCAGTGTGCCTCCCGAGAACGTCTCGGGATCAGACCGAGTCAGATAGACGGTGCACCCTTCCCGCAGATCAAAATCATCCGGAGTCAGGTCACCGAGCGGATCGGCCAATGTCCATGCCCCGACCGCATTCTGAGCGTCCGCGGCATTGAGGAATTCATAAACATCGCTGCCAATCTGGATCTCGTCGACAACACTGACCCGGTACACTCGCTGTCGATACGGATTGCTGCCGGCGAGTGCCTGCTCGATATAGAGCCAGTAGCCATCGGTTCTGCCGGACCAGATCGGTTTCATTGTATCCCTCATTGGGTACATATTCAGCCGTTAGTTTATACCAATCCTGAAATCCGAATCAACAATGCAATACCGGGGAAAGTCGGATCCCGCATGCGACATGGAGGGGTCGATTTCGTGCTCAGAATCGATTGGGGATTCGGTGATGGAGAAGGCGGAGCGATCCGAGAGCGAGATGTGAACATGAATCTGAGATCGCGATCTGAAATACAGCATATTCATCTTGATATATTATAATATTCAGATATATTAATACATGAATCCTAACCTCAGGAGGTTGAAGTGATTGAAAAAAAAGCCGAAAAAGCCGCACGATGTCTGAAAGTTCTTGCCCACCCCAAACGGCTTGTCATTCTTGCTTCGCTGAAGGATGATTCACGTACCGTCAGCGAAATCAACGAGTTCGTGGCGATTCCTCAGGCCAGCCTCTCCCAGCATCTCGGTCTGATGCGTGATCGAGGACTTCTCAAATCACGAAAACAGGGCACATCGGTGGTCTACTCCATCGCAAACAAACAAATCCTCGAGCTTCTTGAAGCTCTGATGAAAACCTTTTGTGCGCAGTAAGAATCACCATTATTCAGTTGAGGAGGGAGCGTGTATGCAGGGGGTAAAACTGGGTTGTCTCGTTCTCGGTTCATTGCTCGGTGTGCTATGTGTCCCGCACGTTTATGCAACCAATGGGATGAATATGATCGCATATGATGCCATATCGGGCGGAATGGCTGGAGCCGATGCCGCGGTGGAGTCCGGACTGACTGCTCTCGCGGCCAACCCCGCAAATCTCACTTCGGTCGACACGCAGGAACTCGCCGTCGATCTCAGCCTTCTGATGCCAGTTCTGCATTTCGAAAACACGACGATGATGGGCGCGAACAGCGTTGACGGGAAAAAGCAGATCTTCCCTCTCCCCTTTCTCGGATACGCCCGACATCTCCGTGACACCGACTGGTACCTCGGAGTCGGTCTCTTTGCGCAAGGGGGGATGGGCGTGGATTTCAAGGATGTCCAATCCGGCTTCGGCACGGAGGATTCAATCTACTCAAATGTTGCCTACGGCAAGATCGCGCCGGCGGTCGCCTACAAGATTTCAGATCGTTGGTCGCTCGGTGCCAGCTTTCAACTCGGGTATTCAACTCTGAGTTATGATTTCTTTCCCGCAACTTCGTTTTACGATGCCGGATCGGGCATGATGTTTCCCGGTCAGAAACTCGAAAACGCCACATCCTTCGGATATAGCGGCCGAATCGGACTCAACTGGAAGTTCTCCGACCAGGGAGCGTTCGGATTTTCTTACACGTCCAGATCGAAACTGGATTATCAGGATGCGGATCTGACGATGAACTTCTCGGCGATGGGTCTCGGAAAAGTCAAGTATGATGCCGAGGTGGACGGATTCGAATGGCCGGATATGATGGATATTGGTGTCAGTTACTATCTGTTGGATAACAAACTGCTCCTCGCTGCCGACGCGACATGGTACAACTGGAAGGACTCGATGAAGACGATCACAGTATCCGGGAATAATCCCGATAATGCGTACGCGCCCTCGAACGTCGAGATCCCGTTTGTGTTCGATTGGGATGCTCAGTGGGAGTTTTCATTCGGTTGCGCTTACAAACTCACTGAGATCGATACGCTCCGTACCGGATACAACTACGGAAAAAATCCGGTTCCGGATCAGAACATGTATCCGCTCTTTCCGGCTATCGTCGAACATCATCTCGCAGCAGGATACGGTCATGAATTCGGTCAATTGAGGTTGGACATAGCGTGGGAACACGCCTTCGAAAAAAGTGCCACGAATACGAATGCCGATCCGATGCATAACCCGTTCGGTCCGGATTCCAAGGTGTCGCACGATCAGAACACGATTCACATGATGCTGACATACACGTTCTGACCTATCTGGCAGAAGAATCGGTCAGCTCTTCCCAGATCGCGATTTCGAGTGTCCGCATCAGCACTTCGATGCGCCGCCTCGACTCGACAATCGTCTCCAGTAATGCTCTCATCGGCGCCAGTTTCGACTTCGAAGCCGAACTCAGATCGAATCGTTTCATCGACCAGTCCGGGAACAGACGATCCCGGACACCCCATTCTTCGTTCAGCAACAGGACGTCCACGTGTCGATTGTCCTCGAGAATTCTGGCGTACAGTGCGTCGATCTGTTTCGATGGACCCTCGATGATCTGGAAGAAGAGTTTCCCGATCACGACAATGATTCCCGTTATCCCGTCACGCTTGTTGTTCGCAGCGGCAACCTCGATGAGCTGATCGATTTCCTTTCGCGTCAACTCTCTCGAAAAACTACTGATATACTTGATCCGTTTCAGAGTCATCCAGGTTCTCCTCCTTCCATGTCGCTCCGGACCTTCCAGTGGACCATCCATTCTGGGAATTCTTTATACTCGCAGTTCACTTCGATGATATATCGTGTTTTCGCTCCAATCAACCTCAGAAAGTCGGCGAAACAATCTCAAAGCGGATCACGCGAGTTCTTTCATCGGTAACCGGGACTCCTTGCCGGAATCTTTGTTTTTCGATAGTCTCGAAACAAGGAGAAGAACATGACGTCACGCAGCATGAACGTCTATTGGTTTTACATCGTGATTCTCTTTCTGATCCGATGCGATCGAACGGACACGACTGCTCCCGGGTTTCCCGAAGGCAGAATGACTGCGGCTTCCGCGTGCAAGCAGACCGCGCTGAACGATGATCCGAAAGCCTCACAGGAATGCATCCGATTCACATTCGCACGCAACTCCATACTCGAAATCAAGCATATCAATTCCGGTATGAACTGCTGCCCCGGATCCGTCTTTGCGACAGTTCGGATCGATGGCGGTTCGATTGTGATCCGCGAATATGAAGGAACCGATGCGATGCCCTGCGATTGCCTCTGTCTGTATGATTTCGATTACGAAATCACCGGTCTTGAAAAAAGTGAGTACATCCTGAATATTCAATGTCCACTGGCAGATCCATTCGAGTGTCGGCTCGACCTGGAACACCTCCGGACCGAGTTGCTGTGCATCGATCGCAATCGATATCCATGGTCAGAGGAGGAATAGATGATGAAAACAGGAATGTTGATCGTCATCGTGGCAGCGTTCCTCTCCGGCATCATCACATTTGCGGATGAACCGGCGACCTACGACATCCGATTTATCCGACAGCATCTGGATGAACTCGCAGGACAGCGAGTCAGAATCGAACAGGTCGTCTGTTTTGTTGAAACCGGCCGATTCAGTTCGGTCATCACGAATGTCGAAGATCCTGAAGGCGGCGCATGGTCCGGTACGCGCATCTTCGATCAGGGCGAACGGCTTTCGGCAATGCGTGGAGACACGGTTACAGCCGTCGGTGCGGTCTCGGCGTCCGATTCCACGTTCATGCTGGTCACATCGTCGGAAACGGAGTACCCCCCTGTCGTGAGCGGGACCGCTACTGTTCCGGATCCAATCGATCTGACATGTCTGACTGCTTGTGAGGGGATGTATCTGGACTGCCTGATCCGCTTCCATACCATCGAAGTTACCTCGGTTCCGGATGCCTACGGTAACATCGAACTTCACGATGGCACTGCGCCCTATTGGCTCTTGTTACGAAAGCAGGATCCCGTTCCCCCTCTCGGAACCCTGTACACCTCGCTGACGGGACTTGATGAATTTCACATGGATGCTTGTAAAATCAGACCACGGGACGAAAATGACTGGACCATGTTTCCGCCCGAAACTCCAACTCCCGGTGTCACGCTCGGAGTGGAGATCGAAATGCCGCAATCCGTGCATCCCGGCGATTCGTTTTTTCTCGACGGTATTCTCAACAACCCATCGGATTCGATGGACAATGTTCCGGTTTTCTTTATCCTGAACATTGCTTCCGAATACTGGTTCTGGCCTTCATGGAGATCCGGAGAAACGAACGTTGATTTTATGTCGATGACCGTACCGACTGGAAGAAACGTGATTCCGGTGATCCCGGGCATGACATGGCCCGAGACCGGAGATCTGGCGATGAACAACCTCGTTTTTTACGGAGCGATGCTGGATTCGGGCTTCTCGATGATTCTTGGCAACTACGCCGAATCACACTGGCAATTCGGTCCTTGAGTTACACGATTAGTCAGATTCAGTACAACGACGATCAGGGACTGTAACCCCATTCGGCCATGGCGTGCGATCCCAATATTGTACTTACGTCTGGACTCAACATCGCTCCCCAGAATCGAAGACCTTCGATCGGAACGGGGCCCAGATCCGGGAAAACACAACTCGGAACAACGTCGATTTCTGTCGTTCCCGGAGGAACATCCATCCGAACGAAGTCGAATCCCGTCGCGCTTTCCGGATCAAAATGTGTCCAATCATCCCAGAACCAGTATTGACCGTAAACGTCCAGAAAAAAAACGACGCTTGCATGGATGATGTCAGTCGAGGGATTATCGAGAAAACCTTTCACATGGAACACATAGTCGGGTTTGATTTGTGCAGGCAGGTCGATTCGGACGCAAGGTTCCGGAGCAGGAGTCGGCGTGGGTGGTGATTCGGATCGCTTCGCATAGTAGCAGCAGGAACCGGTCTTGAAGAACAGGTGGGTATCATCGCTCGCTCCACTGACCATGAGTTTCTGAACGTTATCCATGTCGATCCGTTCCGCATCTCCCCACTGATCATCTAACTGATAAACAGTGATCAACCCAGATGCATAATTAGCCACGATCGCCTTGTTTTCATCCACGATCGAGACATCCAGGCATTCACTGGCAGCCAGTCGTAATGATTTTGTTATCGATACCGAAGGAAACACCTCGCACTCGCGATCATTCTGCTCCGTGACTGCGCAGATCCATCCGATCCCTGGCTTTTCATCAATCGTGACCTCAATCCCCCTGTTATATGCTTCATAATCCAATCTCGGAATCTTGTAGATATAGCTGGAAGAATCAATATCTCCATATTCGAAATAGCTGACACGGATACTCGGATAACTTTGAAGAAAACAGCCATAATCAAAGCAATAGGGAGGTACAATCCACTGCGTATTATGAATTGACCAGATGACGGATGCCGATACAATTGAAAATGTCTTGGCGTTCAACCGAATCGCGTACAGAACCTGATCCCAACTGTAGATCACGCTCTGATCATCATAGTTCTCAACGACTGTCCGCATCAGAATCCATTCGTTCTGTGTGTGATCCATGAAAACGCTCATCACATCGGTCAGCTCAATGCTAAAAATGGTGTCCCATTCTCCTCCCGTCGACCGCCTCAACAACACCGTCGAATGGTCTGTTTTCAGAAAAACTACCGGGTTTCCGGCAGCATCGAACATCAGACTCCGAGGCTCTCCTGCCAAAGGAAGCGGTTCGATCAGAATATCAGACGGCGATCGGATCTGAATCACCTGCCCGGTTTCCGTCGTTTCATCAACCAACAGAACAAACGGAGTCCCGGCGTATTCGCCCATGTCACAGGTTTGAAAGTCAATCGGGATCCAGCCCGGGTCAATCGATTCAAGAGGTACGATACCCCATGCCTGTCCCTGAGAACTGCTCAGAAGCAGAACGACCAGACTCACAAAAAGTGTCATCAGGTGCTTCTGCATTGGATGATCCCTCCACGGTTAATATTATATCTACATACACAATGCATTGTCAAATCAGATCTCTGTCATCTGTCGGAAGAATCAGATGCTCGTTTGACCTTGAAAGAGTTGATTACTACAATCAGCTCTGAACCAGCCAGCCCCCGACAGGAGGTCATTCTGCTCATGAAGCGCTTCATCCTCATCGTTGTGTTTCTTTGTTCGCTCGAATACATGCCCGCGATGGCAACGATCTATCTGGTCGGTCCGTCACGCCCCTACTCATCGCTCCAGGCCGTCACCGGTCTTCTCCTGCCGGGCGATACCGTTCTGGTCGATGGCGACCATACATATCCGGGTGGTGTCAATTTTACTCAACCAGGAGCAATCGACGCCCCGATCACCATTCGTGGTATCAGGATCAACGGAAACCGTCCCGTGATCTCAGGTGGCGCAAACACCGTTCAGTTTTCAACACCCTGGCCGTATACCGGTCCCGGTGCAGATCACTACATCTTCGAAGGATTCGAAATCACGGGAGGCACCTCCCGGGGAATCTATCATCAGGCCGCCGATCTGGTCGTTCGCGATACGCTGGTTCATGATTGTCCGCAGCACGGGATTCTCGGAGCGGACGGAGGCTCCGGCTCCCTGACGCTCGAACACGTCGAGGTCTATGCATGCGGCAGCGGTGACACGCGTCACCAGATCTACATGGCGACTGATGAGACGAACCGCCCTCCCGGCAGTGTCTTCCGCATGCAATTCTGCTACATCCATGACGGCAATGGGGGGAACAACGTCAAATCGCGTGCCGAGCGAAACGAGATTTATTACAACTGGATTGAAGGCGCTTACTATCATGAACTCGAACTGATCGGCCCGGACGGTCAGGATCCTGAGTTGGCCCGTGAAGATTCCGACGTCGTTGGAAATGTGCTCTGGAAACGCAACGATTTTGCGGTGATCCGGGTCGGAGGAGACGGCACGGGGGAAACTTTCGGACGATACCGGTTTGTCAACAACACGATCATTGCGGGCAGTGGGGTCGTGTTTCGCATCTTCGATGGAATCGAAAGCATCGAGATGCACAACAATGTGCTGTATCGTGAGGGGACCGGTGCGGTTGCCGTGATGCGGACCGTCGAAGCCGACTGGCTTCACGGCGAGGTGATCGGGGGCAGTCACAACTGGCTCAAAAACGGCGCGACCACCATTCCGTCACAGTGGACCGGCACGATCTTCGGTACGGATCCACTTTTCGACGACATATCCGCCAACAGCCTGAATCCCTCGGCATCGAGTCCGCTGGTCGATTCCGGAGATTTCACTCTCGAGAGTCCTCCCCGCTATCCCTTCCCTTCTCCCCTTTTCCCGCCCCATTACGTTCCCGGGCATTCCGCCGGACTGATCGGCTCCGAGCAAACCCGGCTCATTTTCAATCAAATCGATATCGGAGCGTATGAACGTTCGGACGATCTGCTCTGTGTCGACGACAGCAATCAGACCGGCACGGAGGACGGCACGTCCCTGCACCCCTTCTCAACAATTCAGGATGCTCTTGACGCATCATCAGACGGATTCCTCATCTGCATTGCACAGGGCGATTACCTCGAGAACATTCAGATAAACGATCGCCAGGTCGGGCTTTTCGGAGGTTTCGAGGGGGGCGATCCATCGGATTATGCATCGGGAACCGGGGGAAGTTTCACGTCTCAGAACCCCGACCTTTGGATCGCTCGCATTCTCGCTTCGCCCTCGGCATCCGCCGTCGAGTTTCTCTATACGGGCGCTTCAGGCTCCACGATCGACGGATTGACGATCTCGGGAGGAGATCGCGGGATTGAACTCGATGACGATCTGACCTGGCCGGAACTCACCGGCATGACGATCCGCCGTACCATCATTGAATCCAACGGCCCTTCCGGCAGCACCTCTCACAGGGGTGGCGGGATGTATCTCAGCGGCTCATCGCATCGTGTCGATTCAAACACGATTCGATCGAATCGATCCGGTCGCGGGGCCGGCATCTATTCAACGGCTGCCGATTGTGTGATTTCAGGCAACCGGATCGAATCCAACGTCGCATATGACGATCACGCCGGCGGGTTGAATCTCAGCGGATCCGTTCATCTGACCGGTAATACCATTATCGATAACCGAACGGGTGAAGGATTGGGTTACGGATGGGGCGGCGGTGTGCTCATTCTGGGAACAGCCTGGCTTTCCGGCAATGTCATTTCCGGCAATCACGCTCCCTCCATCGGAGGCGCGGTTTTCGTGGATGAGGGGGGATGGGCGGAATTGAGGAACGAGTTGATTTACGGCAACACCACGCAGGCACATGACAAGGGCGGCGCGGCAGTGTATGTCGATGGTGGAGCCGGTCCTTCGCATGCCGATATCATCAACTGCACCATTACGGACAACACTTCTCCCGGGTCGACCGGCGGAAATGGCATCTATGTTGAGGGGAACTCATCGGCATCCGCTGTGAATTCGATCTTCAGCGGGAATGGAACCGATGATTTTTACGTGTCCGGAGATTCGACTCTCACGGTACGATATTCGCTCAGTCAGGAATCCGTCACCGGGACAGGCAACTTCTCTGCCGACCCTCTCTTTGCGGATCCTTCGAATGCCGACTACCATCTGAAATCGATGCAGGGCAGGTGGGATCCGGCTGCAGCAGGCGGTATCGGGAGCTGGGTCACCGACTCGGTGCACAGTCCGGCGATCGATGCGGGCGACCCGGGTTCTTCATATGGAAGCGAAACCGAACCGAACGGGGATCGGATCAACCTTGGTGTCTTCGGGAACACGGAGTTTGCGAGTCGGTCCTTTGAGATGACCCCTGTGCCGAGCAACTCCCCGGTCGGAGTGTTTGTCATCCTCTTCGTGATCAGCGCGCTTGTTCTGGGTTCGTCGCGGTTTGACAGATGAGGTCTCCGGGATCCGATCACAGAGGCACAGGATAAGCGTCGAGGTAAGTCTCATGGTTCTTCCCGAGCTGCAGATTCGATGATATGATCCTTGCCATGTTTGGCTGTGAAGCAGAATCAAATCATTAGAAAGGAAAGCAACATCGGATGTCGATTCGCAGTAAGGTTCGAAAGCTGGCGGCATGGATCGTTTTCGCCGTGCTCAATGGATCTGCGCTGAGTGCTTCAAACGCCTCACCTGTAACGTCCGAACAGACAAAGAAACGGCCGACAATCGGATTGGCGCTCAGCGGTGGAGCCGCCCGTGGGTCTGCGCACATCGGCGTTCTGAAAGTACTCGAAGAACTTCGCATCCCGATCGATTACATAGCGGGTACGAGCATGGGAGCGATCGTGAGTGGGATTTATGCGTGTGGAATGAGTCCTGACGAGTTGGCTGCCGAGGTGACTCGGATGGACTGGGAAGATCTGTTCAACGATGTTCCACCGCGAAAATCCCTTTCGTTTCGACGAAAACAGGATGTCGTGAGCGGGTTGATGGGGCTGGAAATCGGGTACAAAAAGGGGAAGTTTGTCTTGCCGAAAGGCCTGGTGACGGGACAAAAACTCAGATTCGCCCTCCGATCACTCACCTTCCCAGCCCGCAATATCAAGGATTTTGACGAACTGCCGATCCCTTTTCGTGCTGTCGCAACGGATATTCTTGACGGTGAGCGCATCGTTCTGAAATCGGGAGATCTCGTGGATGCCATTCATGCGAGCATGGCGATACCGGGCGTGTTCAGTCCGGTTGAGATCGGCGACCATCTTCTTGTGGACGGGGGGATCGTGAGTCAGATGCCGGTCGAGACCGTGAAGAGCATGGGGGCGGATATCGTGATCGCGGTCAACGTCGGGAGTCCGCTCGCGACGCGCGAACAACTCGAATCATTATCCGGTCTGTCCATTCAACTGATGGACATCATCATCCATTCGAATCTGAATCGGGAAGCCCAGATGGCGGATCTCATCATCAACTGCGAACTCGGAGAATACACCTCCTCCGATTTCCCGAAAGTCGCGGCGATTGTTGATCTTGGGGAGAAATCCGCTCGCAAATACATCTCTCAACTTGCCAGATACTCCGTCAGCCCCGACGAGTATGCTCGATTCCTGAAGAAACAGCGCCGCTCACGTGACGAACCGACGCGCATCGATTTCCTGCAGATCGACAATCTTCATCGCGTTGATCCGCGCATCATCACCCGCCGTGTGAAACTGCGTCCCGAGGGTGACCTGGATCTGTCGATGCTGCGGCATGACATCGACAGCGTCTTCGAACTCGGGGACTTCGATCGGGTCGATTATTCGTTCATTCAATCCGGTGACGAGGAAGGTCTGAGGATCAGCGCGACGGAGAAGTCGATCGGAACGAATTCCTTGCGATTCGGGCTGAGTTTTACGGATGATGCCGAGAACAACAGTTACTTCAGCATCATGTTGCGATACACGATGACGCGTCTGAACCGTCTCGGCGCCGAATGGCTGTCGGAGGTGCAGTTCGGGCGCACGCGGCGCGTCTTTACGGAATTCTACCAGCCTCTGACGTTTTCCGGCACATGGTTCCTGGCACCCAAATTTCAGTATGTCAACAACATCAGCAATCTCTATCAGGACGACGTGCGTGTTGCCGCCTATCAGAACAGCATCTTCTCAAGTGGAGGGGACATCGGTTATCAGATGGGTAATTACGGCGAGGTCCGCCTCGGATACATCCTCTCCAATGCCCAGGCCGACCTCACAACCGGGATTTCCGATCAGAGTTACTACGACATCACCGCGGCCGGAGTCAGTCTCAATCTGACGCTGGATCGAGTCGACAACCCGGGATTCCCACGCAACAGCACCCTGACCCAGATCAAAGGTTTTTTTGCCCAGAAAGAACTCGGGTCGGATGACACATACACCCGACTGGAAGGTGTGACCGGCAAATTCAAGAGTTACAACCACCATACCTATTTCGGCATGCTCGAACTCGGGACGAGTCTCGGAACGGATCTCCCGATATACGATCAGTTTGCCGTCGGTGGTCTGTTCTCCTTCTCCGGTTATCGCGACGAGCAACTCCGTGGAAATTACTATGGAATCGCACGCGTCGGGTATTACAACCGGGTGATGAGTCTTCCGGTTGCGGTCGGAGGCGGATTGTATCTCGGAGCATGGATCGAAGGGGGATCAGCGGTGCAGTCGATCGATGATGTCGAATTTGACGCACTCAGCGCATCTCTGACGATCGCTATGGGAATGGATACCTTTATCGGACCCTTGTATCTGGCATACGGACAGACGGATCAAGGGTCAGGCAGTTTTTACCTGACACTGGGTAAATCATTCTGATGCTGCCGGATGGTGACAAGGAGGAACTCGTGGATGGTATTCGAGACGTCGATCGAGTGATTGCAGCAGAGATCTGGTCGGACAACCATCTGGGTCAGATATTCAAAGATCTGTGCATGAAGTTTACACATCGGTTTTCAGGCAGCGAAGAAGCCAGACTGGCAGCCGAGTACATCGCTGAACGATTGCGCGCATTCGGCATTCAGAATGTCGCTCTGGAACCATTCCCGGTCGTTGCCTGGAAACGTTCCTCAGCCAGATTGACGATGATTTCGCCAGTTCATCGCGAGTTTCCTGTTCTTGCCCTTCCCTACTCTCCGTCATGCGATCGGGAATTCAAGCTGATCGATCTCGGTCTCGGTCATCCATCCGACCTCGATCGAAACATCGAGCGGATCCGGGGATCGGCCGTGCTCGTCGATGACCGCAATCCTCCCTCCGGTCCTCATCTGCACCGTCTTCAGAAGTATTTATCCGTGGTTCAGAACGGAGCAGGCGCTTTTCTGTTCGCCGGCAATCAACCCGGCATGCTTGCTCCAACCGGCTCGCTGGCATTCGATCCATGCAAACCTCTCGACCAGTGCATTCCGTCCATGGGTATCCCGCTCGAGTGTGCCCAGGAACTCAGGTACTGGCTGTCGCAGGAAGTCGTGAGCATCCGGGTCGAGCAACACAACACCCTGTGTCATACATCGGATGTGAATGTGGTGGCCGAAATCGAGGGAGGGAGGCAAGATTCCCGGGTCACGCTCATATCGGCTCATTATGATGGACATGATATCTGTCAAGCAGCAAACGACAATGCCAGCGGAACAGCGGCAGCGATGGAAACAATTCGAGCCCTGTCGCGCATCCCTTCAGAATCCAGGGGACCTGTGCGAGTGGTTCTGTTCGGAGGAGAAGAAACCGGTCTTCTCGGATCATACGCCTACATTCAGAATCACCGGCGAGAAGTGAATACCATCAAATTCGTGTTCAACCTGGACTGCGTCGGTAAAGCCGGAAAACTCGGAGTTCTCGTGCAAAAAGCCCCCCATGCGCTACGACGAATCAGTGAATGGATCCGGGACATCGATGCGGACATCGACGTATTCGACCATCTCATCCCATTTTCGGATCAGTTCCCATTCTTTCTCAATGGAGTGCCGACTGCATTCTGTGCGACGGAAGGCAACGGTCAGCGGAGTTGGGATCACACTTCCGGAGACACTTTCGAGAAAGTAGGGATCGACTCGCTGCGACGAGTCGCCTTGCAGGTCTCTCGATTGACGGCCCGGGTGGCGGCGTCGGACGATTGGATCGTCGACCCGATCCCATCTGATGAGGTAAAGATGTCGCTTTTAAGCAGCGGAATCGAGGCATTGATGCGCTATGAACAGCATTGGCCATTCTGATCCTTCCCACTCGGATTTTTTCGACCTCCAGAAAAAACACAAGCGTAAATCGATTCTGATTTTTATTCTGCTCGTTTCCTTTTACGTAGTCTGTATCTTCCTGATTCTGCTGGTCTCGGTCGGTTTCGTCTCATTCGTTGCTCTCGGACCGGATCGCATCACATCGATCCTTGGGCCTCTGGCCGGGGTCGCACTGTGTGTCGCCATTGCCACTGCGACTCTCAACATGTTCGATGCCGTACACAATGGTCCGACTCGAATCATCCAACGGCTCAAGGCATCTGCTCCGGATCCTCACGATTCCTGCCATCAACGGTTCTCGAATGTGCTCTCTGAAATATCGATCTCGGCCGGCATTCCCAGCGTAAGACCCTTCGTGATTCCGGATGCTTCGGTCAATTCACTCACTCTGCTGCAGAGGGACCGGATCCCTGGCGTCGCTGTGACGGAGGGCTTACTCGCTGTGGCAACGCGGGATGAGTTACAGGCTGTGGTCGCCCATGAAATCGCGCATGTTCTCTCCGGAGATCTCATGTTCATCACTCTGGTGGTGTCCCTGATGACGCCGTTTGAATACCTTGCGAGAGTCTTTCAGCAGGACGAAACGCGTACAGGGCCCCAGGTGAGATCAAGCGGTTTTGCCGCAGTCCTGTATTCGAGTGGCTTCTTCAGTTATTTTTTTATCAGGATGTTGAGCACCATGGTGAGTCGTGAGCGCGAACTCCGAACGGATGCTCAGGCCATCGAGTTGACTCGTAATCCGGAAGCGCTCGCCACCATCATATTCAAGGCATTTCATTCCGCAGTCCATCTGGGCGATTTCTCTCTGGCCTACAGTCCGATTTTTATCGTGTCACCGAATATGGGACATGAGGACGACAGTTATCTCAATCGCATTCTCGATACGCACCCTCCGATCGGAAAGCGATTGCATCTGATCGGCAGGATCGCCGGAATCGCACCGCATCAGATTGTGAAGCGGATCGAGGCACAGGAACCACTGCGATTTACCAGGACGGTTCAGGAAGCGAAAGCGGGATTAGGCGAAGAACTCGTCATGATGGATCGCTCCGCGTCCGGCAGGATATGTCCGGATTGTCAGACGGAACTTGCTCTGATCGATTATGAAGGGACACAGGTGCTTTCGTGCAGGACCTGTCATGGTGCTCTGGTTCATCCCACATCGTTGATGCGGATCCTGATTCGCCGCAATCTACGTTTTTCCGCAGATCTCCAGGCGATGGCCGACGAGCATCGACAACGAATTCGGCTCAATCCCTTGAAGAAGAAGGCGCGCGGAGATCACGAGAGGGTTTTGAAATGTCCGAACTGCGGGATCGGGATGATCGCAGGTCCCTACAGTTATCATCATTTCTTGCCCATCGATCGATGTCTCAGGTGCAGATGGACCTGGTTCGATGCCAATGAACTCGAGATCCTGCAGATTCTGATTGAAACACCCGATAAAAAAACTGAAACTTGATTCATTCATCCGCGTTATATTATTATTTAGGGTTGATTTGCTGAATCGGGCTATATCGATCGAGGCAGTGAATGGATCAGATCTACGTTGCATCTCTGGAGCGACAGCAGGGCTCAAAAGAAGTCTGGCTCGCCATTTTTCTGAAAGGAGATCTGAATCATCTCGGCGACCTCCGCGGGTTTCTCGAAAATCAAAAAATCAAATGTCGCCCTTTCCCGGAACATCTCAGATCGCGGATGGCCGAGTTCAATTATTTCGATGATGGCTTTATTTTTTCGATTCATCCTGACCGATGGACCTTCTACGAAATCAGGAGTTACATTCAGAAGTATATCGACCAGCAGAACGAAAGCGCGGTGCTGCGTGATTTCATGCTGGATGATTTTGAATCCGGACGTTCGGATCAACTCTTTGATGAGCAGTTTTATCTGAGTCTGACCCGGGAGATTCATAAGTACAAGCGTGTTTATTTTGAAGAAAGCCACTCAATCAGCCTGCTGATTGCGGGTGTCTTGAAACTGATCCGGCAGAATCTGTGCCTGTACTGGTCTGCTGTCCGCCTGCTCAATATCAATAACAACAAACTGGATTACATCAATTTCGACCCGCCGTCCGCTCCTCGCAGACCCATTATCCGGATTGCCAATGGCGGAGAGGAACATGGAGCGATTCGGGTTCCCGTGGAATTCTGCGGGGAGATGATCGCGGAGTTCATCGTTCAACCCGGACCGTTCAGCCCTTCGATCAAGGAAATCAATCGTTTTCTGACGCATGTCAGCATGCTGCTGGATGATTTCTTCTACGCCGATCTCCGGTTCAAACGCGTCACGTTCAAGCTCTACAGCGAACTTTCCAAACTCAAACAGTTACAGGTCCCAACGCGTCCGATCCCGGAAGATCGCGAAGAAAAAATCAGAAAGAAGTGGCAGTTGCTCGTGCTCGCCGCAACCGAACTGAGTGCTCCGGTTATCCTGTCCGAATGCACAAAGTTCGGATTCGAGCGGAACAACATCGAGCTGTTCACGGATTTCTCGAAGTTTCACCATTTCGACGCCAATAATCTTCTGATCCATCGTTGCCGTTTCGATGGGATTCTTCTGGGACCGATGCCGCACAAGATACAGGGGGACTTCGGCAGCTACAGCAGCCTGATCGAAAAGATGCAGAGCGAGCCTTCGCGATACCCGATTTTCGAGGTGCTTCGTAATCCGAATGGCGATCTGGTGCTCAGTAAAAAATCACTCCGCATGGCTCTCGATAAGTTGGTTCTTAAACTCGATGAGGTGAGTGAGTATCGCGCAAAAGTGGATGAGCAGGCCTGATCGATCAGCTTCGATCCGTAATTCTGTATTTCTCGACCAGATGATGCGGGTAATAGGATAATTTCGCTTTGCGCAATCCGTCATCGCCCATATCCTGTTCGCGATTGATATACAGATCAGCTCCAGCAAATCGTCTGGCGAAAAAATGATTGATGGCGGCATAAATTCCAGGCACTTCCGCATTGGCTTTCTCGATATGCACCAGAATCGTCCGATCGTTCAGGCGATCTCCGACCGAAAACGCCTCAACCCGGCCATTCACCCGGATCAGGATTCCAAAAAGATCGAGCTCCGAGAAGTGATTCAAAGCCTGATAGCACGCCATGCATTCCGACATGATTTCCGGATTTTTCTGGCATTCGCGAAATCGGCACCAGTTTCCCAGAAAAGTAATGCAGTCATTCAGGTTCGTGGAATCGAGATCTTCGATTTCATGGGGAACCGTCTTCAGAAATCGTGAGAGGTGGTTCCGTTTGGCATGGTATTTACGGCCTTCGAGTCGAATGAGATCATCGGAAAGATAGACATAATCGAATTCGTTCCGGAGTGGTTCGATATCGAACCGTGTCAGAATTTCGTGATTCGTCGCGAGTCTGAAACCAGCCTTTTCGATCCGGGGATACCGTACTTCCCGATTCGATCTCAACCACTCGAACATTTTCGTAACGGTATCGGGTGAAAGGCAGCGCGAGGATTTCGGAATCGGAGGCAGAAAGAAATAGCCGTATTTCCGGGTGTTGCACAGGATGATGATTGCATCGTCGAGTTCCGCCCATGCTGCATTGATCTGCGTCTGGTAGATGAAGAAATTGGTGAAACAGATCTCGGAGATCTCCG
>CALFER010000049.1 GCA_937951895.1 uncultured bacterium
TGGGAATGGGAATATCCCGTGAGGGGGATGCTCGATACCCATACGGCTGTTACGGAAATGAGTATCCAGGTCAATGCGGATCGAGTCTGTTTCAGCTGAATGAACGCGATCAGCCGGTCCAGACCGAATCCCGCGAGCATGGCGAGAGGGACGACGACCGGAAGCCGGTATCGTGAATAGACATGAAATGAGACAACGATCAGACAATATGTAAGCGTCAATGCCGGGAACAGCCAGTTGCGACGCGCCTGGATCAGGCAAAAAACCAAACCGGGCATTCCCAGCATCACGAGAACGGTGAAGGGATAGCGGGGATAGCGCATGAACATTGAGTATCGCCGGTAGAAATCAAAGTCGTGGTTGTCCGGTATTTCCACTTTGTTCCAGAACAGCCCCAGTTTTCTCATCTGAAGGCGAACCGCATCCCCGGGATGCTCCCGGATCCATCGCCATGCCTCCCGGCTCCAGTAAGCGCTGGATTCCCTCTGAGACAATTCTCTACCCAATGCACGCTCAGCCTCGCGATGAAAATCCGCCTCTTCATGTTCAGGCGTCATTCGCACTCGCGGTGGTCGTTTCGACGTACCATCGGAGTAGGGGCTGTTGCCGAGATAAAAATTAGCTCCCCCCTGAGTCGTCAGGAGAATCACATCGCCGCTTGTTCTCCAATTGTGATAGGTAATCGGCGCAATACTGACAATAAAAGCGAATCCGAAAACCGAGCAGTTGCGCATCCCCGTCACAAACCCGGGTGACTCCATGAAAAGCCACAACAAATAGAGCGGGATCAACAGGAGGAACGACCCCTGATTGACTGCCGCCAATCCCGCGATCGCACCGGACACGACTGCTTTGATCCATCCGTTGCGGAAGGGAATCATCACAAGAGACCACAGTGTCAGCGCAAACAGGAAAATGGAGAGTGTCGTTTTCAGAATCAGGCCGGATTCGAAAATCAGTACTGGATACAGCGCCATCACAGCCCCTGCTGCAACAGCGCTTTGAATCCCGAAAACACGCACTGTCAGGCTGAAGATCAACCCGACCGAGATCACATCCAGAATCATCTGGAGGATCCGAACATAATCGTAATCATGGCCGAACAATCGGTAGATTCGAGACAGCAGAAACGGGTACAGGGGCGTCTGGAAGTAAGGTCCTGAGAAGGGGTTGCCGGTCGACGCCCATTGTACCGCCTGCGTGTCGTACGCTTTGCAGTCGAGAAAAAGGGTGTCCGCGATGGGATCGTTGTCAATGGACAGGAAGTGACCGGTTCTCATCGAGGAAGCCAGAACGATGAGGACCAGGAAGGGGATGAAACTGCCCGGGATCCGCTTCATGCTTCAAGTCCGGTATTCATTGAGCGCATTTGCATTTTCACTCGGTGGAGGGTAAAACAAAGTCGTGAGGGTTAACCATGAAAAAGTGTATCTCATCTCCATTAAAGCTCATTGCCGCCGGAGCGTGCCTCTGCGGGATCTTACATACCTTTCCCGCCTCCGCGCTCCCACCGGGATTCCAAGTATATTTCAATGATGCGCAACACTCCAGTCCAAACGGAATCGACACAGCCTGTGCCGAATTTATCGGGACCGCGAACGAAACGGTTGCCGGCGCTTTCTATTCCATTCAACGTACGGTGATCGTCAACGCGTTGATCGACGCAGCCACTCGTCTGGGCACGGAGAATGTCCGGATCATCACCGATGCGGGAAACAGGAATTCGACCGGCTGTCAGAGACTGGAAGCCGCAGGGATCACGGTGATCGATGAAACCTGTGACGGTTGGCAGGATGCAGCGCTGGAATCCCACAATAAATTCTGCGTGATCGATGGGGTGAAAGTGTGGACGGGATCCTACAACATCACCGATTCGGATTCAGTCTACAACAACAACAACGCTCTCGCGATCGATTGCCCGCAACTCGCGCAGGAGTACCTCGCTGAATTCAATCTCATGTGGGGCGCTGCCTCCGGCCCCCCCGGAGATTGCCTGTTCTCCTCTCATAAAACCCCCCATTCCACGCATGAGTTTACCTGTAACGGAGTCGATCTCGAACTGTATTTCTCACCGACCAAGGAAGCCTATCCGAATCGAGCGATGGACGTGATTCTCAATATCATGCAACAAGCAACGTCATCGCTGTATTTCGATATGTTTGCTTTTACATCGGTCTCTCTGGCCAATGGCCTCATTACGGCAGACGACCGAGGTTTGACGGTCATGGGTGTCATGGACAACCAGCAGGCCAGTTACTCTTCCTCCCAATATGACAATCTGATCGCTGCCGGACTCGACGTCAAACTCGACAACGAAGTCACACCGCATGGGAATTTTCTCCACCACAAGTTTCTTGTTGCCGACTATGCCGGAACGAACCCGATCGTTGTCACCGGAAGTTACAACTGGTCGAATGCCGCTCAGTGGAACAACGACGAAAACTCACTGATCATTCACGATGCCGAGATCGCATATCTTTATTATGAGGAGTTTTACCGGAGCTATTTCGGAAGGAACCCGGACAACGCCAAACCTTCAATCGATATTCAGGTCAATCAGCCGGTGTTCAGCGGAGGCAGTTTCATGCGAGTGACGACGCGAATCACCAATCCTGATATTTCAAGAGGGCTGGACGAATACATCATTCTCGACCTGGGGAGTGCGTTCGGTGATAATCAGTATTTCTTCTGGCCGGATTGGACGACCGCGGTGGATTACGAGCGGCAATATCTCGGAGCTGATGCCGTTCTCGATCAGGAAATATTCAACTTTATCCTGCCTTACCCGCTCGCGTCCGGAGGTCCCTTTACGATTTGGGCGGCATTACTGGACCCGACAACCAACACATTGGCCGGGGATTACGACTCCATCCAGTTCAGCTTTGAATAAGCCGACGGGCTGAATCTGAACCGGGAGGGGTTTACAGAGCGGCTCGAGCGATTTCGATTCCGATCGTCAGAGCTTTCCGGTTGAGTTCTTCTGTGCCGCGGGGCACACGGGACAACACGGCGGCCTCGATGGATTCTGACGTGACCACTTTCGAAATCTCGACCAGTGCTCCCAGCGCAACGATGTTCGCTACGATCAGCTTCCCGACCTTGTCCTGTGCGGCTGTCAGGATGGGGAGACTGAACACGCGATAATTCCCTTTCGGCAACTGCTTCACATGATCCGCATCGATGATCAGGATGCCGTTTTCCTTGAGATCGACTGCGTATTTGGAACAGGATTCCTGAGTCAGTGCGAGTAACAGATCAATGTTCGTGGCCTTTGGGTAATCAATGTCCTCATCCGAGATGATCACCTCGGATTTGCTGGCTCCGCCGCGTGCTTCAGGTCCATATGACTGACTCTGAGTCGCATTCTTGTTTTCATAGATCGCAGCTGCCTCGGCCAGAATCAATCCGGCCAGAATCATCCCCTGTCCTCCGGAACCACTCAAACGTATTTCGTATCTCATCGCTGTCCCTTCCGTCGCTTATTCTTCACTGTGCGGGTTCAGGCGTTCAATCATGTGCTCGTATTGCGCCGTAAACTCCGGACGCTCTTTCTGAAACAGAACACCTGTCAGGAATTTTCCTTCAAGTTCCTCTGCTGTCATCTTCGCGGCAGCGTCGACCGATACCGCATGTTCCTTCTGCCATTTCAACATATCGTTGGCTGTTTTGAAGCGATTTCGCCGTCCGTAGGCAATGGGGCATTGGAGCATGACTTCCACGAGGGAGAAGCCGCGATTCAGAATGGCCTTCTCGATCAGGCGATCAAGTTGAGGTGCGTGATAGGCGGTTCCGCGTGCAACGAATGAAGCACCGGCTGCCTGAGCCAGTGCACAGATATCGAAATTGGGATCGATATTGCCGTAAGGCGCGGTGCTCGCGAAGGATCCTGTCGGTGTCGTCGGAGAAGCCTGACCTCCGGTCATGCCATAGATATAATTGTTGTACAGAATCATCGTGATATCGATGTTGCGTCTTGCGGCATGAATGAAATGATTGCCGCCGATCGCCGTCGCATCGCCATCCCCGGAGACCACAAGGACTTTCAATCCAGGCTTGGCATGCTTGACTCCGGTCGCGAATGCCAATGCGCGTCCGTGTGTCGTGTGCAAGGTATTAAAATCCACATATCCGGGCGTTCTCGATGAACACCCGATACCCGAGACCATGACGAGATCGTCTTTCCTGATCTGCAGATTATGAATCGCGCGGATAATGGCTTTCAGCACGGTTCCATCACCGCAACCCGGACACCATATATGAGGCAATTTCTCGTTTCTGAGATACTCGTTGTAGTTGAACATGCTACATGACCTCCCTGATCCGGTCGACAATCGATTGTGGTGTGATCGGCTCACCATTGAGAGTATTGACGAGATGCACTGCGGCCTTCCCTCCCACAATTCTCTCGACCTCCAACTTCATCTGCCCCATGTTCGTCTCGCAGACAATAAAGTTCCGCACGCGATTCGCCAGAAGGCGCAGCGCCTCTTCAGGGAAAGGCCAGATGGTCATCGGTTTGAACAATCCGACCTTCAATCCCGCCGCGCGTGCGTCATCGAGAGCACGTTTGGCTGATCGTGCGGAAGATCCATAAGACACCAGAACGACATCGGCATCCTCGATCGCGCGCGTCGAATATTCAATGATCTCGTCCCGGTGACGTCCGATCTTCGATATCAATCGTCTGACATGCCGATCGATTTTTTTCGGATCATTCGTCGGGAATCCGGTCTCATCATGACATAATCCTGTGACATGATAGCGATATCCCGACCCGAAATCAGCCATCTCGGGAATACCGCTCTCCGTATGCCGATACGGAAGATACTCGGCCGGTGAACACGTTGGTCGGGTCCGATTCCAGATCTCGATGGAATCAGCCGGTGGCTCCACCAGAACCTCGCGCATGTGTCCGACGATTTCATCCAACAAGAGGATGACGGGAGTTCGATAACGCTCAGCCAGGTTAAAACATCGGATGGTCGCAGTGTAGATCTCCGGAATGGTCGACGGCGCCAAAGCAATGATCTCATGGTCGCCATGTGTCCCCCACCGAGCCTGAAGGACATCAGATTGGGATGATTGCGTCGGCAGACCGGTACTGGGTCCCCCCCGTTGCACATCGACGATGACGCACGGCACTTCGGCCATGATGGCGAAACCGATGTTCTCCTGTTTCAGTGAAAACCCCGGACCGCTCGTCGCCGTCATGCTCTTCAAACCCGTCAATGACGCTCCGATAACCGCTCCCATCGCAGCGATCTCATCTTCCATCTGAATGAATCGGCCACCCATTTTCGGGAATTCACTGGCGCATAACTCCGCGATTTCGGTCGACGGTGTGATGGGATATCCGGCAAAAAACTGACAACCTGCGCGCACTGCACCCAGAAAGCAGGCATGATTCCCCTGGACAAAAAGAGCATTCTTTTTGGGTTCCATTTTCGGAGTTCCTCGCTGTTTCAACTGTTATCCTGTACGTCAGGAATGACCTCGATACAGAAATCAGGACAGAATAGTTCGCAACGGCCGCACACGATACATGCCTCGAGATTCGCGACTTTCGCCACGAGATGGTCCATGACCAACACCTGTTTCGGGCATACCTCAACGCAGATCGCGCATCCCTTGCACCACGCTTCCCGGATCGCGATTTCTTTGATTTTCTTCCCTTTTTTTGCAGCTGCCTTGTTCAAGATGATACTCCTTGGTTCAAGACCTGGTGTTCCTGCTCATCCATTTTCCAAGCTAAACGAAGCTGCGAGGGACTTAGCATAAGACCTGACATGAAGCAAGAGCCTGTTCATCGGGCCTCGGGAAATGAATGTGAAGATCAGGTCAGGAGCGAAGCCAGTGTCGATCCGATCTGAGCCGGGTTCTCGACGACCGTTATACCAGAACCTCGAAGTTTCGCGATTTTATCTGTCGCGCTTCCGGACCCCCCGGATATGATCGCTCCGGCATGCCCCATGCGCCGACCGGGAGGCGCTGTTTGCCCCGCGATGAAACTCACGACCGGCTTTGTGATATGCCCCGCTATAAACTCGGCAGCCTTCTCCTCTGCCTGCCCCCCAATCTCACCGATCATAACAATCGCCTGCGTTTCGGGATCCTTCTGGAAGAGGTCGAGGCAATCGACGAAGGTTGTGCCCGGAATCGGATCACCTCCGATGCCGATTCCAGTGGATTGTCCGAGGCCAATTGCGGACAACTGAGCGACCACCTCATAGGTCAGGGTTCCGGATCGCGAGATCACCCCGATGGTCCCGGGACGATGAATCGAACCCGGCATGATACCGATCTTGCACTTCCCCGGTGAAATCAGTCCCGGGCAGTTCGGGCCGATCAACCTGCAGGATTTTTCCTTCAGAACGGGGCGGAGTTTCATCATATCGAGTGTCGGGATCCCTTCGGTGATGCAGACCACCAGATTCACTCCTGAATCCGCGGCCTCCATGATCGCATCCGCTCCGTGCTGTCTCGGAACAAAGATGATCGAGGCGTTGGCCCCGGTTTCTCGAACCGCGCGCTCGGCGGTATCAAACACAGGAATCCCCATATGAATCTGACCACCTTTTCCCGGCGTGACACCGCAAACGATCTTGGTGCCGTACTCGATCATCTTCTGCGCATGAAAGGTTGCTTCCCGGCCGGTGGAACCCTGGATCATCAGGCGTGTTTCCTGTCCGATGAGAATACTCATGACTGCTCTCCCTTCAACCCGCCGATGACTTTTCTCGCTGCATCTTCCATGTCCTGTGCCGTGAGAAGCCGCATGCCCGATGTTTCGAGCAACTGAATTCCTTCGGCAGCGTTCGTTCCGGCAAGACGAACGACAAGAGGTCGGTCGAGAACCACCGTCTGAAGTGCCCCCAATATGCCGCGGGCAACCCGGTCACATCGCACGATACCGCCGAAGATGTTGACCAGAACAGCCTTAACATCAGCATCTGCCAGCAAAATCTTGAAAGCTTCCGCAATGTTCTCTTCACTCGCCCCGCCTCCGACATCCAGGAAATTGGCGGGAGCTCCTCCGAATAACTTGATGATATCCATCGTCGCCATCGCCAGACCGGCACCGTTGACCATGCATCCGATCTGCCCATCCAGTTTGATGTAGTTCAATCCGAACTTCGACGCCTGCACCTCGAGCGGTGATTCCTGCGTAATATCCCGCATACCCGCGAGATCCGGATGGCGGTAAAGCGCCCAATCATCCAGATTGATCTTTGCATCCAGTGCTTCGAGACGTCCTCGAGAACTCAGGGCGAGAGGATTGATCTCCACCTGAGTGGCATCGAGTTCCATGAACAGGCGATACAAACCCGTGACGATCTCGGTCATTTCCTGGAACTGCAATCCCTTCAGATTCAAATGTGATGCAATACGGCGAGCTTGAAATGGATACAACCCCGCCACAGGATGAATGTATTCCCTGACGATCAATTCCGGATGCACCGCCGCCACATGCTCGATCTCCATCCCGCCTTCAGCCGATGCCATGATAACCGGACACTCCATCTGCCGATCGATCAGGATCCCGAGATAAATTTCCTGGATGTAATCCCCGGAACCGTCGACAATCAGAATCCGATTGATCGGTTTCCCCTCTGGCCCCGTTTGATTGTTCACGAGCCGTTTACCGAGCAGCCTGGAAATCCCCCGCTCCGCCTCATCCATTGTCGTCGCGAAGATGATTCCTCCCGCTTTGCCGCGCCCTCCGGCATGCACCTGTGCTTTCAGCAAGACCTTGCCATAAGCGCTCAACAGGTTCTCGGCGATCTGTACCGCATTCCGGTGCGAATCGGCGATTTCTCCCGCGGGATTCGGTATCCCATAACGATTCAGCAACTGTTTCGCCTGATATTCATGAATTTTCACATGACCTCCCAGCGCGTCAATCGGTCAGTTTTCGCAACACTCAATCATTCTACCCCTTCCAGGCATCGAAACCAAGGAAATTTGAATCGCTCCATTTCATGCTGTTCAGCGCGACCGGGCACACGAGTGCCAGGACGATGTTGGCATTCTCCCGGAATACGCTACAATGTCGCCGTCGATCGTATCGGGAGAAATCGTGAGGAGACGAGGATGAAGGATCATGTGTTTTTCGTTGGAATCGGAGGGTCAGGCATGAGTGTCCTGGCGCGATACCTCCGGTTGTGCGGATTTGAAGTATCCGGATCCGACCGTGAGTATGATCGCGGTCTGAGACTTGATTTTTATGCAGCACTCGAAGAATTGGGCGTCACCCTGTCCCCACAGGACGGATCCGGCATCCATTCCGATCTCTCCCGAGTCGTAACATCGACCGCAGTCGAAGCTCAGATCCCGGACATCATCGCTGCGACCCGCTTGGGATTACCCATCGTGCATCGCTCGGAAGAACTCGCCCGAATCGCATCAACCCGCAGATCCATTGCGATCGCCGGGACATCAGGAAAATCCACGGTCACTGGAATGCTTGCCTGGACGCTGACCCGTTGCGGACTCGATCCCGCTGTACTGGCCGGAGCGGCGATCCCGGATCTGGACGATGGTTCTTCCGACAGCGATTATCGCCTCGGGAATGGAGACTGGATCGTTTTCGAAGCGGATGAGAGCGACGGATCGCTCGTACGATACCGGCCGTCACTCGGTCTGATCCACAATATCACGAAGGATCATAAGCCAATCAATGAACTCAGGGAGATCTTCAGGACGTTCGCGGATAACACGCGTGAAAAGCTGTTCATCAACGCCGATTGCGCCGAAGCCGTTTCGATTTCTGACACACCCGGGCGCCTTACATATGGATTCTCTTCAGGTGCAGACATCCAGGCATCGGATTACAGGGAAGCCGGCTGGGAGTGTTCCTTTCATGTCGAAGGGCAGCACCTGAGACTGAAGATACCGGGCTATCATAACGCCATCAATGCTCTCGCGACCTACTCCATCGCTCGACACCTCGATATCCCCGCGTCACGAATCCGTGAAACGCTGGCAACATTTCCCGGAATCCGCCGCCGGTTTGAACGAATCGGATCGACTCGAGGCATCACGGTCGTCGACGACTTCGGTCACAACCCCGATAAAATCCGGGCAACGATCAACGCATCGAAACACCTCTGTCGAAGAAAAATCGTCATCTTTCAGCCTCACGGATTCGGTCCGACTCGGTTTCTGCAACATGAACTCCAGAAAGCATTCATCGAGACACTCAGTCCGCAAGACGTCCTCATCCTGACTCCGATTTTCTATGCTGGCGGCACAGTCGTACGCGATTTCAACTCGGATGTGCTCGTTGAGGCCATCCGCCCCCACATCCGGCTCACCCACATGATGGAACGAACACAAATCCCTGGATTCTGCGCATCCATCGCGACCGATGGGGATCTGATCATCGTGATGGGAGCCCGGGATCCCTCACTGACGCAGTTCGCCCACTCGATCCTGCATTCGCTTGATATATAAAGAATATTGTTCTATTTTCCTGTCCGGGTTTCCATGCGATAACCTGTCTGCAGGTAAGAGGAGTCAACACATGGGGTCATTATTGCTAAAACTGAAGAAACGATTTCCGGATTTCCCGAGAATCCAGGCGGTAGAGGATTTTGTGACAAGCGTCACCGAAAAAATGAATCCACTGCTGATCATCATGTTCGGCGCTCTTCCACGCGGCGAGTATACCTACAACAGCGATGTCGATGTGTTACTGATCTTCGAAAACCAGGTGACGTGGAATGAAGTGTATGCATTCGGCGGAGGGATTGTCCAGCCTATATCGAAGACCCGCACGGACTTCATCAGTCAATTGAAAAAAGGGAACGCCTTCTTCATTCAGATAATGGAAGAGGGGATCGTTCTCCACCACAGCCCGGGCATTCTTGAAGAATTCAAATCCGTCGCTGCTGACACGATCAACAACATGAAGATGAGCCGTGTCGAGCGAGGTTGGGATGACATCGATGGTGCCATCGAAGATGACGATGAAACACCGATTCCGACTCAGGATGACGAGGACGACCACGATTACTGATGATCACCGGTCTCGATTCGCCCGGTGCAGTCTCCGGTGCACCCCGATCCAATCGCGCTCCAGCAATGCCATAACCGCCTTTGTGTCAATCACGCGCGTGGACTGAATCTTCCGTCGCTTCTTCCACATCCGCCCGAGGCCTTGCATGGCAGCCGCGATGCCCCTCACATACGTCATCATCTCGCCCCGAATGCATGCGCGCACAAACATGAGCACATTGTTGGCAAGAATATGAGGCAGACAGCGAATCAATGCCCCCGCAGGCAGATTTTTCAGGATCAGCCAGGTTAGATTCCTGTAGTACAGGAAACTGGTCTGACGCGGCAAAGCGGTCGCCCGAACCCTGTGTTCTATTACCGCCGGCGGATAATACCCGACTCGGAAACCCGCCAATCGAGCCCTGAAGCAGAAATCCAGATCCTCACCAAATGCAAAAAAATCGTCATCGAAATCCCCGATCGCATCGATCACCCGTCTCCGGATGATCATGGCGCATCCGCTTGCGCCGAATACTTCCGTGACACGATCGAATCCGTCTCCCGGTTCACACCACCCTCGCTTGTAACCGAAACCAGCAATGGTAAATGCGTCACCAGCCGTATCAATCCTGCCGCCCGAATTGTGAATCAGGACTTTCGATGAAAAGATCGAAAATTGAGGAAACTCCTGAATGGCCTTTTTACACTGTTCGATCCAATCCGGCCATGCAACGGTATCGTTGTTGAGCAAGATGATCACGTCGTCACTCACGCGCCGGATCCCCTCATTCACGGCTCGCGAAAAACCCTCATTGCTGGACAGACTAACGACGTCGACTGCCGGATGCTCTGTCCGCAGCCAGTCGACCGTGCCATCGGTAGAACCGTTGTCGACCACACAGATGGAGAATCCCGAATCGGTCTGGAGTTTCAGAGAGTTCAGGCATTCGATCAGCAAATGGCGGCCATTCCAGGAAGGGATGATGACACGCATTATTCCCCGGGTGTGCCTTTCCCGGTTATCAGGATGGGGATGGTTTGCAGAATCAGCGAAAGATCCATCCAGATATTGTAGTTTTTTATGTAATAGAAATCATATTCCAGATCTTCATGCAACGGTCGGTTCCCGGGAGTCGAGATTTGCCAGAGTCCTGTGATTCCGGGCAGAACCTCAAGGCGTTTCCGCTGCCATGCGGCATATGTCGCGACGATTTCCGGCACTTCGGGTCGGGGACCGACAAGACTCATCTCGCCTCTGATGACATTGATCAACTGAGGAATTTCGTCCAGATTCGTTTTCTGGAACAACCGGCCCAGAACGGAATCAGGTTCCGTCGTCCGGGTGTCACGAGTTGCCGGTGATGTCCTGAATCGCAACATCTTGAACAGACGTCCGTTCCGGCCCACACGCTCTTCCTCGACCAGAATCGAACCGGGGATCGTCAAGTGGATCGCGATCGCCGCCAGAAGCATGATCGGAGAGATCAGAACAAGGAACAGGAATCCGAGAACGATATCCATGATTCTCTTGACCAGCCTGCGTCCTGCATTCCGGCCCTCTTCCTTCAGATCCACCACGGGCAACCCGGAAATTTCCGACAGAGCGGCTCCGCCCGTCACGATTGACATCACATCCGAAACGATCTTGAATCCCGCTCCGGTTTTTTCGGTTTTCACGATAAGATCCAGAATGAACTGATGCGGCAAATCCGGTTTCGCGATGTAAACATCATCCACTGAATGCTCACGAATCACGGACTCAAGCTCATTGGTCACCCCAAGATAAGGAGTGCCGGCCCAGAAGGAATCATCGGAACATGGGGCGGCATCATCGACCAACCCGACGATCTGGATACCTTTGTTTTCATGTTTCCTGAGTTGTCTGACCAATATGCGACCAGTCTCACCCGAACCGACGATCAGGGTTCTGAGAATCTGATAACCCCGGCGTTTCATCTGCCGTTGAAGACCTCTCACGAACCGGCGCACGAGATTGGCGAAGATGATCGAGAGGATCCAGAAGGTCAGGATGAATGAACGCGAATAATCCCATTTCCAGAAAAACGAAACAGTGATGATGATAAAAACGGTGAGAGAGATACTGCGTGTCACCAGAGCAAACTCTCCGATTTCCGCTACATGCAAGGTCGCCCGATACAATCCGCCTGCGTGAAATGTCATGATCCAGAAGACCAGAACCAGTGGGAACAGCGAAAGATACAACTCGATCGAGTGATCCATCGGTCCCAGAACCCCTGTCAGAAGATAGTCTCGCAGCCAGTATCCACCAATATAGGCCATCAGCGCGGCGATCAGATCCGACAGAAGCAGCAGAGAGGGGATCAGCCAGTCCCGTTTTCGCTGCGATAGAAATCCGCCCAGGATACCGAACCCGAAAGCCAGCGATCTTAAAATCAATGCAAAGAAAGCAAAACCGATCAGGCCAGGATCGCTCTTCAGTGTGCGAACAAGAAACGGAGTTGTTGTGATGAAAAACAATCCCGCAAGATATGCGGTGATCGGAACGAACAACGATGAAACCAGGATTCCAAGTACCGAAAGCAAACAAAGTGCCAGTGTCACGATCTGAAGTTTCATGGTCTGAGGCGTGTAGGAGTCCGACAGTATCTTTTCCGGAAATCGGCGATACACCAACATCCGCCAATATGCCCGAAAAAATTTGATCCGCAGATATGTCCGCATTTCCGAAGGATGATAATGATAGATGATGGCATGCGGATTGAACACCATCTTGTAGCCAATCCGAGCTATTTTATAGGAAAGATCCACATCCTCATTATTCGCGACAGGGAAATGAGGATCGAATCCGCCAACCTCCAAAAACACCTGTTTCCGAAACGCAGCTGCATGGGAATCGACAAAATCGATCGATGCAGACCTGGCGAGTTTCACATAACGTTCCTCGAACTCAACCTGGGCGAACCGGGCCCATAACTCCCGCTGATGCGTTCGATACGCACCTTTGACTCCGACAATGTTCGGATCGTTGAATGGCCGAGTCATCTGCTCGATGAAATCGGACGATGCGATGCAATCCGAATCCGTGAACAGAATGATAACGCCGGATGCGTGCGATACCCCAAGGTTTCTCGCGATCGCAGGACCTGCATGCAACTGCTCGACGACAACCGCGTCATGCTCACGCGCGATCCTGACAGTGTCGTCTGTCGAACCGTCATCCACCACGATCAGCTCGTAACGATCACGGGAGATCGACTGGGTGCTCAGCGCATCGAGACATTCTCCGATGGTGCGGGATGCATTGAAGGCGGGGATGACGACGGAAACAAAGGGTGTGTGTTCGGTATTCATGGTTTCACGATTGCCCTGATCGCCTCCCAGACATCCTCCTCCGAGATCGATTCGATGCATTCCATCCGATCGCATCCGGGGAACGGTTCATTGTCATAGCACGGCGCGCACGCAGACCGAGCGGCGACAACCCGGTACCGCCCGGCGGGCGGCAACAACGACTGCCAGCGCGATGGCCCGAATAGTATCACGACAGGAGCGGATTGTGAAATCGCCAGATGTGCCGGCATCGAATCATTCGTAATCGTGACTCGGGCCGCAGCAATCAGAGCCGCAAGTCTGCCGATGGGCGTTCGCCCCACCAGATCGACACACTGAGGATGATCCAGAATGGACGCGATCGTCCGTCTGTCCGACTCTGCACCGACAACAGCCACTCGATACCCCTGAGCGTGAAGTCGGTCCAGCAGAATCCGGAAACGACTCGCCGGCCAGACTTTCTGGAGAACGGTGTCGCGAGAGTTGATCCCTCCTCCGGGAGCCATCACCACCAATCCCCTCGTATTCGATCCGTGAATCCTCCCGAATTCTTCCGCCCAGTCCCGATCACTTTTCGAGATATTGAATTCGAGCCTCACATCGTCGGACTTTGATCCCAGGTTGTTCACCAGGCTCAGAAAGTCTGCGGCGACATACTGATTCCGATCTGGACGCCAGGGCGCAACTACATTCAGATAATGCGCACTCTCTCCGCGATCGAAACCTGCATACGTACGCGCTTTGATCAGTCGAAACATCTGTTGGATGATCCGGTTCGACTGGAACAGGATCAACATGTCATACCGGGTCGATCTCAAGCGAGACAACAAGAAGACAATACGCATGATCTTCCGCTTGAAGAACAGGTCATCCGGAATGCTGAGGACCTTGTCGATGTGCGGGTTCCCCTCGAGCATCGCCGCTGCCGATTCACCGGTCAGATAGTGAATCGTCGAAGATCCGTACAAGTGCCGAAGCGCTCGAATCGCCGGAGTCGTCAGCAGGACATCACCCATCGCATGGGTCTTGACGATCAGGATCTTCTTGGGAGCACGAGTGGAATTCATGTTCCGAGTGTCAGGAGATCAGCATCCCGTGAAGACGCTGCAGACCCATCAGAACAAAGTAACCGAAGAACGAAATGATAACGATTGCGACCAGTGGACTGAAGTCGACTCCCGCCGTCGATGGGATCAATCTGCGAAATGGCATGAGGATTGGCTCGGTGACAGAATATACCAATTGTACGAAGGGGTTTCTGGGGTCAAGGTTTATCCACGAGATGATTGCTGAGAAAATGATGATCAGGATAAAAAAGTGATACGTCCCGATCGCATGGATCAGTACGGTCAGCGCTGACAGCGCCCATGCGCGAACCGAGATCGCGGATTGTATGGGCGAAGCATCACCGTTGTTATGCAAGAACCCTGACTCCCGATCCTGATCCAACAGGCTGACAGGCCGGTGAAACACGAACAGAAGATGCCAAAAAACGGTTGTGATCAGCAGCAGGCTGAGCAGCAACGCCACAAAACGGACGAGTCGGGAAGCCCCGGAGGGAACGAAGATGCGCTCGAGCGGATACAATGCTTTGGTCAGAAAGCGCGTGAGAGGATTCACAATATAAGGAGAAATACACACGGAGACGATGGTGCAGACGATGCCGAATTGCAATAGAAAACGAAGCGTGTTGCGCAGACTGAGGATCACGGCGGATAAGGGATGCGAGGACACAAGGGCGAACGTGACCAGTGCCTGAACAACCAGAAGCATCAGAATCGCCATGATCGGTGTGATGTCGCGTCCGAATCGTGTCGGTCTGAACACCTTTCGCAACCGTGTCAGTATCGGTTCCGCAATGAAGTCGACCGGTCGCAGAATCGGGCTGAAAAAAAACTCTTTCGGACTCAGCACGGTTTTCATCAGCATCACGATGACCAGCGTGTTGATCGCAAATTGAATGGTCGTGATCAATGTATGCATGGATGCCCTCTCATATCAGATCCGGGAACCGAAAATCGAGGTTCCGATGCGGATCATTGTCGCACCTTCCTCGATGGCAATTTCATAATCATGACTCATCCCCATCGACAGGTCCAGATGGGTGAGGTCGAGACCGAATGCATTCCAGGCGGACCGAGATTCTATTCTCAGAGCCCGATAATAGATACGACCGGTTTCGGGCTCATCGCTGTAGGGAGGAATCGTCATAACTCCCCGTACATGCAGATGTGACAAGGCAAGTATGGCTTTGAGAACATCCGGCAGATCGTTCAGATCAAACCCGTGTTTCGAAGACTCCTGCCCAATATTGATCTCAAGCAGGACATCCTGCGTCTTACCCATCTGCCCCGCTCGTCGATCGATTGTCCTGGCCAGTTCCAGGGAATCCACGGAATGGATGAGCGAAAACTGCCGGATCACCGGTTTGACTTTATTGCTCTGAAGAGGCCCGATGAAATGCCACTCGATATCCCCCGGCAATGCCGGGATTTTCTGAAGAGCCTCCTGCAGGCGGCTTTCACCGAAACAGCGCTGCCCAGCCTGATAGGCCTCGCGGATCGAGTCGACTGTATGGGTCTTTGAAACCGCTACCAGCTTGATCGAAGACACCGATCTGCCTGAACGGACACAACAACGTTCCACAGACTCCCGGATATTCTGAAGATTGTCACCGATCACGGATTTCTCCTTTCACAAGCGACTTATACCACATCTCCCGCCTAAAATTCACCCCTGTTACACCTTGACTTCCGGCCGTCATGTCAGAGAATGAGCATGATGACCCTACGCAGATCTCGCGCAAAAGAACCAGCTTGCACACCAGTAACCGCGACACTGACCGACATCGTCATGATCGTGTGCCTGTCCGCCCCTGCATACATCTCTCTCGGACAATCCGGTTTCTTCTGGTCCCATGAAGAAGCTCAATACCTGTGGCGACTGACGGAATTCCATTTCAACGCCATGAATGGTGATTTCTTCTCACGCTGGTTTCCGCACTTCGCTCTGGGGCTGGGACTCCCCGTTCTGGAATTCTTCCCCTCCTTTTTCCTTACGATTGCCGAGTTGTTCCGCATGTCCGGACTGGGGTTCATCCAGTCCACGAAATCCGCCATAATCATGTTCGGCGCCATCGGCGTCCTGTTCACCTACCTGCTGCTCCGACGATTAGCCAATCGATGGGCAGGGATTCTCAGCGCGACACTCTTCGCCTACTCCCCCTACCGTCTTGTCAATCTGTACGTCAGAGGAGATCTCAATGAGTTCGCCTCGATGAATCTGTTCCCCATGAACCTGTATCTGATTGTATGCCTGATCGAAGCAGAGAACAGGCATATCCGGATTGCAATCACCGGCTTCCTTGCTCTCTCGATCACTGCATCGATCACGACGCACTTCCCCTCCTGCGTAATCCAATTACCCTTCTTCATGCTCTTCATATTCGGCATGATTCTCCCCGGCCCGGATCGTTCGGCGAAATTCACGGCATCCGTTTCTGCAGTCCTGGCCGCTCTCGCACTGTCCTCCGCCGTCTGGCTGAACGCTCTTCTGAACCTGAAACTCGTTCTGATGGAGAAAATGACTCAGGGATTCGCTCATTTCCCCGACCACTTCATCCATCCCCTCCAATGGTTTTCGTTTTACTGGAATTACGGCGCAAGTGTGAGGGGTTCCGGTGACGCGATCTCGTTTCAGTTGGGAAATCTCGGATTCGCCATCATCATCTTGAGTCTGATCGCGGTTCCGTTCCTGCATCCTCGGATCAACCGAAAGGCAGTCTTCATTTTTCTTGTTCTGACACTTCTGTCGATGGCCTTCACAACTGCACTTTCCGAACCTCTGTGGCGCAGACTGACCATCCTCCAGAAACTGCAATTCCCCTACCGGTTTCTCCAAATCCCCGCATTCTGTGTTCCAGCACTGGCCGGTCTCCTGGCAGGCCCCATGTGCATACTCGATTCGCGATGGCCCCGACGGATACTGCCCTTCCTCGTCGTGCTCGTCCCAATCGCGTCCATCCACATGTGCCGACCCGTCCGCTTTCTTGAATTGACCGAACAGGACATTACCGTTGAGACCGTCAGTCGGATCAGAAACACCCATGCGACAGGTGAGTTCATTCCCAGAACCGCGCTTGGCAAGTTCCCACCGCCCAAACCCTTCGACGGAAAACTGGAAAAAATCCCCAAAGAGGGATATTCACGGGAAGAGACCGAGAAACGGCTGGTGATGATGATCGACCGGCAGGTCCGGCCCGATCGATGGGAACAGGATTCGGTTCCCGTCGGAGCAATCGATGTGCGCCCGGCTTCACTGGATGTTCTGGATGGTCAGATCAGGATCACAAGAACGGCCGGTCCTCCACACGGGAGGAGTTACACCATTGTCGCTCAGAAGGATTCAGTCCTTCGTTACAATCAATTCCATTTCGATGGCTGGAAGCTTTCGATCGATGGAAAACCCGGTGGGATTGCCGCGGATCAGGCAACCGGGTTGATCACGTTCGGTATACCGTCAGGAAAACACGATATCCTGTTGCACTACGACAACCTCCCATCTTCACATGTTCTCAGTATCGTCGCTCTGATCACCGTCGCGCTGTACTGTATCGTTCTGATCCGAGGATTCGGCTCGTGACCTTCGTGAATCTGCTGTCACGCTTTTCTATCCTATTGTATTGTGCGCAGGGACTGATTTACGTTTTCAATGGCACAATCCATCTCGATGAAGCATCCTATCTGTACGCTTCGCGATCCGTCTATCACGGTGCGCTGCCGTATCGGGATTTCTTCTACCTTCAACCTCCCTTGCACCCTTACATCTACGGTGTGTTTCAAACCATCCACCCCGGCATCCTGACAGGACGCCTGACATCGTTCCTTTTCGGATTCCTGACCCTCTTTCTGTGCGCCTCGATCGCAGCCCGTCTCGGAGGCCGAACCGCTCGTTCTCTTACCGTCTTCCTGATGGCCGTTCATCCGTTTCAGATATATTTCCACTCGATCACCCGCCTCTACGCACTGAGCGGTTTCTGGATCGCATTGGGACTGCTGTTTCTGATTCTCGACAGGCGCCCCGGTCTGCTGTACGGATCGTTATCCCTGATCGGTCTCGCCGTCGCCGTCGGAACACGATTGACTCTCGCGCCAATCCTGGTTGTGGCGGGTCTTTATCTTCTCGTGCGAGCCACCTCCCATTCGGTGCGCGTGATCGCGGCCCTCGCATCCGCGCTGACACTCGGATCCGTATTTTACCCTTTCATACAATCGGCAGGACTCGAACGACTTCTCTTCAATCTCCTCGGAATGAACCTGAGTCTCCATTCCCGAAATCCACTGGCCAGCATGGTGCAAAAACTGCATGCCACATCGCAGTTCTGCGAGTATTATTTTCTCCTCACTTTGCTGCTCATTCCACCCATCGTTCTCTGGATCCGAGCCTTCCGTCTCACACCACTCAAACCGCAGGTCGACCGCCTGTTGTCTCCCGAAGGCATTCTCTGGGCTGTCTTCATCACGCAATGGACCATCCACCTATCGGCAAAGATATATCAGGTATCCTATCAAACCCCGATCATGCCGATCGGATTCATTCTCGCAGGCCTGTCCTGGGAGCGCCTGCAACGCACACTCCCGATCAGCCAAAAAAGATTGCTCGCTCTGCTTCTTGTGAGCGGAGGACTGCTGTCGATCGGTGCCTACGGTCGAACCTCGATCGGACTTGTCGATGGGAAACCGGTGCGGGCAGCACTGGAGGAGCAGGTCCGCTTTCTTTCAAGCCTGACTCCGCCGGATAGCGAAGTGTTCTCCGCCGATTCGTCACTCGTTCCGTATGAAGCCGGAATGCACGTTCTCAAAGGCATGTCGGGATCGGATCTGTTCCCGGATTGGTCGGATGATCGGTGCCGACATTTCAATGTTCTGAATTTCAACATCATGAGACACTATATCACCCGGCAAACCGCCGATATCGTGATCTACGGTGATCGCTCATTCACCCTTTCCCTGCCCTACCTCGAACCGATTCCTGATTCCGTGCGATCCGAGTTTGTCGCGACGATTGAACGATATTACGAACGAGTCGGAGATTTCCCGAATCTATTCATTCCGGGGTCACGCACATACTACCTGAAAAGGAAGGATATTGAATGAAGAAGGGGATTGGTGTGCTCGCTGTCGGTTGTATCCTAACGGCCGTCACCTTTCTCTGGTTCAACCGCGACCGGAATCAACAGGATCCACCTCTCTTGATCTTCGGCATCGATGCCGCGGGGTGGGATGCCGTGGACAGGATGCTCGCATCAGGATCGATGCCCAATCTGTCCACCGCCGTTCGGCAGGGAGTGTCCGCGCGACTGGAAACGTTGAAACCGACCGTCTCCGTGATGCTCTGGACGTCCATGGTCACAGGGCTTCTTCCCGAAAGGCATGGAATCTCGAATTGGCTCGCTGCAAACGAAGACGGCGCCGGACAACTGGCCATCACCTCGGATTTCCGATCAGCACATGCGCTCTGGAATCTGAATTCGCATCACCGTTATCTGTTCCTGAACTGGTGGGCATCCTGGCCGGCCGAACCGATCAACGGGATCATGGTATCGAATCGAGCTCATTTCAATGGCGTCAACCAGGCCATCAGTCCGGAGACGGAACGGCCCATGCTGGATTCCGCCCGACGGATCGGCAAGCTGGATCTGGAGACCGAGTTATCGGCGCTGAATCCCGAGAAAACCCGAATCGCACTCTCGGACTTTGTATTCAATAAACTCCAGACGGATCGTTTTTATCTCGATCTTGCCGATGCGATTCTGGCCAGAGGAGACACCACGGTCGCAGGAGTATTCGTCCGCGGAATCGATATCCTTGAACACGAATTTCTTCAGGATATTGTCCCCTTCCCCAATGCCCCGGATCTCCCGCAGGAATCCCACGGCATCGTTCGTGCGTATTACGCCTACCTCGACGGTTGGATCGGCACACTGCTCAATCGCCTGGGACCGGATGCCCGGCTGTGTGTCGTATCGGATCATGGTATGGAACCCATGATCGAACGCCCTCCCTACATCGAAGGGTTGCGGTTGGATGATCTATTGGCATTTGCCGGATTGATCGGCCGCACATCCGAGGGATTGCCGGATCTCCGATCAGCACCGCTTCAGGACAACAAAAAACACAGTGTCGGATTGACACGAGGCATTCAGATCCATCCGGATCGACTCTCACGGAATCAGAATTCGGATCCCATCGATGCGTTCATCGCGGAATTGGCCGACGTAAAACTCGATGGGAAACCTTTTTTTTCGACAATCGAACGCAGGCAATCACCGGATGAGCAGATCCTGGTCACGATGGAATCCGTCGCGCGTCCGGATTCGGATATCACGGTCCACGGTCGTTCCATCGCACTCAACAAACTGGTCTCGATGATTATTCACCCTTCGGCTGGACAGCACTGGAACGCGCCGAAGGGAATATTCATCGCCAGCGGTCAGGGAATCCGGAACCAGACGGAGCGACAGGAGATCAGACTGATCGATGTCATGCCCACGATCGTTCGATGGATGAACCTTCCTCTGGCCAAAGACCTCGATGGCACGGTTCAGCATTCATTTTTCACCGAGGAATTTGTTCGGATGAACCCTGCACATGAGGTTCCTTCATATGGGGAGTATCGGCCCGAAGGACGTCGGACGGGCCCGCAGGAGATCGATCATGCAATCAGGGACGAACTGAAGAGCCTGGGATACATCCAGTGACCGGCGTGTCGGTAAGAGTTTTATGCGGTGCGATACCGATCGTCTTTTCGCTGTTAAGTGCTCATTGCCTGGGTTCGCCGGAGAGCGATCGCCTCCAGATGCTCGAACTGGTCAATACGGCGCGGAAGAGCGCCTCTCTGAGTGAATTGACGTTGTCCGAGGATCTGAATCGGATCGCCCAGGACCATTGCCGTCAACTGGTCCGGTTCAATGTCACCACCCATGACGACCCAGAAACAGGCCAGACGCTGACGGATCGGATCGAGCAATCGCCTATCCTTGCCGCCGTCGCGTCGGAAAACATCGGCACAGGGAAATCAATCCGGAAGATTCATGAGAAGCTTTTAAAAAGCCCCAAACATCTCGAAAACATCATGGATCCCGAAATCACGCATTGCGGATTCGGAATCGCATCCAGGAACGATCATCTCTTCATCGTGCAGGATTTCGCCCGTATCATTCCCGCATCGACACCAATGGAGATAATCGAATTCCTGAAACACCAGATCAACTCGACCCGAACGGCGAACCATCTCCAGATTCTGATCGAGGATCCGATTCTCAGGAAACTGGCGCACGATCACACGGAACGAATGATTGAAGAGGATCGCCTGTTTTTTCCATCTCTGGGTTCGGATGCCTCGCGCAAGGTGTATTGCGTCACAACTCCGGAAATCTCAAACACCGTGTTTGACTTCAATATCTATGCGCGGCATTTTGTAAAAATGGGGATTTATTTCAGACAAGCCAAAACGGTGAACCAACCGATGGGGATCTGGTGGGGAGTCGTCCTTTTTGAATAATCAATCGTCCATGCAGTTCGCGACGCACAAGGTCCGGATCATGTGCGTACTGGTCCTTCTCTTTTCGGCGGGATTACGCCTCCACAATCTTTCGTCAAACCCCTCCGGATTCTTTCCCGATGAGGCATCGACGGGGTACGACGCCTGGAGTCTGATCCGAAACGGAGGGGATCAGCACGGAGAACGATGGCCCTTCTTCTTCAAATCGTTCGCGGACGACATCGAGGGAACCTACCGGTATCTGACACTGCTGTCGATTCTCTTCCTTGGCCCTTCTGTTCTCGCCGTCCGGCTTCCAATCGCACTCTTCGGAATCTTCACCGTCCTGATCCTGGTACACATCTCAAAACACGATACGAATCGCTGGGCAGTCATACTCTCCGCGCTGATCGCCGGATTTTTACCATGGCATCTGCCGTACTGTCGAACCGGACAGCGAATCATGCTGCTGCCTTTTGCACTGGCACTCTGGTATTGGATTCGATGTCGGGCGCACGATCGGAATGACCGCAGGTTGCTTCTGCTGTCCTGGTTCGTCCTGGGACTTTCAGTCTATACCTATGTCGCCGCACGAGTTGTCATCCCGATGCTCGCCGCATTCGTCTGGATTATCGACCTGATTCGATACCGCACCATCCGGCTCTCTGCGACTCATGCCTTCATTTTCTGCCTGGCCTTGCTTCCCTTCGTTTATCATGCCATGTCGGATCCCGAGCTCTTCACGCTTCGGTTCAGACAGGTTTCTGCCATGAATTCGTCCGCATCGATCGGGCAGAATGCCCGGACAATCGTCAACAACTACATGCTGCATTTTTCACCCGGTTTTCTGTTTCTGGCCGGGGATGCCAATCTGAGACACCATCAAGCGGGATTCGGCCAGTTGTTCAAAATTCAGGCACTCCTGGTCCCGCTCGGATTCATCATGATGTGGAAGGAACGGAATCATCACCGAATTCCGCTTCTGATTCTCCTGTTCATCGCACCGATTCCCGCGGCTCTGTCCGGTGAAGGGAATCCGCATGCATTGCGTTCCGTCGCTATGATGATCCCGCTGACGCTGTTCTCCGTAGACGGTTTCAGATTGATTGCACTCATGAAATGGAAGCGGATCATCACACCGCTTTCGGTGATGGTCATTCTGACTGTTATGGCAGAGTCGATTGAGGTGGCATTCGATCTGACGATGAGATACCCGGTTTACTCCGCTGTTGCCTGGGAGTATGGCACTCGAGAAGCGGTTCGCTCAGCTTTGCCGGATGCCGCCCAATACGATGAAATCTGGATCACCTCACGTGCAATCGGAGCCGATGTTCTCATCGCATACGATCTCGGTTACCCGCCTGAAGTGTTCCAGAAAAACCGCCTGTTGAACTCAAAGCTGAGATGGAGCTGGAGTGCTCCGATCCAGAGCGTCTATATGGAGGATTCACCTAAAAAGCGTCTGTTTATCGTGCGTCCGGGTGAAATCCCCGGTTCATCAGTCCTGCCGCCGATCCTGTACCCCGCCGACACGGCAGAAGCGTTCCGCTTCATCCCCGGGAGACGCATTGACTCCGCAACGGTCTCATCGAGGTAACCTGTCAGTCGACGCCGGGCGCACTGGTCTCACCGATTAAAATCCCTGTGATCACCTCACGAAAAGAACGTTTGGGAACAATTGTAGCCCCGATGGTCCATAGACCTTTGCGGACTTCATTGATCGTCTTTTCATGAATCTCCCGCATGATTTCCTCGATTGCGGTATTCATGCATTCCGCGCCAAGGATGTCCTTGTAAAAAATCTGTTTGCGGTGCACGATCGCACCTCCGCTCCGGTAGATGATCGTGTCGATTCGACCTGCTTTGACACCCCGATCTTCGGTCTGGATGTGGAAAACGATATCGTTGTAGCTGACTTCAGAGTTAAACCCCGTGATCATAAGTCTTCGCTCCCTCGGATCAATCCGGCTCGTAAATCCCGCGACTGTCGACGGGAACGGGCGTGGATGTCGGACGCGGAGAAGGAGTGGCGGTCGGGGCGGTCGGTAATGACTTCTGAGAATCTTTGTCAGTTTGCGGTGGCGACTGCGGATCGGCTGGTTTGGTGGGTTGGGTCGGTTTAGACTCCCTGGAGGAAGGTTTCGGCCGGGACTTGATCCGATCGAAAACCGAAGGGTCCTTGACCATGTTCCTGGGAATCTCGATGGTCTGGCCTGTTGTCAGAGTAAAGGGCTCCTTCAGATTGTTGTACTGTCCAATCGCCTTCGCGTTCTTCGGATCACCCGTCGCCCATCCGGCGATCTTCGCAAGTGTATCTCCGGCCTGAACTCGATAGGAATACGAATATTTGAACATGAACAGGGGTAATCGGGCTTTGGACAGTGCGTTGAGGGCCTTCCCGTCGTTGTAGATGTTCAGGAAATCCGACAGGTCCGATCTGCCGAAAAAGCGTTTCGAAAAATCATAGTAACCTTCTCGCGGAAGTGGTTCTTCAAGTCGATACAAAGGGATGCGGATAGTCTGACCGGATTCCCATGGGATTCCTTCATTGTATTCTTTCAGCCAGGCAGCATTCTCAATGGTTTGCATCTGCTGCTTCGCAACAGACTCATACGTGTCACCAGCCACGATTGAGTAGGAAACCGCTCTGGGAATCAGAATACTGGTTCCGATGGTCAGCGACTCGAGGTTATTGAATTGTTTGATTGCATCGGCATGTGTTTCTGAACCCATGTAAGTCTTCGCGATACCTGCAAGTGTGTCCCCTTCCACAATGGTATAACTGAAGTAATCCGTCTGCGGATCGAACAGCCTGGGCAGTGGAGTCGCTTTGGGTTCTTCGGTGGCCTTCGACGTGAACACGAGATTCGAGACGGCATATGAAAACTGGGACTCGAAGTTATCGAAAAGTGGTCGCAGAGCGGTACACTCGAGGATGACGACACGTGTATCGCGTTTTGTGATCAGGGACATGATCTTGAGAGTGTTTTCCTTCGACTTGGCGCCGATCACACAGATACGGGCATCTTTTTTCAGGTTCATGGAATCCCGTTGGGATAAAACCTCGAAGCCCCTCGACTGATTGCTCTGAACATACCGTTCGATCACCATATCGATTGTGTCGGAATCCTGACAGGAACTCACGATGGCCTCGATGGATACGAACCGCCTGACACTCGCATCGATCGTTTTATCCTGAGACTCGCTTCGCAGTACAGTCGGAGGATCACCGACCGTTCCGGCCCATCCTTTCGGCAGGCGGACTTCAAACTCGTAGAATTCGTTCCGGTAAAGGCCATCTCCCGAGATCGAACCTCGTTTCAGGTTTTTCATCTTGTTGGCCTGATCCTGCTCGTCGAAAAGACCGATGGACGCACAGCCAGCCATCAGAGTCAGCAGTCCGATACACGCCATTGCTCGGAGTAGAATCCGGAATTGTCCTTTCTTCATCACCATATCCCCCCAATCATTTCGTGTCCAACGAACAGATTATAGAGGAAAATCAAGAATCTTCAACCAGATTCGATCGCTCGACTCCTGTGAAGAATACTGATAAAATTCTTCCTGCATCATGGGGAACCTCCGCGATCAACATGTATCCAGTTCAATGAGTCATTTTGAAGGCCTGCTCGTGCACCTGTTTGCTTTGAGCACGCCGGTGCTGTTCTATCCCTGGATGACCGATGTGACACGCATAAAAACCTTGGTCGGACTGCTCATTTGCGGTTCCCTTCTGTCTGTTCATGTTCTGCGGCGCAATTGTGATTCAAGACCGATCCGGGGATTTCGATTGATCTTTACTCTTTACTGCTCGTGGACTTTCCTCAGTTGTCTCTGGTCAGTCTCTCCAATCGCCAGTACCGCAGAAATCATCCGTCTCTGCTCGTCACTCGCGTTGATGCTGGTAATTCCTTCCCTGTCATTGTTACGGAAGCCGGCTATTCACCCCGCTCGTTCGCTGGCACTGATAACAGCTGTTGTGTCCGCCTATGCCGTGCTTCAATCCGCGAATCTGGACCCTCTCGTCTGGTCAAAGCCGACCGGGGACGGTGTCGTATCCACGCTGGGGCATCCCAACGCCCTCGGCGCGTTTCTCATCATCGGAATCGCAGCGCAAATGATCGAAATCGCCGGACGCGTCGATCGAATCTCTCGTTACTTCTATGGCTTCCCCCTCATCTTCCTCAGCTTCATCGCCATGGGCCTCTCGATGAGCAAAGGCGCATGGATGGGCGTCGCATGCGGCCTGTTCGTGTACTGGCTTCTGGGAGCACGAACACCCGCTCGAACGAGGGTCTCTTTTCTCGCAGGTCTGATTATCATTGCGGGAATCACTGCCGCCTTGCTGCCCGGTAGTTTTCTGTCGGATCTTGTTCAAACCAATCAGTTTCGGATCCAGACCTATCGTCAGTCCCTGCGGATTTACACAGATGACTTCAGCCCCCTCGAAAAACTCGTCGGGACAGGAGCGGGAACCTATTCGCATGCATTCGACCGCTTCCGCGATCCGAGTTATCTGGTTCGGTTCAAACATGCAGCCAACCTCGAGCACGCACACAGCGAACCGATCGAGATACTTCTTGAAACCGGGATCATCGGCTTGGGATTGTTCAGCTGTTTCATCTGTTTTGTGATCCGATTCGCATGGCGGAACCGGAGCGAGTTCAGTGTGCGAGTCTGGACCTCGGCGAGTATGGGACTGGTCTTTCACAATCTGGTCTGCGTGAACATGCGTTGGTTTGTCCCCTGGACGTTCTGGATCCTGGCTATCGCTTTTATCGGAAGTTCCACGCCGCAACAGAAAACGTCGACACGCACTCAAAACCGGACATTGCAGTTGATCGGACTGCTGCTCCTCCCGATCTGGGTCTACGGAGCGATCCGGACGAGTCGGCATATCCAGGCCGACCTCATTTACTACCAGGCCAAAACAACGTTTCCGTCGGGACGATTCAAGGACGGAGCCGCTTTGCTGGATCGCGCGACCGGATACTATGCAGATGATCTCGCTATGCAGTATGACCGCGCTTTTGCACACGCACAGGCAGGACATACCCGGAAATCGATTGAACTGTATGACTCAATCCTCCGGGTTCAGAGGATGTCCCCGAAGTAGTTGAAAGTTGAAAAAGGGTGGCGGTTCGACCTAC
>CALFER010000050.1 GCA_937951895.1 uncultured bacterium
CGATTGGATTTCTTTTACTTTCGTGGCCATCTCGCACCTCCTGCCCGCTATCCTGACAGGAGTGCGCCGCGAACCTCAAGATGCGGTTTGTCGAACGCTTACCTCTACTCTATGGCCATAATCACGATGGGAAAATATCTAATGGTCAATGGAATATTCCCAGATGCTATGATGCAGGGTCTGCAACCCATAAGAATGGTGACAATGGCTACCATCGAGTAATTGACTTAGAAAAAGACCCAAGATGGGATTATGATGGTGACTTTCTTTAAACAAATAAGGAGGATTCTCGCAATCAACGCCCTTCGCACGGAGACCGACAAAGGCGAACAGCGTGGTTTTGCCAACCTACTGATCGGTCTGCTCGGAACGATCAGAAATCCAGCTGCTCACAACCCGAAGATCGAGTGGCCCATGACCGAGCTGGATGCTTTTGACATCCTGACGATGGCATCGCTGATTCATCGGAAACTCGACAAGGCTCGTCACGTTTCCGAAGGAGCGGAATGACATGTCGCTGAAGCTGACGGTCGACCGCGGTCGGCCGTCCGCAGCTTATCGGCAGATCGTTCTCCCCTCACCTCCATCTCCAAACACCTCACTCAAACTCCACCCTCGGCAGCCCTTCAACAATTTCGATCGTTTTCAAACTCACATTCACAATGCTCAGAAGCAAATCCAAAATGTACCTCGGATTCCCGACTTCCTCCGCCCAATCGTTCGGATCGTTCGTGATTCCGCTCTCCTTGTGCGTCGTCACCTGGTATCGCTCCATCACCCACTCGATCGCACTCTTGCCGTTGACCACGTAATCGTAGGCCCGGGCCGGAATGCTGGTAATCGTGATCGCGCTGTTGTACAGGATCGTGTCCTTCTGGCCCTTCTTCGGGAAACGCATCTTTTCCACTCTGAAAAATCCACTCTCGGCACCGGTGACGACCAATTCCGGGCATGGCGGCACGTTTTCATACCCGATGTGCAGATCGGCCAGTTGTCGCCCGGCTTTGCTGAACGCCCAGAAATCCCGGACATCATCGACCAGGGGCAGCCGTGGAAGCGATTTTTTCAGATCGTTGGCAAACGTCGTTCGGTATTCCGGACTGTGCAGGAAGCCATACACATAGTAAAAGATGTCTTCCTTCGTGACATTCACTCCGTACTGCTTCCGAGCACGTTCCAGGATGAAATCCGTCACGCCGTCCCGACGAACGAGATCACGCTGAGCGGAGTTGTCCCAGAGAGTGGGGGGTTCTAAGTTTTTTTCTTCGAAGTAATAAAGAGGAAAGGCTTGGCACCCCCCATTACCTGTTTTTGTATAGCAATAATCAGGAATCAAACTTGTTATCAAAACTGAAAATCCAAGATTTCCTTCACCTGTAACGGTGATTACAGCATTTTTACCAGAGGATATTGGGAAATTTTTGTTGTTTATTCCTGGTCTTTCAATTAATGATTTATTGAAATAAAGGTGCTGTTTCATAAATGGTCTGTAAGATCCTATCCTGATCTTATCCGATCGAAATACTTGTTCGATACTACGTTCAAAGTCTTTGATTAAATTGACTGACCAACTAATTTTACTATGGTCTCTGCTAATGAAATCCATGACGGATACTTGTTTCCCTTGCTTTCCATACTCTGAAAAGTCGGAGAGTTGTTGATTGTAAAATTGGATATTTCTTCGAATATTTTCTTCAAGTTCCTTTTTTGAAAAATTGTAGACCCAAGCGTCACGAGATGAAGCAACACCGACAGCATTTACAACAAAGAATGATTGACTCTCTTCATCAAACTTCTGCTCTGGTGCCAAAGGTGAATAGAAACTGAATGTGTCATTCCGTTTGTTCAGCCAATCACCATACTCATTGGTTTCCAATTGCATCCAATTCAGTTCAGGATTGGATATATCCTTGATATTTCTGAGGATGCTCAGTTTCTCCTCCCGACTCAGATAATCCCCAATGTCATGATAGTGGATCGTGGCTCTCCCGGTCTTCACCGCAGGATTTTTTACCAGAAACGTGATCGCAATCGGGGTTCGCGATCCGGATCCGAATATCTTTCCACCCTCTTTTCGACTCAACTCACCACTGGTGCGTTGATTCCCTCGCAAATTGAATACCCAGATCCCCGTAAACTCCTTCTCCAGCGTCTTCCGGAACCCGTCCTGCGCATTGCCGTCGAGCCACCCCGCATTCGAGATGAACGCGATCACCCCGCCTTCCTCCGGATCGAGCCGATCGCTGCTCCACCGGAATGCTCTGATGTAGGAATCATACGATGATTTACTCAAGTTTGCATTTGATGCTTTTACGTAAGAGTCGGTGATTTTTCTATCAAGACATAAGTATTCCTGATTCTGCGCGTTGTCGTTGGCCGATCGCTGCCCGACCGAATACGGCGGATTGCCCATGATCACCCGGAGCGGCGCATTCTTCTGCCTCAAGACCCGCTCCGAATTCTTCGGCAACATCTCCGAAAATAACGACCTTCCCTCATCGGTCTCACTCAACTGAAACGTATCGGTCAGTACTATCCCCTCAAACGGATAATAATACTTCTTCCCCATCCCATCCTCATCGCTGGGCGTCGCATCATGATACGCATTCTCGATGTTGACGGCGGCAATGTAATACGCCAGCAGAACGATCTCGTTGGCATGCAGCTCCTGCCGATACTTCCGATCCAGATCGCTCTCGCGGATCAACCCGCTCTGAAGCAGCCGCACCATGAACGTCCCCGTGCCGGTGAACGGGTCGAGGATGTGGATGTTTTCATCCGATAACGACCGCCCGAATTCGGTCCTCAGGAGATGCTCGATGGAGTGAATGATGAAATCCACGGCTTCGACCGGGGTGTAGACGATCCCGAGCTGCTCGACGAGTCGGGGAAACGCAGTTTTGAAGAATTTGTCGTACAATTCGATGATGATGCGCTGCTTGCCTTCCGCATTGTCGATGCCGGCCGCGCGCTTCCGGACCGACTCGTAAAACCGCTGCAGCTTGTCGGAATCCTGCGGCAGGGTTTTTTCTTCCAGCGCCTGAAGCATGTTCTGCATCGCCTGAGACACCGCGTTGTGTTTGACGAAGGAATAACCTTCAAAAAGCGCCTCGAAGATCGGTTTGGTGATGATGTGCTGCGCGAGCATATCGACGGCCTGCGCCTCGGTGATGCCGGGATTGATGTTCCGCTGCAGGCCGGTCACGAAATCGGCGAAGGCGGTTTTCTGGCGATCGTGCGTGACGATGAGATACTCGATGCGCTCCTTCTGACGCTCGGCAATGACGGCGACATCCCTGGCCCACTGCTCCCAATACCGTCGGTCGCCCACCTTGTGGACCAGACGGGCGAACACGACGGCCTGCAACTGCGCGAATTGCAGTTTGAGCTGCCGCTGGATCACATCGCGTGCGGCGTGCGCGGAATCGGATTCGGGGCGGTCGTCATGCTCGCCGCTGGCAATACCGACCACGCAGATCTGTTCGGGTTTGCGCCTGTTCAGCTCGATTTTATTGATGGTGGCATTGAAACGGTCGTCATGGGCGCGCAACGCGTTGAGCACCGTCCAGACAACCTTGTACCGTTCGTTGTCGTCGAGCGCTCGTTCGGGCTCGACATCCGTCGGCACGACCACGGGAATGACGATGTAGCCGTATTTCTTGTTCGGCGCTTTGCGCATCACGCGGCCAACGGACTGCACGACATCCACCTGGGAGTTTTTCGCCGACAGAAACATCACGGCGTCCAGGGACGGAACATCCACACCCTCGCTCAGCACCCGGACGTTGGTCAGAATGCGGCAGGCGTTTCCGTCGGTCGGCGCTTTCACCCAGTTCAACCCCTCATCACGGGCGGGCGCGGACATGGTCCCATCCATGTGCCTTGATTCGACAGCAACCATTTTATCCTTTTTTTCCGGTGCGATCGCCCGGAGATACACCGAACTGAGGTCGTTGAACAGGGTCGTGATTTTTTTGGATGCCGAGATACTCGGGCAGAAGGCAACCGCGCGACGCATCGGTTCCGGGTCGATCTCGCGGATCCGTCCGTCATCGCCGATCAACTGTTTCGACAGTGCGTTGACACACCCGACCAGTTTCGTCAGGTCATCCACATTGGTTTCCGAGTCCGGAGTGGCCATTTTCTGGACGGCGGCCGGCACGTCCCGATCGGTCAGTGTCAGGATCAGCACTTTGTAATCCGTCAGGAGTCCTTTTTCCACCGCTTCGCCGAACCCGATCCGATAGATCTCGTCGCCGTAGAGGCTCGTGTCATCCATCGACGCCAGAACCGCCTCCGCTTCCGCCGCCCGGCTCTTGGCATCATCGCTGTAAAGCCGGGGCGTGGCGGTCATGTAGAGGCGCTTGTCTGCCCGGATGAAATCGGCGTTATGGACCTTCACGAATTCGGTTTCGTCTTCGCCCGCCAGCGTGACCCCGGTCGTCCGGTGCGCCTCATCGCAGATGATCAGATCGAAGGGATCGAATCGGTTTTCGAGAAGGATCGTCTGAGCCCTGGCGATCACATCGATGGATTGATACGTCGAGAACACCACGGTCATGCCGGGTTTCTGCCTGGCGCGGATGAATTGGGCCAGGATGTTTTTCGGGTCCGTCGATGCCGGGAGCGCCAGATCGACCACGCTCATCGCATCGATATCGGTCTGTTTTTTCTTCTGTCTCGACACTTCGGGGTCCGAGCAGATACAGATCGCGTTGATCGGTTCTTTCGCATCCGCGCTCCATTCGCGCAGGGCCTGGCCCAACAGAGCGATGCTCGGGACAAGAAACAGAATCGTGCCGGTTCCGTTCGTCGCGTATTCGGCGATCCTCAGGGACGTGAATGTTTTGCCCGTGCCGCAGGCCATGATGAGTTTGCCGCGATCGGTGTTCCTGAAGTAGTTCAGAACGGTCTCGACCGCATGTTTCTGATGGGGAAGCAATGATTTCTTCTCGCGCCTTGCCGATTGGCCGTGAATGCCGCTTTCCAGTTTCTCCCAGTCGACCGGAGATTCGTCGAGATCGTACAGGTTGATGCGTGAGACCGGAGGAATTTGGTTATGGATCGCTTCTTCCGCGTGGATGCCCCAGTGGCGTGTCGTCGAGATCCAGAGGCGATGGGAGAAACCGACGGTCCGGGCACGGTCATCGGTGAAGGTGCGTCCGGAGGTGGCGAGGAATCCGTCGAGATCGCCTTTCTGGAGAATGGTGTTTTCCTGATAGCATTTGCATTGGATCGCCCAGTAATCGCCTTCGTGTGTGAGCGCGACTAAATCGATCCCGGTGTCGATTCCGCCGAGATCCCGGCGAGCGGGGAATTCGTTCCACAACCAGACTTTCCGGAAGAGGTGGGCGTACTTCGGATCGGTCTGGAGGAACGCCTGCATGAGTCGCTCGAATCGATCCCCTTTGTCTTTCTGTGAAAAAGCGATTTGACGGTACTTTTGGAGAATCGCGTTGAAGGTCATCGTTTCAGGGCCCTTTCCGAGAGACTCTCATCCTTCAGGCATAAAGATGTGTTTCAGCAGGGATCTCGAAAACCATCCGAAGTATACTCCGAGTTGCCGGCATTGTTAAGGGGATTGGTCATCTCCTCTGATCCCGAGTGAAGGATCAGTCCCCGTCGTTTCGCATCCCGACACGGATCACCGGCAGGGATAAAGATGCTGCGGCAGGCGTCTCTGCCTGCCGCACCCCGTAAAAGAAAATAAAGGCTGGGTGGCGCCGGCCTCCGTGCCGGCGTTCTCATACGGAGTTATCATCAGAGATTGATTGGTCGGAGATCACCTCCCCGATCCGATCCACCAGCCGATACCTTTCGCCGAAGGATGCTGTACGAGGTTGTAAGGGATCGTCGATGAAGACCGTGTCTCAATATGAAGCCCGCACTATGCGGGCTATTCGTCAGGCCAGCATGGCCCGACTGGCAGGTGCTATCCCCGGGCTGGCCGCATCCGATGTTTTCGATGCTGCGGCAGGCGTCTCTGCCTGCCGCACCCCGTAAAAGAAAATAAAGGCTGGGTGGCGCCGGCCTCCGTGCCGGCGTTCTCATACGGAGTTATCATCAGAGATTGATTGGTCGGAGATCACCTCCCCGATCCGATCCACCAGCCGATACCTTTCGCCGAAGGATGCTGTACGAGGTTGTAAGGGATCGTCGATGAAGACCGTGTCTCAATATGAAGCCCGCACTATGCGGGCTATTCGTCAGGCCAGCATGGCCCGACTGGCAGGTGCTATCCCCGGGCTGGCCGCATCCGATGTTTTCGATGCTGCGGCAGGCGTCTCTGCCTGCCGCACCCCGTAAAAGAAAATAAAGGCTGGGTGGCGCCGGCCTCCGTGCCGGCGTTCCCATATGACGTTATCTGCCGGCCAACACGTGTCGCAAATGGATGCATCTTCCCTGTGATCGTCGGCAGGAACGCCGGCATGATGATCATGCAGGATTTTTTTTCCTCGAACAGGTGACGGGGAAAAAATCCGGAGCCGATGGTTGTCGTCGTCGCAATCGTTGTCATTGTCGTAATCGGGAGAAAAAGTGCGGCCTGGCCACGAAGATCTCGATACCTGCCGGATCGCTGTCGAGACTGGGTAAGATGAATCACGAATGCGCGATAGTTTGGAGTTGTACGGTGATGTCGATTACGATTACGACAACGACAACGAGGAATTTGAGAAGGAAGGGAGTCAAGCTGTCCGGATCGGTGAGGGGATGAAGGCGACCTTCATGCTGTGCGAGAAGATGCTGGCGATGTCTTCGGAGATAGCTTTCACAGGATATTGATAAAACTCTTTATCGTTGTATTTGGCGAGATATTTAGTTGGAGAATACGAGAATTTTACTTATGAATCAAGTGAAGGTATGATATGATAGTGAAGATGAGCAGAAAACCACTGAATCACATTGTTGGACGGAGGGAAAGATGATGAAACGATGCAAGAGTTGTCTGTTCTATGCCGATGTGGCGGACATGATCTGCCCGGTTTGCGGCATCCATCAAGACAAACCAAAGAAAGAACTGACAAATGCCGAAAAGCGCATCAGATACGCAGCAAGAGGCATCAGGTCAGCCTCCTTGCTGCATATTATCGGTGGAGTCGTCCTGTTGTGCATGCTCCCCATGTGGCTTTCTCCTGTACTGAAACACGGTCTGACAAACGAAATGCACCCCCTCCTATTTACAGGCATCATCGTGTATACGTTCGCGATGGCGGTTGCTCTTCTTGTTCTTGCGGTAGGTTTGCGGAAATACGCCAAATGGGCCTACTACATGGCTGCGGTGACGTACGGTATCATCTTTGTGATGAACTTGTTGAATCCGAACATTGGGCTCCTCATAGTTGTTCTTTGTGCCTATTACATTGGCAATAAGAACGCGAGAGCCATCTTCAACCGGGCAATGAAATCATCCAACCAAGCCCTGCATGCGACTTCGGAACCCGCACCGGACGCGGCTTCCTCTTCGCATGAGAGCTGACGTTCGGACAGGAGAGAGAAGATAAAGACCTGCAGATCAGAATAGGGGGCGATCCAAGTCACCGAAGATGGCGGAATCCCTGCTTGAGTGCATCACGGAGATAATGATGAAAAAATGGTGTGCACTGCTGAACAAATCAGATACACTCAAGTATGTTGACGACAAGGAGAGTGACCGATGGAAGAAATCAGAACAAACCGTACAGCGCCGCACCTGCTTCTCAATATCCACGCCATGCCATGCAACAATTTCTGCAGACATTGCTGGACCGACGGTTCCAGCGAGCATGCCAGGATACCCTTCGAAACGATCGAAGCGTTTTTTCGGCGGCTCGCCGCCATAGACAAGGGACTCATTCAAAGCGTCAGCGTGCTGTTTCTGGACGAACCAACCCTGCATCCGCAATTTGTCGATATCTTCAGACTGCAATCGGAGCTCGGTTTTGGTGGCATGACACAGTTTTTTCCGACCAACGGTTCGGTCCTGGCGCAGTTGCCGGACAGCGATTGGGATATTCTCCAGCAATGCGGGATCGATTGGTTTCAGTTGATCTTTCACGGACTTCAACACACCCATGATGCATTCACCGGCCGGAAAGGCTCGTTCAAAAACCTGATTGACACGGTAACCCGCATCATTGCCCGAAAACTCTCCTGGACTGCGGGAGTGATCGTCCATAAAGAAAACATCGATGAGTTTCCCGCGACGGTCGACATGCTGCGATCATTGGATCCATCCAAAACTTCTCAGGTCGGCTGGTACCTGAATTCTTACCAGGGCAGAGGCAGGAATCTCATCAGATGCAGGCCGGACGATCTGGCTCGATTGCCGGAAGGATATCGTTTTTCTGAAGGCTTTTTACCGGAATCAGAAATCTACATGAACATCATGAATAACAGACAACTCGGCGCTCAAAAGGTCGAATCCGGCGCATGCGGTTATTTGACTCTGGATATAGAAAGCGATCTCGACATTTATGCTGGCGGCGCTTGCGACAGTGGAGGCATTCTGGGTAGTGCACCGCATCTGAAGTCCCAATTTCGGATCGGTTCTTTGAAAACGGAATCGATCGAGTCGCTCATCGTCAAGGCGACTGAAACAAAGCCGGAACCGGTTCGCCGGTTGGAAAGCCTGACCTTGTATGAACTTGCCGAGCGATACGGTGATCCGGAGTGTCAGGATGTCTTTTTTACTTCTGACCTGCTCCTGAGCAAATGGGGCGGGAAGTTTTTATCCGATTTCATCCCGTAACGTATCGTACGATCCGTATTCTTCTTTACTTACCTTTCGCAAGTGAAAACTTTACATCCTGACATCCCCCTCTATGCGCGCTCCATCACTGCATGAAGGCAAGAACCTCCCCGATCCGATCCGCCAGTCGCTCCGCAGTTCTGCCGAGCTGCGCCTTGAGTTCCTTCAGCCGCTGATACTCACCGGGATGCGCCGCAAAATACGCCGCCCGCCGTATCTTTCCCTCCGGTATCCGATCGAAATCCACCCCGATCGATTCATCCGCCGGATCCGATACGATCCGCATCACCATCAGCGGGATCGATCGCTCCCGCATCAGCCGCGCCACATCATGGGTCTCCATGTCGACCACACTCGCCCCGCTCTCCCGATGCAACCGCTCCCGATCCGCTTTCCGGCAAATCATCCGATCCACAGTGATCCCCTCAACATAACGAAATCCGGGACTCCCGGGCGACTCCGGAACACGGTCGGGAACCGCACGGAGGGTCTCGGGAGGCACCCCGGGACGGTCCCGGTGCACCCGCGTCAGTACCACACACTGATCGATGTCCAGATCCGGCGTCAGAGCGCCGGACCAGCCCGCAAGAAGCGCATAGCCGGGATGGAGGCGATCGAGAATCGGAGAGAGGGTCTGCACGGCACGCGCGCCGCCGACGCCGCAGAGGACCACGATCAGACGGCGGCCTCCGAGATCGAACGTGCGGACACCGGGAAGATCCGGGGACATTTCGAGGTGCACGAGACTGCGTGTGAACGGTTCGAGTTCCTCCCTGAGCGCTGCAATCAGAAGGACGTCCATGACGGGAAACCTCCGCGGACGAGCATACCACCGGCGCGGAAGAAGCGCGAATCGCCGCCCCCCGATCATTGACAAAAGCCCGGTATCTTCCAATAATTGTCGTATGTCACCCCACTCGATCGACGCACTCACACACCTCCCCAACCGAGACGCTCTCGACACCGTGCGGATCGATTTCATCGGTCGGGAACCGGACCACGAGTATTCGGTTGTCATGATCGATGTGGACCATTTCAAACTGATCAACGACATCTACGGCCATCTCGGAGGCGACACGGTCCTGCAGGACATCGCGGCGATCCTCCTGCGCAATCTCAGACGAACCGACATCATGGTCCGCTACGGCGGCGACGAGTTTCTGGGGGTGCTGCCGAACACGACGACCCAGAACGCGCTCAATTTCGCCCAGCGGATTCTCGAAGATGTCACGCGGGCCGTATTCCCGCGCGGCTTGAAAGTCACCCTGTCGATGGGTATCGGCGAGAGCCGGCGGAGCGACCGGACGCTGGATGAGGTGATTGAACGCGCGGACAAGGCACTTTACAACGCCAAGGAATCCGGTCGGGGCCGGATATCGTTCTTCAAGGAACAGCCGGCCGCGCCGCGGATCGAAAGTGTCAATTTCAGCCATTTCATCGGCCGGCAGGTCGAACTGCGTAAACTCCGCCAGTTGCTCGATGAAACCCACAGCGGCACGGCCCGTTTCGCGCTCATCCAGGGCGAAGCCGGCGTCGGAAAAACCAGACTCGCACAGGAACTCATCCGCTACGCCGAATTCAAAGGCTGCAAAACGCTGACCGGCGCCTGCTTCATGCTCGGGGAAACCGAACCGTATCATCCCATCGCCGCACCGTTGCGCGAGGTTTTCGAGCGGTTGCCGGATCCGGATCGCGACGTGTTTCTCAGAACGGTCGGCCCGGTGCATCCCGCGACGGCGGAACTGTTCCCGCAGATTCCATTCCGGATCCTGGAGGAATCCCTGTTTTTCCGCGATGACCGCCTCAAATTCAAGATCTTCGAAGATCTGTCGCGCATCATGCACGCCGTCTGTGATCTCGCCCCGATCCTCTTCATCGTCGACGACATCCAGTGGATGACGCACCCGGACTGGGAACTCTTCAGCTATCTGGTCCGCGGATCGCTCCAGCGAGCCATTTTCTTCGTCACGACCCAACGCATCACGGGTGAAACACCCAGACACCTGACGGACAAACTGAGCAACCTGAAAACGCTCCTCCCCCTGCTCACCATCCCCCTCGCCAGCCTGAACGCACAGGAAATCAACAACCTGATCATGTTCGCGTTCCGTGATCCGAATCTCCCCCAGCAGATTCTCGATCTGGTCAACCGTCAGAGCGGCGGGAATCCCTTCTTCGTCCGGGAACTGATCAGCGATCTGTTTCATCAGGGATCAATCAGCCGGAATCAGGCCGGCGAATGGCAGTTCCATCTGTCGGACGACATCATGCTCCCGGACAGTCTGAACCGACTGATCGCGTCGCGTCTTGAAATCCTCGACGAAAAAAGCCGCAAACTGCTCCGCATCGCGGCGCTGACCGCGGATATCTTCACACTGGAGATGCTGTGCGCGGTCATGGAGGAAAGCGAGGTCGGCGTGGCGGAAGCGCTCGAAAAGCCGCTCAAGACAGGGATCATCCGCGAGAGTGTTTCGGCGGATCGGACACCGGAATACCGCTTCACGCACGACATCGTGAGGGGTTATCTGCTCCGCAAGATCCCGGAGTCGATGAAGGCGGTGTACCATGCGCATATCGGGGCATATTACGAGGCGAAATACGAGGCTGGCGTCGATTCGTATCTCTCGCATGCCGCCTATCATTACTGCAACGGGAATGTCGGCCGGAAGGCGCGCGAGTTTGCGCTGCGGGCTGCCAGGCATTGCGAGCGGATGCAGGCGAACCGCGAGACCATCCGATGGCTGGAATCCTACCTGACGTTTTCGATCCCGCGGGACGGCGCGGCCGAGGAACTGCTCTATGTCTTCAAGACGCTCGGCAAACTGTCCTCGATCGTCGGGCAGGTGAATGAGGCAGAAGCGTATCTCGAACGCGCCAAAACCTGTACGGATGACCCGGAGGAACTCGCGCGGATTCTGGCAGCAGAGGGGTCGAATTTCCAGCGGATGAGCCGGTATCCGGAGGCGAGGGAGCGGTACGAGCGCGCGATTGTCGGCACGGGGAACGACCTGCGGCGCGCCGAATACTATTGCTCGCTGGCCTTCATCGACTATCTCGAAGGCGCCTTCCCCGCCGCCCTCGATCATCTCGACGATTCACAACGATTGATGGCCCGCTCCGAACCAAGCGACCTGAAAGACAGTGTTCACGCGACCTACTATGTGATCAAAGGCATCATCTCGATGGAACTCGAACCGGATCACCAGGTCCTGGAACTCTACCGGCAGGCTCTCGAGATCTATCGGCGCTACAGGGATTACCAGGGTGAATCAACCGTGCTGAACAATCTGTGCGGGGTTTTCTCGCGACTGGGTGATTTCGAAAACGCCATCGCCACCCTGCGCCAGTCCGAAACAATCGCCCAACGTCTCGACGACGCGCTCTCCCTGGCCATCGTCCATTACAATCTGGCCGAAACGTATACCGACACGAACCAGCCGTTGCTGGCCGCCGAATACTTCGCGCGGTATGAGGTATCGAACGCACGGATCCACAACGCGCTGGGTGACGGCTATCTCAGATTCGGCCAGGGCTCTCTCGCGGTCCTCCAGGGCAACCTCCCCCTCGCCGCGCAGCACTACTCGGAAGCTCGCACGATTTTCACGGATCTCGGCAGCCGGCAACTCGCCCTGCAATCCGCCCTCCAGCTCATCAAATCCCGCCTCCTCATGCATCAGAAGGAGATCGCTCTGCACGAACTGGCGGAAATCGAAACGAACGACCTGCACGAACTCGCCGCAAACACCCTCGGGGATCTCGTGTTCACCCGCGGACTCGCATCGTTCACCATCGCCTCGGGCTGCAACGACCCGACGCTCGCTCAGGCCGAAACGCTCTTCCGGCAATCGCTCGACGTCGAACCCAATCCGCCCATCTACGAATCGATGGAACGGCGGTATTATCTGATGATGACGCTCGATCGCCTCGGACGCAATACCGAAGCCGACACGATCTGTTCATCCGCATGCGCCCTTCTGGAGGAGAGACTCCAGCAGATCCGAAATCCGCGCCTCCGCCGCTGCATGCTGGAGAGGGGGATCATCCCTTCCCTGTCGGCGCGATATCAGGCATTGACCGGAAGACAGTTATAAGAGTTCCCATTCGATCGTGCGTTTCAGTCGTTCGGGTCGGCTCGTCGGTTCGACGTAGGCCAGTTCCCGGCGGATCCGGTCGGAGGAGACGATGAGATGCTGGAGCGAATCGGGCGAAATCGAGGTATCTGAGTCTGGTGGAGTGATCGTGATCCGGCCCTGCCAGCCGAATGCGTCTCCGAACATGCGGATCCACTCGACCGTACTGAATGCGTCGGCTTCCGCCACATTGTAAACCCGGCTCGGCAGGGCGGGTCTGACAGCCGTCATCGCAATCGCATGGGCGATATCGTCCACGTACCCGCGGGCGCCGCGCCAGTGTGCTTCGGCCTCCTCAACGGGAATGACCGGCTGCGCATCCGCCATCTGCTTCAGGAATGCCTGACATCGGTGCTGGCGATCACCCGGGCCGTAGACCATGGGCAGCCGAACAACGATCCCCTCCAGATTCGTTTCCGACAGAACCAGCTGTTCGGCGGGGATCTTGTCATACTGATACAGATGCGACGACGGGTCGGTATCCGGCCGGCGATAGGGATACAGGGCCGAGCGGAGCGGAGAGTCTTCGGTGATCGGGCGATTGTCGATGTCACCGGCTTCCGAACCGTTGATGATGCCGTAGGCCCGGTAGACATCCTGGCTGCTGATCATGACCAGACGATTCGCATATCCGCGGAAGATCTCGCAGCAGTCCGCCGCATCGTTTTCCGTCAGGATCATCGTGTCGATCACGACGTCCGGGCGGCATTGCCTGAGCGTATCGCGGTGGGTCGTCAGAGTGCGTCTGTCACCGATCAGCCGGGTGACGGTTTCCGGCAGAGGGCACTGCGTCCGGCCACGGGAAAAAACCGTCAGTTCGTGGGAATCCCTGAGCAACTCGCGGATGACACAGGGACCGATGAACGATGTGCCGCCGATGATCAGGATTTTCATGAGCGACGGCGGATTCCATGCAGTGCGATCAGGCAGGACAGAACGATCAGGGTAAAAATGATTCCGTCGATGGTGAAGGCGGGCACGGCACGCGGGACACAGGCGGCGATCGTCACATCGTCGAGATTGTACGGGTCGCTGCTCGTTCCGCCTTCGAACTGAATACTCCCGATTTCGATCATCTGCGAACTCGAATAGACCGGTGCCGGATCCGTTTCGGGATCCAGCAGCATTTCGATACCGGTATTCGTCACATTGATCAGGACATGATGCCAATCCATGGTGCGGGTGTTGGATAGAGTCTGCCAGGCACTTCCGTCATGCACCGAATAGGTCGTATGACTGGATGCGTTGTTGATCCCGATCATCCGGTAGACACTGGCCTTCGTGCCGTCATCACCGTCGATGCGGAGATGGAAATCCGAGGATTCGGACAAACGGTCATAGAACCAGAAATCCAGGGTGCCGTTGATGGGCGTGAGGGAGTAGTCACGGGACAACGTGCCGCGCGCGGTCGCTGATTCAAGCCTGAAACTGGCGCTCGGACTGTGCGCGCTGGATGAATCGATGGAGACACCGGTTGCGACATCCCAGTTCGAGAAATCCGTGTCGCAGGCGTCCTTGAAGTGTGTCGGCACATGCAGCAGCCAGGGATGGTTGTTTGTGGACGTATCGTCCTGAATGAACACGATCGCGAGCGACCGGCTGTCGTCTCTGGATGCCGCAATCCGCGGTGTCATGGCGGTCGAGTGTGTTTCGGTGTCGCAACTCAGACACTGAGGCGCCGAGAATGAGAAGGCATCATCGAAGGTCACGGATGCATACGCTTCGCTCTGGATGACCGTGTCATCGCGCCAGACGACATGAAACGCATGATCGCGCCCGAACGCGACATCGATATTGGCGGCGACATTGCCGCCGTCCGCGAGCCGGATCAATGCTTCCTGTCCCGTGTATGCCCCCGGACTGCCCCATGTGCCGTTCGCTTCCACCATGCCTTCGACGCGATAATTCGTTCCGGAATGTTCGATCTTGCCGATCCCGACCCGTAAATCCAGATTCGTCAGTGATCCGATCGCCGCGATTGACGGATACTCAAAATTGGCAGTACCGAGAACCGTTCGTGGGAACGAGAAAGCCGATACATCTTCGGAATCGATAGAGCGTTGTATCTTCCGGACATAGGCCGACGTGCCCGAGTTGTACGCTTCGTAGATCACGTACAGGAATCCCTCATCATCCGTGCAGATATCCGGATGATACAGTGTATAATCCGGATCCGGCAGGAAGTCGAACGGCGCTCCATCGGGGGTACCGTCGGTCAGGCGCTGCAATCGCATCCCGCCCATTCTGCTGTAAATGAAAAACTCGTGATTTGCATACGACGTAAACGCATAATCCACGGTTGTGGTGGACGCAACGAAGACTCCATTGTAGGCCCAGGTAAACGAGGAATCGATCGTAGCCAACTCGATCCCGTAGGGAGCCTGGCCCCTGGAGAAGACACAGAATCCGAACTTCTCCGAGTGGTTTCCTGCGGCGAACATGGGACGGTTCAGACCACAATCGATGCTCTGACAGGGGGGATCGAAGGCGATTGGTCCTGTCGGGAGACTCTCGCCCTGATGCAGCTTGATGCGATGGTATATCTCATACGAGCCCAGGTTTTCATGCTCGATCCAGACAACATGTACATTGCCGTTCTCATCGAAAGCGACATCCTGATTGAACTGGTTTGAGCTGTCAAATGTCGATTCGACGAAACGTTCGGGATCTCCGTAGTAGTAGGCCTGCGATGTCGGTCCACCCGAGCACAGCAGCAGCAGCACACAAACATGAATGATGAAACTGGATACCTTTGCCATACTGATCCTCCCCTGGAACCGGATCGGTGATCACCATGTTCTTTCAACGTAACGCGCGACGGTTGTTCTGTCAACGATGCCGCGCCGAGAAGGAACAGACGAGAATTCCCACGGTGATCGCGAACACCATCAGGATGACCGACAGAATCGATTCCGCCGGGACCATTCGAGAAACCGGTGCGGCGACGATGACGTCATCGAGATAGTACGGGGAGGCATCGGTTCCGCCCTGGAACTCGATACGATGAAAACTGACAAATCCGGTGCTCTGATACGCGCCGGCAGGTGTGGTTTCCGGATCGAGATACATCACGATGCCGTCTGCCGAAACCTGGACGACGCAATGGTGCCATCCGGCCGTACGCGCCTGTGTCAGCGCAGTCCAGGAGGTGCCGTCGAAAGCGGAATAGGTGGTGTGCGACGAGGCATTGTTGATGCCGATCATCCGGTAGACACCGGCCTTCAACCCATCGTCGCCATCGATCCGCATGGTGAAATCGGACGTCTCCGAGAGCGAATCCATGAACCAGAAATCGATCGTACCGGTCAGAGCCTGAAGGCCGTAGTCCGCCACGAGCGCGCCTCGGGTTCCGGATGTCGCAAAGCGGAAACATCCCGGGTTATGATGTCCGGCGAGCGGGTCGAGCGACACGCCGGATGCCGTCGTCCAGTGTTCGAATCCTGAATCGCACGAATCATGGAAATATGTCGGGATGTGAATCAGCCAGGGGTGGATATTCCCGGCCATGTCCGTCTGGTCGAACACGATCGCGATTTCGCGTCCGGCATCTTTCGAGACTGCGATACTTGCGTTAAACGCCTCCAAGTGCGGTTCCGTTCCACAACTCAGACAGACCTGTGTAGAAAAAGTACCGCCGGCATCCAGGGATGTCGATGCATACACTTCGGAGACGCCTGACAGATTGGATTCCCAGACAGCATGAATCGAGTTGTCTCGTCCGATTTGAACCTGTTGGTTATTGATGGTGTATGAGGTCACAATCGAGAGACTCATGGTGGAATCGCCGAAATCTAAACCGGAGGGCCAATCATCATCATCCGCTTCGACAGTGCAGCTCAATACCGTCGTAGCGCCCGAAGTCGACGTACGAAGGAGGCAGACCAGAAGATTGTCTCCGCTTCCCGAAGCGGCGATCTCCGGGTTCTCCCACTCGTCCGTCCCGGGCACATCCCGAACGGGGAGAAACACCGTCGTCGAGAGGGGCAACTCCGATCGGACGACCCTGTGTGTATAGGTGGATCCGATCATGTCATACGCGTCGAACGTGATGTACAGATGGCCCGCTTCATCCGTGCAAACATCGGGCGAAAGCAAGTATTCATCGGGACCCGGCAGGAAATCATACAGCGCTGATTCATCCCATTCCCCATTTAAACCAGGAATCACCCGGATTTTGTCCTGAAACTCGCACACGAGAAATGAGTAATCACCATAAGAAGCTATGTCATAATCAGTCACCAGATCCGTGTCGGTGATATCGCCGACGAATACCGAATTGAATGTGCCGCTCGTGTAGCTGAGCTGCGTATACTGGAGCGGGTTCGATCCGGCACTCTGAAAGTACACGCAGTGCCCGATATCCAGCGATCCGGCACCGAATGAAATCAGAGGGGACAGCAAGCCACAGTCGGATATCTCACAATCCAGATGCATCGCGATCGTATCTGTCGGCAGAATACTTCCGTCATGGAGACGGGAACGATGATAGATCTGACGATATGAAAGGTTTTCGTCGCTGCTCCAAACAAGATGCACATTGTTGAAGCGGTCAAAATCGACATTCACGAGGGACTGCGTAAATGGTTCATGTTCCGTCTCAATGAACTTGACAGGATTGCCGTAGTAATAACTGCACTGCACGGTTGGAAGGGATGCAGAGGTGATGACGATTGATATCAACGACAGAATGCAAACCGTGCGGTTCATGAGGAATCTCCTTCCCGAGGTTGAAATCTCAAGCTCGTTTTTCAGAGTACCGATTCGGATTCCCCCTGTCAATTTTCTGAGACCCATTCGGGAAATCAGCGTCTTCGTCTATCCAGCGGGATCGAGCAGGCGTCGGCACAGCGCCGCCATCATCGAATCGCGCTCGGCGTCGGCCAGAAACTGCAAGCGATCCAATACAGACGCGACATCCGGAGTGCGGAAGAAGGTGCGTCGGTCGTCTGCTGTGGTGTTATCCGCGAGATACTCCAGCACATACGCCCCCCGGCTCAAGGCTCGATATGCCGGTTTTCTGCGGTCCAGTGCCAGCAGGGCATCGCCTGCCTGTGCCCAGAATCGCCATTCATACATCCGATATTCCCGCTTTCGGGCGATATTCAGCCCCTCGACCGATGTCCGGATCGCTTTGTCCGGGGCACCGAAGAGCAGTTGGATTGCAGAGAGTCGCCAGAGTGTCCTGAGAACTCCGTCCATATCCCCGATCTGTTTCGCCTCGTTCAGGGCCTGCTGAGCTATTTCGATCGCGGCCGCGGATCGATCGCGGATTGCGCGTATGTAACCGAGATTCGCTGCTGATTGCACCTCGATCGTCCGCAAACCGATCTGCCGAGCGTCATCCCTGCACTTGATCAGAATCGATTCGGCGCGTTCGAGGCTGTGCCGGATAATCCGGAATTCGCCCATCTGATGCATGGCGATCACCGCGAGCCACCGTTCGCCCGTCTCCTCGGCAATCTCATACGCACTCGTATAGTTCTGTTCAGGAATGTGTTCGTTCCCGAGATCCATCATCATGTTTCCGACATTGATCAGTGCGATGGCGATCCCGACCTTGTCACCGTTACTCCGGGATATCTCGAGTGATTCCCTGAAGTGTTCCGAGGCCAGCACGTAATCGCCATGTTCCTGGTGAATCAAGGCCAGGTTGCCTAGAAGGACGGCGATGGAATGGATATCGCCGATTTTCCGGGCCAGAGCCAGCGATTGCATGTTGGTGGACAGCACTTGCGCCGTATCGCCCCGGGCCATGTGGATCCCCGCGATATTGTTCATCACTTTCAGGATCTGATTGGGTTCGTTCAGGGCATGGTACCGATCGACGGCATTCTGGAGCGATTCGAGAGCGCGGGGGTAATCGCCGAGGTAGTAGCAGGCCAGTCCGATGTTGGAATCGCACATCGCCGCGACCGGCGGATCGAGATCATGGATTTTTTTGCGGAGCATGATGAACAGCTCCAGTGCTTTCTGGGCTTCCCCGAGATTCAGCCAGACGAGGGCGATATTGGCATCGATATAGGCTCGTTCCGAGGCAGTTTCGGGCATATCGGGCATGAGATTCAAGCTTTGCTGGAACGCCTCCATCGCCGCTTCATGGTCTCCGAGCTTGACGTGCAACCGTCCCTTCGACCGCAGGGCCTTTGCCTGAAGTTCGGCTTCACCGTGCGCTGCCGCGAGATCGAAAATGGTTGAGAAATCAGTCATCGCGGATTCGAACTTCCCCATCATTTCGTAGCTTTCACCTCTCAATCCGAGGGCATTGAGATGGGCGGCGACACGCTGATCCTCCGCCATCCTGGCATGCGGCAGCAGGGCGAGAATCCGGTCGGCGTGGGCACAGGCGGCGTTTGCGATCGAGTGGGTCAGGTCGAGACGCGCGGCTCGTGAATAGTATTCGATGGCAGGCTTGAACTGCTGGGCGTGATCGAAGTGATACGCGAGAACCTCGATGTGGGGCTCGCTGGACGGACCATGCAGGGCGATGATCGTCTCGGCGACTTTCTGGTGAAGCCTGTTACGCCTGAGATTGGAGAGGCCATCGTAGAGCATCTTGCAGATCAGATTCTGCGTGAACCGGAGCGCTTTTCCGATCGACCCGGGAGCATCTTCCAGGATATTCATGCGGATCGCTTCATCCAGATGATCCAGCAGATCGTCCTCCGAGACGTCGCATAACCGAAGCAACATCTCGAACTCGAACTGCCCGCCGATCACCGATGCCCTGCTGAGAACCTCCCGTGTTTTCTCACTCAGCCCGGCCACACGGCGACTGATCATGCGGTTGAGGCGATCCGGGATCTTCCTGGTCAATCGCCCGGAAATCGAATCGAACCGTCGTCCTGCCGACGCATCATCCGAGGTCGATTCGGGTGTCCACTGTCCCTGCACGAGACTCAGTGATTCATCTTCGATCAACAGCCGAAGGATTTCCTCGATGAAGAACGGATTTCCGCCGCTCTCGCGGTATACGCGATCGAGAATCCCGGCGGAGACTTGCCCGGCCCCCAGCATCGCACGCACCATCTGTCTCGTGGCCCGGACATCCAGCGGGGACAGGACGAACTCCTCACAATCCGGGTATGACAGGATCCGTTCATGGTGGTGCCAGAACGTGTCGTTGTCCCGGAGTTCCGTCTTGCGATATCCCGCGATGAACAGGACGGGACGCGCCTGCCCGCGTTCGGCTTCGCACAGGACGCGTGCGAGATAGTGCAGCAGTTCGATACTGAGTTCATCGGCCCATTGCAGATCGTCGATGCAGACGACGACCGGTCGGCTGGCGGCGTAGCTGAACAACAGGGTTTTGATCGCGTCGAACGCACGGATTTTCTGCTGGGCCGGTTCGAGCGCGGCCGGCAGAGTGTGCCCGTGCATGGCGGGGATATCGAGAAACCGGGGGCAGATCGACGCGAGGATTTCGCCGCGGCCCTGTAGAAAGCGCAATACGTCATCCGACGGCATGGCGGACAGTTTTTCCGCGATCGCCTCCAGAACCGGCACGAATGCACTGTATGGGTATCGTTCAACTTCTGAACATACCGAGCGCATAACCGCACACTTGCGTATCCGTGCGCCGGAAGCTGTTTCACGGATGAGCGCCGATTTCCCCATACCGGCCTCTCCTTGAATCAACACGACACCGGCACCCCGGCCGGAGAGGTGATCCAGGCGATTCCGGATCCGCGTCAATTCGTGATCCCGGCCGATCAGTCCCGGAGCCAGCAGGAGGGGATGCGTATCGCTGGCGCGCCCGGTCTCCGTCGTTGTGTCGGAAAGGGCGGGAATGACCTCTTCCTGCGTCGTTTCACTCGCGACAGCCGCATAGACGCCATGCAGATCCGCAACGAGATCCGCGGCGGAATTGAAGCGATCGATGGGCTGTTTTTCGAGCAGTTTCATGATGAGCCGGTCGAGGGGGATCGGGACCGCCGGATTGATTTTCCGCGGCGGTTCCGGGACATCCCGGATATGCTGCATGAAGATATTCAGGACGTTTTCGCCCTGAAACGGGATCCGGCCGGTGCAGGCCTCATAGAGGATGATTCCGAGCGAATAGAGATCCGATCGGTGGTCGAGCGAGCGTCCCATTCCCTGTTCGGGAGACATATAGGCGACGGTGCCGATGAACATGCCCGTCCGCGTCAGAGACTCATCCATCAGTTCGGATTCCTTGACGAGGCCGAAATCCATCAGTTTAACCCGGTTGTCGGCGGTCAGCATGATGTTCGCGGGTTTGAGATCCCGATGCACGATATGCTGGAGATGGATGTACTGGAGAGGGTCACAGATGCGGCAGAACAGGTCGATGATCTCCCGGAATTCGTCTTCGGATTCCGGAAACGAGCGCTCGCGTCGCCGCGTTCTGATCGTCCGGAACCAGCTCTTCAGATCACCGCCTTCGATGAACTCCATGGTGAAAAAGACATCCTGTCCGCTTTCACCAAACTCATACACTTTGGCGATATTCGGGTGATCCAGTCGCGCCATCGACCGAAATTCGCGTTTGAATCTGAGCACATTGGCGTTGTCGAGAAGCACTTTGAGGGCGCAGGTACGCTGGTGTTCCGGATCGAATACCCTGAAAACCCGACATGTTCCGCCCTGGCCCAGTTTATCCAGAATCCGGTAGCGCCCGATGGTTTCCTGTACGTTACCCAAGCCGTCCGATCCTCCCAGACTCACCATACGAGCAGGATCCCCGGCAAGTCAACGAGCGATTGGATTTTATTCCGACAGCTAACTGCTCGGTGTCTACCGATTCCGTTGCACGAAAAACAGCACACCGAATGCCGCCAGAAGCAGGATCATCCCCCATGTCGACATCGACGGAGTCGCCCGGAGTGTTTCCGTGATCAGGTACACATCATCGAGATAATAAGGATCGGTATCGGTTCCGCCCTGGAATTCGATGCTGTTGAAGAATTCGAAACCGGAAGAGGTATGAATCGGGGCCGGATTGGTTTCGGGATCCAGATATATTGTGATCGTGCCGTCTTCGACCGAGACGATCATGTGGTGCCAGTCGGCCGTCCGCGTCACGGTCGTCGATGACCAGCTTCCGAGCCCCTGATCGATCGAATAGACACTGTGACTGGATGCGTTGTTGATACCGACCATCCGGTAGACGCCGGATTTTGTGCCGTCATCACCCGAAATTTTAAAACTGAAGTCGGCCGTGTTCGAGAGTGAATCGAAGAACCAGAAATCGACGGTTCCGGTGAGTTGTTCGGGAGAAAAATCGTTCGCCAGGAGACCTCGGCCTTTCGATGCCTGGAATCGGAAACTGCCGCCGCCGGGATCATGGCTGAACGAATGATCGATCACGACTCCCGATGCGGAATCCCAATTCGAGAAATCCGTATCGCAGGAATCATAGAACTGCGATGCGATATACGACAGAAAGACATGGTCATGGCCGTCCACCATCCGCGAGTAGGCCACCGCAGTCCGCTTGATCGAACCGGTTGTGCGCGTGATTGCCGGATCGGAAACCGTGCCGGACGCCCCATCCCCGCAACTGATGCACTCATCCGGCAGAAAATTCGCCCCGTCATCATAAGATACCGCACCGTAGACCTCATTACTGCCCGTTCGATAGTCCAGCCAGACCATCTGAATCGTCCCGTTTGAATCACGGACCAGATCGATATCGGATGAGACGACTCCTCCGGTCCAGGAACAGGCTTTGTTGCCCGGACCCGAAAACAGAGCGATGGAGTACCATGTTCCGTTGTACTCCGTCATGGCATACACCTGCGGGTTGCTGGCATTCAGATGGACCCACCCGATCGTCACCGCCAGATCGCTGGTAGACTCGGAGCCCGTGACCGAAATGGACGGGTGCGCATAGAAAAAGTCCGGGTGGCCCGATTCTACGATGCGAATCGAGTGAAACCCGGCGGTGACATCGTACGGATCGATCGAGCGGCATGCACCGACTCCGTAGAAACCCGAACCGGAGTCCAGTGAATCGAACACAACGTAAATGAATCCTTCCGCATCAACGGCCACATCGATATTCTCGTAGGAAATCGATCCTCCGGGAACCCAGGTGAACTCGGAACCCGTTTCCCAGACCCCGCTGTTGTAACGCACCACTCTGAATCCATTCTGATATTGATGGGCCGCGAAGACGAAATTGCCGTAGGCCGCTACGGCGACTTCCGGATATGGCCCCTGGGTTCCGGTATCCGCCTGACCCCGAAATGTCCAGATTCCCGAGGTAACGTTCAGTTCGGTCGAGTCCATCGACGGGTGCGTCGCTCCGCCGGGGTAGACGACCATGCAGGTGGAGTTTCCCATGGCGATGGCGGGATAATCGAATCCGCAATCGACCGTCGTGCAGGATCCATCCACCGCTGCCGGTTCGGTCGCCATCCAGACACCCGACGGCTCCACTTTCCGGTGATAGATCCGCTTGATACTCATGGTCGGATCGCCGCTCCAGATAAGATGGAGATTCTGGCTGAGATCGAAGACCAGATCAGGATGAGCCTGACCCGTCGTCATGTAGCTCGATTCCACGGCGATCTGCGGTGTCGGGAAAAACCCGGCATTCGTTCCGGCAGCCGCCAGAGCGATCACTCCGATAACGAACCAATTCGAATGTCGCATTGTAACCCCTCCAATGAACCCACGGTTGGACATCCCGATCAGATTACATCACCGATGACGAATCATCAACAGGATACCGACCGACAGCAGCAACACAATCGTTCCGATGACAGACATCGCGGGCGTCGATCGGATCAATTCGGAGATGATGTGGACATCGTCGAGATGATACGGGTCAGCGTCTGTCCCCCCCTCGAATTCGATCCGGTCGAAATACTCAAAGCCACCGCTCGTGTGCACCGGTGTGGCATGCATCTCCGGATCGATCCGGATTTCGATCATTCCCCCGTTCACCGTCACAATCACATGATGCCATCCCACATTGCGCATCACCGAGGTCGGTTCCCAGGCATCCAGTCCGGTGTTGATCGAGTATGCGCTGTGACTCGACGCATTGTTGATTCCCACCATGCGATATACGCCCGACCGCAAGCCATCGTCTCCGTCGATCCGGCACCAGAAATCCGTATCGTTCGAACCGGTGTCATGGAACCAGAAATCGAGGGTGCCGGTGAGTTGATTCGGAGAGAAATCGTTGACGAGCAGTCCGCGTTTACCGGCCGTGGCAAACCGGAAACTGCCGCCGCCCGGATCATGGGCGAACGTCGGATCGACAGTGACGCCGGAATGCGAATCCCAGTTTGAAAAATCCGTATCACAAGAGTCGAAGAACAAAGTAGGCGTGAATGCGAGATAGACATGATTCCCGAGAGATTCCTGCTTCGAGTAAGCGATCGCCAGGTCCTTGCCGATTCCCTGAGAGATGGCGATGACCGGGGAGTTCACCGACCCGGATCCTCCCACGCCGCAACTGATGCATGCATCCGTGAGAAAACTGTCCGCATCGTTGAAAGACGCTGCCGCATAGGTTTCCATCAGACCGGTTCGCGTGTCCATCCAGACCAGATGCAGAACCCCCGCTTCGGTCCGGACCACATCCAACCCGACCGCATAACCCATCGTCCAATTGCAGGCCCGATTGCTCAATCCGCTCATCGGGCCGCTGTTTCCCCAATCACCGTTGAACTCGACGAGTCCGAACACCTGCGGATTGGAGACATTCAGATGCACCCATGCGATCGATACGGCCAGATCACCGGATCCTGCAGCACCTTGAACGAAAATGGCCGGTTCGCTCTCAAAGTTGATGGAATGCTCTGCCTCGAGCGGACGAGCCGGCTCGAAGCCGGCCGTGAAATCGTTGGGATTGACCGTTCGTCGGACTTCCGCGGACTTGTATCCGGTCGACAGATCGTTGACATCGTAGACCAGGTAGAGATAGCCGTCTTCATCGGCGGCGAGATCGAAATTGGAGAACTGCTGGTTCGGACCGCCGGGAATCAGCAGATACTCGGACGCCGGATCCCAGACGCCGGTATTGAATCTCGAGAACCGGATTCCATTGAGATAAGAGTGCGCCAGCAATGCAAAATTGAAGCTGTTGGTGATCGCCGCCTCTTCGAAAGGGCCACCGGCACCCGAGTCGGCGTCGCCTTTATTGGCCCACGTGCCATCCGGAACATACAGTTCAACGGAATCGATCGTCGGATGCGCCATCGATCCCGGATACACCACCATGCCGTAGTTGCCGGAACTGATCGTGATCGCCGGATAGTCGAACCCGCAATCCACCGTCAGACAATCCGTATCGATCGCGATCAATTCAGTCGCCGATATCATTCCGGTGGCTGTCTGACTCCGGTGAAAAATCTGATTGATCCCGCTCGAGTAATCACCGCTCCAGACGACATGGACCGTTCCGTTCACATCAAAAGCCATGTCCGGATGAACCTGATTCGATGTCATGTAAGCCGGTTCCACGAAGAGTTCCGCTTCGGGATAAAGACCGGCCTGCGCCACTGCGACCAGGCTGACGATCGATACACACCAGAAAACGAGTCTTGTTCCGGAATTCATCTGACGCCTCCTTGCCTGTTCCCCTGCACACACAACAACCCGCTTCGCTGTCTGCTTCGCCTTCCATTGTTCGGAATCCGGGACTGCAAGTCAAATCATCGCGTGATGCGACGCGATCCCCTCACCCTATCGATGCCGGAGGGTTTCAATGCCTGCAACGCAGCAGCACGACACCGATCGAAACGAGCAATAGAATTATTCCGCTGACCGATAAGGATGGTGTCGCCCGGAGCACCTCGCCGATGACGTGGACATCATCGAGATGATACGGGTCAGCGTCTGTCCCCCCCTCGAATTCGATCCGGTAGAAATACTCGAATCCGATGCTCGAGACCACAGGTTCCGTGTTGATTTCAGGATCCATGAAGATCTCGATCAGACCATTCCGGACGGACGCGATAACGTGATGCCACCCGGTCGATCGTGAGGCGGTCGTCGTCAGCCAGACACCCGATCCGTCATCGACAGAGTAGGTCGTATGACTGGAGGCATTGTTGATTCCGATCATCCGATACACGCCGGCTCTCTGACCATCATCGCCATCGATTCTGAACCGGAAATCCGACGAAACCGACATGGAATCGTAAAACCAGAAATCGATCGACCCGGTCAACTGATCAGGAGAGAAGTCCTGCATGAGCACGCCACGTTTCCCGGTTGTCAAAAATTTGAAACTTGCACCTCCCGGGTCATGGCTGACCGACGGATCGATTTCGACTCCGGAACCGGTATCCCAGTTTGAAAAATCACCGTCACATGAATCATAAAGCAGGGAGTGCTGAAATGAGATAAAAGCGTGATTGAAGCCATCATGCAGCCGCGAAAAAACGATCGCCGTCGTTTTCGCGGGACCGTTCGACACGGCGATGGCGGGATCGGTCACCGGGTTCAGGTTTTCCGAGATGCAACTGACGCATTCATCCGGCAGAAAACTACTCGCGTTGTTGTACGACACCGCACCGTACACCTCGTCGTTCTCGACACGCAAATCCAACCACACCATCCGAACGACGCCCTCCGTATCGCGGTGCACATCCAGATGCTTCGCCACAACACCGCTGGTCCAGGAACAAGCCCGGCTGCCGGTCCCGCCGAAGTCCATCGATGTCGACCACAGTCCATTGAATTCCGTCTGAGCAAAGACCTGCGGGTTGCCTGTGTTGAGATGAACCCAGCCGATGGTGACCGCAAGATCCAGAGCGGCTGCCGAACCGGTAACGGAAATGGAGGGAAATGACTGGAAGACTTCGGAATGAAATGCTTCAACGGCTCTGAACGATAGAAATGCTCCGATTGGATTGTACGGATTCGTCGACCGGCCGACATAGACAGCCGACGTTAAAGAATTGGTATCGCGGATGTCGAAAACAGCATAGAAATAGCCATCGTCATCGACCGCGATATCGATGTTTGCAAAGTAGACGCCGGGCGCAGGCAGCAGAAGATACTCTGTGAGGGGTTGCCATACTCCGTGGTCGCACTGCACGAACCGAAACCCGCCCTGATAGGGATGCGCGAGAATCAGGTAGTCGCCGTACGCCGCAACCGCAACCTCAGCGAATGGCCCGTAGGTCCCGACATCCGCCTGCCCGGTGAAGCTCCAGATCCCCGTCGCGGTATTCAATTCCGAGGAATCGACGGACGGATGAGATGCCGAACCGGGGTAAACGACCGTGCACCGTGTTCCCGCGATCGCCAGTGACGGATAATCCAGTCCGCAATCCGACGCTACACACGGTCCGTCGATCTCGACCGGTTCGGTTGTGCCGATCGAGCCGGTCGCATCGATTTTCTTGTGGAAAATTCTGTCGATACCCGTCGTCGGATCGCCACTCCAGACCACATGCACGGCGTTCTCATCATCGAACGCCACATCGGGGTGGACCTGTCCGGATGTCAGGTACGCCGGTTCGACCACGATCTGAGGTTCGGGAAACAGATCGGCATTCGCGCGGGGAACCAGGCCTGACATCAGAGCGAGCGAAACGATTGCGGAGGCGACCAACCACGTCATTCTCATTTGTTTTCTCCCGGAGATACTCTCATCCCCTCTCGATGGCATGTCTCACGCACATGTATGTCGCTGACTCTGATTCTGATCAGATTTCGACCTCAAGTCAACCAGTCATCCGATGATTGTCCCCGAGGCGTCGTTCCGTCACGAGCCTTCCGGATCGCCGGTTTCAAGCGCGATCGTCGCATCGTCGGCATCCGGATCATCCATCATTTCGTTGCAAAACGTCACGGTCGATCCGTCTTTCATCCGTTCCGCCAGCATCCGCAACCGTTCCATTCCGGTCCGGATTTCAGGCTGATTCCGGTACTGTTCACGAAGATTCTCATCGAGACCCCGGTGGATATCCAGCAGGATGGCTGCCGCCCTTCTGAGCGGCCGGATGGCATGTCCGGGACACGCATTTGCATCGATCGACTGGCCGATCAGGGACAAAAAACGCCACTCATAGATCAGATGCCTGCGGTGTCTCGCGACTTTCAATCCGCCGACTGCGATCCTGCAAGCCTCGTCTGGAATCCCGCATGTCAGACAGATTTCCGCCAACCGCCATCTCGTTTTCAGAATCGCGTCCGAATCTCCGAGATTCATCGCGCGTTCCAATGTATCGTGGCCTTTCTCCAGGGCCGCTGCCTCCGATCCGATTCGCGATTCGATCAGGCTGAGATTCGCGGATACCTGGATCTCGAGAGCCTGCATGCCGATCCGGCGACTTTCATCCAGTGCGGACTGAAGATATCCCCTCGCCAGTCCCATCTCATCCGTCGCCATGTGGTACTCCCCCAGAAAACTCAGGGAGAAGGCCAGGATCCACTTCTCGCCGGTCTCTTCAGCGATCTCGATCGCCGACCGGTAATGCGTCGCCGGTGCTTGCCGATCCCCCATCTCCAGAAGCAGATTGGCGGTATTGATCAGCGCGATCGCCGTGCCCGCCCTGTCGCCGATACCGCGGGCGATATCGAGCGATTCGCGGAGAGAAGTCGCAGCCGGACAGTATTCGCCCTGCTCCTGATAGATCAGCGCGAGATTCCCCTGGATGATGGCGATGTGGTAGATATCCCCGATTTTGCGCGCGATCCGGAGCGACTCGCGGTTCGACTCCAGGGCTTTCGCCGTATCCCCTCGCGCCATGTGAATCCCCGCGATATTGATCATCACCTTCAGGATCTGATGCTGCTCGCCGAGTGTCCGATACCGGCCGATCGACTGCTCGAGAACCTCGAGTGCCCGGTCATAGTCTCCGAGGTAGTAACAGGCCATCCCCAGGTTCGATTCGCACATCGCCGCAACCGGCGCATCGACCGGATCGGCCTTGTCGCGCAAGGTCGCGAACAACTCCGATGCGCGACGGAAGTTGCCGAGATTCAGCCAGACCTGAGCGAGATTGGCGGCGATAAAGAGGCGTTCAGTCTCGTTTTCCGGTGATTCCGGCACATATTCCAGCGACTTCTGGAACGACTCCAGTGCCTCGTTCAGACTCCCGGTCAACACCTGAATCCGGCCGATGTTGAGGAGGCCTCTGCCCTGCTGCCGCGCGTCCGATCTCCGTTGAGCCGATGCGAACTGCTCCCGGTAATCGGCGAGCGCGAGATCCATGTTGCCGGTCATCTCGTATGTCTGCGCCCGCAACAGAAGCGCATCGCTCTCCAAAACCTCGACCTCCTCTCCGGGAAGATCGACCTTCCGCAACAACTCCATGATCCGCTGAATGAACTGCCTCGCGGATCGGGGAATGACAGATCGGATCGCATGCCTGCCCGCTTTCCCGTAGTAGTCGATCGCCTTCCGGTACTGCTGCGCGCGATCGTAATGGTAGGCCAGCCGTTCGTGCGTCCCGGGACCGTCCTCGCCATCGATCCGCTGAATCGCCTCGGCCGCTTTGAGATGCAGCCGGTTCCGTCTGAGATTGGAAAGCGATTCATAGAGCACCGTCACAATGATGTTCTGCGAAAATTTCAGTTCGCTGCCGCCCTGCCCCGACACCTCCTCCAGAATCCGCGCCCGGATTGCCTCGTCGACCAGATCGAGCAACTCGTCTTCCGACGCATCCGTGAGAGCTGCCAGGAGCGCGAAGGGGAAACGGACACCGAGGACGGAAGCGCGGCCAAGCATCTCGCGAGTCTTGTCCGACAGCCGTGCGATCCGCTTGACAATCACGTTCCGAAGCCGCTCGGGAATCCGAACGATCGACAGGGTCTGCGTGTCGATCCCCGGCACCGCCATGTGCTCGGTCTGCTCCAGATCAAACCGCCACGCACCCTGATTGAAACTCAGGAACCGTTCATCGATCAGCCCCTTGATGATTTCCTCGACAAAAAACGGATTTCCGCCGGATTCCTGATGCACCTGGGCGATCAATTCCGTGGAAATCTCATGCGCCCCAAGCATCGCTTCGATGAGCTGCCGCGTCCAGTCGACGTCCAGCGACGCCAGCACGATTTCGCGACACTCATCCATCCCCCGGAGCGCATCCCGCACCCGCTGCAGCGGCTCGACCGCCTCGAGTTCAACCGGTCGGTACGCCGCGACGACCAGCACGCCGGTCCGCCGGGAGGTATCCGGATCGAGCAGAGCCCGTGCGAGATAATGCAGGAGTTCGAAACTCAGGTCGTCGGCGAAATGGATGTCATCGATGACGATCACGACCGGCCGGTCGGCGGACAGATTGGTGAGGAGCGTCCGGATCGCGTCGAAGGCACGGAATTTATGCTGGAGGGGTTCGAGTTGCGCGGCGGGAGCGATCCCGGCCAACGCTTTTATCTCCTGGAAGCGGGGGCAGATCGAGGCCAGAATCGGGCCGCGGCCCTGGAGAATCCGGAGCGCGGCTTCGGGTTCCATGGCAGCGAGTTTATCGGCGATCACTTCGAGTGGCCGGATGAACGCGCCGTAGGGGAAGCGTTCGAGTTCCGCGCAGGCTGTCTTGAGCGCCATCGCGCCTTTGAGCCGGGCCGCCGTGGCGATCTCCTGCAGAAACGCGCTCTTGCCCATCCCCGCATCGCCCTCGATGAACATGATCCCGCCGCATCCCTCTTCGAGCCTTTCGATGCAGGCCCGCGCAACCGACAGCTCCCGATCGCGGCCGATGAGACCCGGCGTGAGCAGCACGGGTTGACGCTCGACGGGTTGAAAATCCGGTGTCTGCAGCGTCATCGTCAGATCGGCCGGGACATCGGGCATCGCGCCGGCCAGCGGGATGTTCAGAAGGGCCAGATGGAGATCGGCCGCGGAGTTGAAGCGGTTGATCGGTTGTTTTTCGAGCAGCCGGAGGATGATCCTTTCGAGTTCCGGAGGCACATCGGGGTTGATGATCCGCGGCGGGACGGGTGCTTCCCGGATGTGTTTCATGAAGACCGCGAGAATGCTGTCGGCGCGGAACGGGAGGCGGCCCGTGCAGATTTCGTACAGGATCACTCCCATCGAATACAGATCGGTGCGGTGGTCCAGGCTGCGGCCGAGGCCCTGTTCGGGGGACATGTAGGCGACCGTGCCGACGAACATGCCGGTCTGCGTCAGCGAATCCTCGATCAGATCGGTTTCCTTGACCAGTCCGAAGTCCATCAGTTTCACGGCACCGTCGCGGGTCAGCATGATGTTGGCGGGCTTCAGATCGCGGTGGATGACGCGTTGGGAATGGATGTAGTTGAGAGGATCACAGATGCGGATGATCAGGTCGATGAGTGTTCGGAAGTCCGAAGCCGATTCGGGGATGATCCGCTCACCGCCCGTTTCGTTCGGATTGCGGATTTTCTGTTTGAGATCCCCGCCTTCGATGAATTCCATGCTGAAGAAGACGTGGTTGCCGTCTTCGCCGTAGTCGTAGACGCGGGCGATATTGGGATGATCGAGGCGCGCCATGGAGCGGAATTCGCGTTTGAACCGGAGTGAATTGGTGTTGTCGAGGAGGACTTTGAGGGCGCAGGTGAGATTGCGGTCGGGGTCGAAGGCTTCGAAAACGCGGCAGACACCGCCCTGTCCGAGTTTACGGCGGATCTGGTAGCGTCCGATGTGCGGAAGACCGGCGGACAGGTCGTTCATGCGGGATCGAGCCTCCACAGGAGTTAGAGGATAGAGAGATTGCCGGTTTTTTTCAATGCGGACGTAAAGACCGCAGATCCGAAACAATCGCATTGAAGTGAAGGCCGGATTGGTGTATGATAGATAGTACGATTTTTGGAATTATCTGAGTAACCTAAAGAGGAGGAAACAAGAATGAATTCAGCCCGTCAGCCCGTCAGCCCGTCACTTCGTATAACCTTTTAATCTCGGTTATCGTTGTTCTCCTGTTTTTATGTGTGTCGGGTCGGGCACAGACACCAACGCCAACACCCTTTATGACTCCAACCTGGGGTCCGGGATGGGCGGAAAGAGCGGGAAACCATTTGTACTATGCCCTTGAAGGTCCCGATCGAGGCGATTTGATCCTCCTGCGGGGCGTCGGGGAATACTATGAAGTCAGAGACATCTCGGCTGATCCATCCGTTTCAGTCGATCCGCTGTTTGATCAACTGCAATCCAACGGAATCAATCTTGTTCGCCTTTTTGTATATTCCGGCAAAAAAACGAATCCAACGAGCGGAAACTTTCCATTTCTGTTTGATGCCGGGAAGTACCGTCTTTACCAATTCAATCCGTATTATTTCCCGAGCCTTCAGCGATACATCGAGTCTGCAAGAAATCATGAAATTTATGTCCTGATATCTCTGTTCGATTTTTCCGATGATATAAACACTGGCGGACTGTCTAATTCGGCCTGGTATCACGCCAACAACCATGTGGAGGATTACCCGGAATTCGAGTCCGATCAGATATGCGTTTTTTTCGACATCTTTTCCAACACAACGGAAGCCATCGAGCTTAAGAACGCACAGAAGAATTTCGTCGAAAAAGTGGTGAACGAAACGAAGAATTATCCGAACGTCATCTATGAAATCGCGAACGAACCCAAATGTTCCGATGCAAACGTCGGAAACTGGCTTCGAGAGGTCTCACGGTGGACGAAAGATGCCTGTTCCGGAACTCGGCTCACGGCATGCGTTGCGAGTGATTATCCTCATGTAGACCACGCCATTCTATCTGATCCCAATGTCGACATATTCGCAAGGCATGCTGCCTATCGAGGATACAATGAGGCATGGGCCAGTCCAACGCCTGTGTTAACTGTAACGGCGACTCCGTTTCCTGTCGATTGCGACTACCGACACTATTATGGGTGGGATACGAATACCTTATTGGCAGAAGCCTCGTATTTAAAAAACGACACACAATACGCCAATCCCACCGGAACTCCACCTGCTCCGAGTAACAAGGTCCGACTCGTGGACACGGACGGCTGCCATCGTGGCACAGAGACACACAACAACGGAAAACCTCGGGGTCGCGACTTCGATGACAACTGCATGGTCTGGGCCTTCATCGGTTACCTGTATGGAGCGGGATTCAACACCAAGGAAGCCATCCATCCCGACGCCAATGATCAGGAGATCGATTGCACACCCGCGCCGGGACAGTATTCCTGCACGTTCGAAGAAGAGGTACCCTATACGGTTGAATCCGGGCAACCCTGGGCGCATTCCGATGACTTCTGGTGGGAAATTCCGCCCGAAAACCCGGATCCCTGCCATAACAACACCGGTTTCGATGTCAATCTGGCGGATTTTCTGGAGAGCACGATCGGACCGGATTGCATACCCCAGAATTACATACTCTCTGCTGGTTTCGGCAAGGAGAATCACTACTCAACCGATGATGCTCAGTTATGGATGAAGCTCGGGAAGATTTGGCAATACAATCTTGGAACCAATCCGTTCAGCATCGCACGACCAAACACTCCCTGGTCTGCTTCGTCCAACCAGGACCCATGGGAAGACAGCGGTCAAGCATACTCTCTTAACTTGGCATACGATGATGGGTATTTTCAAGCAAACATCGGAGCCGATGTCTTCGGATCCGACGAACAAACGAGCTATCCGTTCATGGTGCATCGTATTGACACTTCCACCTGGCCATTCCTCAAAGTGAGCGATCTGACAGGATCGGGTTCACTTCCCTCGGGAATGTTCAGTTCCGGGACTTCCACCGATGTCGTCGGCACGCTGCTCTCCAATCCTTATACGCTGACGCAATTCAACCCCAGGATCTCCGACAGACTCAAACGGATCTGGGGATTCGAGATCAAACAGAACAACGAACGAGGCGAGAGTGCGAATCCCAGAATCATAACGGCTGGTTTCAATTACTCGACGCTCAACAATCTGGCGATTTCCGGCCGTGCCGAGATCATACTCACGATCTTCGATCCGATGGGAACCCTTCAACATTCGACTATCCAGCATGTTTATATCCGCGTAATCGGCGCGACGGGATGGGTTCATGACCTGCTCGGAGCAGTTCCGCTTTTTCTGGAAAACGCACAGGCTCAGACGGTCAACGAGGATGGCACCGGAGGACTTCTGATCGGATTGACGTTCGATTTCGAACTGTACGATGCGGAACTGGCCGAGAACTGGTCGGGTATGGAGCTAAAAGTTGTCGGTGAATATGGGGAAAGCGACATCTGGCCCTATTTCCAGATTCGCGAAGGCGATCTCGGACAGACCTACCCCATCCCACCCGCCGGAACCTACCCGATCCAGACCACACTCCAGCAGATCACTTCCGTCAAGGGTTACGACGACCAGCCCGTTGTTCTCGAACTCGAAGCAGGGGACTATTACACAAACAGCAATAATCCCATCAACCTGCGCGAAAACTATCGATTGATCGGCGAATCACCCGAATCGACCATCATTCACGTCGACGGATCGGCCAATGGCGCATTCCTGAACCCCGGCCTCAATTCCCGAATCGAAAACTGCACGATCCAGTGCGGGTCCAAAATCGCGCACTGCGGCGTGATCTTCAAGAACTGCATCTTCGAGGTTAACCCGATCGGTACCGAAACCGTCATCGCGATCGATGTCGAAGGCCGGCATAACGGATCGGTTCTGAACTGTCTCTTCCTCGATTGTCGTCAGGTCGCCCATGCCGGATACGATGCCGTGCTGAACATGACGGACTGCACGATCGATGGGGCGAATACCGGCGTGGTCCTGGAATCCAATGCGCTCGGGTTTGTCTCGAACTGCATCTTCAACAACGATCCGTCTCAGGCAATCATCGATATCTCGGATACTTCGGAACTCGAGATTTACTACTGCTGCTTTGCCAATTCCGGATACCTCAGTGTTCATGACGATGCCCTGTCCAACGAAGCGGACTCGTTTGTCGACGATCCGGAGTTCATCGATGCAGCCAGCGGCGACTACAGACTCAAGCAACCCAACATCCAGTACACTTTCGACGAAACGAGCCCCTGCATCGATACCGGCCGGCCCATGCTCTTCGAGTGCCGGTCCTCGACATCGCCGGACGGCTCGATCGACCGGGATCGATTCGACATCGGATATCACTATCCGGCCGGAGACTTTGAGTATGTCGTTCCGAAGTATCGCGCCTCCGCTTCCGGGTCGAACGCCTGGACCTCGGAACTGGCCATTCAGAATCCGAACGAGTATGAACTCCATGTGACACTGGACTACTACAACGCGAATGGAACGCAGGCGGGGTCATCGGTCGACATCGCGATCGATCCGCATGCGACGTACCGGCATGTCCTGACCAGCAGTAACGCGCCGGTCACGACCGGGAGCATCGAGTTGAAGGCGGATGGCCCCTTGTTCGGACATTGTCTGCAGACCTACACCCATACGACTCAGGGCGTACGCAGTTTCATGACGCAGATTCAGAGGGGCGATACCGGATCGGTCGATGTCAGTTCGACCAGTCTGTGTACCGGGAACTGGACCGCGCACTGGGGCGGCGGTACCAACGTCGGATCCACGGAATTCATCGTCAAGAATTATCACGATGAACCCGTGGTCATCACCGTGGCTCGATTTTTCGACCCGAACGGCAATGCGCTGGTTCCCGCACAGTTGAGCAATTACACGCTGGGTGCGCACAAGATGTATTCGGTCACCAAGAGCAGCGGATTCGCCCTGACCTGGGGCAGTTTCCGGATCGACAGCGACAAACCGCTCGTCGGTGAGATGGTCATCAACTCGAGCAACACCAACTCGGCGCACTATTTCAGTGAATCGGTGATCATGGTACCGTCGACTCTGTTCGGCATGGATCTGATCGCGCCGATGGTGAAGTGTTCGAATGCCGGTGCCCGGGAATACGAGGACTATATCATCGTCAAGAATGTCGATGATTCCAGCGTCGGGATTGACATCACCTTCACGAACGCGGACGGCACGCAGCCATCGCCTCAGCCGTTTCCCTCGACGATCACCCTGCCGGTGAACGGACTCTATGGAATCGATGTCTGGAGCGCTTTTCCGAGCCGATATTTCGAGGGCAGCGTCCGGATCGAATCCGATGGTCTGATCATCGGGCACAACGAGGTAGTCGGATTCAAACCGAACGTACAGTTTACCCAGGGAGAGATGTCGATTGCGGGCGCGGAACTCGATTCGCGATACTCCGATGCCGGACGATTCTACGTTCCGGCCTGCCGGGGGTATTATTCGACTTCCGAGAGTGAAACCGCGCAGATCGTACTGAGGAATCTGGACACCGTGTCGACATCCGTCACCATCAATGCATTCGATATCGATGGGAACTATGTATCGGCCAAGAGTGTGACCACGTCGATCGGTGTAGGTGCAACGTATTCCTATTCGTTGTCGAGCACATCAGGGGAATCGATTTACAGTATCGAGATCGATAGTGACGGGCCGATTTCGGGCTGGTCCGAACGGCAGTGGCAGATTTCGAACGGGACCAGGGATTACTACGATGCGAATCTGGTACAATACTGGAAGTAACTGATTATTCAGGGTCATCCGCGGCTTGTGACCGGATGAACGTCGCAAGCCGCGGATCGCTCTTGTGCGAGGTGAGACGATGATCAAAGCACTTGGTTTTACGGGGATGGTATTCGTGCTGGTGATATCGGTGAAGTCCGCGGTGATCTGTGTACCGGGTGATGCGGCGACGATTCAGGCCGGGATCGATCTGGCCGTCGATGGGGATACTGTCCGGATCGGCAGTGGTATCTGGCGTGGAGACGGCAATCGGGACATCGATGTCCAAGGGAAACAGATCGTGATCGAATCCGAAGCCGGGCCGGAATCCTGCATCCTCGATATCGAAGGCACCGAGGATGATCTGCATACCGGGTTTATCTTTACGTCCAATGAGCCCGCGGAAACGATACTCTCCGGAGTCACGATTACGAATGGATCCGGATACAATTGGGAAGGCTGGAACGGAGGAGGGGCGCTATTCATCAAGGACGCATCTCCAACCGTAAACAACTGTACGTTTTCAAACAATTGTGTCGATCGATTGGCCGGAGCTGTCCATTGCGACACCTGCGAAACAAGGTTTTTTCATTGTGATTTTTTTAATAACTATGCGCGAAGTGCTGGCACGGTTTGGATACGCGGAGACAGTTCAGTTGTGTTTGAATCATGCCGGTTTTCGGGAAATCACACTGCGTTACAAGGAGGAGGTATTCTACTTTATGCTGGCTCGTTGAGTGTCAGCAATTGCTTGTTCATGAACAACATGGCTCGGAACAGCGGCGGCGCTATCAAAGCTTCAGATCCTGGCTTAATTCGATCCGTTTGGATTCAGGGGAGTATTTTCTACGGAAATTCGGCAACGGACTATGCGGGAGCTGTTTATTCAGATAACAGCGTGATTTCCGACTGTGTGTTTATCGGCAACTCATCCGGATTAAGAGGCGGAGCCGTTATCGCTGACACATACGATAACCTGTCGGTGATCTCGAACTGCATCTTTAAGTCAAATCAATCCTATTATGGCGGAGCGGTGTACTTCTCCTGTTCTGACTATGCGATCTTCTCTCAGATTCATAATTGCCTGTTCGAATCGAATCATTCATATGATGGAGGTGCCGTTTTTGTCTACAGCAGCAGTAACGACATCAATACTCAAATCCATCAATCCACTTTTTGTAGTAACTCGGCATCACACTCCGGTGGCGGGCTGTTTATCGATTTTCAAGATGTACCGGTCGATGTGGTGAACTGCATCTTTCAGGATAACTTTCCGTCGCAGATCGAACCGAGTTCCGGTGATCCGAATGCGATACCGAATGTGATATTCAGCAATATCCAGGGAGGCTGGCGGGGATATGGATGCATCGATGAGGATCCGTTGTTCTGCAGCGATGGACTGGACCGGTTCTTCCTCAGTCAGATCGCTTCGGGTCAATCCCGGGACAGCCCCTGCCTGGATAAAGGCAGCACCGATGCGTCACTCGCCTGCATCCCCGAATCCACCCCTCCTGTCTGCATGGATGCCTTCACTACACGCACCGATCGCGCGACGGATTCCGGCACCGTCGATATGGGCTTCCACTATCCTCCGGATTGGACCGACCGCATTGTGACCGGTGTGCGGTTATGGATGCCCGATACCCATTTCCATCCGGGTGACACATGTGCCTGCAAGGTATTTGTGTACAACCTGGACACGCAACCGCTGACCGATCACGTGCTCTTCGTCGTTCTCGATATCATGGGCGTCTATTATTTCGCCCCATCGTTCAAGGAGTATGATTCGTATCAGGGTGACTATCCATCGTTCCCGATCGGCCGCACCGAGATATCCGTCATACCGGAATTCATCTGGCCCACCGGTGCGGGTTCCTTCTCCGGTGCTGTGTTCTGTGCTGCGCCCCTGGATCCGACCCTGACCCGGATTGTGGGAATGTGGGATTGGTTTCAGTTCGGATGGGGGGAATGATGAGGATGACGATATGAATCTGCGTATTCTGCGTAATCTGTGGATCCGGAAAACAACCGTGATTCCGATTTGTGTTCCTGGAGTGATTGTATGGGCTATTGCAGTTTCTGTCTTCCCTGTTTCTGCCCAGGATCCGAACGAATGGCATGCGATTGTATCCTTCGGCCCTGATCTGCTGAGTCTGACAAATGATCCATCAGATCCACAGTTGCTGTATGGCTGTAATCGTGGTTTTTTTTTCAGTACGAACGCGGGTTCCACATGGCAGTATTCAATGGCTGGAGTTCCACCTGAACTGTCATCCGGAATGGAAGATAACAGCGAAAATATCTTTGTAGTGACAGAAGACGAACACATCGTTCTGTACTATCTTTTCGACTTCTTTCACGAAAACGCATCCCGCACAGGTTATTATGCAAGACACTTGTTCAAGAGTGACGATCGGGGCATGACCTGGATTGAACAGTATCCCATATACGACATCAAGTTCTATAATGTGTGCAGATTGGATCCGAAAACGGGAATCATGATTGCCGGCATGAACAGACCCGCCGACGACCGGGATCTTACGATTCAGAAGAGCACCGATACGGGGTGGACCTGGCTCGCTGTCGAGCGATTCGATAGTGATCGATCTTTGACCAGCCTTGAGTTTTCCAGCGCGGGAGACGGGGTAGTTTATGCCGGGACGTCGGATATCGACCGTTCGATCCTGAAAAGCACGGATTGGGGAAACACATGGATCTCGATCCAACCCCCCGATTGGAATGCCTGGCTTGTGTATCAGATCAGATCTCATCCTCATTTCCCGGATACTGTTTTTGCTGTACTTCGTTCTTCCGATCCGATCCGCCGCTCGACGGATGGCGGACAGACCTGGCATTCGATCACCCCGGTAGAATGGATGGAGACTCAGAGCACGTTCCGGATTCATGTCGCTCCTTTTGAGCCATTTCCCCTCTTTCTTTACTCTGATCTGACGGGATCCATGCATGTGTCCATGGACTCCGGCGAAACATGGGAGTGTTACGCAGAAAACCTCACGGGCAGACGGATCCAGTATATGAACGATAATACTGCCATGTTCTGTAGTATTGAATCCGAAGCCAAGGTTCTGTTTGCGAATCATTCCGTAGTATCTTCACTCGATATGGGGAAGAACTGGAATCTGGAATCCTTTACGTCCTCTGCATCGAACGGCAGGATCAACTTTTCCGGAACCGGTCGGATTCTCATGTTCAGCAACAACAACGGGGTATTGTTTTCAGATGATCAGGGAAGTTCATGGTCTCGGTCTTCTGGACTTCACACATATCTATTCGATCCTCCCACATCGATTCTATTCGATCCACTCATCTCGGATTCAGTTTGGGATTACGCATTTCTTCCTGTTTCCGAAGCAGGGCAGCCATCTCTTGTGTTACGCCATTCGTCCGATAACGGCGCACAGTGGCAGGAGCGACCGATCTTCAGCGATGTCCGAGCCACCTGGGTTAAAATCTCGAGCGCAGTGAGTGGAAGACTTTTTGCGATCGTCGATACCAATCGAGCTTCTCCGTTTGTCGGCAACTCCTGGATCAGGATTTCAGACGACGGAGGAAACACCTGGATGGATCGGACCGTAGACACGGGCATCTGCATCTGGGATATCATCGATTTTTCGGACAATCCGGATGAGATGATTATTCTTGCAAGCGCACCGTATGATGACGGGTACACCGCTGGAATATATACTTCGGTCAACGGTGGAGAGACCTGGACGATCAATCCGGGTTTTGCGACCACGCTGGAATCGGATCGTCAGTCTGCGTATTCCGACATCGGCTATCTTGTTCAATCGACTGAGCATGTCGATCATGTCTATCTGGGCTTTGGCAAGCTTTTCATATCCAGGGATCGAGGAGCATCTTTTTCGGTTATCTCGACGGGCGATCAGAAACTCGACGCAAAGAAAGGAACATTCCATATCGAACAACACGATCCACGGGTTTTGTATTGTTCGATTATGGAGGGTCTGGATAACACGGGAGCGTCGATGCGATCATGCGATGGCGGGCAGACCTGGTCGGACCCGAATTTCCCTCGATATCTCGATGTCTCGATGGATGGTCGAACACTGCTCGATGTCCGTGGCTTCAAGAAAATGGTTGTGTCCAGCGAGTCACCCCGGATGATGCTGGGGGGGTACTATTCCGACCATGAGACCATTACATTTCTGCTCTGGGCGATGGATCCGGATATCCATGATTCGGTCACGGGAATTCTGGGTTACATGGATAATCAGCGACTGCCGCTGTATATCGTCGATCAGAATCCGGTAAGCTCGGGACTTTTCAATTTTTCGATCCAGACTCCTCCGGATGTCTCCGGACGGTACCGGTTTGATTTGCGTGCCATCGATCGATTCGGTAATCTGAGTGAACCGTGGCCGGCTCTCTTGATCAGGAATTGACTTGCTTTCGTGAGAGCCGAATCGAGAGAGTTCACTTCCGTTCTCTGACCCTCAACAACGGCCAGGAATCGGTATAGAAACCCTGATTATCATAAGCCCTGATCTGGTAAAAGTACATGCCGGGCGGAGGAGATTCCGGCAGATTTATGGACTCGGTAAAAATCGAATCACCTGCGACTTCATCCTCGAACCAACCATCATCCCTGAAATAGTAATTCCCGAACGCCACTCCGCCGACCTTGAGGATAACGCTGCGAACTTCCCCCTCATCATAGCGCGGTCGGGCATATATCCGTATCGTCATGACAGGAGGCTCCTGCCCCGATTCAACAGCACCTCCTCCCGCTTTCACAATCCCATACTCCTCCCCTGGAACAATCGTATACTCGTCCGAGTAAACACTCTCACATCCAGCCCGATTGTAATGCGTCAATCGAATGTAGACAGGAATTCCCGGAGATACATTTTCGATTTCTGCGGAAGACTGATCCGGGCCGAAGAAGTCACAGGAAATGTATGTCCCCGGTTCGTTCCCTCGGTAGAGTTTGACTCCGAGATCCGGGAGTGCGGTCCATGCGATGTCGATCACACCCGTATCCTGCCCGATCGAGACACCGAGGGGAACGGGAAGATCCGCGCACTCGGACAATCGAATTTCCTGAACCGAACGGTGCGATGCCCATGCGGCAACAATGTGGAACGGATCCGACAGATCCTGATGATACTCTTCCGCAGTGAGTTCACCGAAGGCCACGATCGTCCCGAAGTTCGCATAGCGGCCGGCACGATGGAGACAGGAATTCTGTGAGTAGACATAGTCTTGCCCTGTCGTATCCAGAGGGAACAGCCACGGATCGTTTGAATGCAACTCCTCGCGCGGCAGCACTTGATTGTTGAACGTGTCGTACACATAGATCCGACGGTGATCCTGGAGAAGGAAAAATGGCGATCCTCCGAGGCATTGGATCATCGTTTCCACCGAATCGAGTTCATCATCGCCTCCAGGAGTGATACCCGTCCAGGTGCGCCCGCTGTCTTCCGATCGATACATGAGTCCGGTGGGGATATCGGTCGCCTCGCACGGATCACACCCTCTGTGTATCTTGCCCTGGGCATACCAGCGGGATGGATCTGACGCATCCTGAATGATGTCCCCGAACAACAGGTCGCGTGTATTCGCTACGATTTCCCAGCATGTCGAACCGGGAACGCGAACCGCAACGGTTGCACAGCCATAACCGACATTGCTGCACCCGCAGTAAAAATTGTAGACAGACGACAGGATCATCGGGTTTCCAACAGGACCGGATCGATTCAGATACTGTATGTTATCCATTGCGTTCAGGTTTTCTTCGAACGGGTGAAAGCTCTGTCCCAGGTCCTCGCTAACCATCAGATTCAGATCGCTGGGTCCATACGGAATATAGAAATCGCCTCGTGTAATCAGACGATCCGCACTGGATTGATCGAATCGGATCTCTTCGGCACCGCTGAACGCTTCATACGTGTCCCACTCGAAACTCTGCGCATTGCGTACAAAAACAGAGCACTTCTGGAAATAAAAGGAATCCGAGTACGCGACATACGTCCCCGACGCCGCACTGACATCGGCAGATCGGATCCAGACGCCTGTCAGATCACAGGTTCGAAGTGAAAACGTCGCACCGTCATCTGTGGACAGGAAAAGGTCATAATTCGAATGAACGAGAATCCCGTTACCTGCCGCGGAGATTGCGCGAATGTTCGGAAACGTCGCGACTGAACGCCAAGTCACACCCTGATCGGTCGAGTTGTAGAGTGCGACATCGGTGGCCAGCCAGATGCGATTCACGCACCGATCGACCGAAAGACATTGAATTTTCTCATCGGGAGTCGCAATTGCATACCAGCTCTGACTATCCATCGAGTACCGGTACATCCGGTAATCCCGGTCGAATGCCCATATCGTCCGGTCGTACCCTGCCGTCACATCCCACAAGTACGTATCCGTCTCCGGCACCAGTTGCCAGGTCGACCCGTGATCCGTCGTGACGAGGAGATCCTCCGCATCCACCAGAAACGAATCGGGATGTTGAGGAAACACCTGAATCTCGTCGCAATCAGTATTGAGCGGAAGGGGATTTCGCGGCATCCAGCTCGATCCACCGTCGAAAGACTCCATGACCAGGCCGTTCACTTCACAGACAATATGCCCATGTAAAAATGAATCGATCGCAACATGCACGGTTGCCCCGGAGGATACGGATGGAGTCAGCTGGACCCATGTCAGTCCGGCATCTCTGGAACGCCAGAGCCCCTTGTATCCGCTCACATAGAGTTCGTCGGTTTCCCAGGGAGCGCGATCGCATTGAAGGATGCTTGTTGTCGGCAAGGTCGAACTTTTGATCCAGCAGTCGTTTCCGGAAGCGTTGCAGTAGAGATCGTATGTATCCGTGACGACAAGAAGTCCCGGATTCACAGCCGACACAGCAAACGATCCATTACTCAATCCATACGGTCCGGGGCTCTCCCAGCGGTCCATTTCGGCTCGAACCGATCCAATCGAAGCAACAACGACAACCAGACAGGTGCCCACATCCAGGAGTGATCGTTTCATGCCTGGCGATCCTCCTTCATGGTTCGCTCGTCGGGATTGCACTGAAATAGATGCGGGCCAGGTCTGAAGCCGCTGCTGAAAAATCGTCAGTGAACAACATCGCATAAAATACACCATCCTCCAGATCCGGGACATTGTCCGGCCAGATGAAATCAAGAATGGTCCATCGCACATTCTGTCCCGGCTCCAATTGTACGCTCCCGAATGTCGTTTTATTTTGAATCGGGCTCCAATCGGGCCAACTATAGAACAGACTCGCGTCGGCGACAGGAACTTCAAGTAAAATGAGATAATGATATGTTGCGGAGGATTGATCGTTCATCACTTCGAGATCCAACCTGAATGGATCTCCGGGGGACAGGAACGGATCGGGCAGATGGAATTTCAGATCCGGCTTTCGAGGTTGACCGAATGCCAGGGCGCACGCTCCCTTGTCAATCGTGCAGGAAACAACCGTCAGGTCCTGATCCGGTGCTATCATCTGGCAAAACAACAGGTCACGTGTCTCGCCGACACAGTCCGAAAATGATGCATCAACCTCGAAAGAGCACCCATCATAGTGAAGCACTCTCATGGCAGAAACAACCGAATTTTTCGCGGCCGTAGCGAGAAGACTCCACCGATTTTCTGAATTCGGAATCAGCTCGTGCAGCCGTAAACCATAGTAGCTATAGGGATCGATCTGAGAGTTATGGACGACCATCCAACCGCGCGTCGTTTTTTCGCAGAGAATCACATCATCCGAGATTCCGGCAACAGCGATTCGATTCGCATCTGATATCTCAAACTCCTCCAGATCCGACATTCGATCGATATCCGGAATCATGACACGTTCGTATTGCCATTGCGGTAGTTTTCGACTGATGATGAACACTTTCTGATACGAAGTGACCCACATGATGGGCTGGTTATCGGTATCGAATTCCAGATTCCCTGATGTAATTTCAAGAGCAGGAGCGGGAAGAATATGCAGGAACTGCCATTGGCCGGACTTTCTGATTCCCAACCATAGATCCTTCTCCGAATCGTCATACAAGAGCATCGTTTCATTCCTTTCCCGATCCAGTTGATAATCCAGGATTTCCAGATCGGGATAGGTTTCTGTTCTGATAATTGTATCTCCCTGGATTTCAATCAGATCATTACAGGCTGGCCGGAAAATCAGCACGGACGATCCAGACCAGAATGCCTTGATCGAGTAACAACACGAGCTGTCAAGGGGAATCCGGGTTGTGTTCCATGTGATCCCGGATCGGTTCCAAATGATCACATCAACCGGCGTGACCAGAAGCAGCACATATCCGGTATCCGTCTTGAGCAATGCAGTCCGGTTCGATTGGGAACAGTCCGGATACAGATCGATTTCCTGCTCGTCCAGGATCCCCTCTCGCGATCGTACAACCCGGATAACGATCCGTTCATTCCCGGAATCAGGATCCCGGATGGAAGCCTGATATCCGATTTCCCAGTTGTTCTGATCGCTGATCATTCCGGATGCTGCGTTGATTGTTGCGCTGTCATCTGTTTCGATCATCGTCCGTTCTGTCCACTCGTTTCCATTCCACGCTCGATCGACCAGGGTGCATGACTGGAGAATCAGGCAGTGCGGCTGATCATCACCATCCAGTAAAAACACCAGATTTTTTTGATCCATCCAGGTATCATAAACAGGAGAAAATCGGAACTCGCCATCCGGGTAATTCGTGGCATAAACATAGTTGATACTCCACATGTCATAAAACAGAAGGTGCGTGAATCCGATTGAATCCAGTCGGGCTTGAATCTGCATCCCCGTTTCTCCGGCACTCATCAGGGTCGAAACCCGGATGTCAGATCCATTGCAGGTTGCGTAACGGAAATCAAAGTAGGGATATGCTATCTGATAGTAGACCTGAAAGCCGTTTTCAGCGTACGGCAACACCTGTAGCGAGTCGCCGCAGTCGCCATCTGAATCAATTGCAAAATGGTCCACATCGGTTGTTGTCCGATCGACCAGACACGCCATCAACGCGCCGGATACCCGCTCCCGATAGCAGATCACAATGTTACCGGATTCGGTAATACAGATATCCGATACGTCAATCCATGAATCCGGAACCGAAATATCGTGGATGAGGTACTCCCCGTGTTCATACTCGATCAGGTCGAACGCGCCGGTCGGAGAATGCCCGACGGCAAACCATCGGTTGCCATCGATCACAGGTGTCCCGATCGTGTAGCCAGAATCAAATCCCGCCAGATGTTCATTTTCATAGACAAGGCCTTCGGGGTACACTCTGGACCATCCGTGTCGATCGCCAATGACCTGAACCCGGTCGTTTTCATCCCGAAAAAACTCAAACGATGAAAATCTACCGATGGAATCCACTAACTCATTTCGCCAGTCGTATCCTCGTGAATCCACCCGTATCGATGCTCCGACAAGCACGAAGATGACGCTTATTTTTATCAGGAGTATCTGACGATGCATAATCTCATAACTCCGTTCTTGAAAATCCGGCTCCGTAACGCCGGAAGAAACATTCTCAGTCTTTCACACGAAGATACGGCCAGGAGTGTGCAAAATGTCCTTTATCATCCTGAGCATCAATCGTATACAGGTACATCCCCACCGGCACACTCGACGGAAGCGAAAACTCACGCGCAAACACGAAATCATCCTCGATCTGATCCCCATCGTATCCATAGTCATACAAGGTCATCAGCTTTGTTCCCTCGAACCGGACAACGACATTTTGGATACGCTCGGCTGAAGGCCCAGGAAGCACGTAAGCCGATATCAATCCGTATCGGTTCTCTTCGTTCCAATGAATGGAGTGACCTCCGACTTTCAGCAGCGGATATGGCTCACCAGCCAATCCCGAAACCTCCTCCGAGTACTCGCTCTCAATCCCCGACGGGTGGCAGTGGGTTAATCTGAAATACATAATGTCCCCGACATTGTAGACATGGTATTCCGTGCGATTCTCCCCCTCCGGAGAAAAAACCATCTCACTATAGTCACCCGGGTTCTCCCCGATGTGAACTTTGGTCGAATATCCGGGCGATGGACCCCAGGAGATCTCGAATTTTCCGTCCACCCAGGCGACGCTTACATCCCGCGGAATCGGCACATTCTCGGCGTGCCGGGAGAGCGTGATTTCCTGAACTGCCAGATCGGTTCCAACGCAATAGAGATGATAGGGATCGATGTCATCCTGGATGTAGTGCGCATCCAGGAAGCTGCCGTGCGCCACCGGAGAGCCGAAGTTCCGATATCTGCCTGAGCGCACGAGCCGTTTTTCCTCGATGTACAGATAGTCATCCCCGGTTTTATCCAGAGGCATGAGGCCGGATTTTTTGTATTCCGTGTTGGAAGTCAGCAATTTCGAGATGTTTTGCTCGGGGTCGTACCAATAAATCGATCTCTCTGTTCCTATGAGATACGTTGAGGGGTTGCCGGGACACCGTACGATACTCAGACCCGGTCCGTCCAGAGTATCGCCTGATGCGACCATCGGGGTCCAGTTGATTCCAGCGTCATCCGAGCGATAAAAATCGCCGATTCCGATAGTTGGATCGGTGCAATCATTATTGTAGTCGATTGAGAAACCACATGCGTACAGACGAAGCGGATGATTGGGGTCGTCGATGATGGAGCCGAGCACTCTTTTTCCGGTGTCTGCGGTGTACTCCCAACAATCCATGTCAGGATGTCGTTTGGCAATACAGGCGCAGCCGTAGCCTGTATTGTTACAGCCGAATTGATAGGTATAATAAGACGCGATGTAAATGGGTGAATACAGGATGCGGGAGGTGTAGAGATTGTATCGATTTTCCTGCGGTTGAAGGTTTTCATCAAACGGATGGAAAGTCTCTGCCAAATCGATGCTGATCAGAAAGAATGAGTCAGAATTATCCGTTTTTGCGATCATCCGATCATCGGTCGCGCACTCGAACCGAACAAACGAGGCCGCGAACGGCAGGGATTGATGATTTACCCAGTTTGAATGTTTGGAATTCCGAACATAAACGGTACTCCCCTCGTGGGCAACGAGCCGATCAGGATCATTGCAACTGATGTCCAGCGATTCGAGCCTCAAGCCGATAATCCCTTCGGTCACCTCCACAAAATCCTCTGCATCATTAACTGAACGATACAGTTCGATCCCTGAACGGACAAGGACGTGTTCACCGGATGCACAGATCATCCAGATCGCATCCTTTTCAAATGCCTGATGCCATGTGGTCCCCAGATCATCCGTGTAGTAAAGGGCGGCAGGAGTGGAGCAGTAGAGTCTGGCACGCTGTTTATCCATCTGAAAGTTGAATATCGGGCTGGCCGGAATCAGGATTCCCCGAAGGGTCAGATCAGAAAGGGAACATACGAATAATGCACCGTCTTTCATTGCCCAGATCGTACCATCGAAGGATGGTAGAAATCGTACCGAATCGCTCTCGGGAATTTCCTGCCATGTCACACCGTGATCCGTTGTCACATACGATGAGGAGCTCGCCGTGAACACCATTGCATCCTGCCGGTCCGGAAAGAACATGATCGATGATGAGTACGAGTATTCCACTGGAGAATTGACAGGAACCCAGGTGATCCCCGAATCATAACTTTCCATGATCAGTTCGCTATTGGTCGCGCAGATATGCCCTGGCGTTGTATAATCGAAGGAGAAAGACTTCCGGCCGGAAGAGTCAGTATCCGGTGAACGATTCTGCCAGGTTATTCCCAGATCCGTCGAGACTTCCAGGCCGCCTTCGTTGAACCAAACATACAGATCATCCGTCTGCCAGGGAGATCGAACACATCCATTAATGAAACCAGTATCGAATCGATGGAACAGCTTCCATTCTTGTGTATCAGAATCCAAAATAAACACATTTCGAATGGCTGCAACCATCTGCCGAGTTGGGTCAACGGGTGAGATGTCCGGAATCGAATGATAACTGCCGTACGGACCGATCAAATCCCACTGATCCAATCCTGCAAGAGCAGGTTCAAATCCGAACACACGGATCATCAAACAGAACCAGAAAATGTTGTGCCTGATTCCCCGCTTCGCACCATTCATAGCCGTTCCCTCCCCCGAACAATCATTCAAATTCGGTCCTCAGTTCGACCTCCAGGTGATACGGCTGAGATCTGCAGCCAGCCCGGAGCAATCAGAAGAAAACAGTGCACTCCAGAAGGCACATTCCGTCAGTGCCGGTATGCCATCCGGCCAGACGAATTCAACGAGTGTTTCCCGGGTTTCTTCGGATGCGCGAAGGTCAACTGCTCCGAACGTAATTCTTTCATCGATCGGATTCCACCCTGGCCAGGAATAGAAAAGACTCGAATCACCCACCTGTATTTCGAGCAAGCACGCAGTCAGATATACGGCAGGTGCTTCGCCATTCCTGACGACTCTTTCAAGATGGAAAATATCTCCGGATGAGAGGTTCCGATCCGTCATTTCAAGATGCACCTGCGGGTATTCCGGTGTTCCGATCGCGAACGCAAAACCATGAACTGACCGCGAAAATGCCAGAATCGGTTGATTCTCACTTAATAACTCCAACTCCCAAAATCTGGGAGAAATACTGATGGGCACTCCATCGGGAACGACCGTTTCCGTCACAAAATGTGCCCGATCGAAACGGAACATCTGATCGCAATGTCCCGCCGAATCCATCGAGGAAAATTGTGTGATTCCCTGCCAACCCGTATCCCCGCTGTGCCAATGAACGAATTCTTCCACATCTCGATCCTCAGAGGCAATGTATCGATGAAACACCCAACCCGACCGGGCTTTTTCAACAATGACATATCCGAAATCATATCCGGCAGCGGAGATTTCTCCTTCAGCAGAGATATCCAGATCAGTCACACGGCGGAGATCCGCAATGTTATTTCTGGCGATGACTCCCTCAACAAAAAAATCAGGAGGCCGATATCGGACAAAGAATGCGGTGTGGATATCCGATGATGCCCAGAAACAGAGTGATTGATCGATATCAAACTCCAGATCGATCGACGGAGGGTCCCCGATTTGAAGATTTGGGACCGCGACCAGTCTCCATTCATTGTCCTTGAACTCTCCGACGATAATATGTTGTTCTGACTTATTGTAGTAAACAACCCAGGGATCGCCCTCCGGATCGAATTCCATGTCCTTGATCGAACCGTTAATGAACACATCATGCCGGGAGATCGTCCGGTCCTGTATCCGAAAAAACTCGTCGTAGTTGTTCTTCCGTGTGATGACGAACAATCCATTTTGATTGGCGATTGCTTTGGTTTCAATTTCATTACTCCATCGCTGAGAATGAGGGAATACTCGTTTGGTCCACCAGGGCTCATGGTTATCCCAGACGATCAGAGACTGAACACCGGGAAGAACCGCAAAGGATGTGTCCTTGTCACGCGCAATCGAAACCTGGTTTGAGATTCCATAGCCCCAATAGGATTGATCGTTCCGAGGGTCGGTGCAGTACCTGATCAGTCGAGTTTGAGTCTGCCCGTCTGCATGAGTCACCCACCGAATGGGATAACGATCATGTTGATTGCTCTGGGACCAGTCGGATTCAAGAAAGGCGAGTTCCCAGGTATCTTGATTTTTAATGGAACCGGAAGGCTGATACAGACGAACCGTAGTTTCGGTCTCAAACAAGATACGATCATTCCATTGAACTCCGTCGAATGAGCGATCCTTGTACTCGTTTCCGGATGAGAACACGAAATGTGGGCGTGATTGTTCATCGAGCAGCATGACGGACAGCGTCTCATCCCAGAGATCGAACACCGGATAAAACCGGAACACTGAATCCGGCGCATCGGTCGCGTAGTACGTTGTTTGATCCCATCCGTCGAAAAACTTCAGATGTGCATGTCCCGTTCGTCCCTCTGTCACCTGGATCGATTGACCCGCATCACCCATACTTCGCAAGGTTTCCTTATAAACTGAATCTCCGTCAAAGGTCAGCATTCTGAGATCGAAGTAGGGGTATCCGACATGATAAAAAACACGGAAACCGTCGTCGGAAAACGGAATAATGCCGAGAGAATCGCCGCATGAACCATCATCATCGAGGATCAACGACGACGTGTCGGGATCGCCTGGAGAGACGAATTGTGCGATTAACATCCCGGATCGTGTGTCCTGAAAGACGACTGCGATTTTCCCCGAGCCGAGCCGACAAACTTTTGCTTCTCCGGGTGCCACACCAACCTGATGAAGATCAAGAACCGAATAATCCTGACCATCGACAGTAATCAGATCCAAAGATCCACTTGTTGATGACGAGATCGCCAGCCATTGTTCGCCGGATTGAATCAGATCGGTCAGACGTCCCTTAGCATCAATGCCCGCGATATGTTCGGTTTGGTAATCGTCACCGACCGGATTAAGCCGTGCGAGTCCCATCCGGTTTCCAATAAAATACACTCGATCATCGGAATCCCGACAGGGTTGAACCCATTCGAAAGCGTCGATCGAATCCACCGATTCGGTTTTCCAGGTATATCCCGATGCTTTTGAGTGCGCGACGCAAAGGAGAACAATGAACAACCCTATCCAGGTGTGTTCTGTCTTCCCGGCCATACTGGTCGACTCCTCCATTCATGCTGTTCCGCCCTTCTTAACCCGGAGTTTTATTGTACTCTTTTTCGGACATCGGTCAAACATCACTATTTACTTCATTTGCATCACGGACCAGGTTGAAGTAAACTCCGCGCGAATGAGCGGAAACCTTTGCATACAGGGAGATTTATCATGAAACATCGTCGTTTAAAAATCTACTCGATCATCATCGTCGGAATTGTCGCAATCGCCGGAATCCGAACATCAACCTGCTCCGCCCAGGACAAACTCCCGGGAGGTGTTTCCTACCGTCTCCGCGAAGCCGACAAACTGCTCCAGCCGGGGGAAAAAGCCATGAGTCCAGCCAGCACCGCCTCACAGGACTGGAAAATCGACACGGCAAGAGCGGCTGTTGCGAGCGCGCGAGAGAAAATGAAGGAGATCGCCGAGAAATTCGCCGGACAGTATCCGCCCGCGCATCCCGACATCGTCGCCATGGAAACCCGCATCGCAAAACTCGAAAGCACACTCTCAGCACAGGCAGCCCAACCGGCCGGGCAGCCCGGAAAACCATCCGGATCCGATTCCGAATGGATCTCAAGATTGAAACCTTACGTGATCGGAGTCGGCCGGCCGGATCACGACCCGAAGAAGTATCTCATCCCGAGCGCCACTCAGGATCAGACCGAAATGGCCTCGAGAGCAGCCATTTACTCGGCTGCAAGATCGGATTATGACGCATTCAAAAAGGCGGGAGCACCCCTCACAGGCGAACTCGAAACCATCATCCCGGATCTCGAACGCGCCCTGTCGGAATTCGAAAAATCATGCGTGTCTTACGCCGAAAACGATATCGCCGAAGCGTCTCAGAAACTGGAACACGCCGAGCAATTCATGACCGAACAGAAAACAAAAATCACCTCGAAACAGACCCCCAATCTGCTTCAGAAGGACATTGTTCCCGAAATCGAGGCCATTGTGAATCGGGCATCCGGCCTGCTCAAGCCGGACGACACGCGGATCGCCGATCTGCGCAAGCGGATCGAAGGTGTGCGCAGGGACGATCTCGAGATTCGCCGGACACGGATCGCCGATACCCGGATGGCCGGGGAAAAATACTCGGGAAGCGACGCCGCTTCGATCCGGGACAAGGCCGTTCAGATCCTGCAGAAGGCGCATCCCGAGGCGACGGTTGTCAAATCGGTCATCACGAGTTCAGATTGGAAGGAAGAGAGCGTGCTGGAGTATACCGACACGACACAGACGGCGCTCCGATACCGCACGACACGCAGCGTGACCGTGCAGATCGGTGCGACGGCCAACGGCAGCGCATCTGTCTATACGCTCGATATCAGTAAAGACAAGCGTTCGGACGGATCCTTCGGTGAACTCTACGGGCATGTCATGTACCAGGACCCGATCCTCCCGGAAAACATCAAGTAGCGTCGGGCCTCTGCGCCCGACGGCACATACATAGCTGGGTCTTATACGGCCTCCGCGCCCGACGGCAGGGACGCCTTGGGGTTCTAATACGCATTGCCCGCCGGCAGGGACGCCTTGGGGTTCTAATACGCATTGCCCGCCGGCAGGGACGCCGGCGGCTGCTGGTAGAACCGTTCACCCGATACCCGTTCATCCTGAGCCAGTCGAAGGATCGAACGGGTTTATACCGTCCTCAATTACACATATCCACCCACACGGTCGAAGAATTGGTTCCGGAGGTGTTGTATACCGCCACGCCGAGCACGTTGGTATCAAGTGTAGGCGGTGACGTGAAGGTATAGGTTTCCATCGGTTCCAGGTAAACCCGGCTGACGATCGAGACGATTCGGGACTGGTTTCGATGTCCGAAATAAAAGATATTACCCGCCAGATCGGAGAACAGGCTGTCATCCGGATATCGCTCCGGGTTGTTCCACGTCACGGTGGCTCCGTATTGACCGTATGGTGCGCAACTGACGTTACTGACAGCCGGAACATTGGACGGATAATGCGCGCCGATGTCCACCTGCCCGATATCCGGTGATTGATTGCTTTGCGTGATTCCCGGATTGAGTCGAAATCCACTGGTATCATAGGCGGCGGATCGGGGATCGTTGGGAGTCGGGGTCATCTGAAAAACCGGATCCTTCAGGTGAAAGTCGAAGTCTTCAACCGTGTCGCCGCCGACAAATCGAGGGTCACCGAACCCATTTTTCGTACTCCATGTCGATGCATCCATTTTAAAGGGAGCCGCGGTTGGAGTGAATGTCGGAGATCCCGGAGGGGAGGTCGGAGCGGGGGTCGGCCAGGGCGTGTAAGTCGGGGCGATTGTCGGAGTCGAATAGGATGAGGGGGTGTTAAACGCATAGACAGGTGTGTACTGGGTTCCCGTCGGGGTGGGAGTCTGTGTGGGAGTGGGTGTCGATGTCGGCGCTCCGGGAGTCGACGTCGGGTTTCCGGGATGCGCAAAATACATCGTGTCGGCTCCCGTCGCTCCCGGACGGTACAGATTATTGAACGCCATGATCGGTGCCGATCCATGCTGAGGCGTCATGGCAGCATACGACGATTCGCTCGTGCAACTGACCAGCCAGTTCGGAGCGGACGTCGGAATGGGGGTCGGCGATCCTGTATCATAGGTCAGCGTGTCCGGCCCGATGATGTTGCTCATCAATACCGGCGCATTGGCAATGTCTCTCGGTTCCCGCCCCGGATCATCCGTGATGACACACACCTGGAATCCATCGTTCCCATAGATCGTATTGGAGGTGATCATCGGCGATTGAAGCTCGACATCCGTCCCCGACATCTCGTCTGATGTGAACAGGCATAGTATTCCGCCGTCACCCCAATGGTTTGCTGACGAAAACTCCGCGTTCGTACCGTTCCAGACGATCAGGTTGTTTTGAACCGTGGCCATCGAACCGCCGCGAAGCACCACACCATAAAAACGGTTTCGCGCGATGGTGCAATTCGTGATCCGGTTGGATTTGTATTCACCCACCGGAAATGCGGCCGTAGAGCGCGAAGGCTCCAACTGAACAATGCCAAAGAAGTTACCGTCGTGCGTCACGCTTACGGGCGGTTCCCACCGCACACTGGTCAACCGGCCGATCGTGCAGGAATCGATACTCACATTGATGGTTGAGTCGAGATATACACCGATCCGGCACCGTGTGACCTCGCAACAGGAAACAGTACAGTTATCGTTTTTTACTCGAACCCCTGCCTGGTGTCCGCCAGTCATATTGATATCGTCACCGGACACGGCGGGGATCGACACACTTGTTTTGATCCTGAGATTACTGACTGTCACATTGTCCACCTCGATCGATACGACTTCATCGTAGGTGCTCAGACTGCACTGAATCACCGGACGATTCATCGGATCGGAACCTGGGGTCCAGTCCGAGGTGAGGGTGATGATTTTCGTAATCTGAACGTGTTCATTGTATTCAGGATTGCCACTTTCCCAGTGAATCAAAAGAGTATCGTAGGGATCGGCAGCAGCCAGCGCAGCGTTGATAGACGTATAGGTCTCTTGAGATCCAATCTCAAGAATTTCTGCATGAACAGAGAGCCCACCCACGATGAATATCAGAAGTGAAAATTGTATGTATCTCATAAAGATTCCTTTCACATTTGGATGAAGACAGGAGCGCTGAACTGTCCGCTGCTCGAGAAAGCCGAGATCCCGAACCATAATCCGATCCCGCACAACTCGCTCGGCACGCCGTACGATGTCGCACCCGATCCCAGATGGATACTTCCCAACGGATCGCCATCACCGATTTCCCAGACGATCACATACCCCGTTGGTATGGTTTCAGGGGCTTCCCACGTGATCTGATTTCCCGTGGAATCTACGTCCGTCACAGGATCCATCGCGGTCGAATCGTTCGAAAAATGATACCCGGCATCCAGGAAATGATAATCCGAGTATTCGCTCTCCGAGATGATTCCGGGCTCAAGTGCGTAATAACCAGCATTGATACAGGGAGAACCGGTGCTCAGTTTGTAATTGCCGGTTCCCGCGGATGCAAACCCCGGGTTGATGTTCCCCTGATCGTAATCGCTCAGAAGGCTCCGATCCGCTTGTGTCAACCAGGCCGAGTTGCAATAGTAGAGATTGTTCTGTGAGCGAAATCGACATGTGTTTCTGTTCGAAAAGAAAATCGCTTTCTCATACCCCTGATCCGGGTTGTAAATGATGTTGTTCATGAAGATCGGGCAGTTCAGATACTGAGCGCCGGAGGTGTACTGGCACACCGAGAGCGTTCTTTGAGGTTCAATGAAGGTGTTGCTGTGAATCAGTGGAGACTGGATGTGCGGTACATTGACCGTGACATCGAAACTCGAGAGGACTCCGCATCTCCAGTTGTAGTCCGCAACATCCTCTTCCTTCCCGTTGTCCACGAACAGATTGTCGTGAATGCGTCCGTGCGCCCCTTTTTCAAGCATCACACCGCACAGCAGGTTTTCCTCCAGGGTGTTATATGCAAATTCGTGAGACGTCTCCAGCACGACCGCTCCGACATAGTTATCGTGAAACAGCGACCCGGTCACGGACGCTTCCTGAAAGCCGGGAATCGACGAAACGCAGATCATCGTGATCCCATCGACATTGCCTTCACATTCACAATCCTCAATCTGCGTCGGCGCGTTCATGACAATGCCGGGATCCCGCAGCAGAAGGTCATTCGACGATCCGGCTGTCTCCAACTGATCCAAAACCGCTTCAGGGATTCCATCCCCAGGTTCCTGATGATAGTGACCGATCCGAAGATTCCGGATCGTGATCCCCGCGCCATCCCGGATGACATAACTGCTCGTACCGAACCGGAAATAGTCTGAAATCGCTTCGCTCATCGAAACATCTTCCGTCAGGAATTCGCTGAATGGCGTGTTGGGTCCCAATGTGGAATATGGCCAGAAAATCGCCGGTTTGCAGTCGGCATGCGTCACGCCTTCGATGGTGATGTGTCCGATGTAATACGGAATGGTGAACTTGCTTCGATAATAATGGTCTTCATCTCCTGAATGGATCCAGACCCAATCGCCGGTTTTGATCCGGGGCGTCTCCAGCACGGTTGCGGGATCATCCAATCCATAATCGCCATCCGGAGTGATCGTCCATTCTTTGAATGACTCGGACGGTTTGAATTCCAGAGTATCATCCATGACATCCTGTTCATCCGAAATTCCTCCGAAGAGCGTCAACCAGTAATACACCGCACCATGTCCGTATCGATAGGGACTCCCTGTTCCCGTCCAGACCGACCAGGTGTCCGTCGTCAGATTGAAAAACAGCAGGTCATCCAGGACATTTCCATACTCATCCCGGCCTCCATGCACGACCATGCGGTGTTCCCGGGGATCGAGCGCACAGGCGTGATCGCTCCGACCCTCCGGAAAAGTCACCCCGTTCGGTATGATCGTCAGCCATTCCTCTTCCACAAGATCATACATCACGATAGAATCCGTGAGACTGCTGCGAGGCGTGTATCCTCCATAGATCACGATACGAGGATGTTGATCCGGCCCATACCACGGATCGTAGATGACCGATTGCCCCGTGACGCCGGTATACCGCAGATCGGCGGATATCTCTTCCCAGTTGCAGGTGACGGTCATGGTGTAATTCCAGGGATTGGAGGTTTCATTGTCATCCAGTGCGAATGTCAGCGTCCCGATATAGGCATCGTCCAGAGGCGTCTGTGTCGAGTCCACTCCCCCCATCAGAAACAATCGAGGGGACGTCACGTCGTCGGTTGGAGGAATGTATACCATGCGATGCCCGGCGCGCGCACACGGCACATCACCGGTCTGAATTCCTTCGATCCACCGCCAGTGATAGGATGAGTTGAAATGCGACAAGGCCGTGAAAACTTTGGCGCAGATCCAGAGCGAATCCATCGGGTCGCCGGTTGCATCCAGTCCCCCGAAGGTCAGGAAATAGGTATTCCGCTTTTTTTCGAGGAATTCAGCTCCGTCTGGTCGCGTGCAATCAGTACTCCGTCCATGTGGCTGCGTGCGGGGGGAATTCCGAAATAGGCTTTCGGGAGTTCCTTTTTCCAGTTGCCGTCCTGATGCAGGGTCGTGTACCAGATCGCTCCATCCGGATCCATGGTCGCTCCGTCCGGACCGGTGCCGCCATGCACATAGAGTTTATTGGATTCCGTATCGTGATGGTAGTCGAGCGCAGATGCGAAGAATGCGCGGGGGATCGGTCGAACCGAACCGTAGGGTTTGACCTGCCACTGACATTCTTCAGCCGAAACATTGGGGAGAATGATGAGGAGTCCAAGCGAGAAGATCATGATTCTTGATATCATAACCGGGTCTCCTTTGTAAAATGGCCGCTGTTTTTGTCGGAAGCAGCGGTGTTATGACTTGAATATGCCCTGAAAAATAAAAAAAAAGTCAATATAGAAACATAAATAAATTTGCATTGCCTCGCGCCCCGGTTTAAACTGAGACGAGGAGGGTACGATAGAATGAAGGAATGTTTGAAATCCCCCCTGATCCCCATTTTACAGAAAGGGGAGTGTAAGTTATTGACTTTCATGGCTTCCTCTTTTGAAAAGGGGGGACGAAAGAGAGGGGGGAGGGCGGGACGTGATGTGGTATGGGGGAGCGCTATTCTCTTCCTTGTCCTTTTTTGCTTGTTAGTCACCCCGGCCTATGCCTCGGATTACTACGTCGATGCCGTCAACGGAAACGATGAAACCGGGGACGGAACTCACGGAAACCCCTGGCGTAAACTCCAGTTTGCAATCGATTCGATCACCGGCACCGCTGAAAACCCGCATACCATTCATCTCGCACCAGGACATTATGGCCCGGGGGGGAGTGGAGATCAACTAGGGATTTATATGCACAGTTACTGCCAGATAATAGGGCTCGGGGTGAATACTTCGTTGGATTTCTTGCGAATTGGATCCGTACATGCTTACTCTGCCCACCACACAACAGTTTGTAACATAAAGACTCGTTATATTAAGACCTGAACTGAGCGCTAAGTGAAAACAGACGAGCATGGACGGTAGGCAAGCGCTC
>CALFER010000051.1 GCA_937951895.1 uncultured bacterium
GCGCGGGTTACACCCCGTTCCATCCTTCGACACTCCGCTTCGCTCCGGCTCAGGACGAACGGTTATGGAGGGTTCTTTATGGTCGGGTTCGAACAACCCAAAATCCCAATAGCAAAAAATTGATGCCGGGTGGCGCCGGCCTCCGTGCCGGCGTCTGACAAACAGCACCCAACATTGTTTGAAAATTCAGACAGCCCCCGGCCTCTCCGCACATCCACCGATTACACTGATTACACAGATTATTTTTCAGCGCGGGTTACACCCCGTTCCATCCTTCGACACTCCGCTTCGCTCCGGCTCAGGATGAACGGTTATGGAGGGTTCTTCATGGTCGGGATCGAACAACCCCGGATGACCAATTTGAAACGGAAGGTCTGATCTGCCTCAGGTCCGGAACGGCGCCACCCGCCCCATCCCCATCGTCGTCTTCGCCCCGACCCCCGAAAACCAGGAATATGCCGTCAGCACATCCAGATACCACCTCACCTGCTCGGGCAACTTCCGCACATCGAACTCGACAGATCCCACAAACCCGATCTGCCGGAACTTCCCGAACTGGATCATCCGCGTCTCCAGATTGTACCGTTTGATCTGAATCCCACCCAGAAACGGCTCGAGATCACACACGATCGACGGCTCACCGAACGCCTCCCACTTGCGCGCAATCGATCCGAACACCAGATCCGGTTCGGGCAGCAATACCTGCGTCTCGATCCGCCGGAACGCGGTCGGACTGACAAACTCCAAACCCGGATTGTCCACAGGTTCGGCTCGCGACACGATATCCCCGTTCGTCACCATCACCAGACTCTGTTCGCTCATCCGATCGGCCCGCACATCGGCGGCCTGACCGGAAAAACGCACGGTGCGCGGCTTCACGAGCAGCAACCCGAGCAACTCGTACATCGCCGCCTCGGTGGTCTCATCGAGCGCCGTCACGATCAGCGTGAAGACATTTGTCGCGGGAATGACCTTTTTCCCCTCGCGGCTCTCGAGATCACACCGGATGCCGGTCGTGAACGGCTTGACCGGCATCTGCGAATGCAACGCGCCGGCCAGCGCCGGACTGCACCCGTTCACCAGATCCATGAACAACCCGTGAATCGCACTCCCGCCATACCCCCACACAGCGATATCACGATCACTCGTCAGATCGATCTCAACGCGTAACGGCATACTCCATCTCCTCCGCTTCCCCTAATCTACCCGAAACGCCTCCCGATCGATACCGCTTTCTTTCTCCGCACGCGCGCCCCCCCTCACCATCCCGGCAAGCCTGCCTGCAAAATCCGGTTCGACGAGCCGCCGCACGTAGGTCCGGATGATGCCGTCGAGCAACTCCCGCGGCATCGAGCCATCCTCCGCGAATGCCATCAGCCTCCGCCGCGCAGTCTCGTCGCCCCGATACAGCGCCAGAATCTGCCCGATCACTCTCCGGGTCGCCTCCAGTCGGAGTTCTGCGATGAAGCGCGACGGCACGGGTTTGGGGTTCCTCCCCGGCCCCGCCTGCGTGCAGCCGATATACAGCCCCTTTCGCGCCCGCGTGATCGCCACATAGAACAACCTGCGCTCGCTTTCGATCAACGGCGACTCACCGCGAGCCTCGTCCGGCATCGCGCGGTCAAACACCGGAATGCTCGTCTCGAGCAGACACGGCATGGCATATTCATGGCAATCCGGAATGATGACATGGTCGAATTCGAGCCCTTTCGTGCGGAAAACCGATGTCATCAGGATGAGGCGGTCGTCGGGCTGCCCGCAGGAGGGGTCGAGCGACTCGATATGGCGGATGAATGCCCGCGGATCGAGTTTCAACAGGCGCGCGAACGCGATGAAATGCCGTACGGTGCCGATCCGATCCTCGGCGTCCTCCGCACCCGCCTGCCCCATCGCAACATGCCGCTCGATCCCGGCCTGCTCCGCGATCCGGCCCAAAACGTCACCCGCATTGCACGCCTCTCGCTCGCTGCACCGCCATGCCTCCTCGAGCAACTCGCGCAACGCCTCGGCTCTCCCCTGCTGTTCGAGACTCCAGTGAATCGGCATCTCCCCTGCCAACCGATCGAACACCCCACCAACCCTGCCGCCACCAGCCAAAATACGATCACAGGCGCGATCGAAATCCGCCGCCGGCAGCCTCCGGGAAGGCCGGTTCAGGATGCCGCGCACCCGATCCGCACGCTCCGGGGTGAGGGGTTCACGCCAGTCCAGCCCGGTTCGCAGATACTCCAGAAGCAATGTGCATTCCGAGCGCCTGAAGAAGGGTTTCTGCCCCGAGACGCGAAATGGGATTCCGGCATTAAGACAGGCGGCCTGCAAGGCATTGGTCTGGGCGAAAATCCGGCTGAGCACGGCGATTTCCGACGGCGGACTGCGATGCTCGACCAGGAGCCGCCGGATCACGTCCACCAGCCGGTCCGCCGAGCCAAGCGGTGTATCGTGAGGCGCCACGTGCAGCTCGACATCGAACGAGGCAAACTCGGATGCTTCGAGCGTCTTCGATGCCCGGTTTTGATTGAGTTCGATCACGTTGCGCGCGAGCTGCGCCGGGAGCGGTCCGAAGCGAAATGTGCTCGAAAGCGTATAGTCCAGCGTCTTTTTCCGGTTAAAGCGCCGGGGCATGTCGCGCAGGATGAAACCGGGACGCGCGCCTCGCCATTCATAAATGGTCTGATCGTCATCCCCCACGGCCATGACGTCCGCATGATCACCCGCAAGCATCTCGAGCAGGATCTGTTGCGCGAAATTGATGTCCTGATACTCATCGACGAGCAGATGAGCGATGCCTCCGAACCACTCCGCAACGATTTCAGGATGCGCCCGGCACACGGCGATCGTTTCGGGAATCGCATCGTCGAACGTGACCGCTCCCGCCGCCGCTCGCTCGATTTCATACCTCGCATAAATGCGCTCGAAAGCCGGAATCGTCCGGTGACCCGCACGGTCGGGCGGCACGAGATCGTTCTTCCACATGCGGATTGCGCCCAGACACGCCTCGACGTCGTACTCCCGGTCGTCGATCTCGCGCAATCGCCTGAGTTCCCGGATGGCGGTTCGCACCCACCGTTTCTGAAGGGAGTCGGATCGTTCGGCGACGAGCCGGAGCGACTCAGGGAGATATCCGCGCTCGATCGCCTTCGGGAGCAACTGCCACGCGAGCGAGTGGAAGGTGTTGACGCGGACGCGGCCCGAGAGCCCCTCCCGTTCCAGGCGTTCGTCGAACTGGTCGCGGGCGAGACGGTTGAACATGAGGACGCGGATCGAGGCCGGGTCGACAGCGAGATGCGTGACGAGACGGGAGAGGCGCCGGACAAGCGTGAAGGTTTTGCCGCTGCCGGCGACGGCGAGGACACGGGCGTGGCGGCCGAGCGGGTGTTTGATGACAGCGAGTTGCTCGTCGGTGATGCGGCACGGCATGCGAAAGACCTCCTCGAGGGAAAACGGAGGCCGGAACGCAATTCTGACAGATCAGCGGATCATCAGCCCCAGAGACAGCCAGACCGGCACGGTGAACAGCGCGACGGCGTGGATGATGAGCTGCATCGAGGCCACGAATTCCCACTCGCCGTCGTAGCGCCGCGCGATCAAGGACGCATTCGTCGCACTCGGGGCCGACGCGATCAGCAGCAGTGCGGTCAGCGCGAGCGGCGGCAGATCGATTCTTCCGCTGCGGATCAGCAGATACACGAGGCCCGGGATGAGAAACAGCCGGACGATGATCAGGGGCAGAACGTGACGCATGGCGCAACGTTCGGTGCGTCGGCTGCCCGCGATGAAGCCGCCCAGGATCAGCATGGCCATCGGCGAGAGCATCTGGCTGAGAAATCCCATGACGGAAAAGAGCATCCGCAGCGGCCGGAAGGATCCCTCCACCCCGCGTGCGGCCTCAGGAATGCCCGGAATGAAGGCGACGGCGATCCCCGCAAGCAACGCGATGAGGGGTGGATTGAACATCAGCCGGAGTTGCTCGCGGAAACCCGGAGTGTGCCGGCCGGACAGGAGCAGCACGCCGAGCGTCCACATGAGACCGATCGAGGGGATCGCGGCGATCGATATGTAGACCGTCGCCTGATCCCGCATGGCGGGCGGGGTCACGGCCAGAATGACGGGGAGGGGCAGGTAAATGCCGTTCTGGATCATCATCATCGCGGTGACGGCACGGTTTTTGGGCGCGGAAGGGCCGGGGGCGAGACGGAAGAACAGGGTTCCGAGTGTGTAAGCGAAAACGATCCAGATCGCGCCGATAAGCGCCAGAGTCAGGCCGTCGCCCAGCAACTCGCCGCTGAGGGAGCGGGCCATCGAGAGAATAAAGGCGCTGGGGATGATGATATCGATGAGCAGGCGGGTCAGGTCGGTGAGCGTATCCTGGGAGATCCAGCGGCGGCGGACGAGGATGTAGCCTGCGAGCACCAGGATGCCCATCTGGCCGATGATGTCGGCGGAGAGTGTGAGTCCTTCGAGAAAGGTCGGTCGAACCGGCATGAACGTGTCCCCCTTCTTCCGGCGGAGCACGATATCAGATCCGAAGCGGCGAATACATAGCCCGCTTCTGCCGGAATCCGCTCCCCCCCCTTCATCGAATTAAGTAAGGTGTCCCTTTAATTCAAAATCCCGGGAATGACTGAAGTAATCGGTGTAATCGGCGTAATCGGCGGATGCGTGCATGACCGACCCGGGCTTCGACTTCCGCTCAGCCCGATCGGGATGAGATTTGGTCTTACCTGCGAAGCCGAGTATCGCCCTCTTCATCGAATTAAGTAAGGTGTCCCTTTAATTCAAAATCCCGGGAATGACTGAAGTAATCGGTGTAATCGGCGTAATCGGCGGATGCGTGCATGACCGACCCGGGCTTCGACTTCCGCTCAGCCCGATCGGGATGAAAAGAACGAAACGAAGATGGGCTTGATTCTGCGGGGAATGCCTGATACAAATATAGGGTATGGGGGTATCCTCTACCTTGCCCCCGAAGGAGCCCGGAATGAAGGAATGCACCGACGCCCGCGACACATCGAAACTCATCGCCCGCATGAAACGCATCGAAGGCCAGACCCGCGCCATCACCCGCATGATCCAATCCGATCACGACTGCATCGAAATTCTCCGCCAGATCAACTCCATCACCGGCGCACTCCGCGGCGTCCGTAACCAAATCCTCACCGATCATCTCGAACACTGCGTCCGCACAGGCCTCGCTTCCGACACCCCACGCGAAACCCTCATATCGGAACTGACCGAAACCCTCCGAAAGGCCCGCTGACATGACTCGCCAACCCAAACCACCTCTCCACTCCGCCACGCTCCAAGCCATCACCCACTCCCATCAATTCGGCTCGATGAGCATCGAAAATGAACGACGAACACTCTACGTCGTCATCCTCACCGCCCTGACCATGATCGCCGAAGTTATCTTCGGATACCTCACCGGCTCCATGGCCCTGCTCGCCGACGGCTGGCACATGGGAACCCATACGCTCGCGCTCGGAATCAGCTACGCCGCCTATGTCCTGGCCCGCCGCTTCAGCCAATCCACACTCTTCGCCTTCGGAACCGGTAAATTCGGCGTCCTCGCAGGTTACTCGAGCGCCCTGTTCCTGGGCTCGGCAGCCGTGCTCATGATCTGGCAGTCCATCATGCGGTTTGTCCATCCGGTCGAAATCGCATTCAATCAGGCGATCCTGGTCACATCGATCGGATTGGCGGTCAATCTGGTCAGTATCCGGATTCTGCACGGGGGAGGCGAGCACGGACACGAGCACGAGCACGAGCACGATTACGACAACGGGGAGAGCGGAAAACACGGGCGGGAGCATGACCACAGTTTTCGCGCGGCATACTTGCATGTGATCGCGGATGCCCTGACGAGCGTGTTTGCGCTGGTTGCCCTGACGGCTGGGAAATACGCCGGCTGGGTGGCTCTCGACCCCATCGTCGGCGTGCTGGGCGGGATCATGATCTGTCGCTGGGCGCTTCAACTCATCAAAAGCACGGCGCTCATCCTGCTCGACGGCGGAATCGAACGGGCGATGTCGGACACCATTCGACAGACAATCGAATCGGACGGAGACAGCCGCGTCGCCGATCTGCATGTCTGGCGAGTCGGATCGGTGGACGCCGCCGCGATCGTCTCGGTGGTCACCGGCGAAGCCCGATCACCCTCGGATTACACCCGCCGCCTCACGACTCTCCCGAATCTCCAGCACATCACTGTCGAGGTACACTCCTGTCGGGACGAAGACTGCCACACACACTGCATCTGCGGCTCAGACAAAGAACACCCGGACAATTCCATACGTGCAGATTCCCGCTGACAGTCGGTTGTCATTCCGACAGTCGCTTTCGACAGGGAGGATGATCATCATGAACCGCAACACGGCAGTTCTAATCGCAATGATACTTATCATGGCCATCACGGGCTGTTCCGGACCATCGTCGATCGGATCGTCTCGAATGGAGCTCCGCGCCGAAAAGGTCTCCGTGCCGATCCCCCCAGGCTGGGTGCTCGATTCATCGCAGATGTGTCATCGGAATGACTCGACGGGCATTCTCATGATCGAACCGCTCGACGGGATTCGCTTCGTGGACCGGGCCGATGCCATGTCAGCCGAGTGGAGCGCCACGGTGCGTTCGCGAACACAGATTCGGCTCGGCGATCATGACGCGATCCGAGTCACTCTCGACGTCGGCACCGGTGCCGTGATTGACCGTTTGTACATTGACATGGGAGATTCCATCGTGTGGGTTTCGTTCTCGGTGCCTGAACCCGATCATCCCGTGGAAGCACCCGCCATCGATCGTGTGCTTCTTGCCTCAAAAATCGGATAGGCTGCGCGCACGCATTTTTATTCCTCCCCGGTCGCGGTATAATAAGAGGGTGTTCTCAAAATCTTCACGATCGAGGAGACTCCCATGAAAATGCTCCCGATGAAAGCATTCCCCCTGTTTGTCATCCTGCTCATGACGGTGAGCGTCACGCCGCTGACCCTCGCGTCATGGTTCATCGACGCGGTTCACGCCCCCCACTCGTTCTCGCTGATGGGACCGCGCAGCCAGATCACCGATAGCGCCGGAACCCCCCATATCGCCTACGGCGAAGACCATCTGTATCACGCCTGGCGGGATGGACAGATCTGGCAGACGGAAATCGTCGATCCGGCACCTCAGACAGGCCGCTATACCTCGTTTCGCGTTTCCGGTCCGGATGATCTCCATATCGCCTACTTCGACAGTCTCTTCCGGAGCATCAAATATGCCCATCGATTCCATGGAGTATGGACGATCCGGTCCGTTGTATCAGGACCGGACATCGCCGTCCCATTCGCGATGGCACTCGATCAGAATAACCTCCCCTGGATCGCCTTCGTGGATTACGCGAGCGGCAGGCTTCTCGTGACGCATCGCATCAGCGGAACCGAGTGGGCCGTCGAGTCGCTCGCCGATGTCCCGGATACTCTCAACGGAATCGCCATGGAGATCCATCAGGGGATGCCCCGTATCGCCTTCAGCCACGGCCCCTCGAATGCCTCGGTCCTGTATTTTCTGTACTTCGATGGAACACAATGGCATTCCCATCCTGTGGACGACTCGGGGGATGTCGGCTCCGACCTCGACATGGTGGTGAGCGATCAGGACGATGTGCATCTGAGTTACATGGACAGAGCCGACGCTGCACTGAGATACGTTGTGTTCAGTCCGGGCGGCTGGCCGGGAGCGCCGCAGGTGGTCGATGACTCGGGATCCTGCGGCTATTACTCGTCGATCCGTCTGCCCGCCTCGGGACTGCCCGTCATCGCGTATCTCGATCTGACCGCCGGGCATCGTATCCGCTACGCCACGTTCAACGGTCTGACATGGGATCGCCACTCCCTGAACGTCCTCGGGAACCCCGGTTTATATCTCTCGATCACACTCCTGGAAACCGGCACACCGCAATTCTCGTATTTTGACGCCGACGACTGTGCGCTCCAGTTCACACATCCGTCGAGTTCCGGATGGGAGACGGACATCGTGGATACCGGAGCCATCTACGGCGTGGGGCATACCTTGAGTCTCGACAGCGCCGGCGATCCGATCCTTGCATTCAATGACGCTTCACTCGGCGGAGTCTATCTCAGCCGGTTCGATGGCACGAACTGGAGCACCTCCGTGATCGATGCCGACCCGCTATCCGGCGGCCAGATGTCGGCGGCTGTCGATTCGAATTACCTCTCCGGAATATGCTACTCCATGCTCGAATCCGGCAGCTACATCGCAAACCTCCGCTATGCCGGCGAATCGGAAACGGGATGGACGCTGTCGACGATCGACGACTCCGACATGACTCAGATGACCAGTGCCATGGCCTTCGACAGTCTCGATCGACCCCACGTGGTCTATCTCGATGCGAACCAAGCGGTGGTCAAGCACGCGACGCTGTCCGGGGCCAACTGGCAGATCGAGACGATCGCGTCGGATTCCGGCTATTCGATCTCCACGGCATTCGATCCATCGGACGGACTCCATATCTGCTACCACAGCCAGTTGGAGGGGTTGAAATACGGATATCGCGACACGTCGGGATGGGCTTTCGAGGCAATCGATTCCGCGACCGATACGGGACTGCATCCGAAACTCGCGGTGGATCATGTGGGGCAGCCCTGTATGGTCAGCTACGACGAGACGACCGCGGAGATCCGCTACCGGACACGCACCGGAGCGACCTGGGAATCGGTCGTGGTGGACGTCGTCGATCTGTCAACCGCCGGGCTCGCATTCGATTTCGATCTGTCCAATCGGCCCTGCGTGCTGTTCCACGACAACGCCTCTCTGACACTTCGATACGCCACAACCGACTCGGACGGCCATTGGCGGACGATCACGATTCATCCGGGACCGGTCAAGACCACTGCCTGTGATCTCGCGTTCGATCCCCTCGGCAAGGCAAACATCAGTTTCTTCGATGTTCTGACCGGAGACCTTTTCGCGGGTCGACAGCGCCCGGACACCTGGTACGACCTGTCGATTTCGGATTTCACGTTCATCGCCGGAGACAGCTTCAGGCTGATTCGTTCGATCCGCAATACGACTGCATCCCCCGTCGACGCCGTCGAGTACGTCATTTTGGATGTCTACGGCAGTTACTGGTTCGCGCCTTCCTGGACACCCTCGCCCGAAAGCACCCTCCGCCACATCGATCCGGTTTCGGTCAGGACAGACACTCTCTTCGATTTCGTCTGGCCCGCGGATGTCGGTGCGGCGAGCGGCATTCGATTCTGGGGCGGCATCGTCCGATCGGAATCCATGGATCTCATCGATTATGACCTCGCGGAGTTCGGCTGGCACTGAACTAAAAATCACGAGTGCTGTTTTCATTTCTGCGCCGTTTAGTTATAAGGAGGTGATCCGCCGATGCCCCTTTACTGGATGGAGACGCTCGTGAAACAACGGCCACGCAATATCGATCCCGCCGCTCTTTCGGATGAGGAGCTGCTTCGGCGCATCGCCGAAAAGGATCTCAGCGCATTCGAGGAATTGTCACGGCGCTTTCTGAGCAAGGCCTGGCGATTCGACATGCAGTTTTTGCAGAATGCGTCGGATGCCGAGGATGCGGTGCAGGAGAAGTTCCTGCGGCTCTGGCGATCCGCCGGGCATTTCGAGGCGCGCGAGGGCTCGAGAGTCAGCAACTATCTTCTCAAAATCGACAAGAACATCTGCCTCGACATGCTGGCACGAGCATCCCGCAGATATGAATCCAGCGTCGGCGACATGCAGGCGGATTCCGACACGGACACGCCGGATGCGCTGATGGATTATCTGGCATTTCAGCACTGGTCCTCGGGCTCCGAAAACGATGATTTCACCGGTTTCGATGCCCGGGACCGGATCATGCGGATTCTCGCCTTCACCCGTCACGCCTTTACTCCCAAGCAGTTTCTCTGCTTCTGGGGCTTCGTAAACGGCATGACTTACAAGGAACTGGCCGCGACGTATGATCTGGGTTTCGAATCTGTCCGGGGCCTGATCGCGAGAGCATTCAAGCGGGTACGCGAAGCATTCGCCGAAGAGGTGACCTCGACATGACGACACGCGAACTCTTCCGACTGCTCGGCGGTGCCGCACGCGTGATGCAGGCCGAATGCTCCGACCGAGACTGCCCGGATGCCGGCTGGACCGACCGTTTTCCCGAAGCCCTGTCCCCGGAGGAACTCGAACACATCGCCTTCTGCAATCACTGCCGCCGCCTCCTTCAGATCCGCCACACCGGGGCCGAATGCATCGATGCGCATCGCGAACCGAAATGGAACCGGCTGCTCGCCCGCATCACCCGCCGGGCCCGCTGGGAACACCTCAAAGAGATGATAGCGGGATGGATCGATGCGCTCCCGGCACGAATGCCGTTACCGGCTGTTGCGGCCACGAGACTTGCCGGAGAAGTTCCGATCACGCTGAAAATGGTGATCTTCGAAATCAACCTCGGCAAGGATGATCTCGCAAAAAACAACCTGACGATCGAACACTGCAGCCTCGTCCCGGACTTCGGCTCCAGCCGGCTTGTTCTGTCGGGTTTTTATCGCTCGCTGGCAGGATGTGAAGTGCGGTTCGGGTTGTGTCCGCGAGAAACGATCCTCAGCGTGTGCCGGCAGGATCCCCCTCCGATCCCGCCTGATCTTGCGCGTATCGAACGCATGCTCCGCACGATGTTTACCGGCAAAAGCCAGAGATCTCGTGCGGCGCTCCGGCGAATCGGTGCACAGTCGATCTGGATCGGAGGAACGATCGAATCGGACGACTCCCCCGTGTCGCGACTGCAACTGAAACTGTCGGAGCACCCCGCAGATCTGTTCGTGAGGGGTGAACTCTGGGCGATTCTTGTGGTCGGACTGCCCCTGACGGAGCCGTGATCAGGGAGCCGTGAGTTTGAATCCCGCCCAGAAGTACGGGTTCTCGAATCCCGGAACCTCGCGCACCGTTTTCTGCGCATGCGACAGCGATTCATCGGGGGTTTCACCGTATACGATCATGTTCCGGTAAAAATGCTCCATCAACAGGCTGGTTGCTTCGTCATCGACACTCCAGAGGCTTGAGAGCACCGCCGATGCTCCGCCCAGCAGGAACCCGGCCGGAAACCCGATGAACTCATCGGAGACGGTCTCCTGCACCGTCAACCCGGATTCGCATGCAGACAGGACAACCAGCGGTTTTCCGGATAGTTTGAGTTCGGCGAAGATCTCCGAGAGCATCAGGGGTTCGTTCGCGATGGTCATCGTGATCACGCGACTGTCCGAAGCCCGCGCTTCATCGGCGAGCGCTCGCTTTGAATCGTGGGACGGCGCGAGAACGAGACACGACCGGTAGGGCTCGTCGGCGTCGAATCGGGCATGGCAGGCAAAATGAATGTAACCGGCGTCCCGGATCACGGTCCGGACAGCCTCGCAGGACGCATCCGATCCATTGAGCACACACCGGTTCCGCTCATCGAAAAATGCCGAAATCCGCTCCACTTCATGCTGCGCCCATCTCAGGTCAAGTGTCGGATTGCTGACTCCGACGAACGTGTTGGCGGGACGCGCGTCGCCACCCGCGAAAAATGCCTCGATCGCGAGACTCGGCAGATAGGACACGATGCGGTCCAGGCACAGGATGCGGGATCCCTGGCCGATCCGCAGAAGATGCAGCGGCAGCACATGCATCGACAGATGGGGAACCAGAACGACACGGTGGAATTCCTGCCGGAACAGATGAGCGACCGGTGCGAGAAGTTCACGGGAGAGTCTCTTCATGAGTCGATCGATCCGGATATCCTCCGCCCGGTTCGTGTCGCGCATCCGTCGCGTCGCCAGTTGACCGCGCGACCAGAGCGACATGAATCGGGAGAGGGTGTCGACCGTGAACATGTCGTTGATCGCATAGTCGACCCGGAGTGTCCCCTCCTCCATTCGCGTCAGGAAGACGGCCGTTCCGAATTCCGTCACGTCGAAGTGAACGATTGCGGCATCCCGTGCGAGATGCGCCAGATTGTCCTCGACATCGATCTCGGCCTGCATGAAATCCGGCTCTTTCTTCTGAAACTGGACGATCAACTCATCCAGATTCCGCCGGACTCCCGAAGTCTCATCGATGATCTCCGACATGGGTCGTGATGGAATATACTGCTCGATCTGGAGCGCTCGCAGGCGATCCGCCAGTTTCTGATACTGCACGCGGTCGTCTTCGGGTATCCGGTCGAAGCGCACGCGATCGAGTTGAAAACGTTCGGACAGCATCCTGAGTTTGCCTCTCTCGAGGTGTCTCAGAGCGTCGATCGGACGATCGAGACGTGCGTCGCAAAGCGCCAGATTGAAATAGATGGACGACCCGATACTGATTTCCGCAGCCTGCGATCGGCCCAGAAACGACTGTCGGTAACGGTGTTCATCCGCACGCATCGCCGTCTCAAAAGCCGACACGGCATCGTCGTAACAATGCCGTCGCATGTGAACGCATCCGAGTGCGAATGCGGCCTGCCGGGATTCGAACGGGAGGCGTTCCGGAGTCAGAACCGTGAGTGATTCCGCGAGCAGACCGGCCGCCTGATCGAGTTGCCCGGCGGAATCGCCCGGGTATCCCCTTCCGAGCGCCTGGCCGAGAAATGCCGTTGTTCGGGCCCACTCGACCGGCAGGCGATCGCGCGGAGTCGCCGGAAGAATCTCGCGCAACAACATCACCGCCTGATCGCGGTTGTGCACCGGATCGCCTCGTTTGCGCATCTGGAGCGCGAGTGCGAGATTGCGGGTTGAAATCACCCATTCGAGCGGATTTTTGTCCCGCGTGCGAAATGTCAGCGCGTCCTGATAACAGGCGATCGCCCGTTCGATGTTCCGCCCGCGGCTGCCTTTCCTGAGGTAATGATAAATCGTTCCCAGATTGTGACTGGTCCAGGCGTGATACCCCGGATATCTGGTCCGAGTCAGAATGCGGAGCGCCCGTCGATAATAGCGGATGGCCGTTTCGAGATTCTCGGCTCGGTCTCCCATAACCCGTTCGGTATACGACACTCCCAGGTTGGTCATGGTCTGCGCAGCATGCATGGGACTGCCGTATCGCAGATGCCCCTCGAGCGCCGCTTCGAGATATCGGATGGATTTCTCCAGATTCTCACCCTTGTCGCCTCGAATGCGCTTCCGGTGCAACAATCCGAGATTGTTCTGATTCGAGGCCCAGGACGGTGATGTGAGATCCGACTGAAGCGCCTGTTCGGCCTTCATGTAGCTTGCAATCGCTTTCTCATAGTTTTCAACCGGATCACCGGTAATATGGCGGTCATAGGCATTCCCGATGGTATTGTAAAGAGTGACCCAGAGCCGATGCTTCATATCGGCAGAGACGAACACCTCCACCTCGTGCAGGATCCCGATGGCCCGTTCGCGAACTACGGAAAGCTCGCCGCGAACCTGCCAGAGCAAAATATTCGCCCAGGACAACATCACCTCACCCCAGAGCTGCTCATCCAATGTTCGAAGCTCGGCCGGCTCGATTCCTTCCGCATACGCGAGCGCTGCGGCGGCATGATTGAAGGGATCCAGAACCGCAACTGTCCGCCACGCGAGCACCTTGACGCCTTTGAGCAGCTTCAGCACATCGTTCAGCTTCGGGTCCGAAACACTGAATTCCTGAGTCTTCCGGTCGATCAGGTCGAGACAGGCACCGGCAAGTGGGAATGGAGACGCAAGCATGCGCGTGAGGTGGTACAGATTCCACAGACGAATTACGGGATCCCCTGTCGTGAAGCATTTGAGATACAGGAGGCGATCGATCAAGGGAAGGTTGCTGTCCGATTTCCACTCGTCGTCCGCATGACAGTCCGGTCGGAAGCCTGCAGCGAGACGGGCGGTATCGTCGCAGACGCCGGCTGTGTCGGATTGAATCCATTCCAGCATCAGTCGCGCCGCAGCCGGAATGTGGTCGATCAACTGAGTCAGGTCGCGTGTTGTGCGGATTCGTGCGAGTTTTCGCAGGAGAGTCTTGCGTTCCATGTCGTGGCTCCTTTTCGAGGGTTTCAGCTTACCATAAGAACCTCAGGAAGGCGAGACCGTGCAGTTCTTCGTTCAGCCCCGTTGTATGGGCATTGGACCTGAACATCGACATGACGTCGAGATTTTAAAGGAGGAGAACAATGAACTGGAAACTGTTTGCTCTGCTGGTGATACTCGCGGCGCCGATCCCGCTGGCACAATCGGCCGGAATCGCCTGGCTCGCCGAAAAACCGGTCGATACGGATGCGTGCAGCCACATGCAGTTGAACTGCTCACCGGGAGGTGTGTTTCATCTGACTTTCGGTGACATGAGTGATGAGATGATCAAGGATTTTCAGAGAGGAACCACATCGTTCGGGACCGAAAACATCGTCGCAGTCGAAGCGCCGTACTACGCCTGGAACACGATCGATTATGCCAATTCGATGCCGGTTTGCATCTATTACGATTTCTACCACGATGACTTGCGGTTTTCATTGTATGCTGCTGACGAATGGACGACTCCGAGTGCGATTCCGGGCGGATCGAGCGCTCGAAAAGTCAAAGCTGACATGCAGGGACCGACGTTTCAACTCGCCTTCAATTACGACACCCCCGGAAACAACCATTGCGATCTGAAGTACATCTCAAACCCATCCAGTTCCTGGCTGGTCGAGACCATCGACCGGATGTCGAATACCCGCATGATCGAGCAGTTCGACATCAAGATGGGACAGGATGGCCTGCCGCACTTCGCCTGGTTCGACGAGACCGATCAGTGCATCTATTATGCGACGCGAACCGGTACCAATACGTATCAGATCGAAGAAGCCTTCGAGTATGTATCGAACTGCACCTGGCTGGAACTGGATTTTCTGTATGCAACGCCGGTCATCGGTTTTGTCGATGCGAGCGGGCCGGGGAACCAGGTTCTGCGCTATGCATACAAAGTGATCGAATGGTACGACCAGGAGGTCATCGACTGGAGTTCGATCGACGCTGTCGATATGGCGCTCGCGGAAGACGAATACATCACGACCTATAACTTCTATCTCAACTTTCGCACCCAGATAACACATTGATTTTAAAGGCGAAATCATAATTTTTAAGGATTCAATTAACGCAAACCTGTGCCAACGCGAAACAGACTCAAGTATGCTCAGATCAAATTTATCATGTATATGGATGTTTTTATGGCGAAAGTTGAGTTTTTTCATTCAACTTTCGCCGGATAACATGTATTTACAATCAAAACAGGGTGCGAAAGTTGAATTCTATTTTATTGCCGCCATGGCGAATCATTACTACTGCATCCGCCCATCGGCAGGGGGTTGGGTCGGTTCGATCATCCAGGGTCTCGAAGGATACAGCACCAACGCCGTCATCGAAGCCGACTGGGATACTCTCAATGACCGCATCGGCGTCGGAATCAATCTGATCGATGAAGACCGCCTGATTTTCATCGATGGCTCGCCCTACACACCCACGCCTCGACCGAACACCCCCACTCCGACCCGCACACCGACTACCGAGCCGGGTGAGCCGACGAACACCCCTCAACCGCCTTCTCCGACGCCGACAGCCGAACCGGGATCTCCGACGAACACACCCGTGCCCCCATCCCCGACTCCGACAACCGCCCCTGGTGAACCGACGAACACACCCGCCATGCCGACCGCGACCCCCTCCGGTGGAAAGGGAACGGTTCTGATCGTGATGCCGGATACGGACTTCACGCCGGGTGAAACCTGTTTCTGCCAGGTCAAATACAGCATGCCGACCCAGCAATACGACATGCCTCTCTTCGTCCTGCTCGATGTGTGGGGAAGCTACTTCTTCTGGCCGGGTTTCACGACAGCGATGGATTATCAGCTGGTCGATCCCGGACCGGTCCCGACCACGGAATTCGTGATCCCCGAGTTCGCCTGGCCGTCGGGTGCCGGCAGTGCGGCGGGCATCATCTGGTGGGCGGCGCTGACGAACAGCACAATGACCGAACTGATGAGCGATCCTCTGGCGACATTCACGTTCGGCTGGCACGAGTAAGCCGGCGCTTCTCCTCTCATGAATCTCCCGGTGTCACTCACCGGGAGATTTTTTTATCCGATCCACGTGAATGATTCGTTCATAAACGAGGCCATGGACATGGCTGTCGCCAGATCAAATGCCATGACCCTGACCCACTCATCCTCAGACTCATGCATGCCGGAAGCGATTTCCTGCAATCGACGCTTGATGGATCGGCATTGCTGCGGCGTGAACGAGGCTTCCGTATCGAACGCTTTCAGAAACAATACGATCGGATCGGTGAACTCCTCCCATGCACGTGAGGCACGTCGCGTGACGTCCAGCCGCCCGTCACGCCACTCGGTGGTATCGATCAGATCGCGCAGGGGAATCCCGGCAGCATCCGCGATTCGGAATCGGAAGGTATGAAACGTGCGATGCGATACGCCGGTATCCCAATGACTGAAATTGATACCCATCGTCCGGCATCAGCGTTTGAACACGATACGGCCGCCGACGACCGTCATGTCGACGAATCGATCCATCTGACCCAGTTCGAGATCATGCGTGAGAAGGAACCACCAGGAGTTGATCCCGAGGGGATCCTGATTGAACATGACGAAATCCGCAAACTTCCCGACCTCGATCGATCCGATATCGTTCTCCATGTGCAGCGCATGAGCCGAATCGATCGTCCAATGGCGGATACCGCTTTCGAGACTGATCTTTTCGGTCTCATTCCAGTCGTCGTCGCCCTTGTAGTTCATTCTGAGCGAACTGATGAGCAGACCGTAGAAGGGGTTGTTGGGGCCGGCACACCAGTCACTTCCGAAACTCACCCGGACTCCGGCCTTTTCGAGACTCCGCCAGGGCATGTAGTGTTGCATCCGATCTATGCCGACACCCTCCTCGACCATCCGGTCGCCATAGAAATGAACGGGTTGCATGGCGGCGGGAATTCCCAGCCGACCCATCCGTTCGATGTCGAGGGGATCCGGAAACTCACAATGCTCGACGCGATGCCGCAGATCCTTGTCGGGACTCCGATGGATCACGTGTTCATACGCATTGACCACCCGGCGTATCCCGGCATTCCCATTCGCATGCGTACAAGCCTGTATTCCTAAATCGTCCACGATCTCGACCACCCGGCAAAAATCCTCTTCCGTCCAGACCGGTTCGCCCAGCATGCCGCGTTCATTGAGATACTCCTTCGAGAAGAAGGCGGTGTGGTTGTCAGGCGTGCCATCGATGTAAAACTTCACGGATTCACCCATATTGAAGCGAGGATCGTTATGGGCATCGCCATACTGCTTCCATTTCATGAGATCCTCACGCAACTGGTGTTCGTCTTCCAGACGCTCCGGTGGAATGTAGTAAGCGCCCCGAATCCGCACATTGTCCAATCCTCCGGATTCCTTGAACTCGATCAGAAAAGGCAGAAACTCCTTGTACAACTGCACATCGTGCATCGCGGTGACGCCATACGAAAGCGCCTCGTCCAGCGTGTTCCGGATGGATCCGCGAAAACCGTCCCGAACTTTCGTTCCCAGTTCATCGAAGGAATAGAAATCCAGGATATTGATCGCGTGAAAATGCCGGCACTCTCCCGTGCATTCGCCGTTCTCATCGCGTGCAGGACTGAGTTCCTCGAAAGCAACGGGATTCCTGCGTTCCAGTTCGCGGATTGCGAGACTGTTCATCCAGCCGGCCTGCCCGCTGAAACTCATCAGGATGACCGGACGATCCGATATGATCTCATCCAGAATCTCCTTTTTCGGAACACCTCCCGGAACAAATTCCATGCGCCAGCCGATGCCCCCGATGATCGGCATTTCGGGATCCGATTCTGCACGTCGCTTCAGGACGGCGGCGAGTTGAGCGTGATCCGTGCAGGCATAGAGATCCGGCGGCATCAGATACACGAATCCGCCGATCCAGAGCACGTGGCAATGGTTGTCGATGAACCCGGGCGTGATGCGACGGTTCTTCCCATTGATCCGTTGCGTCTGCGGCCCGATGAACCCGGCGAGTCCCTCGTCGGTGCCGACATACACGATCCGTTCGTCTCGGACCGCCATCGCTTCGGCTGCCGGTTGAGCCTGACTGCTGGTAAAGATACGGGCATTGTAGACCACCATGTCGGCTGGGTTTTCAACCAGTCCGGGGCTTACAGGGAGTCCGGCACAGCCGCTCCAGATGAGCGCAAGGCTCGATACAACCCATGCAATGATCGATTCCGATGGTTTTCGCATCATGACGAACCTCCTGTGTTGAAGGCGACCGCTCGCTGAATCCGCAGTCGATATGTCATTCCGGTTCCTGACTGATAGTATAATCGGTAAAACAAGTCCGGTAAAGCTCACGATTTGTGCACGCATCACTCGGGGCGCGAGCGTCCGGGAGAGGATCCCGGTGAGGGTCCCGTGCAGTGCCCTCCCACCCCCCTTGAATCCCGCGCACCTATCCTTTATCCTGTTCCCTGCACGGACTCATGTCGTTTACCCGGACCGATTGACCTGGGATGGAGGATCATGCAATGAACGCATCGATACGGATGATATTCGCACTCACCTGCTTCTGCTGCATGCTGATGGTGCTCACCATGGCGTGCTCAGCCCCAACAACAACCCCGGCGACGCCGACTCAGAAATCCGAGCCGACCGTTGCAGCCACCTCACCGGCGCCCCCTCAGCCTCCTGCCGTTCAAACGCCTCAAACGACGACCGATGCTGCATCCAAGTCAGCCCAGCCGATTCCGGTGCCCGGAACGAGCGCGATCTTTCTGGCCGGTCGCTCTGATCTTGCGATACCCAAACCGGGCGACGATCCGGGTGAGTTCCCGATCACGCATTGCGGAGGCAGTCTGGTTGTGACCTTCCCGATCGCCTATCCCATACCGGTATCACGCAAACTGACGTTCAATGCGACGGGCGGCATCGATTTCTACGGAAACGAAAAACCGGCGGTCGAACCGGACGGCGATCCCGGTGCGACGGCCGACATCGAGGGACTGGGTGGAATCAGTGGTTACAAAGGCCAGTGCGGCGCGCTGGTCGGCGTGTTTCTCGACGATGCCAACCCGGGCGGGCTGGCCGCTCCCGAGACACTCGATTTTACCGAAGGCGGCATGGGGAGATCCTTCCGCGAACTGAAGCCGCTTTTACGCCAGGTGTTCTACATCGGTAACGGGATGACGCAGGACGACACCGGCGCTCCGGCTCCCCGGACATTCACCGCCCCGGAAGGCGCGACCCGGTTGTTCCTCGGAATCGCCGACGCACCCGTGTTCCAGGGCGCGCCGGGCTGTTACGACGACAATATCGGCGAATATCGAATCGCACCCCCGGTCGCTCCGACGTCAGCGGAACCGGCACACACCGTGCCATGACCTCCCTGGTCGGACCGCGCACCGGGATTCCCGTATTATCCTTGATATCGGTGCTCTTCTGCGCACTCTCGCCATCGATTCTCGCGCAGGATTCACCACACGGTTTCGGCGAAGAGACCGCCTCGCTGTCAGGGACCATCACGGGAGCGGTATCCTTCACCAGTCCGTATAGTTCGGAGGATGTCGGGGATATCGACATGAGCGAAACCGTCTTGTCGACACCGGTCTATCACACCCGATTCAGTGCATTCCATTTCATCACGGGGCTGAACGTGAGCTGGACCCGATTCTCCTTTTCGGATTACAAACCGGCGTATTCCGAAGATCTCGTGTTCCCGCTCACGACCGAGGATCTCGTTGGACTCGGAGTGTACGCCGCGCTGATGCGTCCCGTGACGGATCGGATGGGCTGGAGCGTATCGGTCATGCCCGGTCTGTACAGCAATTTCCAGACATCTCGATTGGGAGAGGAGAAAATCGTCGCACATGCCGGAGTCGAATCCCGTTTATCGGATACATGGACCCTGTCAGCAGGTGTTGCGTACGATTCCGCATTCGGAAAGCCCCGCATCTATCCGCTGGGAGGCGCGATCTGGCGTCCCGCTGACGATCTGACGGTTCGGCTGGTTCTGCCCTCGCCATCCGTTTACTGGGCGTCGACGGAACGGACGGGGCTGTTCCTGGCGATCTACCCCGCCGGGGACCGATGGAGCATGTATGACGATCATCGCCGTAAAACGGTGTTTACCGCCGAAAGCTGGCGGACTGCGATCGGCGGCGAGTGGAACATGTTCGATCGCATCTGGCTGCGTGTACTGGGAGGAACGGACACGAATCGCGAGTATGACACACGAAGCACGTACGCCGCGGATGTCAGTTCCGACGTGGAGGACACCTGGTTCGCGACGATTGCGCTGGTGCTCTATTGAACGCAGCCGCCCACGGCGTATAATCCACATCCTCCGATACGTTCTGCCCCGGATCGTTGTTGTTCGCGGCATTCACGCACCCGTCCACACCACTCAAATCATCATCCGGTCCGTTACTGCTCCCCCAGTAATTGTAGGATGCCGGAATGCATGTCGCCGGATCGGCATTCTGAACAGCCCAGTTCGAGTTATTCGCGAATGAATTGGCAGTCTCAGCGGTCCCCGAAACAACGGGCAGCGATCCCGAGGCACAGTAGATCGCGGTCGCATTGAACAAAAACTCGTTTCGGATGATCTCGGGATTCGTCCCGGCACCGGAACAGAAAATGCCGTACGTAACATTCCCCTGGATCACGCAGTCCGCAATCGAGGGACTCGATGCGGTATCACACAGGATCCCGGCATGCGCACTCTCGGAAAACTCACAGAATTCAATAGACGGCGACGCCGCATGACATTCGATCAATCCGCTCGACGCCGATCCTCCAAACTCGATGACGGCATGCTGAATCTGACACTGCGCATCCACACTCGCGCTTAAAAAGCGAATCCCCCTCCACATCCCCGGCGATGGAGTTTCCCGGGGATCCGGTCCGATTTCTACCGGCTGAGCGACAGTGCCGTTCACATCGAGATACCCCGGATTCGCAACGCTGACCGATCCGATCGTCATCCCCGACGTCGCCTCGAAACTCAAATCGAGCCCCGCCTGAAGCATCAATCCGGCAGTTTCACCGTCAACTCCCGCAACCGTGACCTCTCCATGAATCAGAATCGGAAACGTCGAGGGACTCCAGATCGAAACATCCGTGATGGCATCCCCTCCCGCGTAAATGAGATCATACAGGTTATCGTTGCCGGAAAGCCCGGTTATCGCACCCAGATCACTCGCGAAGCACCGCACCGCATAATCGTTGTTACTCGTGAAGATCGTATCCGAAATACTCGCGTCCGTCGCCGACACGTTGATTTTCACTCCGGACAGCTGATTGTGATGAATGTCGCAATCCTCGACATACGCCCCCAGAGCACCGTCGATGAAAATGCCATAATATTCATTGGCATAGATGTCACAGGCGCGGATGAGGGGATCCGAATTCTGGCAATGGAATCCGTGCAACGCGTTGTCGTGCACCACGAGATACGTCAGAGTGGGAGACGCATTCTGGCGGACCTGAACCCCGGTTCCCGCGGAATGCTCCACATAGCAGACATTCAACGTCACGTCCGATCCCTCGATCACGACCCCCGGATGGGTCATCGTTCCGCCATATCGGATATGGCAACGATCCAGCAGAGTGTCTGCGGAAGCATACGGATTGAACCGCACACCCGACCAGAACCCCGGCGTTTCGGTCTGGCCCGTGAAAATGACCGGGACATCGTCGGTCCCGTCGACAAACAGCGTCCCGACATCATCGCTCGCGGTTCCTCCGACGATCATGCGCGTCCCCGCCGAGAAAAAAACCTGCACACCGGCTTCGATCGACAGGATTCCTCCGGCGTGGATCGTGATGTCCCCCTCCACGAGATACTCTCCGCATTCCGAAGGCGACGTCATCCCCCATATCGTTTCATTCGTGATCGCCCCGCTGACCGGATACGGCGTGCAGGGCTGCGTCGGCGTGACCGTGCTAGAGGGCGTGGGAGTCAGGGTCGGCGCAGGCGTCTCGGTCGGAGGCACCGGTGTCGGTGTCGGCGTCGGCGTCCACTTGTGCGCATCGTCCAGCCAGAATTCCGTCACATCGTATCCATACGTTTCCGGCGTTTTGTACCACGCGCCCCAGAAATACATCGGCCCGAACGGGATGAACGTGTCGATGTCCGGAAAATCGAAATCGAGGATCTCGATCGAGGTCTCGCCCGTTTCGATGTCCTCGGTCCCGAACCGCACGTCCTGCGTGAATTCGGGCCAGAAAAAATACTGCCCGCCCACTTCGAGAATCCCGAAAATCTGAGCGTCGAACACGGCATCACCGGTGTTGTTCAACTCCAGCGCCGCCCGGAAGTGATCGAACGACACGAAGCCCTGATCGTTGAGCGCCATATCGACATCGATCGCACCCCGGATATCGGATCCCGCCAGCAAGAACGCCGCGCACGCCAGCCCAATCACCCGATTTCGGATTCTGCCAGATTCACTTTTCATTGCCTTTCCTCCATATTTCCTATTTGTATAAAAAGTGTATCCCGGCAGCACCCGTGTGTCAATCGCCCGCAACGGCCACTCTTGATTCGCGTCACGGCCTGTGCGATTTTCTGACAGGGACTCCCGTTCCGGTTTCCCGATCGCTGTCACCCGGAGCCGTTTCATGAAACTCCTGCACACCTCCGACTGGCATCTCGGACGCTCGCTCTTCGACCGCAAGCGCTCCGACGAATTCACCGCGCTCATCGACTGGATGCTCGACCTGATCGCCCTGGAACACATCGACGCGGTGCTCATCAGCGGCGACGTCTTCGACACCGGCATCCCCGGCACCCACGCCCAGAGCCTCTACTACGATTTCCTCGCCCGTGCCGCCCGCGCCGGTTGCCGCCACATCGTCGTCATCGCGGGCAATCACGACTCCCCCTCCTTTCTCAGCGCCCCCCGCGACATCCTCAGACACCTCAACATCCACGTCTTCGGTGCCATGTCCGCCCAGAGCCCCGCCGACGACGTCATCCTGCTCCATGCGCCCGACGGCCGCCCCGAACTGATCGTCTGCGCCATCCCGTATCTCCGCGACCGCGACATCCGCTCCTCCATTCCGGGCGAAACCGCTCAGGACAAAGACCGCCATCTGGTGGAGGGGATCGTGCAACGATATACGGACGTGATCGACGCCGGTGAACACCTCCGCGAGGGGCTCTCCGGGCGGGTGCCGATCGTGCTGATGGGCCATCTCTTCGCAACGGGCGGCCGGACAATCGACGGCGACGGTGTCCGCGAACTGTATGTCGGCTCACTGGCGCGCGTCGGCAGTGAGATTTTCCCGCCCTCGGTCGATTACGCCGCGCTGGGACACCTGCACCAGGCCCAGTGCCTCGAAGGGAACACCACCCGCCGGTACAGCGGCGCGCCTCTCCCGATGAGTTTCGACGAGGCGAAGACGGCCAAGAGTGTCGCGATCGTCGAATTCATGGGCGGCACGGTCCATGTTCAACTCCGCGAAATCCCCCGCTTTCAGGAACTGATCCGGATTTCGGGCGAACTCCGGGATATTCTCGGGGAGATCGCCATCCTGATCGATCGCGGCAGCAGGGCATGGCTGGAAATCGACTACACGGGGCAGGCAATCGAAGGATCTCTGGCTGCACGGATCGACGAGGCCGTTGCGGGATCAGCACTCGCCGTGCTGCGCATCCGGAACCGCGCGATCATCCGGAACGCACTGACGGCGCGCGGTCTGACGGAAACGCTCGATGACCTCGATCCGGGGCAGGTGTTCGACCGGTGCCTCGATGCAAACGACATCGCCCCCGATCAGCGCGCCGAACTGATCGCGGCGCACAACGAGATCCTTCAGAGTCTTCGCGAGACGGACGGGGAATCAATTACGCCGCCGGCCGGGAATGAACAGGAGACGCCGCATGCTGATTGAACGCATCCGGTTCAAAAACCTCAATTCGCTGCGCGGTGAATGGGAAATCAACCTGTCCGATCCCGTAATCGCCTCCGAAGGCATCTTCGCGATCACCGGGCCGACGGGTGCCGGAAAATCCACGATTCTCGACGCGATATGTCTCGCGCTCTACGGCTGCACGCCACGCCTCAAGGATATCTCGGCTTCGGAAAACGCGATCATGTCGCACGGCACGGGAGACTGTTTTTCGGAGGTGACCTTCAGCACCCGGAAGGGACGGTTCCGATGCAACTGGAGCCAGCGCAGGGCATATGCGAAACCGGACGGCAAACTGCAACCGGTACAACATGAGATCGCCGATGCGGATTCGAACCGGATCATCGAATCGAAAATCCGCGAGGTCTCGAGGGCGATCGAAGATTGCACGGGGATGGATTTCGAGCGATTCACGCGCTCGATGCTGCTCGCACAGGGCGGATTCGCCGCCTTTCTGCAGGCCGGCCCGGACAGTCGTGCACCGATTCTCGAACAGATCACCGGAACCGCGATCTACTCAGAGATTTCTCGCGCCGTTCACGCGAGGAAACGAACGGAAAACGAGTCTCTCGAACGGATGAATCTCCTGCTGGCCGGTATGAAACTCCTCACACGGGACGAACGCGACGCGATCGAAGCAAAACTCACGGAACGATCGACGGAGCTGCAAGCCCGGGAATCCGAAATCGTGCGGCTGACAGACCATCTGAACTGGATCAACGCGATCGTGGCCCTCGAACAGGATTTCGATGCAATCCGGAAGGCCGAGGCGGAGTTGGGGCGCGAAAACGAGGCATTTTCAGGCGATGCGGCTCGGCTGGAAGCGGCTGAACGCGCGGCCGAAATGGCGGCGGAGTATGCCGGGATTGAAGCCATCCGGCGCGAGATCGCTCAGCAGACCACCTTGAGACAGGAACTGGAAACAGGGTTGCCTGCTTCCGAGACCAGGCTGGCGGAAAAACTCGTTGCACTCGAAACGGCACAAAACGCGTTGAAAGAAACGGAAACCGCCTGTGCGAAACTGCTCGAAACACTGAAACTCGTGCGGCCGATCGACCAGGAAATCGAGTCGATCGGAAAGAAGCTGGAATCGAGCCGGACGGCGCTGGCAAAAACCGAAAAGGATCGGGCGGATCTCGGCAGAAAAATCGCGAAACTGGAACGGGAAGCGGATCGTGAGGAGCGCGGGAGAACGGATGTCGATGCATATCTGACGGCCCATTCGATCGACGGGACGCTGGGCGAGGATCTCAAGGCGATCGAACTGAAATCCCGGGACTGGAAGGATTGCGCCGAATCCCGCTCAGTACAGGTTGACAAACGGGACAGGCAGATCAGAGAACTCGAGGTGCTCGGCACGCAGCAACGCGCCGCTGAACAGACTGTCGCTGTCGCCCGGAGGCAATTGGATGAGCTGAACGATACGATCAAGCGCATGGACGAGGAATTCGATACGGTGTCGGCAGGGCACGGCCGGGACGAATGGGATGGGAGGCGCGAGACGATCCGTGAGAACATCCGCGGGATCGACCTGCTCCGGGAGTCGCTGAAACGGGCCGGGGAACGAACCGACGAGATCGCCCGTGAGGGACGGATTATCGAGGAGCTCTTATCCCGCCGAGCGGTGCTCGACAGGCAGATCGAGGATCAGAGGGACCATATCGAGCGGCAGGACAGGAACGTCGGGGACCTGGAACAGCGACATGAACACGCGACCCGGATGCACAATCTGGATGACGAGCGCGCGCTGTTGAAGGAAGGCGAGCCGTGCCCGCTGTGCGGCGCGACGCATCATCCGTTCGCGGACGGACGGATTCCGGAACCGACCGAGATCCGAAAGGCACTGGACGAGGCCCGCAGGCAGCGTGAGGAAACCAGGAAGAATCTTGAGAAAGCAACAGTCGAGATGACGCGGGTGGACGGTGAGATTCACCATCACAAGCGGCTCATCGACGACATCAGGAGCAAGGCACTGGCGGAAGCCGAGTCATTCGCATCCCTGGCCGTGTCGCTCGCACCGGAAACTCCGCCTGACGCGTGGACACACGAGATGCTCGACGCGCGGGCGGATAACCTGCTGCAGAAACGGCATGAAACCGAAACGGTGCTCCAGAGGATCGACGCGATCGAACGCGACCGGAAATCGGCTCAGAGTGCAAAAATCGAACGGATGAGCGAATTGCAGAACGCGCAGATGCGGGTGCAATCCGCTCAGACAGAGCATCAGGCGGTCCAGGAACGCATCCGGAGACTCGGCGATGACATCACCGCGAGCGATGCGCGCGTGATGGTGCTCAGCGACGAGTTGACTCAACTGCTCGTCCCGTACGGACTCGTTCCGGAGTTCGATCGGCTCGACGCGAATCTGGCGGATGCGCGGACGCGCTGGGCCCGGTGGCAGGCGACCAGTCGATCGAAGCAGGAGATCGAAGCCCGGATCGGGGCGCTGACCGAACAGCGAGCGAATCTCAGGGGAGGGATCGAAAAACTGGACGAGCTGATCCCGGAATCCCGGTGTCAGATCGACACGCTGGCAGGAGATGAAGCGCGCGCAAAAGCTCGGAGGGAGGCACTCTTCGGCGCGCGGGATTGCGATTCCGAAGAGCGTGTTGCCGTTGAGGCAGTCGAATCGGGGAAGCGGGACGTTGAAGAGCGGCGTGTGGACAGCGAGGCAGCGAAAGACAATCTGCTCAAGCGCCGGGAAGCCATCGCGACACACGCGAAAAACCTCGGGCTGGCCCGCGAGCGTCTCGAGCGGATCGAACCGCGGTTCATGGAAACGCTCCGGGCGAAGGGATTTCGGGATGAACCGGAGTATCGCGGGGCGCGTCTTGATGACGCGACACTGAAGCGGCTCAAAGCGCATGCCGAAGCGTTGAAGAAACGCCGCAACGAACTCGATGCGCGTTTGGCGGATCTCGAAGGCAGACTCGCTGAAACGAAGGCCCGGAATCTGACGGAACGTCCCCGCGAGGATCTCATTGCCCGGCAGAAACAGGTTCAGTTGATCATCGGAGACATTCAGCAGGAAATCGGCGGATTGCGCGGCATACTGACACAGGACGAGGCAGGGCGGGCCGAGCAGACGGAGCGGGTCGTGGCGCGCGATCGTCAGAGGATGATCTGTGACCGCTGGAACCGGCTGCATGAACTGATCGGCTCCGAGAGCGGCAAGAAGTATCGGAATTTTGCGCAGGGTCTGACATTCGACATCCTGCTCACGCACGCGAACATGCAACTCGTCCGGCTCACCGACCGCTACCTCCTCAAACGGGAAGAGCAGTACGATCTGGAGTTGGTGGTGATCGATAATTATCAGGGCGGGATCGAGCGGACCTCGAAGAACCTGTCGGGCGGCGAAAGTTTCATCGTGAGTCTGGCGCTGGCACTCGGGTTGTCACAGATGGCCGGGCGGAATGTGCGGATCGATTCGTTTTTTCTGGATGAGGGGTTCGGAACGCTGGACGACGATACCCTGGAGAGCGCGCTGCAGTCGTTGGCGGGGTTGAGACGGGACGGGAAACTGATCGGGATCATTTCGCACATCCAGGCGCTCAAGGACCGGATCGGTGTGCAGATAGCAGCGGAGCCGATGCCGGGGGGATTCAGTCGCCTGACTGGACCGGGGTGCCGGGAGGTGAAAGGAGTTTGAACATGAATATTGAACCGTACGAACGATTCGAATCGGAACGATTGATCCTGCGGGACGAACTGGCGATCGATCGGACGATTCTGGCGAACGAACGAACGCTGCTGGCGTACGCCCGGACCGGATTGGCCATGATCCTGGCTGGTGTGACGTTCATCCATTTCTCGAACGCGATCTGGTTCACGGTGTTCGGCGCGGTCAGCATGGTGACGGGTACGATTCTGGCTCTCTGGGGAGGTTTCAGATATCGAAAAATGAAGCAATCGCTGGCCTTGATTCGGGCAAAACGGGACACCTCACATTGACTTTGCCGGAAATCTCGTCATGATATCGGGATGATCTCTTCAAGGAAAGGAATCCCGATCATGATCAATCTCCAGTTTTCAAAAGACGAACTCAAAACGCTGCTCGGTTTCCTGAGTACCGCCGGTTATGTTCTTCATGCCTATGCGGATGAAGAACTTGTTGACGAAGAAAGCATCGAGAAGGAATCCGATCTGATCCAGAAGATACTGAAAGCTGCCCAGGCGGCGGGACTCAAGGATCTGGTCGAGATGGACGATTGCGGCGAACATCTGGCGGTTTCGATGGAAGACGAGGAACTCAGTGATATTCCGGAACGGATCGGATCATTCGAGGAGACCGTTTTCTGGGGAAAACTGATTTCGTCGCTGGCCGGCCGGGATATGGTCGATGCGATCGGAGAAGATGCGGTCGATAAAATGACGGAAGAGGAGCATTCCGAGAAACATCAGGAATTCTGCCAGAAATATGAAACCGAGTTCTCGAACTTTGGTCTCAGCCGCCTGAAAATCGCGGAATGACCGAACCGGATTGACACCAAACAGAAGAAAGGGTTGCTCATGAAACACGCGCTCGCGCTGAGTTGTATACTTGTTCTGACCCTCGCGGCCATCGGATCGGCGAAAGAGTATACGATCGCCGAATTCAAGCAGAGCATGTCGCAGCAGACGGAGTCGGAATCGATCGTCGCGTTGTGCAAGGATTACATCGAAAACGCGACCGATCTCGAGTTGATCGAGGTTGCTGCGCGGATCTTCCGGCGCGAGGACGAAGCGATGCTGGACCAGTTCATCAAGACAAAGGTCACGGAGAACCCGAAGTCGGTCACCTTCCGGTATCTGGCCGGATCACGTCTCGAAGATCCCCTCGCGATGGTGTCGTCCGGGCGGGAACTGATCGAGCTTGCGCCCGGGAATGCCGCAGGCTACATCGTGCTCGCGAGAGGCTACACGATGGGTCTTTTCGCGCCTCGCATGAGCCATTCGAAGAAGGTTCCTGAACTTGAGAAAACACTGGCGAAAGATGCGCACTATTTCGATGCGATGATCGGAATGCAGTCCCCGCGCGATGAACTCAAACTCGTCCTGACGCTCCAGAAAATATATTCGAAGAAATACGATGAAGCGCTGAAGGATCTTGAGATCGGCATTGCCGAGAAACAGCCCTGGGCGGATCCGTCACTGCTGCCTTTAGTTCACTCCGGTGCGGGCAACTACGACAAGGCCCGATCCACCGTCGAATCGTATGTTCAGAGCGGGATTGAACGCGGGCAGTACAAGGCGGCGGACAAGGCCCGAATTTCGGAATCGATGTTCTGCACGACATTGCTGATGGTCGGAGCGTATGACGAAGCGATCAAAATCTATGCGGCCACGCCGGATCTCGATACCCGAAGCGACACACTTTACGATCTCGCATGCGCTTATGCGCTCAAGGGTGACGCCGACAAAGCCTTCGAATCCCTCAACAAGGCAGCGGCGGCAGGGTATGACGATCATGAAGGTGCCGCCGAAGATTCGGATCTTGAAGCACTGCAGAAAGATGCGCGATGGCCGACAACGATCGAGGCCATGAAGGCCGCTCATTCGAAGGGTGCCGCGAAACGGAAGGACGCCGCGCTCCTGACGAAGGTGACCAAGGACGCCCCGGACTGGGAACTCAAGACGCCCGCCGGAAAATCCGTCAAGCTGTCGGATCTCAAAGGCAAAATCGTTATTCTCGATTTCTGGGCCACATGGTGCGGTCCCTGCATGATGGCCATGCCGGCGCTCGATCAGTGGTGCAAGACGAAGAAGCCCGAAAATGTCGAGGTTTACTCGATCAATGTGTGGGAGCAGAATCCGAAGAAAGCCCAGGCGCTGTTCGAACAGAAGAAGTTCGCCATGACGCTGCTGCTGGGTACCGAAGAGGTGGCAAAATCGTATGGAATCACCGGGATTCCGTATATTTGCGCAATCGACAAGACCGGCAAGATCCGGTATGAGCAGAACGGGTTCAGCCGAGAATTTGAAGAAACCCTCGGCTTCTGGGTCGAAGATCTGAATCAGTAAGATACATATCACTTATCTATCGGGGCGGATCGCGATCCGCCCTTTTCGTTTTACCTTACCAAACTATGGTCCTGTTTCGACATATCCATTGAAGCCCTCATCAAATGAAAGGAGGCCGTCGATGATGTTCCAACTTACCCGATTGCAGCTCACGATCGACTCATCGTTCTGCGTCTCCTGCAGCAATCCTCGCTAACAAAAAACCCAATACCCCCTTATAGCAGGATCCCCGCACGGGCGGATCGCGATCCGCCCCCGGATTATCCTGATATCCCGCACGGGCGGATCGCGATCCGCCCTCTACAATCGCCCTGACTGGAGGATTCCATGTTTCCCATATTGAAACGATTTTATTGTTTACTCGGCTCCCACAAACCAACATATCTCTGCGCAGCCCTCTCTCTCCTGCTCGCCACCTCGTTCCAACTGACCGTTCCCTGGCTGATACGCGGAGCCATCGATACGCTCGAAACCGGCATCGCCACACGGCGCAATCTCATCATGACAGCGCTCGCCATCGTTGCCCTGACCGCGCTCGAAGCGTTGTTCACTTTCTTCAAGGGAAGGCTCTCGGCGTCAGCCTCCGAGGGCACCGTGCGCGATCTCCGCAACGCGGTTTTCGGGCGGCTCATGCATATCCCGATGGGTGTTCATGCGACACTCCAGACCGGTGACGTCATTCAGCGAGCGACCTCGGACATCGGCACGATCGGCCGGTTTCTCGGTCTGCAGGTCGCGGAAGTCGCCCGCACGTTGTGTCTGTTGATCGGCGTCAGCGTACTGCTTGCGGCACTCAACCCGGGTCTGGCGCTCTATGCGCTCGCCGTCGTCCCGCCCATCTTCATCTTCTCGGCCTTCTTCTTCTCGAAAATCCATTCCCGTTTCGAGCAGTATGATGAGGCTGAGGCGGCGCTTTCGTCGCGTGTGCAGGAACACCTCAGCGGAATTCGGGTTGTGAAGGCCTTCGCGCGAGAAACGTACGAATTGGGGCTGTTCGATACCGCCAATGAAAACCTCGCCGGACAGGACACGCACCTCATCCGCCTCCACTCGATCTTCTGGCCGACATCGGATCTGATGTGCATGATGCAGGCTGTGATCGTGCTGCTGATCGGCGGGGTGAAGACGATCTCGGGTGACATGACGCTCGGGGCATTCGTCGCCTTCAACAGCTACGTGATGTATCTCATCTGGCCGGTCCGGCACGTCGGACGGCTCCTGGGCGAGATGGGCCGGGCGACGGTCTCGATCGGCCGGGTGCAGGAACTGCTCGATCTTCCGGTTGAGGAGGATGCTGCCGGGGATGTTGACGGAAATGCTTCCGGTGGGAGCATCGAGTTCGAAGATGTCTCACTGGTGTTCGGAAGCAACGAAGTTCTGTCGAATGTGTCACTGGCCATCGAACCGGGGCAGACACTGGCGATTCTCGGCGCGACCGGTTCAGGGAAGACGACTCTGGTCAGTCTGCTCGGATTGTTCCATGACCACTACAGCGGAAGCATCCGGATCGATGGGATCGAGTTGCGTGACATGTCAAGACAGGCGCTCCGGAGACGGGTCGGGTTCGTGATGCAGGAGGCCAGTCTGTTTTCGCGATCGATCCGGGACAACATCGCGTTCGGGCCGGGGGAGCACTCGGAGAGCGACATCCGCCGGGCGGCTCGAACGGCGTCCGCCGATCGGTTCATCGGGACGTTTCCGGACGGATACGAGACGCTGGTCGGCGAACGCGGCATCACGCTGTCGGGCGGTCAGAAGCAGAGACTCTCGCTGGCGCGCACGCTGGTCAACGATCCGCCGATCCTCGTGCTGGACGACACGACCTCGGCGCTCGATACGCAGACCGAATCCGAGATCTGCTCGGCGGTCAGGAAGGGTGCAGCCGGACGAACGACGATCATCGTCACGCACCGGCTCAGCACGGCGGCGGGCGCTGATCGGATTGCCATCATGGAGCGAGGCCGGCTCGTTCAGATCGGAACGCATGAGGAACTGGTCGATCGGGATGGTGCGTATCGAAATCTCTTGAACATACAGAACACGCGCATGAATCGTTTGCGTATGGAGATCGAGAATGCAAGCAATGAAATACAGCGAAGTCGAATTCAGCAAGCGGTTTGATGCTGCCTTGTGGCGTCATCTGTTTCGCCTGCTCAAGCCTTACTGGAAAACCTATCTCGTTGTCGGATGGATCACGGCCATGCTTTCCGGAGTCGATGTTCTGATGCCGCTCGCGATCCGTCATGCGATCGACCGCGGGATTGCCGTGAAAGATATGACCGAAATCTATTTCGCATCATCGGTATATATCCTGTTGATTGCGATGCAGTCGTTGCTGGTCTGGGGATTCATCCGCCAGAGCGGCAAGGTGGGTGTGCGTTTCGTGGCGGATCTGCGTCGCAAACTCTTCACGCATCTCCAGACGCTATCGGTTTCGTTCTTCGATGAAACTCCCGCCGGTTGGCTGTTGACTCGAGTCATGAGCGACACGCAGCGGGTTGGTGAGACGGTCACGTGGGCGGCAGTCGATTTCCTCTGGGGGATCATGATGATGATTTTCATGGCCGTCACCATGTTCATCGTCGACTGGAGGCTTGCACTGGCGTCGATGGTACTCATGCCGGCGATGATCCTCGTGTCGGTGATTTTTCAGAAATCGATCCTGGAGTTGGCGCGTAAAGTCCGGAAAATCAATTCGGAGATCACGGCCGGTTACAGTGAGAGCATCACCGGGTTGCGTGTCATCAAGTCTCTGGCGCGGGAGGATCGATCGAACGACGAGTTTCGTGAGATGACCGGTTCGATGTATCGGGCGGCCGTGCATTCCGCATCGGTTTCGTCGATTTATCTTCCGATCATTCATGTGATCGGCGCGGTCGGGAGCGCATTCGTCATCGCTTTGGGAGGTTCGGGCTCGATCGCGGGCATCATCTCGCTCGGTACGCTCGTCGCGTTCATCTCGTATTCCAGACGATTTTTCGAACCTGCCATGGATATCGCGAGAATCTTCGGGCAGTTTCAGGAAACGCAGGCCTGTGCGGAACGCCTCTTCCGCCTGCTCGAGATGCAGCCGACGGTAAGGGATGCACCGAAGATCGTGCCGATCCGGCGTTTGGCGGGTCGAGTCGAATTCGATGAAGTGGATTTCTCGTATGACGGCCGCGTAGATGTGCTCACGCAGGTCAACCTGACGATACAGCCCGGCTGGAAAGTGGCGCTTGTCGGGCCGACCGGCGGTGGCAAGACGACTCTGGCAAACCTGCTGATGCGGTTCCATGATCCGACCTCGGGTGTCGTGCGAATCGACGGTGTGGATCTCAGGCATTATCCAGTCGAGTCGATTCGGTCGCAGATGGGGATTGTGCTTCAGACACCGTACCTCTTCAGTGGAACGATCCTGGAAAACATCCGGTACGGGAAGCTGGATGCTTCGGATCATGAGATTGAAGAAGCGGCGCGTTCTGCCGGTGCGCATGAGTTTATCCGCGTGTTGCCGGAGGGGTATGAAACGCGATTGGAAGAGAACGGAGAGCCTCTGTCGACGGGGCAGAAACAGATGATATCGATTGCCAGGGCGATTCTGGCGGATCCGGCGATCTGCATACTGGATGAGGCGACGTCATCGGTGGACATTGAGACTGAATTTGCGATTCAGGGGGCGATGGACGTCTTGTTGAGAGGCCGGACGAGTGTGATCATCGCGCATCGACTGGCCACGATCCGTCAGGCTGATCGGATACTGGTGATTCGGGAGGGGCGGATTGCGGAGGCGGGGACGCATGCCGAGTTACTGGCGATGCGGGGGCATTATCATGAGCTGTATTGTCAGCAATTCGTGAGCAGCGACCGAGAAAGTCTGTTGCGGCCGATGTTTGGCGCAGCTGTTTAAAACCGGAAATACCGCGACGAAAAGATATGAAGCTTCGGATTCTATTCGCCTATCGGAATCAACTCGTTCAATTTGACATCTCCTCCAGATACCGCATCACTCCTTCCAGATCCTTCAACACGTTCACCGCCCTGAGATGCACAACCTGCAAGCCAAGAGATCGCAGGTACTCGTCGCGTTTCTGGTCGTATTCTTTTTTATTATCGTGACTTCTGCCGTCGATTTCAATCACGAGGGATTTACTGGCGCAATAAAAATCCACAATGTAGTTCCCGATGATCTTCTGCCGGTCGAAGTCGAGACCATGGAGTTGTTTTTTCCGGAGTCGCTTCCATAACAGTACTTCATGGAACATGCCGGCTTTGCGGAGTCGGCGGGCACGCTCACGAAGTGCGGAGTTATAGGGAAGTGACATATAGGCTTTGGTGTCGCGTTTTTGCACCACCCCGTCAGGCTGCGCCTGCCACCCCTCCAGAGGAGGGGAATTTTTATCTCCATGCTGCACCAGACGCTCCTCCCCACAAATACTCTTTTCACCGTCCTTCATGTCGCAAAACCAATTCCCCTCCCGTGGAGGGGTGGCGCGAAGCGCCGGGGTGGTCCTCCCGTAAAATGTCGACGCGAAGCGCCGGGGTGGTCCTCCCGTAAAATGTCGACGCGAAGCGCCGGGGTGG
>CALFER010000052.1 GCA_937951895.1 uncultured bacterium
ACACCGTAATCATCGCTCCGGCTCTCGTTAACGATATTGGCTTTTCCAGAGTCTCGCCGGGAACGCCAATCGCCAGATCATCAAACCCGTCACCATTGAGATCCGCGCAGGCGATTGCGGCACCAAAATCGTCAAATTCTTCGTTGGTCCCCGGAATAAGGCCATCGTCCTGGTGATGCGATTCAAGGTTGATTTCGCTCAACCCACCCGATTTTCCGAAATTGATCAGGATCTCGCCGGAACGTTCCACACCTCCCGCGTGACGCCCCGGAGCGCCGATTATCAGATCCTCATAGCCGTCATGATTCAGGTCTCCAACCGCCAGCGCTTCTCCAACGCGGCTTCCATCCTCAGGGTTCGTCGCACTGAAGAACAGGTCGTTTTCGGTTGTGATTCCTTCTGCTGATCCGATCAGAATCGTAACGGCACCGGCACGTACCTCACCGGAAGATCCCCACAATTGCTCGTCCACGGCAGATACCGCGAGATCATCATAACCGTCATGATTGAAATCACCCGTGGCGATTACGCTTCCGAACTGATCTCCGGCTTCGGCCAACTCCTTGATCTCGTTGTTCCATCCCTGCCAGAAGATCTGACTGCCCGTGCCGGTGAGTCCTGCTGCCGATCCATAAATCAGGTTAACGCATCCCGCCCTGCTCACATCTCCAATGGCTTCGCCGGGGACACCGACGACCAGGTCGTCAAAACCATCACCGTCGAAATCTCCAGCCCCCAGTTCGTTACCGAAAAAATCGTACGACTCTGCGGCACCTCCGATACCATCCGTATCCTGCCAGAAGCGTGCGAAGGTATTCATCAACAGACCGGCCCCGGATCCATTGAAGATCAGAACGATACCCGCATCGATGAGGTCCGACTCGTCATATCGTGGAATCCCGACGGCCAGATCATCATAACCGTCTCCATTGAAATCTCCGGCTGTGACGCCCAGTCCCATGAGATCATTTTCTGTCGTGTCGATACCCGACAGCATCTCCGGATCGATCCACTGATCCTGGATGATGGATGCGGACAGCCCTCTCTCGGTGCTGGTGAAGATCTGGACGGCTCCCGCATCATGAACAGCGCCGATATCCTCATTCGGGATTCCCACAGCGATATCTCCGAACCCATCTCCATTGAAATCTCCGGAAGCGTACCGCAGTCCGAAATAGTCTTCCACTTCACACTGATCCTCGGCTCCTTCGCTATCTTGTGAAAGGAGATGATTGTATGTTGCGGTCACCCCGTCGGTCCCGCAATAGAAGATACTGGCCAATCCGGCCTTGGTCTTTCCATGAACCGTCTTCAGGGGTGCGCCGGCAACGATGAAGGCATGCAGAGACTCACCGGAGGCCGATGCGTGATTCCATCCATTTACGCTTAAAACAATAAAGAGCATGCTCAATGTTAATCGAACGATCCTTGAATGTGTCACCTCAGCCTCCTGTCTGTTGAATGAACCAGTTATCAATCCATCGCACTCAACATGTATCTGCCTGACTCGGTGGTTCGCTGCGTCACGATTCGATAGTCGCTCGTCTCCGGATCAGACAAACCCAGACTACTATCTCTTGAACGAGATTGCAATACCTTTTATACGGTTATTTTTCTCATACATCGACTTTTTCATCCACAGATTACACCGATTGAACCGATTCGACGGATTCTCTCGAGATCCCGAGTCGAGACCTCCGGGATAGAAAAGTTTCGGATCCGCGACCTTCGGCTCAGCGCCAGCCGAAGCGCCAACTGCCCATTTCGCCCTGGAGAGTCGTCATTTCCTGATCGAGAATTGCTCCGTGGAACATGGCACCATCGTACGCCGAGCTGTTCTCGGGCCATGTAAACTCCGGGATGATCTCAACTATCGTCCGGCCCGGATCGAAGTCGCGGCTGTCATAATCGATTTCACTGGACCATGTCGGCCAGAACCAGTAAGCCCCGGCCACATCGAGCACCACGAACAGAGGGATATTCCGGAGCGTTTGGGGTCCATCATTGCACACGTGTGCCTTCAGCCAACAGATATCGCCGGATCCGTACAGGTTGCCCGGCATCTCCAGCATGACGCCCAGCGCGTCGCATTCCGGTGTCGGGGTTGACGTCCAGGTGGGTGCCGGGACGGTTGGAGTATGAGTCGGAAGTGACGGGGTGTCGGTCGGCGGAACCGGTGTGCCGGTAGGCGACGGAGGAATGGGTGTATGCGTGGGTGGAACCGGTGTATGCGTCGGAGTTGGTGTGCGCGAGGGAGTGTGTGTTGACGGGACAGACGTATTCGTGGGAGTCGGCGTCCGGGTCGGTGTGGGTGTAGGCGGGACAGGCGTCCGGGTCGGGGTGTTGGTCGGGGGAATCAGCGTGCCGGTTGCAGTCGGCGTCTGTGTCGGCGTGTTGGTTGGTGGAATGGGCGTGTTCGTGTAAGTCGGCGTTGGCGTCCGGGTCGGTGTTACGGTCGGCGGAACCGGAGTAGTGGTCGGTGTCGGGGTGAAGGTCGGCGTGTTTGTCGGCGGAACAGGCGTACTCGTGGGTGTGGGTGTTCGGGATGGCGTTGCTGTCGGCCCTACCACCGGACAGAGGTAATCCAGGATCGCCTGCAGGACGGCGCGGCCGTTGGCGCTATTGCTGTTGGTAACCGGCACCCAGGACGTGCCGAAGAACACCGTCCGCCAGGATCCGCTCGCTTTGTCGATACACAGATTGTTACCGCTCGGTGTCACCCTGAACGCGACCGACGCGCCTGTCCCGGCATTGACGATGTCGCCGTAATCCGAGAATCCCGTCGGGTAGCTGAGTGCGTACGGGCCGAGCCCATCGCCGACCGGATCACCGGCGACACCTGTCAAGGAGGTGGCATCCCCCGAGTCGTTTGTAAACGTGCCGACGCCCAGGTAGGTCTGACTGAATGTCGTCAACCCCATGTCATACAGATAATCCTGTGCATCCAGAAACAGCCTGCCGCCGTTATCGAGATAGGTCGTGAGCGAGGCTTCGTCTGTCGAATTGGGTCCGGCCGAACCGGAGCCGTATTTATCGCCTGAAAACCAGATCACGATATCGTACGGATCCATCTGTGCCGCCGTCGGACCGTTCTCGCTGCCCGTGCCGACCGTGAAGACGGTGTAGCCGTATGCCAGCGCATCGAGCGCCGCCGTGTAGTACGCCAGACAGTCCGGGGCGTTGTTGTCGTCGTCGACCAGCAGGATGGTGCAGGAGCTCAGCACCGGCGTATTCGTTGGCGTCGGCGTGCGTGTTGGCGTCGGAGTGATTGTCGGCGTGTGCGTCGGTCCTGATGGCGTCGGTGTCGGTGTGCCCATGTTCGCATTGCGCACGACCACCGAAAAGTCCTGATCCGTCGTATCACCGGAGTTCGGGATGCCATCGGATGAGATGTTCGCACCAATCACGCGCACCGTGAAACTCCCGGAAGCCGTCGGTCCGATGAAGACGCCCTCCGTGTTGTGCATCGCATCCGCCGAGCCTCCCGTCTGCGACCATCCGCTCGCCGCAAAATAGTTGCCGCGATACGTATTGCCGCCGTAAACCACCTCCAGATTCAGATTGTTGTTCCAGGCGGGGGTCGAGCCGCCGAGCCCATGCCCCGGCGCATCGGTCCAGACCAGCATGATCCGCAGCGGCTGTGCGGTATCCGACACATTCAGCGTCGTTTCCCACTGTTCCCCGGTATTGTCCAGTGTGAGGGGATTGTCGAAGTACACGACAGGAACCGCCGGATCGACGACGGCCTCCAGGTCCATGCGGCCCCAGCCCTGTTTGGAGTCGAACGGGTGGCCGAGTGTTCCGCCGTCGGCGTCGAGATGGCCGGAGAGGTCATGTGCGCAGGAGATGAACGCCGCCTTTGCCAGCGCCGCGCTCGGGTTGGCTCCCGAAAACAGCCCGCGGTAATACTCAAAGAACAGCGCGACCGCTCCGGAAACATGCGGTGACGACATTGATGTGCCGCACATCGTGCCCCAGGAGTTTGTCGGGATGGTCGAATCGACGTAGCAGCCCGGCGCGACCATGTGCGGGATCTTCCGCCCGTCCAGCGCCGGCCCGTGCGCCGAATTGGATGAAATATCGTCGATCTGGAGAATCTGCGATCCACCGGAGTTCTGCAGCTTCGTCGATCCGATCGTGAAGCAGTTCTTGGCCTCGTCCGGACTGCCCTGTGAGGAGGTGCCGCCGTTTCCGTTCATGAACGAAAGAATGTAATGAAGCGGCTGGTTGCCTGCCGTGCCGGAGACCGCGTCCCGCACACCGATATCGACCTGCATCGTGTCGTTGTCGTAGCCCTGTGCCGACCCCGACGGCCCCCAGCTGTTGCTCGAAAGGACCGCATTGTTCGTATAGGAATCGGACATGAGCATCAGCATGCCGTTGGTATAGGTGTAATAGGGGCTGTAGACCTGTTCGACGAGATTGGCCGCCGGCGCCACGCCCAGTCCGCGCAGGAAGCCGTAGGCATCGACCGTGCCGGACGAGCCATCGGCCGCCATGATTCCGGCCGTATGCGTGCCGTGCGAGCTGCTTGTCGAGCTGCATGTCGTTCCCGTACAGCTCAGAAAACGGTTCACGAGATCAGGATGTGTTTCCTGGACACCCGAGTCGACGTTGGCCATGATGACCCCCGATCCGTTCAGCCCGACGGAGGTAAGCCATGTGTTGTAACCGGGGAACGCGAGATTTGTGATGTCCACGTTATTGACATTGACCTGGTTGCTCATTTCGCCTCGCAACCCGCCATCCGTCGGTCGCGGCTGGATGCTGTAGACGCCGGGGATCCGAGCCGCGTCCTGAAAAAGGTGTCCGGACATTCTAAATCCAGCGATCTCGAATGTGCCGTTCAGGATCGACCGGCCATCCGGAATGCCTCCGAGCGCTTCCAGATCTTCGACCACGCGGTTCGTATCCGATGTGCGAACCATCAGCACATCCATATCGATCGGCGTTTCCGACAGATTTCGCCATTTCGGTAGCACGCGATAGGCCGGGGCGAACGGCGCCGTCCAGACGATCGTATTCGATACCGTCGCCTGCGCGACCTGATCCGGTTGGCCCCAGACGACATAGGTGAACGGATGAATATACTGGATGATCTCGAGACCAGCGGAATACAAATCCTCGATCCATTCGTCCCGGGTCGGACCCGCGAACTGGACCAGGTGCAGATCGGCGTCTGTCGTCTGACCCGCGTCCCAACCGGCGGGGAGGAGGGGAGCACTGCGTCGCGTGTCGATGGCCTGCTCACCCAGGATCAGCGTGTGGACATCCCGATGTTCGGTGAAAGAGGCGTGTGATGCCTTGAGTTCGTCGAAGTCCTCCGATGTGAGTTCCATCCAGATGAATGTGCCGTAATTGAAGGAGCGGATGGGCGAGAGACCGGCTGGAGCGGCGGACCGTGCTGGGATCTCCACGCAAACCGTATCCGTTGCGATTGCGGTGACGGATGCCGAGAATACCGACAACAGGAAAGCGATTCCCATATACGTTTTAAACAACTGATTCGACGTCATAAAACTCCTCCTTCAGGCGACGAGCAGGTCTGGTATTGTGTCACATCGAGCGGGGAGAAATCCAGTTCTCGGGAGGGGGGAAATGGTCAATATCCAACATGGAATGGTCAAGGGTGAAGGCTGGTGAGGCACATTCAAACAGCTCAGAAAAATTCAACTCGTGGCTAGCGAACCCTCTCATATGGTATTTTAGAAATTGATCATTGGACATTGAACATTGGCTATTGAAGCAACCACACGATCCCGGGATCGTCTTCTTGCGCGCGACCAAGCAAGTTGTGACGAGGGGGCTTGAACCCTGAGGAAGTCGCTGCAGCCGCGCTTCAAATCTTGAAATTGAACATCAGTATCAAACAAGAAGATTTGATTCGCGAGACAGCGAGCGTGTTCAGAATCACACGACTAGGAAGTAGGGTGCGGGGCTTTTTCGAGGAGGGCATTGAACTCATGAAGAAGAATGGCGGTTGTAGAATCGATGATGAGACTCTAACTGCAATCTGACACACCACTGTCATGTCAATTTTCTGGTGTCGGATAAAGACGCCGAAGTTTTCTCCGAGTATCGCTTGTTTTGAATTGCCAGTTTGTTGTCGCGCCCTTGTTTTTTCGATCCACATTACCCGATGCCGTGCCCTTGTCCGTTGTGTTGCGAGGGCTGTCCGGGGGGAAGAGGAAGACCCGGTGGAACAATTGTCAATCTATTCGAGGTATCCTGGACAGGAATCCGCATGCCGGCGTTGTTCGTCTGGCAGATCCGCGGTTGACTCGAAGCTCTCAGTAATAACCGAACTCCACCCAACCGATCTCCCCGATGGCCTGGAAAGTCCCTGGTCGGCAGATGGCAGCCCAGAATTTTAGACCTGTAACCTCTCCGAAATCACCGTGGGGCCACTGGAAATCGAGGATGGAAAACGTGACTGGTTGTTCTGGTTGAAGTGCTATCAGCAATCCTTGTAAATCCGGTGTCCACAGCGGCCAGAACCAGAAATCACCGAACACGTCCAGGACTACAAACATCTCTGCATACTGGTCACCGGGATTTCCCATACAGAACACATCCAGCTTGAATTGATCCCCCGCCTTGAACCGATCGCTACTCATGATCACCTGAGTTCCCATCCAAGGTATGGGAGTCGGTGTCGGTGTAGCTGTCAAGGGATAATGGAATCCAATATCGGGTGGCGCTATGTCAGCAATCTCATCAGTGCGGGTTGTGCCATAAGGGATGGACATCATGGGATCGCCCGCATCCACACACGGACTGGTTATCTGTTGTCCTGCAACCAACTGGCTCAGGTAGTAGCTACCGTCTGGTCCGTGCACGAAGACTGGATCGGTATCGAATAGATCGTGTGCACCAGGTTCCTCCCCCGAATAATCGATTCCGTTGTTGAAGAATACGTTATAGTCACAGGTAGCAACAGCATTTCCATCGGAATCCACAATGGCTTGCTCGTTACCGTTGAAGATGCAGTGATTGATGCTCGGTTGCCCGTCGCCAACCAAGATCGCTGCTTGGAGTCCGTCCACGAAAGTACAGAACGAAACTGTCATACGACCGCTAACCAAGACCGCCGCACAATCCGGGAAACTGGCCCGATTCCCGATGAACAGACAGTTGGTGATGACGGTATTGACTCCCGCATTGATAGCAGCCCAGACACCGAGGTTGTCGATGAATATACTATCTCAAGTTTCGCACCCCTGCATAAACAGTTGAGGATAAAGTATTTCGGCGCATT
>CALFER010000053.1 GCA_937951895.1 uncultured bacterium
GAATGCCGAAGTCCGTGCCATTGCGCGCCATCACCGTCACGATGCTGCAGTTCGGAATCCCCTCCAGCGGATCGAGCGTCGCCTTGCAACTCGCCATCGACAGATTCAGGAAGAAATGATCGTTGCGGTTGATGAATTCGAGAGCCGCCGCGGCGTCATCCGGTTTCGATGCAGTCCGGATCACGGCCGGTGCGAGCGCGCGGTAGAGGAGTGACGTCGCTGCGCGATTGCGGTTGTGGACTTCGTCGCCCATGTGAAGCGCCTGGGCGATGATCCCCTTGAGATCGATTGCACCGAGTGACTCGACGGCCTTCCGCAATACCGGATACAGCACTGCCTCCATCCAGCGGAGCCGCTCGATGACGTCCGGCCCGAACGCACCGTAGCGGAGCACTTTGCCGAGTCCTTCGTTCATCGTCGTGAACGCGAGATTCGATCCAGCGTCGTTGCGGATGATGAAGACCGGCATCGACGGCGACACGATTCCCGCCATGGGACCCACCGCTGCATGCTCATGGCACGGCGCATAGCGGATCTGACCGGATGCCGCGAGTGCTTCCGCCGAATCGGCATCCGCCGCGCGGCCCTCATACAGCAGCGCTCCGACGATGGCCCCGCGCATCGGTCCGCACATCCGCTCCCATTCGATTGGCGGCCCGGCATGCAGGATGGTGTCTTCCGTCATCCCCGGGATGATCTCGCGGGCACGCTTCAACCCCACCAGCACCGGTTTCGCCGCGAAGAGTCTCGCGATCGCCTCCCGATTGGCCGCCGCGATCGATTCCGCTGCGCCCCTCACACGATTCAGAGACTCGGCCGATGCGTCCGCGGGCGGTTTCCAGGACAGATGCACCGATGGTGTCCGAACCGCATCGAGTGTGTCCTTGAAGCCCGGTATCCCCGCGTTGATGACCTTCAGTTGCTGCTTGAACAGATCCACTATCGCCATAGTTGACTCCCGATCAGATGGAACATGCAATTCGCCCCGCCACGCGACAAGCGGACGCGTTCGACGGCAGGACATGAGCACCGGCCTTTTTCAGCGCTTCGACCACCCGCCGCCGGCACTGGGGATCGGAATCGGTGCCTGTGACCGAGCAGATCACGGCGGTCTTCGAGACTGCCTCGCGGATCACCTCCGACAGTTCACCCGCCGGATCCGGGTTCGAGCCGTAACCGAGCACGACATCGAGCAGGATCACCGCCGTTTCCGGATCCGCCGCTTCGTCCAGGATCCGTTTCTTCCGGAGTGTAAAATCGATCATCGGGTGCAGACGACCGACCGTGAAGGTGTCGTCCCCGAGATCGACAATCGTGTGCCCGCGGCTGTGAAGCGGGTTGTCGAGTTCACTCGAGCCCGCCGTCGGTGCGTTTGAAAACAGGCCCTTGAGCGAACGGTTCAGAATAATCTGGGCCTCGGCGCAGAACGTCCCGCCGCTGAACAGTCCCCGGATGTAACGCCGTCCCGCGGACAAACGTCCAGCCAGAGCGGTTGCAACCGACGACTCAAGGGCATTCGCAGCTTCAATGTCAACCGAGACTTCTCCGCCAACCGATACCGTGTCGTTTCCGCGAGAGCGGGAATCCAGGTCTTTTCCCTGCAAGGAGTGCTGCACCATCCGGAGTCGCTCCACCGCGGCCAGAGCGGCTTCCTCGAGTGTCATCGGTTGTCCCGCTTCGGCGCTCCCGAGCAGCAGCGTGACCACCGGTTTACGGATTGTGCTCACGAGATCCCCGATGGCACGTCGCACATCGGGATGCGGGGGTTTGGACACCAGCAGAATCACGCGGGTATCCGGGTCGGCGTCGAGTGCCCGGATCGACTCGATGAACATGATCCCGCCGACGGCTCCCGACAGGTCGCGGCCGCCCGTGCCGATCGCCTGCGAGATCCCCTCGCCATGATGGGAAATGAGACAGCTCACTTCCTGCAGACCGGTGCCGGCTGCGGCGACGATGCCGATCCCGCCCCGCGCGACTGCGTTGGCGAACCCGAGCGGCGTGCCGTTGATGATCGCGGTGCCGCAATCCGGTCCCATCACGAGCAGACCCCGGTCGCGTCCCAGTCGCTTGAGCTCGATTTCGGTCTCGACCGGAACATTGTCCGAAAAGAGCATGACGTGCAGGCCCTGTTCGAGCGCATCGCGGGCGAGATCTCCCGCATAGCGTCCCGCGACGGAAATCAACGCGAGATTCGCTCCGGGAAGCACACGAACAGCGCCTTCGAGGCTGGATGGCTTGATGCCGGAATCCTGCGCGCCGGCTTCCTGTCTGCGGGTCAGAGCGCGTTCGACCTGTTCGAGCAGATCGGACTCGCTGGCCGGAGATTCGAACCGGATCGCGATCAGCAGATCGGAATCCCCGGCGGCATTGAAGTCATCGGCATCCAGTCCCGACAGGGCCAGAATATCGCGATTGCTGCGTGTGCCCATCACGAGTGACGCATCGGAGACGCCGGGAAGACCGGACAGCATCTGAGCGGCGCGCATGAGCGAGACTGAATCGAAGTAGACGCCTCGTTTGATCGAATGAATCAATGGCATGCGAAAAACTCCTGATCGAAAGTGAACAGAAAACCGGCCAGATAATCCGCTCCGGAGCTCGCCCCCCGGCCGCAGATCCGCTGAACCGAGCGATCGACCATCCCCTCATCTGCTGTGAGTGATGCCAGCAACGTCTTCATCGACTCAGTGACACGCCCCTCCACAGCGAACCGAAACTGACTCTGAACGATCGGATTGGCGGAGGGTGCGGTTTGACGGATGACACCAATCCGGTCCGACTCATCCCGGTCGAACCAGAGCGTGGCGACATGAAGCCCCGTCAGCCACCCCGCGATGAAATCGTCACCGGAGGGGGTGAGACCGGGGCCGCAACCTGCGATGAGCTTCAGGCCCTCGACGAGTCGATCGTCGGCCAGCATCCGGATCCCGCTGGCGATGCGGGTGAAGGCTGAGGAAAGGAACGTCTCGCAGGAGGGCCGGCGGGCAACGGACCGGTGCCGCGACGTGCCGGAAACAAATCCGGGAATGCTGATCGGAGGCGCATGCTCCGGGAGCGCGTGCCGGAACCGATCGATGTTCGGCAGGACCTGATCGATGGCTTGTGTGAGGGGTTCGATTCCCGAATCAAAGATATCGACGTCAGACAGGTCGATCGCGATATCCCCGAGAGTCAGGAGAGGGAATCGGATCGACATCGAATCGGAGGCGTTGCGGAGCGCTGCGTCGAGAGTGATGGTGTTGGGACCGGCGCCGAGAGAGGCGTCGACCAGGCAGACCAGGCCCGGAACGCCGATGAAGTTGGCCGCGCGATCGAACCGCGAATGCAGATGATAAAAACCGTCCGCGATCCGATCGCCGGCACAGAACCCGCACGGCGGCGTCATGAGACCGGCAACAGGGACCGATGGATGCGCCGTCGCCGTGAGAACCATATCAGGCTTTGTAGAACACCATACCGTACTGTTTATCGTATTCCGCGGAATGCACGACATCGATCTCGCCCCGGACCTTCATCCCGATTTTCGGGTTCGGGATCCGGAGTTGTCCGGTGACGCGAATACCGTTATCGAGTTCGACGATTCCGAGACCGAGAGTGACGACTTCGTAATCCGACGGTGGGTTGTGGAGGATCGTGAAGGTCAGCAGTTTGCCTTTCCGGGGGAGCGGGACAGGGTCAAATTCGTTGTGTTCGTTCTTGCCGCAGTTCTTGCAGACCATGCGATAGGGATAATGCAGATGCCCGCATTTTTTACATTTATAGCCGTAGAGTTCCATGATCATTCCTCCCGCTTGAAGACCAGGCAGCAGACGTTGTTGCCGAATCCGCCGAAATTGCACGTGAATCCGATCTTCGCGTTTTTCACCTGCCGTTTTTCGGCCTCGCCTCTCAACTGCATGATGATTTCATGCGCCTGTCCGATGCCGGTGGCGCCGACCGGATGGCCCTTCGCCTTCAAGCCGCCCGATGGATTGATGGGCAGTTTTCCGGTGAGACTGGTGTCGCCGCGTTCGAGCGCTTTGTGGCCTTCGCCTTTTTTGAAGAACCCGACTTCTTCGCTTTCGACGATCTCGAGAATCGTGAACGCATCATGGAGTTCCGCCACATTGACCTGAGACGGTTTGACCTGCGCCATCTCGAATGCCTTCGCCGCCGCGCCGCGCACCGCGAGCAACTCGGTGGGATCCTTGCGCTCCTGCACGGCATGCGTGTCAGTGGCCTGACCCAGTCCCGCGAGCCGGATCTTCGGGCGATTGATCTTCTTCGCGACATCCTCGGAGGCCAGAATCAGGCACGCGCCGCCGTCCGAAACCGGACACATGTCGAAAAACCGCAGCGGTTCGGCGACAAACGGGTTGTTCGTCGAAGCTTCGGGGGAATCCAGAATGGCCTCGATCGTGATCGGCTGATGGAGGTGTGCAAAGAAATTGTGCATGGCATTGGCGTGGTTTTTCACGGCGACCATGGCGAGATGTCGGGAGGTCACGCCGTGTTTTTCCATGATGAGGCGCGTGAACATGCCGGCCAGAGACGGGAGGGTCACACCGTAGATGTACTCGGCCAGGGGATGCGTGAGGGTTGCGACGAAGTCGGTGGCTTCGAGATTATTGACTTCGCGCATCCGCTCGGCACCCGTCACCATCACCACATCGTGCATTCCGGACGCCACGGCCTGAAAACCCTGAATGATCGCCGACGCACCGGATGCCGGACCGTTTTCGATCGCGGTCGCACCCGCGGGTGTCAGGCTGAGCGTATCGATGACGGCGCTCGCAAGCCCCGTCTGCTGGTTGATGCGGCCCGCGCCCATGTTGGCGACATAAAGGTGGTCGATCTTCGAGATTCCGCTGTCCTTCATGGCCATCATGGCGGGATAGGCGGCGATTTCGGCAAGAGGATATTCGAGGCGTGAAAAACTGGTGATTCCGATACCAACAACATAGACGTTTCGCATGATCAACCCCTCCTCTTGTTCTGCCAGCGCTGCTGCATGTTGGCCGTACCCGTCGGATCGTTCAGTGCGCGCGTCGCGGCCATCAGATCGGGAGGTGGCTTGGGTGGGTCGCTGGGTTTGAGAATGCCGGCGTATGCTTTTTCGAGCATGTCTTTCGGGACGGGGCGACGGCCGACGATCAGGGTTTCACGGGCATTATTGAAGAGATCCTTCGTGAGCGACCACGAGGGGCAGCCCCCGAGTTCGTGCGGGATTTCGAAACGCTTCTCGAGCTTGTACTCGATCATCCAGCGGCGGAAACCGATCGGTGATTCGGCCACGATCAGGACTTCCTTCTGCCCGACGATGTCCATGTGATATTCCATCTTGGCTGCGAAGGCGTGAGCGCCGACACGGAGGCCGCGGCGGAGCGCCAGGGTGTGGTACGACATGCCGACTTCCTTGTTGACGAAGCGGCCGTTGACGATCGCGGCGAGTTCGCCGTCGATCTGGGCGACGAGCACATATTCGTCCTGGACGCGGTAGCGGTAGTAGGCGAGCAACTCGGCGTAGACGCGGACCGCGACGATGTCGTAAAAGTCACGCTCGACATGGATCAGAGGCTCGACATACTGGAGAATCTCCGGGATTTCCTCGCGGGATGCCTGCCGGACCACCATGAAGTCGCCGCTCGCGAGCTGCATGTATTTGGGCTCGAAGGGCGGGACAATCGTGTCCACGGGGCGCAGGATTTTTTCAAGATCGACCGCCATACTGTTGAACTCCTTTCTGGTGATTGCACTCGGTTTAGACAATTAGAATACAACGGTTTCAAGGTGTTGGCAATCAGAAGAGTGACTGGTTTTCGGTTTTCAGTTTTCAGATCTCGTTTTGCCGATATAAGGGGACACCTTACTTATTTCGGAGGATGGGGAACACAACCCGATTTGGGTTTGATCCTGCCCCTCCGAAAACTTCAAACCGAAAACTTCAAACCATAATAAAAAGCCCGCAGCACTTGATGCCACGGGCTTATAATCAAATTCGAAAACCGGTTACTTCCGGATCGTCATCCGTCCCATGATCAGCAGAAGTCCCAGAACGGCGATCATGAGAATATTCCCGGTGGTGCCGGTGGCGGGAATCGGGAGCGGCGTCGGAGTCGGCACGGTCGGCGTGGACGTCGGTGTGAAGGTCGGTGGGGCCGGCGTAAAGGTACTGGTCGGAGTCGGAGTTTGAGTGGGAGTGCTGGTCGGGGGAACCGGCGTATTCGTCGGTGTGAAGGTCGGCGTCGGAGTGACAGTCGGGGTGAAGGTGAACGTCGGGGTGTTTGTGGGCGGGACCGGTGTGTTCGTAGGCGTGAAGGTCGGAGTTGGAGTTCGTGTCGGAGTATTCGTCGGCGGGACCGGCGTTACAGTCGGGGTGAAGGTGAACGTCGGTGTGGGTGTGCGAGTCGGTGTGTTTGTGGGTGGGACCGGGGTCACTGTGGGTGTGAATGTGAACGTCGGGGTCGGCGTTCGTGTCGGCGTGAAGGATGGTGTATTGGTCGGAGGCACAGCCGTGTAAGTCGGTGTGTTCGTCGCCACGACCGGACAATCTCTCTGACCCGAAGTGCATTGTGTTCCGCAGGAATCGTAGTACACCCGGAACTGCCCGACGCCCCAGGCATCCGCGTAGGCATCGAAATAGACACCGATCATCACCTCAACCGAATTGCATGCGCACGGCAATGCAATCGTCTGAGCAGTTGCGGTTCGTGCCGAGCAACTCGTCGTCCACGTCGCCGTGTCGCTCCAGGCGAGTGTCCAACCCGACGGGCCGGTATCCGTGAGAGACGTGCAATCCGCGGAAGCGCCACCGTCGGCGCACCGCCAATAGACATTGAAATCGCCCTGTAGATTCGAGCTGTAGCCGTCGAATCCGTAACACATATCGAACATCAGGTTCTGAGTGCAATCCAGTGTGATCACCGGACTCACCAGATACTGCCAGTGCATTCCAACGTTCCCGCTCGCCCACTCCCATCCGACACGGCATTCGTCCGTCGGACTGCAAGTGGTCGGACACATGGATGTGCCGGCATACAAACCAAGCGAGGCCGGATCGCAATCCAGGGCGAAGTTCGAGGTGACGGGAGTCGGAGAACAGACGTTGTTCATGACGAACACTTCCGTGATCCCGCAGGGCGGGGTATTGGTCGGCGTGCTGGTCGGCAAGGATGAGGTGTTGGTCGGCGTGGGAGTCCGCGTCGGTGTGCTCGTGGCCGGTGCGGGTGTGTTGGTGCTGGTGGCAGTCGGAGTCCGGGTTGGAGTGCTGGTCGGTGTCAGGGACGTATTGGTGGGTGTCGGCGTACGGGTTGGCGTGTTGGTCGGAGGCACCGGTGTTGGTGTACGAGTGGGCGTGAATGTGGGCGTACGAGTCGGCGTATTCGTTGGCGGAGCCGGTGTGGGAGTTCGAGTGGGGGTCGACGTCGGGCCGTTGCACGAATCGAGATAGGTCATGATATCGCCCATGATCGTCGCCCGGTTCGCCGCCGTGTCGATGGCCTCGAAACCCCACGGCAGATAGACCAGACAGTATGTGCCTGTGTAGCGCACACCACCAAACACGTTCGAACTGTAGTCCCAGCAGTTCACACCTCCACCAGTGGCGGTGATCTGACTCGGATACGTCTGGTTCGACGCGCCGGTCCCGCCGGTTATCGTTACCGTGCGTCCGGCAAAGATGTCCAATCCCGTCAGAGTCGTATCGTTCGTGTCGTCCGATACATATGTCGCGTGCAGGTAGGTTGAGAAGAACGAATCGGTCCGGATGTCGTAACCGATATCCTGACCCGTGATGAAGAGTTTGCCGCCTCCGTTGAGATACGTCGTCAGGTTCGTGATATCCGTCGCCGTCAAGGTGGTCGAGGAGTCGTCACCGCAGAACCAGATGACATACTGATGCGCCGTCAGATTCGCTGCGGAGGGACTCCCCTGGGTCGAAACGGTCCAGGTATCATATGTCCGTCCGAGTGTGGTCAGTGCGGTCGTAAAGAATGATTCGTATGATTCACCATTATCGTCATCCACGACCAGAATCGGCTGTGGAATCGGAGTCACGGTCGGAGTGCTGGTCGGAGGCGCGGCGATATTGGCGGATGCGCAGTTCGACATGATGCTCACGCATTCCGAATTCGTACCGATCGCCTGCACCATATAGTAATACGTGACGCCCGGCCCGATCGCCGAATCGACGTACGAGGTGCTGGCGGATCCTTCCGAGACAATCGTCATGCCGTAATCGCATCCGATGTCATTGCGATAGACTTTATAGGATGCGGCATTCGAGGTGGCACTCCAGGAAACCGTGATCGAACTCGCTCCTGCGACCGCGGTAATCGTCGGCGTTCCGATCGTCGGGCATCCGCTGTAACAGGCCGGTTGAGACCCGCAGGCGATCCCGTGATCGGTGAATTCCTGCCACAGCCGGCAACCGTGCGGCGTGCCGTTGGTCAGGTTGCCGTCATTATCGTCAATACCCAGAAAGACCGTGTAGTAATTGGCAGAACCGCACCCGTTGACCGTCGCGGAGGTGTTGCACTGGCCACCGGAAGTGACCTGATACGCGGCATCGATCGTCGAAACACTCGAATAGAAAATCCGATCGCCCCATGCCCAGCCGGCCGGATCACCGATCACGCCGCGAACAGAGGCAATCGCATCCCAGATGGCTTGCGACGCGATGAGGCTCTCGCAGTGGCCCTCATAACCCATCGGTCCCAGATAGCCCGTGTACGGACAGGACCATCGGTCACAATCGGCCGGGCTCGACGCAATGTTCGACGGGCGCACATCCGTCGACGTGTTCACATCGCGTACGCCCGTGCAGGTCGAATCGCAGCCGAAACTGCACGGTTCACCCGGCACGAAGTTGTGTCCGATGCAGGACGTGTGGGTCATCAGAAATGAACACGTGTCGGCGTATGCTTCACCGGAGCCGGAATCCGCAGAAAAACCGTTTCCGTCGTTGGTGTCCAGTCCGTGTGCCGTCTCGTGCAGAAAAACCGATGCGATCTCACCGGTATTCGAACACCCTCCACCGGAGCGATAGAAGTTGACGGAGGAGCCTCCCCAGTAAGCGTTACACGTGTTATTGATATTGACGTTGGCCGTCAGATTGCCGTTGATCCAGGTGTTGGACGGATTGTAATCCCGGGCAACCTCTTTCATTTTCGTGATGTGGTAGAAGCAGCACCGTGTCGCATGGGTGTTTCCGCTGCCGCCATAACCGGGCGTCGTGCAATCGGTGCCCGAACTGCTCCCGAAATGCAGATCGCCGGGAGCGGTCGCCGACAGGCTGATCGATCCACAGTTATCACTGACGTTGACGTACTGACCGTTCAGTGTGATCGTCGCCGTTCCCGAACCATAGGAATAATTGCCGCCCGCATCGGTGTACTTCGTCGATCCGTTGGTCAACTGAGCGTAGGGAAACGGCCGGACGACCTCCGTGTCGAGATTCGTGACGGGGTAGATTCCGCCGTCAACCGACGCGAACTTTCTGGAATCCTGCAATACGACGATACTTCCGTCATGCGCATCGATCATCGCCTCCCAGATGACATCGCTCGTTTCCATGCGAAACTCGAAGCGATACACGAGTCTGTGCGTATATCCCCTGCCTTCCACACCCTTGTATTCCGTGCTGTCGAACTGAGCGCCCTCCGATGCCACGGGCAGGATCATCAGATCGATGCCTGTGAGGGGGTCGGCTCGCCCCGGGAAATGTTTTTCCACATAATCCACGGCCTTGTTGAATGCGGTCTCTGCGGTGACATCCGGTGTCGTGGAGATCGTGACGTTCTCGATGAAGTACGATCCGAACTGAATCAGATTCCCATTGTTGATCCGGAAAAACACATGACTCTTTCGAACCGGAACTCCATTCACGACCTGCATGAATCTGATCGATGAATACCGTTCGGATATATAACTGCCCTCGACATCGAGCTTGAGTTGGCTCTTATCGAGTCTGAACAACCCCGGATTGTCATCCATAAACGCTTCCGCGAGCATCCCGAATACGTGAGCGTCGATGGCATCGGTCGGTTTGAGTCCGATCGCCTCCATATCCTTCGCCGTCAACGAGTTGCCATTGCCCGGCAGCCAGGGAATGCCCTGCCCCTGAATCAAATCGGGACGCCCCCCGCGATGATCCATCGCGATGTCCCATTTCGAGCCATGACGACCGAGAAATACGGACCAGGCCGGCTCATTCCAGACAAAATTGTCCGTGTAGGAATGGAAATCCCCGACCGGTAACACGAGAGTTTCCGGCTGGTGAATCTGGATCTTCCGGGCCAGATCACTGTCCGGACTGTCAGGGATCTGAATGCCGAACGCGAGTGTCGACACCATCAGTCCCGCACACAATGCAACCACACGTCTTGAAAACATAAAAAGCCCTCCTCAAAAGACCGTTGTCCATAATGCAATTTCCATTCCTGAAATGGAAGCATTTTTCGCGACATATTGAAACATGCGTGTATTTTCAATATGATGGACTTCATGTACTGAAGGGCGATCGGGTCGTCGACCCTTCGCAGGAGATCCAAAGTGGCACGTTTTTTCGTGACCGTGAAGCAAAACGATTCAGGCCGGAGTCTCGATAGCCTGCTCGCAGCACATATGACATTCTTCACCCCCGCGGACATCCGCCTTGCGATCATGGATGGAGGAGTTTACATCAATAAACGGCGCGTGACGGATCCCCTCACCATCGTGAATACAGCGGATGAAATCACCGTGTATTATTACGAATCGACCGCGGCCTGTCCGACGGTTGCTATCGGGGATCGGATCCTGTTCGAAGACGACTGGATGCTCGCGATCGACAAACCCTCCGGGGTCGCATCGGAAATGACCCGGCAGGGCAAACGCCATACACTCTCGGAATTCGTCGACACCCATCTTCGAAGCCGGTATTTTCGCGCCATCCATCGTCTCGACATGGGAACCTCGGGCGTCATTCTGTTCGGAAAAAAGCCGCTCGCCACGCGGACTCTGATGATTCAGTTCCAGAAACACCTCATCCGGAAACAGTACCTCGCGCGCGTTCTCGGAGCGCCGTCCCCGCCGGAGGGTACGATCGAAACGCTGCTGGATCGCGATCCCGCTGACCCCCGGAAAATGAAATCATCCCCGACGGGTAAGACGGCGATCACGCGATACCACACGATCATCGAATCGAGTTCCCCGCGATCCGCGTTGCTCGAAATCGATCTCCTGACCGGACGCATGCATCAGATCCGTGTCCATTTCAGCGAACTCGGCCATCCCGTTCTCGGCGACTGGCTCTATGGTCGTGCCGATTCAGCGCCGAGACTCATGCTGCATGCACGGTCCATCCGGTTCACACACCCGAAAACCGGACAGGCGATGGCAATTGAAGCGCCGATTCCCGAGTTATTCAAGAGGAGCATGCCGGTCGCCCCCGATGAACTCTCCGCACCGTGCGAAAGGAGTCTGGATGAAACCCGTTGATTGCGCTGATCTGTACTCGGACGGAAGGCATTATGATATGATCACGAGCGGTTTTCTGGATGATCTGCCGTTCTATCGGCGGAGAATCGAGGAACTCGGTCAACCGGTTCTCGAACTCGCCTGCGGCACGGGCCGTCTGACGATCCCGCTCCGGCAGAGCGGCATCGATATCGATGGAATCGATGTCTCGATCGACATGCTGCATCATGCCCGTCACAAGGCGCGCGAGGCGGGAGTCCGAGTCGCGCTGGGTATCGCCGACGTAAGACAGTTCATCCGCGACCGCCGGTATGCCGTCATTCTGTATCCGTTTAATGCGATTGCGCACATTCACACGGTCGACGACTTTCTGGCATGCATGGGCTGTGTCAAACGGCATCTCACACCCGGAGGCGTCCTGATCGTCGATATGTTCGTTCCGGATTTCCGGTACCTGATCCGGGATCCCAACGGTCGTTTTCCGGTCACGTCCTACGAACATCCGGACGGTTTGGGGACGGTTCAAGTCACGGAAAACAATCACTACGATCCCAGCACGCAGATCAATCACATCGTCTGGTATACACGCATCGGGAACCGCGCGGAAACGTCCGTCCGGAATAACATGAAACTCTACTATCCTCAGGAGTTTGAAGCACTGTTCCGTCTCGCAGGCTTCCGTATCATGCACCGGTACGGTAATTACGACGACTCACCCTTCAGTTCCGAGTCAGAAAAACAACTTCTGGTCGTGTCTCCGCAGCAGGAGTGACCTCCTCGCGGAATTCCCGGCAAATCGCAGTCACACCGGCATCAGATAGACCCGCGTCCTCTGACCGATCTCACGCCCGATCCTGCGGATCAGGGGATCCGAATGCGTCGTCATCCTGTTGAGATACTTTTCGGCGTTTTTCTTCGTATTCTCGGCTGCCTTGATTTGCTGTTCATGGGTCAGGCATTCGGAGGCGGCCATATACCGATGCGCAAGGAACATCCAGATCGACGGGGCAATCGGTGAATTTTCATGTCCCTTCAGAAATGACTCGGCAGCCTGGGCCTCGGATAGCGGTCCTTCGCTCATCCCCTCCCATTCAAACATGATCCCGGCCGACCGGACAAAGGCCTGCACCAGAGAAACATCGACGGAATCCGGCGCGAGACCCCAGATGATCGAGACCCACCGATGTTCCTTTTCGGCTCTGGTTTCCATCTCGAATGCCTGTTTCCCCGGAACGAACGTCGCCTGTACCGTTTTGAATCGGCGGATAAACGCTTCGATCCGTACACGCTCGCCCTCGGGGAAAGACTCGATGCGGATCGAATCCACCGGTTCCCATCCGAAGATGACGTCAAACAGACTCGATGCTACCTCGTGAGTCGAACCACCGGGCGGTTCGGCCGCTGTCGCCCCCCACATCCATCCGAGCATGACCAGGATCCATACATATGTCTTCATCCGAGCCTCCGTTTCGACTGCTGTCCATATCCTGCGAAACCGTAGCGATTATTCAGAAGCGTTGCAAGACAGGACGGATCGCTGCCGGCAGAACCGCATACCCTCCGTGCCTCCGGACACCTGACAGATTTCGCTGCAACGGCCTGGACATTCATGTATAATCCGAAAATATGTCGATGACCAAGATGCTTCATGATCACCTGCGATCGGGTTTCATCCTGTTGTTCCTGATGATGTCCCAGTATCCATCCTCTCGTGCCGCATTCTGGCAGAATGAGGATGGTTTTCCCCCGGCATCCTGGGATCATCATGGAATTTGCGTCACTTTGGACGGATATGCGACCGTCGGAGGTGAGAATGGTCGAATCCTGCAGTTCGACGGGTCAAAGTGGACGTACATCCCAACCGGGAGTTACGAGGACTTTCATGTTATCGGCGGGACATCGGCATCGGATCTGTATTTTGGAGTTGGCAGAACAATAAGGCATTATAACGGATCGGAGTTCACAGAAAGCACTCTCGATACAGACAAGAACGCCCGAGCGATACACGTCGTATCTCCCACCCTGGGCTGGGTCCTGATGGGCGGTACAGAGATTTTTGAGTTTGATGGATCGAGGTGGGAAAAGAAACATGTGCTGGATACCTATTACCGAGCACTTTTCGGCTTCAACGAAAATGATCTCTTCGTCGTTGGAGACGATGGCAGAATCTCGCATTACGACGGAACGGAATGGCAGCGGATGACGAGCAACACGACGAATGATTTGTACGGCATCCACGGTTCATCGCCGGACAATGTCTTTGTGTGTGGTATGGAGGGAACCGTTCTGCAATACGATGGAAGCGAATGGATCAACCTGAATGCTCCGCCCTCATATCACTTTCGCGCAATCTGGGTGTTTGGTTCGGATGATGTCCTTCTCACTCTTGGGAGTATACTGGTTCATTGGGATGGTTCGGAGTGGAAGGAAATCTTCCCTGAAGGAGCGAACTGGACTTACTACTACATTGAGCATATATCGTCCAATGGTGCGGGGTTGACCATGTTCACCACCTTCGGAGGCGGCGTGTATCGTGTCGAGGGAGATACCGTGACGCCCTACGGAGGTCCCACATCGAAGAATGTAACCTGTATCTTTCGTAAATCGCCGACCGAAGTGTACCTTGCGGGTGATGCCATCATCCGGTTCGACGGAACGAGCACCCGGTTGCTATATGATGGCTTGCAGGAGACCGTGAAGGACATGTGGGTGGATGAAGACGGACTGATCTATCTGGTATCGGATCGGTACTGCTGGACATTCGACGGTGTCACTCTCAGGGTGCGATGCTTCAACCCGGATTATTATCATTTCTATTCGGTCTGGGGTTCCAGTGAGAACGACATCTATATCGGAGGTTTCGATCCCGTTTACCCCGGCGACGGCTTGTATCATTATGACGGTCATGACTGGACAGAGGTCTTGCCTGATGAATATCTTTACATCCAGGATATCTGGGGAATCGAACCTTATCCGATCTATGCAGTCGGAATGTGTGAAACAATAGCCGGATTTGATGGACAATCGTGGTCGTTGATCCGTCAGGACATGAAAAGTGAAAGAAGTTTTTATGGAGTTTTCGGATCGTCTACTGACAGTATCTATGCGGTCGGGTTCCCAGGATTCATGCTGCATTATGATGGAGTCAATTGGGACCCGATAGAAATGAATGCCAAGAGCATTTTGAAGGAAATCGATTCTCTATTCAGTGGGGAAATCATCGTAAGAAGCGGTCACAACACCTTGGTCAATCTGGGAGATCGTTGGGAATACCTGGACACCCATCATCCCATCGCGCTGAATTCGGGCTTCATCTGGGGGGATTTGAGTGAAAAGCTGTACAGTTACCAGGGGAACGGCAGCATCTGGACCTGGGAGCCGCAGGGGATCACCTTCAGCCTGGTGCTCTCATCGTTTGATTTTCATCCCGGTGACGAAGTCTATATGTATGCCTACGTGCAGAACTTCGAGGAACCGATCGAGAATGTCCCGGTGGTGATCCTTCTGGATGTGTTCGGCGAAATGTTCTTCTGGCCGTCATGGTCGCAGTATGATCCGCAGACCGGCGAGGGATTTGATGTTCAGCGGATGGACATTGCGCACGGAATCAATCGAATCGAGGTTCTGCCGCAGATGATCTGGCCGGATATTTTGGGGGGGTTATCCGGCATCCTTCTGTATGGCGCGATGCTGACCGACGATCTCACCGCAATCCGCGGCGACTACGATCGGGTGACGATTTCGTATTCGAGATACTAGAGTTCTGTTTTCGGTTGTGTTTTCAATCGGAGGTTTTTCATGAGGGAACAAATCAGTCTGACACGAGGTTCTCGGGGGGGGGTCATCACGGGACTTGTCCTGCTCACAACACTTCTCTTCACGCCCGCTCGTCCCGCATCCGCCGGCTCGACTCCGCAGCAGATCGTGTTTCCCAAAGGCGCTGATCACCTTCCGGTCTACGGATCCTGCCAGGGCACGCGCCATTTCATCTTCCGAGCCAACGCCGGACAGCGTCTCGAAGTCGAACTGAACGAAGACTCCGGTCTGCCGACGCTTTCCATCCGAACCCGCGCCGGCACCCCTGTCCCCGGAGCGCAGAACACCCGCTCCTTTTCCGGCAATCTGCCCGACACCGGCGAATACATCATCGAAGTGACCTGCGGAGACACGAAAGATGCCTCGACCACCTTCGAAATCAACGTCGCACTTCCCGCAGCAAAACCCATCGAGCCGCTGAAGGACGTGTCGGGTCAGTACGAAGGCGATATCGGTGCGGTCAAAGTCGAACACCACCCGGACGGAACGCTCCAGATCGCACTCATCGCCTTCTACCGCGATCACACGGGTGAATTGTGCCTCACCGCTCCGCTCAAAAACAATCAGGCGCAGTATCGCAAGGACGGCTGCGAGATCGATTTCACGTTCACGACGGACGGCGTCACGGTCAACCAGATTTCATCCGACGCGAGCTGCGGCTTCGGTCTCAATGTCACGGCCTCCGGCATTTACCGCAAAACCTCTCCGAAGCCCGCCGACATGTCCCAGTGCGATGGCATCCTCGATCAGTCAGCCCAGCCGAAAGCAAAATAACCGAACTCGCCCAGAATCATCGTCATCTCCTGGTTCAGAAACGCTCCGATGAACATCGCACCATCGTAACTCCCGCATCCATCCGGCCAGACAAACGATCCGATGATTTCAAGCGAAGTCTCGCCGGGCAGATAGTCCTCCTCGTAATAATCGATGTTCTGCGTGAATCCCGGCCCGTAAAAGAACTCGCCCGCCACATACAGCATCACGAACAACGGCAGACCCGACATCGTCTGATCCCCCGGCACACACACGACGACATCGACCCGGCAGGTGTCGCCCGGATGATATATCGCGAGGGGCATCTCGACCTGCACCCCGAAAAACTCACAGGGATTTGGCGTTGGAGTTGCCTGAAAATGCCAGCCCATGTCCGCAATCCCCGCATCCGGATGGTGATCCGTCCGGGTCGTCCCGTATGGAACAGCGGATGAGGGGTCCCCGGCGTTCACGCACGGACTGGTTTCGGTCTGCCCGGAGTCGACCTGCGCGAGATACACGTTGCCGAGGCTGCCTTCGGTGAAGAGCGGGTCCGTGTTGATGTTGCCCGGCCCGGCCTGCACACCACTCACTCGCTGAACGTCGGAATACCGCACCGTCGCCCAGGATCCGTATGAAAGCACAATACCCGCATCGTTTCCCCAGACAATACAGTCCGACAGATGGATGTCATGCATGGCGGCAGCGATCCCGGCACCACGATTGTTGAAGATCGTGCAGAATGAAAACTGAGACCACCCCGTACTTCCCGAGTTATTCAGATCGCAGCCGGAAGCATGGTTATCCATAATGAGCGATTGTGAGACATCTGCATGCGAATCCTCATCGAGAAAGATCCCTGCACCGAAGTTGCCGGAAATGGTCGATTGCACGACAGTCAGCATCACAACAGATGCGCCGACAATACCCGCGTTCCAGCTTTCCGAACCGCCGTTCAGCGATACGTCACAGTGATCGAGAATCACTTCGGAATAGAATATTTCCATCCCAATCGCCGTGTTCTGTGTCAGAACACTATCCCGCAACTGCACATTGGAATTGCCCCATATTGCAATACCCTTCTGATTCGATGCAATTCGGCTATCCATGACCGTCAGATCCAGCGAATCGGCACATTCGATACCGGAACCGCCATTGGACTCGATGACGCAATCCAGGACTTGAATGGACGATTGGAGGTGACTCATCACCCCGTTCCCGATCGCATTCCGGATCGTCAGGTTCGAGATATCTGTTGCGCTGTTCCCGTGTCCGATCAGACCGTGCTGCGCGGTCGCGGCGTTCAGAATCGTTTCAGTCGCTCCTCTTCCCTCCACCGAGCAATGCGACACCAGCGGCACCGGGAAATGCTCGCCGGTCGCTTCGAGCGAATACCCGCCTCCCGCGAGATGTACCGTAACCGGCGCACGCTCGGTTCCATACACCAGACTCATCGCGCGTCGGATCGTTCTGAAGGGCTGATCCGCCGAGATTCCCGTGTTGGTATCAACCCCATCCGGAGACACATACACATCGACGGTGATCGGCACGGTTTCATCGACGGAGCCGGTCAGATCGAATGCGTTCTGAGGCGACACGTAATAATTGGATGGATGATACCCCGCGAAACGCGAGTTCATGGCCGGGATCGGGGGCGCCGAGGGAATCATGGTCGCACACAGATCCGAACCGGCACCGGCCCGGTTGTCCACGTAATAATTCTGTGCATCGTATGCCGTCAGCATCGGCGTCCCGCGATTGATCAACAATCCGCCGCCAAATACCTCCGCGGTGTTTCCCCGGAATTCGCACCCGGCCACCCCCATGTGCGTGGTCTGTTGGTATTCTTCCTCATAGAACACGCCACCACCATTTTCCGCGGCGTTCGCTTCGATCAGGCACTGTTCGAGCAGCGGGGCCGAGCGCCTGATGTACATTCCGCCGCCTCGATCCGCCTGATTGTTCCGCACATGGCAGGATCGGATGACCGGAGAACTGTCTTCGATGTACATTCCGCCGCCGTCACTCCCTGTGTTGTCCCGGATGTCGCATGACAGGAATGTGGTCGCTGTCTGAACACATCGCACGGCAGTGCGTCGGCTTTCCGCCATTTCGAGTCGTTCGACAACCGCCGAATCCGCCCAGTATGCCCAGAGCACGGACGGATGGCCGGACGGCGTCAGGGATGCCTCGAGTCGCGTCACGCCATCCGCCGCACCCGAAAGCGTCACATGATCGAACACGCCGATCGGGAATCTCTCACCGGTCGCCGACCGCGAATAGGTTCCTTCCGCCACATGGATCGTGAGCGGATTGTCCTGTGTCGCATGGATCCGGGACTGCGCATGCGTAATCGTCCGGAACGCGGTCTCCCACGTCAGCCCGTCCGCCGTATCGCTGCCGGTCGTTGTCACATAGACATCTGTCGTGATCGGTGTCAGATCGGAGATGCAGTCGTGGAGATCGAACGAGGACTGCGGCGCGACGTAGAACGGGGATCCTGCGATTCCGGCGAAGTGATTGTAGCGGGCATCGACGGGTGAGGGGACGATGTGCGAGGCGGACAGATCCGCGCCGAACACCGCCGTGTTGTCGGTAAACGTGTTGCCGTCGGACGGTTCGCCGCCGATCACCGGAAACCGGACGATCGGTTCGTGGAACTCGACAAAGACACCGCCGCCGAATCCTGCTTGGTTTTCGGTGAACGTGCACCGAACGATCGACGGGCTCGTGTTGTACTCGCAAAATACCGCTCCACCTCGATCTACGGCCCGATTTTCATCGAATTCGCACTCCGATACGACCGGCTCGCCAATCCAGCGGACGAAGATCCCGCCGCCATCCGAATGAGCGGTATTGCCCAGAAATCGGCAATTCTCGATGACCGGATTGGATTCATCCGCGACACACACGCCGCCGCCATACGACGCCGAATTCATCGAAAACTCGCAATCCGAAATCGTCAAGCCCGTTCCAAAACAGTAGATCGCGCCGCCTGTTTCCGACCAGCAGGCCATGAAGAGACACCCGTCGATCGTCGCGCCGTTGCTGCCGATGTAGATCGCTCCCCCCCGGGTGTTCGAACGGCAGTTGAGGAAGGCGCAATCCCGGATGATGGGCGCGGTGCCCAGAACCAGGATCGCGCCGCCGAGGCCGTCGTAGCCATCGCCGGTATGAACGGCATTCTCGATCCGGAAACCTTCGAATACCGCCTGGTTTGTCTCGTCGGAGTCAAACACCGCCACCCGGCTCATCTCCTGACAGTCGATCACGCAGGCAGATGCGCCGTTGGCCGAACGAACCGTGATTGCCTTGCCGGCGAAATCGAGATTCGTGTTGCCGGCACCGGTGTATGTTCCGTCGGCCACGATCACCTGATCGCCATCGGCCGCCAGATCGATGCCGGCCTGGATGGTCGGTGCGTCGCCCGGCACCTGGATATCCAGCGCGAGCGCGGATGGAAGCGCAACAAGCAGAAGCATCAGGACGAGCCCCGCAGGCGTGAGCCGTTCGCTAACGATGAATGTCTGTCTTTTCATAGACCCTCTCCTCCCCGGTTAGAACCGTCTCCTCTAAAAGAGACACACAGGATCGCATTTCGTGCATTCACGGACCGAATGCCCAACTCACCGCCGCAAGTTCGCCGAACAACGTATTGGATGCGGGATCGACGATCGCGCCCCAGAACCGCAGGCCCGCCATCGCAGCCCCGCCGGTATCCGGCCACGTGAAGGGATTCAGCACATAGACTCTGGTTTCGCCCGATGCCACATCCCGAATCTCGAAATCGATACTGGACGGATCGGCAGCCGAGTAATGACTCCAGGACGGCCAGAACCAATAGTCGCCTCCGATGTCGAGCAGAAAAAAGACGGCCATGTCGGGTTGCAGCGCGAGATCATTGATCAGAAAGCCGTGAACGAAAAACTCGCCACCGGGATGAATGCTGAGGGGACATTCGATCCGGACGCCGCGGGCGGGCGTGTAGTGATACTCGTCAGCACCGATATCGTATCCCGAATCCCACGGCCGCAACTGATCCTCAAAATCGTGATCGATTCCGGCATCGCCTCCCATATCGCGGGCTGCGCTGCCGGAAGTGATGTGGAAATCGAGACCCGGGGCGTCGCGGAAAAGGGGATCTCCGTGAAACAGATGCGTGCCGAACGAGACCGTACCGGCGCCTCCATAATCCCAGACCGTGTCGTGCCAGAGCGCATAATCGAACGAGAGGGTCGAACCCGCCGCGACCAGATACCCCACGTCGTGATCCGAAACGATGGTGTTCAGCGCAGTCGCCGTGGCCGGACCGGTGAGCGAACTGACGAGTTCCACCGCGGAACATGTCCCGCCGGTATTCCCCGCAAACGTGTTGTGCAGGAAGGTGGTCGTGCCGCCCGAGCACAGAGCGCCGGATCCATGCGCCGCCGCATCGGTGACCCGATTCAACGCGAAGATGGTGTTGACGAGGGTGTCTTCACCGTCTTCGAGAAAGATCGCGCCGCCGGCGAATTCCGCCGTATTCGAGAAAAACCGGTTGCCGTCGATCGTTGCGGTCGACAGCGAACACCAGTGTTAGATTCCAGATTTTTTAGCTGGGAAACCTTGATTTCTTTCGGAATAATT
>CALFER010000054.1 GCA_937951895.1 uncultured bacterium
CGAAGTGTCCGTAGAAGCGCGAAGCGCCCCGGACACTGAGCTTGTCGAAGTGTCCGTAGAAGCGCGAAGCGCCCCGGACACTGAGCTTGTCGAAGTGTCCCTCACCAACTCCCGCTTTGACGATACTGCGATTTTCATCTAGCATGACGCCTGACTACTCTGCGAGGTCGATCCCATGCCTGCGAAATCCCGTGTCACTGCCGGACTCATTCTTTGGTATCTGTGTGCTGCCGGCGCAGCGTTCCCTGCTGAACTGTACCGCGATCATACTCTCCTGATGCACGATCCCGGCACTCCTGACAGGGCGGGGCTCGAGGAACTGGTGTTTCTGAGGGGGATCGGCGAATACTACGAAGTCAGTGCCGCACCATGGATACACCCGGATCAGTACCGCAACATGTTCGCCATGCTGGACGATCGCGGGATCAATATGATCCGCATCTTCGCCTCATCGGGCGATACAGAACTCGAACAGCAGAGCTGGGTCTTCCCGTTTACATGGGACATGCATGCACAACGTTTCTCACTCGATCAGATCAATCCGCAATATCTCGAACGACTCGAATTGTTTTTACATGCAGCCGAATCCGCATATACCGTGAACTATCTGCCGCAGCCGGGGGGTTCTGTCCGCCGTATCTCCAAAGATCATCAGGTCTTCGTGCTCTTCTCCTTCTTCGATTTCTCTCTGGATCTGGTGCTCCGCTGGGAATACTCCGCCTGGAATCCCCTGAACAACAATCATCCCGATACAACACCGGCCGATTGGTGGAACATGCACGCCATCTTTTATCCGAACGGTTCCCTGAACGAACTTGGTTTATTGCAGAAAGCATTCGTTCAGGATCTGGTCCGGGCGACCCACCACCATCCGAACATCATCTACGAGGTGATCAACATCCCGAAAAACGGCAACGCGGCGCTGGTTCGGAATTGGGCGGAGGAGGTCATTCGGTGGATCCGGGAAGCCGATCAGCCGAATCGGCATATCATCGGAGTGACCGAGTCCACGATACCCGACGTCACGGACGCAGTTTTTTCGATCGATGACGTCGATCTGATCGAGCGACACGATGCGGCCTTCGGGATGAGCGCGATGCAGACACCGATACCCGAATCGATGTCGTGCGCCCAGAGAGAACTCTGCCGGTTGACGCTCGATGTCGAATCGGCAACTCTGTCGGGTGATTTTTACCAGCAGTATCTTCCGGATAGCGCTGCTCCCGGGGTTCCTAAAATTCGCCTCGCGGACACCGACAACCTGCACCGGCATCTGGCCGGCAATCAACTCACGCCCTACGGACGGGATTTCGACCGGAACTGCGCGCGCTGGGCTCATGTCGCGTTTGTTCATGGCGCGCATTTCAACACCAAGGAATCCGCGCACTACTTCGAGGATCCGAATGAAACGGACTGTGTGGCCATCGATCCCGGAGACGCCCTGCCCTGCTCGCTATGGTTCGAAAGTCCCGATCTGCAGCCCGGTTTCTGCTCGAATTGCGACGATTTCTGGTGGGAAATTCCTCAGGACGGCACGGGCAACCGATTCGCCGGATTCGACATCGGACTGGCCGATCAACTCGACGCCATCCCCTCGATCCATCGTCCCTATGTGCGAATGGCCGGATTCGGTCCATCGCCGCCCCATATCGGCGATGAACTCCGGATCGACCTGCTTCTCGGCAACGTGTACGGTCATGCAACGGGAAGTGAACTTTACGCATATGCAGGTTTATGGTGGAATCTTCCCCAATCCGGACACATCGATCACATCCCATGGGATTGCTTCGTGCCGATCGGATCGATTTTCTCCGAACGGGACGCCAATCGCCATACCGCACGGCTCAGGACCACGTCAGACTGGCCGGTCGACACGCCTCTGTGCTTCGCTTTTGCCGGGTTCGACTCCGGAGGAAATCTCAGCGACCCCTGGCCGTTTCTCGTTTCTCATCCCGACACGATCTTCATGGATTCCGGTACCGCCTCCAAGTCGGCTGCCCGGGAGCGGGTGCCCCGACCCGCCATCCGGTACGCCGGTCCCTGTGCCATCCCCCGGACACTGCTGGATTCATGGTCGGGTACACCCCGTTTAAACCGCTCACCCGATCCTGTGATCTGTCTGGCCGGCTGGAACTACTCGAATCTTCAGGACAGCCAGGCTACGGGTCTTTTTCAGTGCGCCATCATCATCTATCTGCCGCAGGAGACCGATTGCGCGGATCCCCATCTCCTCGACGAGATCTCGATCCGGTTCCGCTCCAGTGACGCCGACTCCCCCTGGACCAATCTGTATGCTCCGGGACAACCCATCGACTGTGTTCCTCAGACAGAAGGCCTTTATGTCGGTATCCAGTTCACCGCCGACATCCATTCGCCTGACGCGGCACTCGAAGCCGGCGCGTATTGTCTCGAGATGAAAGTCATCAGCCGGGGACTGTCGAGTGCGGTGTGGCCGTATCTGACAATTCCCGGCTGATGGTCGATGACCGCGTCGGTCTATGTGCGAATCACCGGTCTATCGATATCCGAAATCCACGAAATCGATATCGCAGGCCAGATCGATCGTGCCCTGAGTCAGGTAACCGAGCCAGAATCGGAGATTATCTGCGCTCCCGGTTCCGGATGGCCAGTTGAATGTCAGAACGGTCTCCTGCCGGTCGAAGCCGGATTCGATCGATCGCGCGGTAAAGTCACCCGTCTGATTCCAGCTGGGATGGAAGAAGTAGCTTCCGTAAACATCCAGAATCAGATACTGGTCGACCGATACCGTTGCCGGTGTCGTATTTGTCAGGTGGATCTCCAGCAGGAATGGTTCTCCGGATTCGAAAATCGAGTCATTCAGCATGAGATCCGCCCGGAATTCTTCCGCACCCGGTGTCGGCGTCATGGTCGGTTCGGAGTTGGTCGTCGGCGTGGATGTGGGTTCGGGTGGAACGGTCGGTGTCGCAGTCGGATCCGTCGGCGAGGTGGGAGTGGGTGTCGACGTCGGAGGCAGGGTCGGCGTGATCGTCGGAGTCGGAGTCCGGGTCGGAGTCATTGTAAAAGGTGAGGTGGGCGTGCGGGTCGGTGTGAATGTCGCCGGAGATGTCGGCGTGCGCGTGGGGGTGATGGTCGGTGTATTCGTTGGTGGCGCGGGGGTCGGTGTATTGACCGGTTCACCGCTCTCAGCCCAGATTTCGACGTCATCGATGTTCCATCCGCTGTACACGACCGAACTGTCACTCGTCCCCATCGTCCATCTCAGCCAGACAACCGGCTGTCCGTCGGCATACGACGAAATGTCGTATGTCTGCTGGCTCCAGGAGGTCTCGTTCAAGGTCGAACCGGCATGGCTCCAGATCGTCGTCCAGGTCGACCCGTTCGTCGAAATCTTGAATGCCGCGTGATCATACGACGCGCTCTCGACGCCGAGCCATCTGTAGAAGCGCACCTCGACCGCGCTCAGATACGAACAGTCAATCGCGGCCGTCGTGAGATTCTTCTCCGTCATGCTGTTCTCATACGTTCCATTCAGATTGTAACCATAGACATTCGTTCCCGTGAATCCGTTCTGAGGATCTCCGCCGGATCCGGCCGGATCGCCCCACGCCCAGTTCGGTTCGGCGGTCCATCCCGGATTGACATCCATATCCCAGATGTACCGGCGGGCGAATGTCGAGGCGGTCACCTCCTGAACGAACGTGTCGCTGTTCGTGTATCCATCCGCCGCGATATCGAGCGTGAATGTGACGAGAGTCGGGTCGGGAATGGAGGAACTGATCGTCACGGTGAAATTCGGAGTGAGGCTCGCGCCGGTGTTTCCTCCCGCGATATCCGGAAATTCAGCTTCGTTGTCTGAAATCGTGACATAAGACGGTTGATTGGACGAGAGCATCGCGCTGACGCCGGTCGCCAATCCGTTGCCCGGGTTCATGAGTGTGATCATGAGTTGCGCGGTTTCGCCCGGGTCCAGAATGCCGTCCGCATCACCCCGTTCGGGATCGATGACGATCGCGGAACTGAATTCGAGCGTCGGAGCGACAACCATCGCCGGGAACGTCGTGAATCCCCCGGAAGCGCTCGTGACCCAGTCCAGACGGAACGGAATGGTCTCACCGTCAATGGCTTCCGGTGACACATCGAACACGAAGGCACTTGTCGATGCTCCGGTGCCGTTATGCGGAATATCAGGGAAACCGGCACCCGGTGTCGTGATCTGGATATGGGGGTTGGTCGTGGACAGCGTCCCTGAAATCCCTGTGCCGTCAGTGCCTGTGTTTTCGAGCGAAACGGTCAGGGCAATCGTTTCTCCCGCATTGATCTGACCGTCATTGTTGCCGGTGGAATCATCGATCGACATATCGAAGTAACGCAGATTCGGCACGGTTGGAGGCAGGGCGTAGCCGCAGATTGAGATATCATCGATGTAAAAACCGAATTCCGTGACACTCCCGTCCGAAATCAGCTTCCAGCGCACATACACCGTGCTCTGACCATCCGCAACACTTGAAATATCATACCGCTTCTCACTCCAGGCGTTATCCATCGCATACCCGCTCCAGACGGTCGTCCAGTTCGTATTGTCGCTGGATACCTGAACCGAAGCGGTATCGTAACCCGATTCGTTCTGCAGCCAGCGCCAGAACACGAGTTCCGTCTGGCTGACCGCCGAGCAATCGAAGGGGGTCGATGTCAGCATGAAATTGCCGCTGTTGCCGTAATCGCCGCTCAGATTGGTACCGTACAGGTTCGTGCCGGTGTGCGGTGCGCTCGGTCCGGCCGACGGAGCGCCGAACGCCCATCCACCGGTTCCGGTGTTCTGAATCGTGTATCCCGGATCAGTATCCAGCAACTCCTCGACAACCGGACATGTATAGACAAAATTACTGATTTTCTCGACGATCGTCCCCTGATCGGCGCACAGCGTCTGATCGGCATCGATCGACACATTGAACGTCACGATGTGCTCGGATGGACACAGATTCGACACGCTCACGATGAAATGCGGATCGATCGACCCTCCGGATGAACCGCCGGGAATACTTCCGAATTGCGCCTGACCGTCGATGATCGTGACGAAAGGATCACTACATGTCAGGGTGGCCGTGACATTGGTCGTGTTGCCGACCGACAGCAGGAATGTTTCGATGTTGACGGTTTCCCCCGGGTCGATCACTTCGTCCTGATCACCACTCAAGTCAATCACGTTGTGTCCGGACACGTACAGACCGAAGCTTCCGTTCGGCACGAGCGGCACATCCAGTGTGAGGCGTTCATTCATTGCGGAAAAGGGGATCGTCACGGAGGCGTAACCGGGCGCCGATACCTGGAGGTGGTAATCGCCCGCGAGCAGCAATCGGTTGTAGCGGCCGAACGGGTCCGTCACCCGGGGCGCTTCATCCGCCGTGAGCGGCAGTTCCTGGATCGAGACCGTTGCGCCGGAGATGGGAGCACCGGTGCAGGCGTCGGTCACCAGCCCCGTGATGCCGGAACCTTCCACGCGGCCCAAAAGATACTTCCAGCCCGGCCGCATACGCTCGACGGTCACATCCCGCCAGGTGCTATAGTCCGGGAGGAATCCCTGCGAGATATTGTTCATTTCGATGACGAACGGAATTGTTCCGAGCTGAGCGTAATACCAGTCGACATCGCCGCCATCGACCGAATACAGCAACTCCCAGGCGGTTCCCGGATCGTAACCCATCTCGCCGTTGTCCCGTTCGAGTCGCGAGCCGAGTTCCGCTCCGACGGTCGAGATCATCTCGTGTTCAGGAGTTGTAGCACCATCGCACCCGTACGGATAGATGACGATTTCGGAGTAGGTGTGAAACGACAGATCGATAATGGGTCGGATCCCGGTGGCGAAATCGATCATATGTTCCACGCACAGCGAATCGGCGGGCACTGCGCCGCGATAGGTGTCGCTGCACGGATCTCCGGAACTCCCGTTGCACGTCCCCCAGTACTGCGGGTAATCACGGTTGGGATCGATCCCGAGGCAACTGCTGCCGGGGTTGACGTGCCGATCCTTCCGCCAGTCATCGTCATTGGAAAAAACCCAGTTGATTCCATCCACATTCACCTGCGGAATGACCCAGATCTCGAGTGTATCGATGTAATGGGTCAGTTCCGGATCGGCGCCGTATCCCGCGCAGAGCTGCTCGATGATGTCGCGGCAGACTTCCGTGCACATGACTTCGCGGGCGTGATGCTGTCCGTTGAACAGAACGACCGGCTCGTCTTCATCGACTCCGGGATTGTCCGAAATTTTCATCGCCCAGATCGGTCGTGCCTCTTCCGACTGGCCGATCGAAACCAGTTCGGTGATGGCGGGATATTGCGTATGGAGTGCCGTGAGATGCGCGGCGTTTTCATCCGGAGTCATGTATTCCGGATCGACGCGCTGCTCATCCATCTCGGCCGGGGTCCTCAGAACCTGAACCGGATACTCAGCCGCAATCCGCCGGTAATCCGCTTCGGAAACGATCAGATCGATTGCCTTTGTCCGGATATCCACGCCGGTGATGTCATAGTGATGCACTTGGTTGAATTCGATCATGGCCGACTTGAAGTCGGAGGGGTGAACGCGCAGGTGATAGGAATCCCCCGCACTCGCCGGCGTCACGCTCCAGAACGCGCATGCCAGCATCGTCAACGAAATGATCCGTAACATTCTCATGAATCAACCCGCCTTTCCTTGAATTGCTCTCGTCGTAAACCCCGAATCCGTCCACCGGACAGACTCATCCGGCCGTTTCCACTCGCAAAAATCATGCCTTGACGCCTGTTCAGATCGGTTCGACGATGACGCCGACACACACAGGTTCGTCCTCTCCCTTGAAGATGGGATGCACGGACATCCGGAATGCGCGGTTCGGTTTGTCCGTTTCGGGCTGTCCCGGCGACTCGATGAGAGTATTGACGGAAGCCACTCCCGTTTTGAACACCGATCGGATGATGGGCAGGGACAACCGCGCCGCGATCGGGTTGACCTCCTGAATGCTCCGCCCGATATGCTCGTACATCGGCCGCTGGTTCAGGTCGGCGAGGGGGGGATTGACCGCGAGATACTGGTAGGATCTGTCCAGGATCGCCATACCGATGGGGGCGTGGTAGAAAAACAGGTCGAAACGTTCCTGGATTTCCTGTATCTCGGGGAAGTTCTCCTCCGCGTGCGCATCACGCTGCCCCAGCATCGCCAGCTCGGTTTTCAACCGATTGATCTGCAAAATCAACTCTCGCTTGGTACGCTTCGACAGATTCATGGCCACCCCCTCGTGAAATCAGATGGATTATATCCGATCCTTCCTCGACTTGAAATGCGGAAATAGCCTTTTGACCGGAATTCCGTCATACTGTAAGAAACCCCTGCCGGGAAGGCAGGTCAACCTGGGGGAGATTGAGATGCCCGGAGAATCGAACCCGCAACCCACCCGGATCGGCCCTTACCGGATCATCGAGATGCTGGGGCGCGGCGGTATGGGAACGGTCTACCGAGCCATGGATACACGATCATCCGCCGTCGTCGCCCTGAAAACCGTCCACATCCCCCAGGCGGGGCAAGTCACGGGAATCCGGCGCGAAATCCGGGCGCTCGCACGGATCCACCACCCCGGGGTCGTCCGGATCCGCGAGGAAGGTCTCGATTCCGGCATCCCCTTCTTCGTCATGGACTTTCTCGAAGGGATCACCCTTCGTCAATACGGCTCGGATTTCGTCTGGGGCATCTCCGATTTTTCGACACAATGGAACACCGATATCCTCGATCATACGGTCTGGCGCCGTCCGTCCGCATCCGCGCCCATTCAACTGACGGAGAAGCGCGATGGCCCCGAAACAACCGCGGAAACCTCATCCGATATCGACACCGATCCCGGCGGCGCGACGACCGGCTACATTCCCCGGCAACCCTCGATCGTTCCCGCCGCCAACGGATCGCTCGACGCCGTCCTGAACATCATCCTGCGCCTGTGCCACACACTGGCCTACCTGCATGGCGAGGGGATCGTGCATGGCGATCTGAAGCCCGAGAACATCCTGATCCGGCCGGATGGATTCCCGGTCATTTTTGATTTCGGGATGGCGCATCACGTCTGGCGGGACATGAGCCGGGAGTTGCTCTCGAGCAGCATGATGACGGGCGGGACCGCCGCCTACATCGCTCCGGAAGTGCTGCAAGGTGAGCCGATCGACGCGCGCGCCGACCTGTATTCAATGGGGTGCATCATGTTCGAGATGCTGACGGGATCCTTCCCTTTCCAGGGAGAGGACGCCCGCCAGGTCATGCTCGCGCGCCTCGAACACACCCCGCCCCTACCCTCCACCCTGGCCTCCGGAATCCCTCCGGAACTCGACTCGCTCATCCTCGGCCTTCTGACACCTCAACCGGAAAAACGGATCGGTCATGCGGATGACATCGGATCGACACTTGCAATGCTGGGCGCACGCGTGCCTGATTCGATCGCTCTTCCTGCCTGCAAGCCCTATCTGTATCGGCCGCGATTCGCCGGACGGGGGGCCCTCGTCGAGTCACTCGATGCGGCATTGAACGACACGCTGGACAGCAAGGGACACGTCGTGTTTCTCAGGGGTGAAAGCGGCATCGGGAAGACCCGGATCCTGATGCATCTCGCTTCGATCGCACGCCGAAAGAGGATGCAGGTGATTTCGAGCGATTGCGGGCCATCCGGTTCGACGGTCCAACCGGACGCCGGTGAGGTCATTCCGTCGCTCTTCGCGTTCCGCTCGATGCTCGATACGATCGTCCAGCATTGTCGGCGTGAGGGCGAGGACGAGGCGAGGCGGATTTTCGGGAAACACCCGTCGATTCTGGGTTTGTTTGAACCGGGCATTCTGACGCTGCCCGGCATTGACGCGTCTCCGGTGCCCCCGGGTCTGTCGAGTGCTTCGATCCATCTCCAGCTTCTCTCCACGCTCTCCAATGCATTGATCCAGTTCGCGGTGTCCCGCCCCGTGCTGCTCATCCTGGATGACGTGCAGATCGCCGATGAACTCACCATCGCGTTTCTGGAATTCTTCATCCGGATCGGCCATTACCGCCAGTCCCGGATCATGATTCTCGCGGCATGCCGATCGGAGGAGATGACGCTGCGTATCGAACGCCTCGGGAAAGCACCCGGTGTGATCGATTACGAAATCGGACATCTTTCGGAAATCGAAGCCGGCCTGATCATCGCGGATATGCTGGGTGTTCAGTCATCGTCTCCGGCTTTCGTCAAGTATGTGACGGAGTTTGCCGAGGGCAATCCGTTTTTCATCGCGGAGTATCTCAGGGCAGCCGTGTCGGAGGGGCTTTTATTCCGCGGGAAGATGGGAACCTGGCAGTTTTCTGACGACAGCGATCATGTGATGACAATGGAGGATTTCGATGCAATCCCGTTGCCGATCGCCCTCGTCGATCTCGTCAACCGACGCCTCCATGAACTGACTCCGATGGAAACGCAGATCGTGTCGTCGGCCGCTGTCATCGGAAATGAATTTCCCCTGCTGCTGCTCTGGAGCGTGCTGCCCTTCACGGATCCGATGCTCGATGCGCTCGACTCGCTGATCCGACGCCAGGTGTTCCTTGAAAGCGAGCCCGGAACGATCCGGTTCGTGCATACGAAACTGAGAAAGGCGGCATATGATCTGATCGCGGGTGCCGAGCAGAAGCGATTGCACCGGCTGTGCGCGGAAACGATCGAGCAGATTTATCCGAACGAGATCGATCTTCATCTGAGTCATCTGGCGAGGCACTGGGAATCCGCGGGTGAACTTGAAAAGGCGGTAGGGAGTTATCACCGGATCGCTCGGGTGGCGGTCGACCGGCATGCGCTTGCCGAGGCGGAAAAGGCATTCGACGCGTGCCTCCGGCTGGATCGATCGGACAGTCAAAACACCGGAATCATTCTGCTGGAGTTTTCCGATATGATCCTGACCGTGCAGGGACGTTTCAGCGAGGCTCTGGACCACACCCTGCATGCTCTGGATATCGCGGTTCAAACCGGTGATCGACTCCTCGAAGGCCATTGTCACAAGAGTCTCACCTCCATTTACCGACTGCTCGGACACCTCGCGGAATCGGAAAAGGAGGCCGAATCCGCCCTGGCGATTTTCAGGGAACTCGGTGCCCGGGAACTCGAAGGTCGAGCGATTATGAATCTGGCCGGATCGCATTTCAACCGCGGGAAACTGAACGAAGCTCGATCCGCCTGTGAAGAAGCCGCACAGATCTTCCGGGAACTGGATCTGCCTGCCGCGGAAGCGCTGGCAATCGGCAACATGGCACCGATTCTGTTCATGCAGGGCGAACAGGGACGGGCCATGGCGGCATTCGAAGATGTGATTTCGCGTCTGGAGGCCGCCGGGTCCCAGGTGTCTCTCGGAAGAGCCCTTGGCAACTACGCCACGCTCTGTAAACAGACGGGGGATTTCTCCCGCTCGATCCAGCTCTACGAGCGTGCGCTGAAGTTAAATCGAGCCATCGGCGATCGACAGTCCGAAGCGCTCGCACTGCTCAACATCTCGGAAATCAACGATCACCGCAAGGAATACCCCGAGGCAGAACGGAATCTTCTCGCTGCAATCGCCATTCAACGTGAGATTCAGGACCGTCCGAACGAGGGTCTGACCTTGAACAATCTGGCTATGCTTCACACGCGCAGGGGATCGCCCCACACGGCACTGGAATTGTATGAACAGGCACTGCGGATACACCGGGAAGTCGGAAATCTGCGCTTCGAAGCCGAAACGCTGCTCAACCTCGCGAACCTCCACAGAAAGGAACTTGGAGATACGGACAGGGCCGACGGGTATCTCACGGAATCCGAGCGCCTGTATCGTATCGCCGGAGATGACCTGGGGCAGGCGACCTGCATTGCGGAACGCGGTCATCTCGAACTGGCAAGGGATCGATCCGCGGAGCACTATATCGCGCAAATCGAACGGGTCATGACATCAGGCCGGTTCCCCTCATCCCATCATCTGAGGAGTCGCGTGGCGGATCTGAAACGGGCACAGGACGCGTTCGAGCGCGGTGTGGGCTTATCCAACGGCGACCCGCCCGAGTCCGCACCGGGATGACGTGACACCCGCATTCTGTTTGACTCGATTGCATTCCCCCGCTACATTCTCTGTCAGGTTCAGACAACTCAGGAAGGTATCCGGTGCATCATATCCTGATCCAAAACGCAGATCTGCTGTTCATCACCGAATGTCTCGGGTATCTGTTGATCGCAGCGGCTTCGTGGGTGGCGCGCAGGCGGGCGGTCGATCCCGGATCCAACATCTTTCTGACGCTCGCAATGGTGTTGCTCAGTGTCCAGGATCTGATCCAGATCGCCCTGATAGACGGAGCGGCCATTCCGTTCGGCGCGACCTTGATGACATCCGTGTCCGCGGCCGGATATCTGTGCATACTGGAAGCATCCCGCCGATTTCTTGCCGATACCGACCGATATCGATGGTTTCTCATCGCGCTGGTCATCGCCACACTCCTGAACGGGTATTTTAAATTCGTCCCGGACATTCTGGCGGTCCGTCTCGTATTCGGCTTGTCCTCGGGAGCGGCGCTCGCACTGTCTTTTCTGCTCCTTTCCGAACGGTATTCCACCAGCCGCAACGATCTCAGGGGGTTCGCCCTGTGCATGTTCCTGATCGGATTGAGCTGGCCCCTCACCTGGCAGACGGCAAAGGAGTTCACGCTGAAGAACCTCGATCTGGAGCAAGCCGCCATCACGACGGATCTGGTCCGGACCGTGCTGCTCTGGGTGTGCGGGGTTTTCCTGTGGAGGCACACCGAATCCGAACGATTCAACGAACCGGACGACCGAATGCCATTCCCCTCCTCAGGCATGCCGATGCGTCTGTTGTATCTGTCGATGCTGCTGCTGATCGTCGGCGCCGTCAGTATTGAATTTTACACGCATCACGTGGATCGTGAGCAGCGCGACACCCTGCTTCGGTCCGGAGCAAACGTCACGGCGATGATCAATGAGGACCGGGTGCGGAACCTGAGGGGATCGACCGCGGATGCCACCAGTCAGGACTTCATCAGACTCAAGCAGATGTTCGAGCAGATTCGGAGAACGAATCCCACCTATCGATTTGTGTATCTCATGCAGTTGACATCCGACGGAATCATGTTTCTGGTCGACTCCGAGGCCGTCGATTCGCCGGATTACTCTCCGCCGGGGATGATGTACGGGGATGCTCCGAGTGAATTGTTTCAGGTCGCCTCGACACGAAAAGGGCTGGTGGCGGGTCCGTATACCGACAGTTATGGAACGTTCGTATCGGCGTTTACACCCCTGTTGAGCCCGGAAACCGGTAATCTGCTGGCGATTCTCGGTATGGACATCGAAGCGGACAGATTCATCCTGAGCATTCTGACTGCCCGGATCGCCCCCGTCTACCTGCTCGGCGCCATCAATCTTCTGATGCTCGCGTTCCTGATCTATGATCGCACCAATCGCGAATTCGCACTCGATATCCACATCTCGCGGCAGCGCCATACCCTGGTCGTCGAATCCTCTCCGAATACGATCGGGCTGATCAACCGGGATTTCAGGATCGTATCGATCAACACCGCGGGTTGCGGCTTTCTGGGACTGCCGGAGTCGGGAATTCTGGGACAACCGCTGACCGGTTATTTTCAACCGCCATATCAGCAGATCGTGCATACGGCGCTGACGCATGTTTTCAATGGAGAGTCTCAGACAATCGAGATCCCCTATATCAATCCGCAGGGAGCTCAAAGGGACTGGGAGGTGCGGTTCAATCCCATCCGCCATTCGACCGGAACGGTCTCCATGAGCGTGTGTGTCGGGAATGATGTCACGGAGCGTAATCGCGCACAGCAGGAACTGCGCTCAAATCTGCTTTTCCTGCAGAAACTGATGGATACGATTCCGATTCCGGTCTTCTACAAAGATTCGCAAGGACGATACCTCGGAGCGAATTTCCTGTTCAGCCGCCAGATCATCGGTCTGCCTTTCGATCAGATCGCCGGGAAAAACATGTTTGACCTGAAAACAGCCATCCCGCCTGAGCAGGCCGGCTTCCATTATCAAAAAGACATCGAACTCATCCAGTCTCAGACCAATCAGAGTTACGAGTCCGAGTTCAGATGCGCGGACGGGATCGTCCGCACCTTCCTCGTCTCACAAGCGGTCTATCAGGATCCGGATGGACGCAAAACCGGCATCATCGGCGTCATGACGGACATCACGGACAGACACCGTCACGAAATCGAAATCGAACGCGCACGATGCCTCGCGGAAGACGCCAGCCAGGCTAAAAGCCAGTTTCTCGCGAACATGAGTCACGAGATCCGCACGCCCATGAACGGTGTCATCGGAATGACCGAACTGCTTCTGGAGTCGAATCTCAACGATGAACAGAAGGAGTATGCGGAGATCATCCGGACGAGCGCGGACAGCACACTGACGGTGATCAACGATATCCTGGACTTCTCCAAAATAGAAGCCGGCCGGGTCGATCTCGAATCCATCGAATTCGATCTTGAGCAGTTGGTCGAAGAATTGACGGACTCTGTGGCGATCACCGCCCAGGCCAAAGGTCTCGAATTCGTCCGCTGCGTCGATCCGGATGTGCCGAATGTGTTGAAAGGGGATCCCTCACGGCTGCGTCAAGTCATTGCCAATCTGGTCAACAACGCCATCAAATTCACCGATCACGGCTTCGCATCGCTCCATGTCCGGGTCCGTGGCCGATCCGCCGATCGAATCAATCTCTGTTTCGAAATCGCAGATTCCGGAATCGGCATCCCGGAAAACAAACGCCATCTTCTCTTCCAACCATTCTCACAGGTGGATGTTTCCATCACCCGCCGTTTCGGCGGTACCGGATTGGGGTTGATGATCTCGAAGCGACTCATCGAACTGATGAGGGGATCGATCGATTTCAGGAGCCGTGAAGGCGAAGGATCCGTGTTCTGGTTTACCATCGAACTGGAACCGGGTGAGCCTGAAGCGGTGGTGGACGAAATCGAGCCCTCTGCGGTGAGCGGCCGGCGCATTCTGATGATCGACAGCCACGCCTTGAACCTCAAGACAACCGAAAAATGGCTCACATCGAAAGGCATGACGTTCACAGGCGTGTCGCGACTGGAAGATGCAGAAGCTGTTCTCGGTAACGTCGCATCACCACCTGTCGATCTGCTCATGATCGACGCACGCTGTGACCCGAAGGAGGCCATGCGGATTGTATCGGGGAATGGACGCAAAATCCCCGTGATTCTACTCGCAACACTCCGGCAGAAATCGACGGATACCCCAGCCCCTCTCATCACACATCATGCAATTCTTACTAAACCGCTAAAAAAATCAGCCATGATGACCGCGTTGTATGAACTTCTGAAATCGTAATCCCGCAGACGACGCCGGGAAGGGATGCGACGTTCAGACACCGTGTCGCATATGCTTGACGAGCAGTTCCTGAAATGACCGCAATCGGATCGGTTTGGCGATGTAGTCCGTCATACCGCTGGCAAGACAACGGTCACGGTCTTCAGGCATCGCATACGCCGTCACGGCGATGATCGGGAGATCCGACACACCGGAAAGACCCAATCCCCGAATCGCTCGAGCAGCAGTGTATCCATCCATCCCCGGCATCTGGACGTCCATGAGAATGATATCGTATTCGGCGGTCTTCAGCGCTACGATCGCTTCCTGCCCGTTGCGAACCACATCGATGTGATGACCCATGCGTTCCACAAGTCTGATCATCAGGTTCTGGTTGATCGCATTATCCTCTGCATACAGAATCCGGATCACGCGTCCCCCCGTATCCGCTTCACACCGCGTGTGCGTCCCTGTATCCGCACCCGTCGCTCCAACCTCCGGCTCCATGCGCAGCAATCTCCGCAGCGTCTCCGACAACTGGCTGTTTTTGACCGGTTTCGTGATCACGGCGTCCACTCGCCCGACGATCGGTTTGTCCGACTTCCGGTCGAACATCGTCTGGAGCAGCACCAGCCCGGGTCGATGCGTTTCTGTGGATTCCAGAAGCGCGGACAGGCACGTCGAGTGTGTCACGGATGGCGCATCGATCAGAATGACGTCCCATGGACCCGATGCGCAGTCGAATGCCGCGGGATCCAACGTTTCCGTCTCGGCGTTCCAGCGCGCAAGCCGGTCGGCCACCGACCGGTTCAAGCGATCGACCTTGCCGACGATCGCGATCGCACATCCCGTCAGATCGAGCCGGATCAGATCACGGAGAGGGACTCCGGTATCGACCTGGGATTCCAGGGGAAGCTCGGTCCAGAAAACCGACCCCTCCCCCGGATGGCTGTCGCATCCGACAGAGCCGCCCATGAGCCCGGCGAGGCGTTTCGAGATCGCCAGCCCGAGACCCGTGCCTCCGAACCGACGAGTTGACGAAGTGTCCGCCTGTACAAATGGTTCAAACAAGCGATCCCGGACATCCCCGGCGATGCCGATCCCTGTGTCGTGAACGGAAAACCGGATGAATCGCCCGGCGCGCTCAACCCGAATCTCGATCACCCCCCCTTCCGGCGTGAACTTGATCGCATTGGTCACGTAATTGGTCAGAATCTGCCGGATGCGGAGGGGATCCCCGATGAGACTCGCGGGGGTGTCCGGATCGATCCTGCAGAGATATTCGATGTGCTTTTCCTGCGCCTGGATCGCCAGGAAATCGTTCCATTCATCCAACATGACATCGAGATCGAACGATTCCTGCTCGATTCGTACTCGTCCGGCTTCGATCTTCGAGAAATCGAGGATATCGTTGATGATGAGGAGCATGGTGTCGGCGCTTTTCCGGATGGATCCGAGATACTCGCGCTGGTCGCGCGAGAGGGTCGTTTCACTCAGGAGATCCGCCATGCCGATGATCCCGTTCATCGGTGTCCGGATCTCGTGACTCATGTTGGCCAGAAAGTCGCTCTTGGCGCTGTTGGCTTGCTGGGCTTCGACCGCGAGCCGTTCGGCGTGGCGGATCGTGTTTTCAAGTTCCTGTTTGGATCGCAGGAGGTCTTTCTGGTTCTGCCTGCGCTCGGTGATGTCTCGCACGATCGCGATCGCCCACCATGCACCGTTTCGATTCAGTGCCGCCAGGGCGATTTCGATCGGGAACTCGGATCCGTCCTTGCGGATAGCTTCGAGTTCCAGGATCCGGCCGACCGCATTGCCACTCCCGTTTTTATTGAATTCCTCGATTCCACGCCGATAATCCAGTTCATATCGACTCGGCGCAAGAACATCGTGAAGATTCTTCCCGATGATCTCCATCTCGGTGTACCCGAACATTCTCTGAGCGGCCGGATTCCAGAACACCACATCACCCGAGTGATCCATCATGATGATGGCATCGAGAGCCGAGGTGCTGATGGTTCGGAACATCTCCTCGCTCTGGTGCAACGCATCCTCCGCCACACGCTGTCTGGTCACATCGTCGATGAGCCAGACGACGCCCTGTGCCGGATCGCGCGGATCGATCGCTTTCCCGTTGATCTGTGCCTGCAGGAGCGTACCGTCCTTGCGACGGAGGGGAAACTCGAGCTGCGCGATCCGTCCTGCACGCAGACTCTGCCCGCTTTGATTCAGAAAACTCTCGAACAGGGTCTCATCGAGATGCAATCGGCGCAACTCCGCGCCGATGAGTTCATGCAATCCGTATCCGAAGATCTCGTTCGCCCGTTGATTCACCTTGCGGATCACACCCTCCACCTCGAACACGATCCCGATGAAGCTGTTCATGAAGATGGCATCGAGTTCCAGCATTGTGCTTCGAATCGATTCCTCATGCAGCTTTCTCATCGTGATGTCCCGCAACGTTCCGATCAGTTTGACCGGAACTGCATTGTCATCGAGCACCAGACGGGCGTTTACCGAACAGGGCACGGTTTTTCCGGTTTTATCGATCAGAAGCAGTTCGAAGTCATTGATGAACTGCTGGTCGAGCAGGATGGTGAGAAATCGCGCCCGCTCCTCCGGATCGGCATACAACTCGGTGACGGGTTTGCCGATGAGTTCGGTGCGGGTATAACGCGACATGTAACTGACCGAAGGGCTGATATCGAGCAGAACTCCGTCGAGAGTCGACTCGTAGTAAACATCCTGGATGTTCTCGAAAAAATTCCGATACCGCTCATTGCTGTTCCGGATGGTTTCCTCGAGTTCCCGCAGCCGGGTCCTGTCTTCCAGGATCAAAAACCGTTCAGCACAACCGGGAACAGACACCGATTGAATCCGGACGTGCCGGATGGAATCACCGGAAGGAAGTCGCACATCGCGTGCCGCATGGGAGTTCACCGGGCCGGTATCGAGAACGAACGGATCGAAGCGGTCGTCCGGATCGAGCAGATCCTGAAATGTCATGCACCGGACGATTTCGTCATGCGATCGGCCGATCAGGCGCAGGAATGCCGGATTCGCATGACGGATCAGGCCGGATGCATCGATCGAAATCATCGGACAGGGGTTCACATCGAACGGGATGACCGGCAACCCGTCCGGATCGGAGCGATGTGCGTCGCCTCGGCTCATACTCGTTACCTCCCCGGCACGCCAGGCGTGTGTTGCGGCACTACTTATTATATCCCAACGGGATATTTTTTTCCAGCTCCGGAGAAATTAAAACGAACCAGCGAGCAACGCCGCACCGATTGCGGGAATCAACTGAGCGCGTTCCGGAGTCACGATGGGCAGCCCCAGAACTCGGGTCAGTTCACGAATCAGTGTCGTATTGCGGGCCACTCCCCCGCACACCACTATGGTCTCGGTCAGCGGGATGCGTTGAGCCATGCCGGCAATCCGATGAGCGATCGCCTGATGGATGCCAAGCGCGAGTTCATCCCGAGGGCAGCCTCGGGCCAGTTGCGAGACGACTTCGGATTCGGCGAACACCGCACACATGGAAGTGATCCTGACGGGTTGAGCCGCCGTCTGCGCCATCTGTATGAATTCGGGCATGGACAACGACAGGGCCGCAGCCATGATCTCGAGAAATCGTCCGGTGCCCGCCGCGCACTTGTCGTTCATCTCAAATCGTCGCACCGCACCATTTTCACCCGTCGAAATCACTTTGATATCCTGGCCGCCGATATCGATGACGGTTCGTCCGGTCGGGACCATGACAGCCGTTCCGATCGCCGCCGCACGGATCTCGGTCGCAACATCACAGCCCAATGTGCGGCTGATCAGATGACGACCGTAACCTGTCGCGGTCAGGCGATCGAAGGCGTGCTCCGAGAGCAGTGACCGGGCCACGGAGATCGGATCGTGGGAATTATATGCGATGGCCTCGTGAACGATGTCCCGGTTCTCCATCACCACGAATTTGACCGTCCGCGAACCGATATCGATACCGGCGGCTCTCATGATCAGCTCCGGATCCGCTCGATGAAAGCCTCGACACGCGTGCGGAGCGGTTCCACATCCTCCATGCTGTAATCCGTGTCGATTCGGAGAACCGGCAGTTTCTGCTCCTCCAGTGTTTTTTCCACCTGGAATGCCTCCATCTGATACGGTGTGCAGAACTGGAGCGCATAATGGATCACACCGTCCGCCCGGTAGGCCGAACTCATGGAATCGACATGGTCAATTCTCTCAGAGTTGGGCGTGAAGATCGCACAATCGATCCGGGAGTAGCGATCGACCAGATTATCGAAGAGTGTTTCGATCGAATCACCGTGTGCCGATGTGAGATTTCGTGTGCCGCGTTCACCCACGCAGGATTCCTCACCCACGATCACCGCACCGTTCTGCTCGACGATCCATGGCAGTTTCCAGTTCGGGATGGCCATCGGGCAGCCCGACACCAGAATTCTCGGATGCCCTTTCGGGAAGACGCCGTTACCGGCAGCGATTCTCTGTTCCAGTTCATCGCACAGGGCGTTGACGGACTGAGTGAACCGGATCGGATCGTCGTAAAAATAGATCTGGTTGATCAGCAGGGCGTCGAGGCCCGAGATCGGAGCGGGATCGGCGCTGCGGAGGCGCGCCAGGCGGTGGATTGCCTGACGTTTGGCGTTGACGGTTTCGATCGCCTGTGAAAGCGAGTCCACGGTAATGGTGCGCCCGCTGAGGGATTCCAATGCGCGGGCGAACCGGACATATTCCGAACGGAGCAGGTTGCGTCCCTCGTCGCTTTTGGTCTGGGGCAGATCCATTCCGAAGAAGTTGGGGACCAGTTTTCGGAACTGCTCATAGGATTTTTTCTTGCCGTCGCAGGTGTTTTCACCGACGATCATATCGGAAGCGGCAATGTAAGGGCAGACTTTTTCGAGGATGAAACCGAAGAACGATTTGATGAGAGCGCAGGTGGTACGCGGGAGAAACATTTCGGCTTTGGCGGTGCCGAATTCTGCACCGGCACAGAGTCCCACGCTGATTCCGTCGACCGCGAGAATCAGTTCTTCCGGGACGTAGAGGCAGAACGAACCGATGACTTTACGACCGGCCGCCCGGGCATCGATGAGCTCTTTGATCCGGAGTCCATGGACCTCGCTCATGACGAAATTGAAGTAGTCCATGCCTTTGGGACGGTTGGGCTGCGAGAGAAAGAAGTCCTGATAGACTTTTCCCAGGACAGCGAGCAACTGGTCATGGGTGTCGAGATTGAGGCCGAGATCGGCCCACATCGGATGGTAATCGACCTGATTCATAAGAACCTCCAGAGGGTGTAAAGGCCCGGCGGCTGCGCCGGGGTGAACCTGGAGGTTACGCGACGGGCGGAGACACCGGGGTCATGAATGAAAGTCGCACGGACTTTCGTGGTTTACAGGATCAGATGGTGTGCTTCATCACCGTGTCTCCTTGCGAAAGCAAACGCGTAGGGAGAATACTGAACGATCGATCGAAGATCAAGCCTGTACCACCGATTGCGCAGATCACTCTGATTTCGCTACAACAAATCGCTCTCGCTATCGCTCTCGGGATCGGGATCGCTATCGCTCTCGGGATCAGGATCGCTATCGCTCTCGTGATCGCTATCACTCTCGGGATCGAACTAAAATGAAAACGTGAACGACCCGAGCCCTTCTGATCCCCCCAGAATGCGCGTCATGCTCTGATCCAGCATCGCTCCCCAGAAGGTCAATCCCGATGCATGGAAAGCGATGCCGTACGGCCAGTCGAATGTTTCGATGATTTCGATACTGCTCAATGGTTGGTCGATGTCCATACTGGCAGATCCGAACGCAGGAGTCCACGACGGGTAGAACCAGTACTGCCCACCGTATTCCAGACAGACCACGAGACGTACCGGCTCATTCACGCCGGATGCCTTATAAATATGAGCCATCAGCCCACAGGTATCGTAACGCTCAAAAAACCGACCCGGCATCTCCAGCCGCACCCCCACTCTCGGAATCCGATAGCGACTGTGCGCGAGCACGGTATCGGTGTAACTGAAGGCATCGATGACCTCACGGTTCTGCGCCATCCCCGTCGGAGTCATTTCATCCGAAAGCCACGAATACGACCACTCGTCGTCCATCCACCTGACCAGATACGCCCCCATATCATTCTGATACACAAAAGAAGGATTTCCATCCCCATCGAGACTCATTCCGTGCACATGAGCCCATCTCGTCCGATAGATATCGTCGAATCCCGCATGGATGAGATCCGCCTCCCAGCCATCATCCATCAACGTCGCATGGTAGAAGTAATTCATGTATCCGGTACAGCCATAGCGCTGATTGGTGACATACGCAATATGCGGCCGGTTCGCGGAGTCCATCCGGATCGAACAGGACGCTGCGCAGGACAGTGTCGATGCGATATCCGTGAATTGCCAGATGCCCGATGTATTCTCCGCATAAACAACATACCAGTATTCCGTCGTCTGCCTGCGGTAGAACACGAGCATCACTTTGCCGTCATGACGAATCATCAGCCCGGTGGCAGCATACGCCTGATCTGATATCCATTCCTCATTCCATTGCCCTGCCGCATCCCGACGGTTTATCACCAGATTGCCATTCGTCACATACAGAACCGCCGGCTGCTGATCCGGCTGCAACGCCATCGATATCCCTGCACAATCCAGTTCACTGTTGACGATCTCGGTGTCCCACCCCTCCCCGTTCTGTCTGAGGTACTTCATTGTACCGGAAGCCGAGGAATGGTAACAGATATGCGACCGATTCAGTGCATCGATGCAGAACCCGAGTTTGTTCGTCATTCCGAGGTTATCATCGAGAATCTCCCGGGTCCAATGGTTCCCGTCATACACCGCAGTTCGCAGTTGATTCTCACCGTTACAGGTATAAACAATCCGCAGATGACCCGCGGCATCATACGCGGCCTCCAACTGCGATCCCGCACTGCCCCGATTATCCAGTTTCTCGAAAAGCCACCCGTCGGCTTCGCTGCGAGCGGCGATCAACTCCCCGGAAGGGTTTCGGATCCCGAGGAGCCGCAACGAACCGTTTGAATCATACATCCCCGCTACGCCCGGGAAGTATGCCATCCCGGGATCAACCGATTCCGAAAGCCACTGATCCCCGTCCTTCGTAAAGATCATGTAGCCGGAATCCGCCCCGGATGCTCTCGGTCCACCGATGCATATCCGGCTATCCGATCCGAGACTCAGGAAGATCCCCGACAGATTTTCTGTCTCTGAAACGGTTTCACTTGTCCACGAATCTCCGGATCCCCAGACATGATACCATGTGTCGTTCTTTCCATATGCAATATGAAACCTGCCTTCCGGATCGATCGCCAGATCGGAGTACCGATTGTCGCCTGTTTGTATCAACGCTTCCTGGTGCCAGCTTCCGGATCGTCTGCCGATCAGCCGGAGAACATCCGAACCCTCGCTGTAACTGCGGTACAGGAGGTAAGGAACGGAATCCTCACCCATGCAAAGGCTGAACTGCGGCTGGTATAAATTGCGTTGGATCTGATCCGTGCGCCATACTCCCGGTTGTCCAAAGGTATACATGAGGGTTCTCTGCCAGGCATAATCGCTTCCAATCGTTGAATAATATGCGACGTGTACCAAGTCATCATTTCCGATGACCACCGGGATTGTGGTCCCGATAATGGATTCAGCAATCCGCTCGCGGATCCACTGCCCCGCGATCCGCCGGATGTACCAGAGTTCATAGATTTGTGTGACTGGTCCATATACCGGTGTCTTCACCAGATAGAGAACATGGGGTTGGCTGTTGCGATCCAGAGCGATCGCAGGGAAAACGATATCGCAGCCGTCATCGAAGACGATCTCCCGCTGCCAGAACTCTCCGTCGAAGTAGCTGTAATAGAGCCCCTTGCCGGCATACACCACATGCGGGTTTCGATCGTTGTCCAGGGCCATGGATTGCGACGTAATCTCGAACCAGCGTCCGTAATCGACCGGCAGCGTCTCCCAGTTCGCTCCGAAACACGGCATCGCACCGATCGTCAGAACCCATCCAACCGCGATCATTCCCAACCCATATTGTTTCATGGCGCGACCTCCCGTCGTTGTTCGATCTTCCGCCGGATCATCACCAGTTTCTCTCTGAGCACACTCGGCTCGACCGGCCGCTCGATCCACTCCCTCGCCCGCAACGGCAACGACGCCGACTCATCGGATCGATCCATGTCCAGCAACCCGAGCCGGGCGTTGGACACCTCCACCTGATACGTCGCCTCGGACTCGGTCAGCAACCGGCTGTCCACCAGCACGGCCTCATACTCCCTCGCGCCAACCCGCTCGGCCAACGCCTCCGCCGTCTCGACAGCCTCGACATCGATCCCGAACCCGCTCAACACATCCTGTGTGTGTTTCCGGTCGATCGGATTGGCGTCCGCCAGGAGCACGTTCATGCCTTTGAGATACAATTCATTCGCGAGATAACGTGTGATGATCCGCCCGTTATCACGCCGGTCCCCGAACACGGTCTGGATGACCATGACGAGATCCTCCTCGCGGAGGGGCTGCGACAGAAACGCATTGAATCCCGCATTCTGGGCCTTCCGCGCCATGCCGGGCCGGGGATTGCCCGATATCGCCACGGCGGGAATCCGCGCGGTGCCCGGTTCCTCCCGGATCCACCGGATGAACTCGAATCCGTTCATCATCGCCATCTCGACACTCACGATCAGCAGATCCGGCACCTGGCCTCCTCCGCTGAGATACTCCTGCATCTCCAGCAGATTCGTGAGGGGATCCGCCACCACCATCGGGATATGCTCGCAATAACCACGCACGATCCGCTGCACATCGGGTTCCGGTGACACGATCATGACATGCCGGTTTCGGATCGCCTGCCGACTGACCGGAACGATGCTCAGATCCGACACGGGATGCACGATTTCCAGTTCAAGCGTTACGCTGAAGGAACTGCCGCGCCCCTCGACGGTCTCGAATCCGAGCTTCCCACCGATCCGACGGGCGATGGCGTGCGTCACGAGCAACCCCAGACCGATTTCCTCGTCGGCAGCCTTCTTCAGATCATCCGTTTCAGTAAACAACCGCTGAATCGCGGCGCACCGGTCCGGCGGTATCCCGTGTCCGGTGTCACTGACGGTCAGCGCGATCCGGCACGGTCCCGCCATTCGGCTCTGATCAATGTCGCGGCACACCTCCACCCGTATCCCGATCTCCCCCTCATCCGTATTCTTCGCGGCATTGCTCAAGAGGTTGAGGAGAATCTGGCGGATTCGACCGGGATCTCCCCGGAGGCTCATCGGGATGGCGCTTTCGAACCGGTAGGTCAACCGCACTTTCGCGGGATCGATCCGCGACCGGACATGCTCGATGGTGTTCTCGATCAGGTGCACGAGATCGAATTCGATGAGTTCGACGTCGAGATGATCGCTTTCGGATTTGGAAATATCCAGCAGATCCTCGATGCACTCGCTCAGAATCCCCGCGTTTTTTTCGATCGAGTTGACATACAGTTTCTGGAGAGGCATGAGCGGCGAATCGAGCAGGAGGCGTGAGAAGCCACTGATCGTATTAGTCGGAAGACGGAGTTCATGCGAGATGCGTCCGAGAAACCGGTTGGTGGCGCGATTGAGACGCTCGGCATGCAGTTTTTTCTGCTCCATTTCAATATACAGCGTCTTGACGGCATCGCTGGCCTTTTCGAGTTCCCACTCCTTGCGACGGATATCCTCTTTCGCGATGCGTATCGTGGGTCGCTCCGCCTCGGTCGGTTCGGCTTCCTTTCCGACACACCAGATTTCCGTGATGTGACCGTGCCCGTCCGATACCGCCTTGAGCCGCCACGAAAGCCTGCGGGGAGTCTCCTCCATGCACGGCACCGGCAGTTCGGGCAGATTCACGGTATACCCCGTGTCGAGCGCTTTCTCGATGCTCCGGATCACATCGGGATACTCGGGCACAAACATGCCGGCAAACCGCCTGTTTCTGACCATTCCGATGTCGATGCCCAGCCGGTACGAAACCGACGAACTGATTCGCTCGATGTGCCCGAACGGGTCCAGCACCACGAACATCATGCCATTCATTTCCGCAAGTTCAAAAACGGAGTCGCGATCCCGATTCACGCGTTATCCTCCCTCAATGGCCCTTGTCGTTTCCTGTTCTCCCCCGCCCGCATCGCGCGCCAACCCGCAATACGCTCGGGCAATCCGCGCCGCCCGGACGGCATTGTGCTTCGCCAGCGCAATGTTCGCCTCCAGACTCTCGCCGCCGGTCAGTTCGACGATCCGTGCGAGTAAAAACGGGGTCAGTGCAGCCCCGCATATCCCCTCCCGTTCCGCGTCCCCGATCGCCTCTCCGATGATCCGATCGATCCGCTCCCGAGGAATTTCGGACTCCGGCGGAATCGGATTCGCGAACAAAATGCCTCCCTGCATGCCCAGTCGCCAATGCGCATCCATCACCCGGGCAGCCTCGGAGTCGGAATCGACCCGATGCGGCACCCGCAATCCGCTTGACCGGCTGTAAAAAGCGGGAAACTCGGACGTTCCGATCCCGATGACGGGCACGCCGCGCGTTTCGAGAACCTCCAGGGTGAGGGGCAGGTCCAGAATCGCCTTGGCGCCCGCCGAGACCACTGCGACGGGGGTTCGCGCGAGTTCCTCGAGGTCCGCCGAGATATCGAATGTATCCGCTGCGCCGCGATGCACCCCGCCGATGCCTCCGGTCGCAAACACGCGGATCCCGGCTCGCCAGGCACCGATCATCGTCCCGGAAACCGTCGTCGCGGCACACTGCTTCCGCGCCATGCACACCGCCATGTCCCGGCGGCTCGCCTTGAGCACACCGTCGGAACGCGCCAGCCGGTCGATCTGATCCGGATCCAATCCCGCACACAGGTCACCGTCCAGTATGGCGATGACCGCTGGAACGGCGCCTTCAGCCCGGATGAGCGCATCGATTTCCAGGGCGGTTTCGGCATTCCGGGGATAGGGCATTCCATGCGCGATGATGGTCGATTCGAGCGCAACGACCGGCTGGTTGCCCCGCAGCGCATCCCGTACATCAGAACGTATCCGGATTCGTGCGTCGCCCATACGTATCTCTGTCCTCCACTCTGCGAATGTATCAGAATCCAACCGACCCGGAAAGAAAAATGTCGCCCGAACTGTCACAGAAAAACCCCATGCTCTCGACAACCCGTCCCGTTTTTTCTACTATCGCCTCTCACCCTTTCCCGGGACGATTCCATGACCCCTTCAACCCCCAGCGATCCGATTCATCCGTCACTCGGCGAGTTCCATCCGATCATCGCCGACTGGTTCGGGACCCGGAACGGCACGCCGACGCCTGTGCAAAGCGCCGCATGGCCAATCATCATGCAGGGCGATCATCTGCTGGCGGCGGCTCCGACGGGCAGCGGCAAAACTCTCGCCGCATTCCTCTGGCCGATCCATCAACTCGCCGTCTCCGCCTGGCCGACGAAGCAAACCTCGGTGCTCTACGTCTCCCCCCTCAAAGCGCTCAATCACGACATCCGGAAGAACCTGCTCCACCCCCTCACACAAATCGCCGCCTCCTTCAGAGACAAAGGCCTGCCGTTTCCGGACATCTCCGTCATGACCCGGAGCGGCGACACGCTGCCGAAAGAACGCCGCCAACTCCTCAAATCGCCCCCGGAAATCCTCATTACCACCCCCGAAAGCCTCGCCATCTTACTCAATTCGGCGTCGGGCAGATCCGCGCTCTCGACAATCCGCTGCGTGATTCTCGACGAAATACACGCGGTGATCGCAACGCGCCGCGGCACACTGCTCATGGCATCGGTCGAACGGCTCGCGAACCTGCAGGCTCGCGCGGGGCACACCGGCGAATTTCAACGGATCGCCCTGTCCGCCACAATCAGGCCCCCGGACAACGCCGCCCGATTCGTCGCGGGGTACCGGCCTGATCCCGCCACACCCGGCGATACCATCCCGCGCCCGGTCCGGATCATCTCCCCGCCCATGACGAAACGGATCGAGATCCGCGTCGAATGCCCCGTGCCCAGAGGCGTCGCTCTCCGGACCGATTCCATCTGGGAGGGGATCACTGCCTTCATCCGGGAACGGCTTCTCGTCAATCGCTCCACGCTGGTGTTCACGAGAAGCAGACGGTTATGCGAACGCTTGACGCGGATGATCAACGAGGGCGAACCCGAACCGGTGGTCTATTCCCACCACGGTTCACTCGCACGCACCCTGCGCCATTCGGTCGAAACACGCCTCAAGGCAGGTGAACTGCGCGGCATCGTCGCCACGAACTCGCTCGAACTGGGCATCGACATCGGGTCGATCGACGAGATCATCTTTGTGCAGACGCCCTCGTCGGTATCATCGGCGATCCAGAAACTCGGCCGATCGGGGCACGCGGTTGGCGAGACCTCCCGGGGGGTGATTCTGCCCACGCATCCCAAGGATTATCTCGAGGCTGCGGTGCTGGCTTCCGAGATCGAAAAGCGGGATATCGAGTCCGTCGGGACGCTCCGGAATCCCCTCGACGTGCTGCCTCAGATTCTGATTTCGATGGTCGCCGAACGCCCGGCAAAACCGGATGAGCTTTTCGACGCGGTGCGATGCTCGGATTCCTATCACACGCTGCCTCGGAAGCATTTCGATACCGTCATCGAGATGCTCACCGGGCGCTACCGCGGCAGCCGGATCCGTGAATTGTCGCCGCGGATCGACTGGGACCGGACACACGAAACGCTGCACGCGCGTCCCGGAGCGATTCTGCAGATCAACACCTCCGGCGGCGTCATACCGGACCGGGGGTATTTCGCGATGCGGCTGGCGGGGGAACGGGCGCAGATCGGCGAACTGGACGAGGAATTCGTCTGGGAGGCGCGTCCCGGACAGGTGTTTTCGCTCGGGACTCAGTCCTGGAAGATCGAGCGGATCACGCACAACGATGTCCAGGTCGTTCCGGCGCCGGGACGGAGCGGGAACGCGCCGTTCTGGAAGGCAGAGGAATCCTGTCGCGACTTTCATTTCTCGGAGGCGATCCTGCGATATCTCGGTGATCCCCCTCCCGATTCTGCGGCGCGGCAGGCCGGTGAGACGTCCGAGGTCCGCGTATCGGACGCGGTTCACGAAGCGATCACGCGCCACCTGACGCTCCAGAAGGCCCATACGCGGTCGGACCTGCCCCATCGCCATCATATTGTTCTCGAATTCACGCAATCCGGACCGAACAGGACCCCCGGCACGCAACTCATCATCCATACGCTCTGGGGAGGCCGTCTGAACCGGCCCTTTTCGATCGCTTTCGGTGCGGCACTCGAGGACCGATTCGGGTATGCCCCGGAAATCTTCATGAACGACGACAGCATCGCGGTGATGCTCCCGGTCGAAACGGACCCGGACGAACTGATGCGGCTCGTGACCCCCTCGAATCTCGATGCACTGATCGCGAAACATCTCGAACGCACGGGTTTCTTCGGCGCGCGTTTCCGGGAATGCGCAGGGCGTGCCATGCTGCTCGGCAGGACACGCCTCACCCGACGAATGCCTCTCTGGATGAGCCGGTTGCGCGCGAAGCGGCTGATGGGTGCGGTGCTGGGATACACGGATTTCCCGATGATCATCGAGGCCTGGCGGACGTGCATGGAGGATGAATTCGACATGCCCGCCCTCCGAATGCTGCTCGACGAGATCCACTCCGGTGCGATTCGATGGACCGCAGTGTCGACGCCGCTTCCGAGTCCGTTCGCCGAGGGATTGGCGTGGCGGCAGATCAACTTTTTCATGTATGAGGACGACCGGCCGGAAGGCGCGCCGAAGAGCAGAGTCGAACGGAGTCTCGTGCGAGACCTGATCGACGCCCCTGATCTGAAACCAACCGTGACACCGGCCGACATCGAGCGTTTCGAGGGCAAACTGCGAAGGCTCGAACAGGGGTATACTCCCGAGGATTCCGACGAGTTGATCGCGTGGATCGAGGATGCCGCGGTGATCCGCAGGGACGAATGGGAGCGGTTGATCGACGCGATCGTGCCGGATCATGCGATCGATCCCGGGGAATTGCGCAGAGAGCTTGACCGTATCGAGACATTCCGGTTCGCGCCGGGCGCCCCTGAGGTGCTCGCGAGTTCCTGGATTGCGGAACGGATCCGGGGGGCTGTCGGGCGCGTCGAAACCAATCCGGAGGAGTTCGCGGGCTGGGTGCGGAATATTCTCGCGTACAGGGGCCCCGTGCGGTTCGACGAGCTTGCGGAGCTGTTCGGGATGGATCGCGGTCGGGTCATCGAACGAATCACGGACGATCGGGTTCTCGCGGGACGACTCGTGGCCGGTTCGGACGATGAGTGGGTATGCGATCTGCGGAACTACGAGATGCTGACGCGGGCAGCGAAGCGCAGCAAGACGCCGACCGCTGTCGGATCGAGGACACTGCGTCGATTGAATGCCGTCGTGGCCGGCAGGCAGGGCATTCTGACGCCGGCACGGGATTTCGGGCAGTTCACGGAGTCGCTCGACCGGTTGATCGGAATGCCGATGCCGGCAACTGCCGTCGAATCGGACATTCTGCCCGCGCGCTGCCGCCGGTATGATCCCGCCTGGCTGGACCGGGCTTTCCAGGAGTCCGGCATCTACTGGCAGATGCTGCCCGGTGACCGGGTCGTATTTTTGCCCGTTGCGGAACCCCTCATCCGCGTGGCGGTCGATTTGCCGGATGCGCGTCGGGATGCTTTGAATCGATTGTTTCCGGATACGCTGGCCGGTTACGATGCAACGACGCTCTATCGCCGGCACGGCGGCTCGATCGACGCATTTTTGTCGGAGATGGCGGACCTGATCCGAAGCGGAGCGGTCACGGCGACGTCGTTCGATCCGGTCCGGAATCCCCTCGACAGCGACGCGAATCGAGAACGCCAGGGCACGGGGAAGTCATCGACGATCGCACGATCCATGCGGCATCGTACGAGGCAGCTGCGCATCGGCGGGCTGTTCCGGCGGACACCGGATGGCGGGGAGGCGCTCGATGAGATCGACCGTGAGGAACTGCGCAGGAATCGCGTGAGATTGCTTCTGGACCGGTACGGCGTGCTCCAGAGAGAGCTGCTCCGGAGGGAACTTCCCGAGATGCAGTGGCCGACGGTATTCAAGGCAATCCGCCTCATGGAGCTCGCGGGCGAACTCCAATCCGGTCTGTTTTTCGAGGGGCTCGGCGGGCTGCAATTCATGAGAAGCGGGGAGGTGGAGCGACCGGAGGAATCGGGGGATAAACCGTACTGGATATCGACGCTCGATCCCGCGTGGTGCGGAGCGGAGGACGATGAAACGGGGGTGGGCGGCGTTCGGCGGACCGGCGGCACGCATGTCGTCATGGCCGGCGAAACCATGCGGCTGGTGTCGGTTCAGAACGGACGGCATCTGACGCTGTTCGTGCCGTGGGATGATCCCGGAATGGCGGCATGTTTTGATCTGCTGAGGCATCTGATCACGCGGCAGGCAGGCGGCGGATTCCGGATCGTCGTGGACACGATCAACGGCGAAGGGGCTCCGGGACATCCGTTCTGGAAGAGCCTTCCATCGGAGTTTGACTGCAGTTCGGGGACTCGGAATGTGATGCTGACGTTGAAACTCCGGTGATGGTCAGGGAGTTTTCGAGAGACTCCTGAGGGAGTTAACTGGCGCTTGTGATGCATCCGGGTCGGTTTTCGATTGAATGCGGCCTCGGGCGGTGATCGGAATGCGGATTTCCGGCATGTCGGGATTATCCGTTTTGACGACCAGCTCCGTCGCGACGACTTCCCGATTGAATGCGTCCTTCATGAGAATCGTGAGGGCGTGACTTCGAGCGGAATCCGCAGGGATCGGACCCGGTTCGAGTCCCGGTTGGTTGATCTCAGCCGACAGGATCCGGAATGCCGGGCCATCGGGGGCGTTGAGCGTGATGGTTTTGACGGGCGGGGCATCTCGGGCGATCCGGGTGATCAGCACGATTCGGGGATCGACCTTGATGGGCCCGGCGACTTCGATGAACAACGGCACGTCGAAACGGGGGATCTTCCGGCTGCTGGTTTCGATGACGAGTTTCACATCGTATCGACCGGGCATGATGTTCTTCGAGTCCACCTTGACGAGGACTTTGTAGCATGGGGTATCGAGAGTCCGATCGTCTTTCATTGTCCACGTGATTGATTTTCCGAGCGCTTCATGCCCGGATCCCGTTTCCAGGAAAATCTTGGTGATGCCTGCCCTGGGAAGTTCCTTGCCGACGACCGCAAACGGGAGTTCCACGACATCGCCGCGTTTGGGGATCGAGGTACCGAGACGGTCGGGGTCCGCTCCGAGATCGAGTTCGACGGAGGCTTTGATCGCGAGGACCATGCTGGGGCTATCGGGGTCGTTACTCAGGACCGTGACATGTTTTTCGAAGGTTCCCTGCATGGTTCCGGGTTTATAGGTGACATCGATTTTGCCGCTCTGTCTGGGAGGGATGATGTCGGCGGAGGCGATGGCTGCCGTGCACCCGCAGCTCGATTTCACCTTGCTGATGATCAGATCGGCCTTTCCGTTGTTCTGAAAGGAGAAGGAATACTTCAGTTCGGCACCGGGGCCATGAACGCCGAAGTCATGGGAGGTTTCTTCGAAACGGATGTCCGGTGCCATTTCGGTCACGAGGCTCTTCGGAGCTTCGGAGCGATTTTCCGCGGTGAAGGAAAGGGATGGGATGAGAATGATGGTGGATGCGCAGCACAGAGATACGATCACACGAATGGACATTCTTTTTGACATAAGCATCGGCGGACTCCTTTTACTCCGAGCAAATCAGGCTCGAAGGTCATTCCTACATAATGAATCCGCGTCGCAGGGTCAAGTTTTCCTGTCTCATCTCCCCCGCAGAGGGAAGGTTGGAGCGGGGGATCCCATCTTGATTATTCCTTCTCCTTGATTCAGAATTGTTTTTTACTCCTGCGAGCCGCGCCTCGCGGGACACGCGAAAGGATCCCTCATGGAACCCACCACACTCATCTACAGCTCTCACAGCCGCAGCAATGTTCTCCACAACGATTGGCTCGTCCAACGGGCTCTCCGCGGCAATAAAAAAATCCTGTTTCTCCCCATGTCCAACGGAACCGGGCTGAAAACCGACCAGGACCGTCAGGAATACAGTTGGAGCCGGTTCGAATGGTTTTTCAACTACTACACCCGATACGGATTGAACGCCCAGCCCATTTACTGGGCCCCCAAAATGGACGAGCAAGACGCCCGTCTTCTGGTCGATCACCTCAAATCCGATGCCGTCGTGATCTTCGGTGGCGGGAATCCCTGGACGGGCATCAAGCGCTACGCCGCCATCGGCTCCAGGTTCTTCGACGATCCCGACACCATCCCCAGACTGATCGCCAACCGACAGGAACGCGGACTTCTCACCGCCGGGTTTTCCGCGGGAGTCGATCAATTGTGCGAATACTTCAGCAGCAGCATCGAGTATGAATCGAGACCCACGCGCGGATACGGTCTGGCGCGGAACATCATCGCCCTGTCGCATTTCGAACACGGCCGCGAGAATATTCTCGCACGCAACGCCCGCCGCTACCCGGAGTGTCTCGTGTTCGGCCTGCCCAACGACTCCGGTCTCGCGATCCGCGACACCCGCACCGCCTCGGGCCTTTCCTGCCAGATCATCGAGTGTATCATCGACGATTCCTGGGATCAGCCCAAGGACCAGTGGCACATCAAAACCAGACAGGGATTGAACATCCAGCATCTCTTTGCGGACGGTCGGCACTGGGGATTCAACGATGGCGACCGGGTGCTCCGGATTTTCCCCGCGGAAGGGACACCCCTGCAGACCTATATCGTAATGAAGAACGGCGTGGTCATCGACTACGCCTCACGCAAACCGGCCGATTTCGATGGACTGGACAACATTCTCCGATCCCACTGAACCGCAACCTGAGAGGGAACCGGGATGAAAACAAAAGAAGAGATCGTCAGCAACTGGCTCCCGCGTTACACGGGCCTGGAACTGGACGAATTCGGCCGCTACATCCTTCTGGTGAATTTTTCGCACTACGTGAAGCTGTTCGCGGAATGGCACGACGTACCCATCCGGGGTGAAAATCATCCCATGCCGAACGCGACGGCCAACGACATCACGATCATCAATTTCGGAATGGGCAGCGCCAACGCCGCCACCATCATGGATCTGCTGATCGCCCTGCTCCCCAAAGCCTGCCTCTTCCTGGGCAAATGCGGCGGACTGAAAAAAAAGAATCATCTCGGAGACCTCATTCTGCCGATCGCAGCCATCCGCGGTGAAGGCACGTCCAACGACTATTTCCCGGCCGTCGTCCCCGCCCTGCCGGCGTTCAATCTCCAGAAAGCGATCTCCACGACCATTCGCAATCACGGACGGGACTACTGGACCGGAACGGTCTATACAACCAACCGACGCGTCTGGGAACACGACGCGGAATTCATGGATTATCTCAGACAACTCCGCTGCATGGCGATCGACATGGAAACAGCCACCGTTTTCATCGCCGGGTTCCACAACCAGATCCCCACCGGCGCACTCCTGCTGGTCTCCGATCAACCGATGATCCCGGAGGGAATCAAGACAGCCGAAAGCGATCAGATCGTCACGCGGGAGTACGCCGAAGCGCATCTGCGGATCGGTATCGATTCGCTGAACGAACTGATCACCAACGGGATCACGGTCAAGCATCTGCGATTCGAGTGAACGATTTGATGACTCCGCGCGTATTCACACTCGACACGGATCACTCCGGAATCACATCGGACCGACTCCGGGTCGCACAAGGAGCATGACATGGGCAAACTCGTTTCATCCTCGACGGTCACTTCAACAGGAATCAGCATGGGATCCGCGCTCGCGATCACCCTGTCCTATTCCATCAACAAATCGATTCTCTGGGCCATCATCCACGGGTTTTTCTCGTGGTTCTACGTCATCTATTTCGCGCTCTTCCACTGATCCCGAAGCAACCCGCGAAGCGATTCGAGACGGTAACCCGAGCGGCGGGCCATCGCCTCGAGACGTCCGAGCACAGCCCAGTACCGGATGATCGCCCGCCCCGACTTCATCCCTCGGCATCTCGACGGCATCCGGCTCATCCGCTCAAGACTCATCCACGCGAGCAACTCCTCCCAGGATTCCTTCCGGAACCAGACCACCTGATCGAATTCGTTCGCACCGATCAACCATCGGAACTCGGAATCCGTCGCGATCAGTGCCCGTACTGCCTGTGAAACCCGTGTGAATGACCCCTGATCCGCGCGCATCATCTGGAATACCGTGAGCGCCCTCAGGATCGCCGCACCGCGTCGCGCTGCATCCTCGTCGATGTCGCGTTCCATCGCCCGGCGCATGATGAGGCGTCCGAGCAGCCATTCGTCGATCCATTCCCGGACGATCCCGACACGATCGGTACGCGGAGCGAGTTTTCCGAGGCCACCGAGCACCGCGCTCATCCGCATCCATCGCAGTCTGAACGCATCCGAGAGTATGAACTGCGCCAGTTTCCTGCGGTTACGCGCATCGAACCGGCTGACCGGAGATTCTCCGGGGGGAATGGCTCGCATGAAGAGGGGTGACTTGAAACGCGACTGGACAGAATAAACGGCGAGCCGAACCGGTCCCCGGGACCGTGGCGTCCGACGCACCGCCCTGAAAAATGGCAGAAGCTTCAGGTGAGTGGAAACGAACCCGCGACGACTCCGCGGGACCTGTTTGCGTCGCCGAGCCGATTCGTGAGGCGTAAAGAGGCTGGACAAAAGGTCCCGAAACGGGCGCAGGATATCGCCGTATTCGATCTCCCGGGAAGTCTCGGCAATATCCCACGCGCCGCGTCCCTTGAGATACTCCGCGATGTGTGCATAAAACCCGTCCGCACTGTCGGATACTTCTGTAATATCCAGATATGCGCGATGTTCATACGGTCCAAGCTCGAACTGAAGCCCCTCTTGGATGATCGCATCCGAGCGCCGGATGTATTGCAATCCCGACACCTGTTCGCGCCAGATGCAGAACACACCCTCTCCCCCCCGCAACCCCAGCGCCTCATGGATCCCGGTCCGGATATACGCGGGTGTTTCGACCGCCGACCGCTTGTCCCGAACGGGAGTGGACGTCCGGATCAACCCCCGTGTCCGCCCGTTGTGGTTGTTGAAGACGATCAGCGTCGAGGCTGTTCCGTGCCGGTTGGAGTACGCGAACACGTTCTCATCGACCGCGCCGGAGGGTGTCACGAAGTCGTACAGACGGAAATCCTCCGCGTCCGCGAAGAGACGCCGACGATGCAGGAGCGGCGAAATGATTCGATCGTGGTAGCGCATGAACCGGATATCCGGTTGCTCGTTGCGGTAACTCCGCCGATACTCCATCCCGTATTTTTCGGTGAACCCCTCAAACTGACCATGCCCGAACATCGGCAGGCCGGGCAGCGTCGCGAGCATGACGCAGGCGCCGAAATACTTCGAGAAGCGCCCGAACTGTTCGACGGCTGTCTTTTCGTCCGGGTTGTTCATGAAGTTGACGTATCGTTTGAGCACATCGCTGTCGAATTCGAGCGTATTTCTGATGACGGATCGGTATTGTCCGTTGAGTTCGTCGCGGAGCATGTTCATGAAGGCGCTGTTGTAGACGCGGTGCATGCCGAGCGTTCGGACGAAGTAGCCCTCCATCAGCCAGAATGCCTCGGCCAGCAGCAGCGTGTCCGGCGCTTCCGCCGCGATTCGCTCGACCACCTCCCGCCAGAATTCCTCGGGCATCGCCTCGTTGAAAGCCTCTTTCGTCATCGAAAATTCCGCGCGTGAGGCGATCGATCCGCCGGTGCCGGGTTCCGGATGCCAGAGACGCTGGTAGTGGCGTTTGGCGAGTGTCATGGCGGCGTCGAACCGGATGATCGGGAAACGGCGGGCGACATCGAGAATCGCGCGGATGACCGCTTCGCGCGTCTCCGGGTTCAGATAATCCAGTTGAGCCGTATCGTTCCAGGGCATCACGGTCCCGTCGTTGCCGTGATACACATACCGGACGCTGCCAGTGCGGCGGTCCTCGCGACGGAACACGACCGCCGCGTCGGTCCGGTCGAAATAATGATCGTCGATCTGAATGACCGTATCGGGATCGGGCGAAAGGTCCGGGCCGGTGAACGAGTAGGACGGGAAGGGGCAGTCGGGGCGCGAGACGAAGCGATGGGGATTTCGGATCACCCAGTTCGAATCGATGCCCATGTGATTCGGGACCATATCGCCCGCGAGCCGGATGCCGTGTTTCCAGGCTTTCTCGCGGAGTACTTCGAAGGCGGGTTCGCCTCCCAGATCGGTCGCGATGGTGTAATCGATGATCGAATATGCCGATGCATCGGCTTCGGGATTGCCGCACATGCGCTTGATTCGGCGTGACGCATCACTGCGCTCCCAGACGCCGATCAACCATAATCCCGACACGCCCCGGCGGGCGATCGCCTGCAACTCCTCATCCGGAATGGCATCGAGCGTCCGGATGGGCCGATTGTGTATCCGGGTGAGCTGATACAGCCAGACGTGTGTGTTTTTCGCCAGCAGCACGAGTCGGGGCATCCAGTCCAGATCGGGGCTGAAACGTTCGGGTTCGGATTCCAGTCCACCGAGTCCCGGAGCTTCGACGGGGCCCGGTCCCGGGCCGAACACCGGTTTGTGTTCCTCGCGCATCATATCGAGCGCTGCGAGGATGTGTTGATCGGGAATCCGCGCGATCCCGCGCCAGTTTGCCCGCATGTACTCGAGTTGCTGTTCGATCGAATCGGGGAAAAGTCGGGACGGTGTCAGAAGCAGATCGAGGAGGCGATCGGGCAGCATGACTGATGACAGGCCGGCCCGGAGCGATTCATCGAAGCGCAAATAGAGAGCGGGAGACACGAATCCCGAGATGTCGAACAGGTCGGCCAGGCGCGCAAAAGCCCTGTTCTGACTGAGGAGCCACACCACAAGCAGATTCTGCAGCAGCAGCGTCCGATTGGGTTGCCCCCGCGTCGTGCCCTCCAGGTACGCCGGGACGGTGATTTCCCCGCGGTAGAGCCGTGCGGGAGGATACTCGCGGGCGAAACGATCCAGGAGATCGCGCGTGTCGTCGGCTCCGAGGCGCTCTGCGAGCACGTGTTCGAGAAGGCCCGTGGCGCGGCCGGCCATGCTATCGGATTCGATCAGTGCGATCACGATGTCGGCAAACGTCCAGGCCGCATGGATCCAACCCGGCTCGACCGCGGCCGCCGGATTCCGAGCGGCTCCCCGCCGGTCGTTGATCCGGCCGGCGATTCTTCGCGCGAGCTGAAAATCGGACACGGTCCGGGGTTGTGTCCGGAGCATCGAATCGATGTCATAGTAGTCACGGGCGCGCCTCGACAGGAACAACTCGAAATCGTCCGACTCGGTCGATCGGATCAGCCGCATGAACGATCTCCCGTGTGAGGGGCGCCGATCACAGGCCTCTCAATGCAACGGCAACCGGGACACGCGAGGCGCGATAGGCGGGGAACAGGCCGCCGAGGAATCCCATGATCAGGGCGAACGCGAGGCCGGATGCGAGGATGCCGGGCGAGATCACGAACGCGAAGGACATCTGGGAGAAGGTCTGCCAGTTCATCGTCGAGGCCACGTTGCCGTTGAGGGGCAGCACGAGCAGGATGCCGAGAACGCCTCCGATGAATGCGATCAGCATGGATTCGAGCAGAAACGAGGCAATGATGTTACGTTCCCGGAAACCGATCGCCCGCAACGTCGCCAGCTCGCGCGACCGGGCCGAAACAGCGGAATACATGGTGTTGATCGCCCCGAAAATCGCTCCGATCGCCATGACGGAGGCGACCATGAACCCGAGCACCCGGATCATGGTGGACACCATCTGGGACTGTTTCGCGTAGTAATCGATCTCACGCATCACATCGACCGTCAGCCGGGGATCCGTCGTGGCGGCATCGCGAAATGCCCGGAGCGAATCCGGGGTATCCAGTTTGAGCGTCACGGATTGGAAGATATTGTCGGGACGCTTGTAAACCTGGTTCAGCACACGAGCGTCGCACCAGGCTTCGGAATCGAACGCGGTGCCGCCGGAATCCATGATCCCGACCACCTTCCAGGTCTCGCCGCCGAAACGAATGGTCGAGTCCAGATCCAGACCGATGTAGTTTTGCATGGCGAGTTTACCCACCACGAGTTCCGCGACGCCGGGTTCGAAAAAGCGCCCGCGGATCAGTTTCATGTTGTCGCGGATCGCGAGTGCTTTGTCGGAAACGCCGCGAACCTGGGCATTGGCATCCGTACCGGACGTACGCAGCTTGAATGCGGCAACGACCACGACCTCGGGACTCATCAGCGCGAGCCCGGACGGATCCTTGGCAACCCCCGGAAGATCGCTCAGGATGCGGGTCTGTTCGAGATCGACGACGCTCTCCATTTCGGACGACGCGCCTCCCCTCAACACGATGGCGTTGCTCGGGGAACCCGAATCGATCAGCGTTTTCTGGAAGCCTTTGGCCATGGCGAGCACCGAGATGAACACGGCGACGACACCGGCGATGGCGACCACGGCGACCAGAGACGACGTGTAACGGGCGCGAACGCTTCTGAGATTGTAGATAAAGGGTATCTTCATGGAACTCTCCCGTCAGACCCGCCGCATCGCGTTGACGATCTTCAGGCGCATGGCGAGGATGGCGGGGATGAGACCCGCGCCGAGGCCGACCAGCACGGCCGCCAGCACGCCCGCGATCATGGCGTCGACAGCCAGATAGAACAAGGGCAGCATGCCGCCGGTGGGATCACCGCCCAGGGTGAAGAGTTTGCACAGAAGGATCCCGATCAGGCCTCCGGTCAGAGCGTATGCGAGCGATTCGCCGAGGACCAGCAGCAAAATGGATCCGTTGCTGAAACCGATCGTCTTCAGAACCGCGATCTCATTCGTTCGCTCGCGGATCGACATCGACATGTTGCTGCCGGTGATCAGAAGCAGCGTGAAAAACACCACGCCGCCGACAGACAGGATGATCAGCTTGATGTTGCCGAACTGCTTGACAAACCCGGCGGCAAACGCCTTTTCAGTCTCGGAAGTCGTCTCGAACGGGGAATTCGCAAACCGGGTATCGATCGCCTTCGTGATCTCGGCCGCCCGATCCGGATCGCCGATCCTGGCGTAATACCACCCGACGAGCCCCTTCTCGAACTGGCTGCGTTCCTCGAGATACTTGTATTGAAACCAGAACTGATTCGTATCGGCCGTCTGGCTGTCGGCGTCGAAGATCCCCCTCACGTTGAATTCCCAGGTTCCCTGGAAAATCGTGCCGCGGAACGGAATCCGATCGCCGACCTTGAATCCGAATTTATCGGCGATCGCCCGGCCGACGAAGCAACCCTCCCGGTCCGCCACGAAGTCCTTCCACTGCCGATCATCGATCACGTACTCCGGAAACATCTCACGGTAGGTCTCGACATCGATCGCGAACTGCGGGAAAAAATTGCGCTCGTCCTGGTAGACGCCGCCGAACCAGGACGCATATGTGACGTGCGTGACGCCGTCGATCTGGAGGAGGCGTTCCTTGTAGGAGATCGGGAGGGGCATGATCAGTGAAATGTGATTGCGCACAACGACCCGATCGACGCCGGCGACTTCGACGCCCTGATAGAACGCGGTATGGATCGTGACGAGCAGGCCGAAGAGAAACAGGGCGACAGCGAACGAACTGATGGTCAGAAGGGTGCGCATTTTTTTGCGCCGCAGATTCACCCGGATCAGTGTCAGATAGCGCATCTCCGCCTCAATTCCGACTCTCGACCAGCACACCCTTGTCCAGATGCAGCACGGAATCCGCTCGTTCGGCGGCCACCGGGTCGTGGGTCACCATCAGGATCGTTTTATGGTGTTCCCTGACGAGGCGTTCGAGCAGATCGAGAATCTCGTTGGCGGAATGCCGATCGAGATCTCCGGTGGGTTCATCGCACAGCAGAAAGGTCGGATCGGACACGATCGCGCGGGCGATGGCGACGCGCTGTTCCTGACCGCCCGAGAGCTGGCGCGGATAATGCTGCATGCGGTCGCCCAGCCCGACGAGTGTCAGGGCAGCTTCGATGTGCGCGCGGCGTTTGGCTTTCGACAGACGGGTCAGAAGCAGCGGGAGTTCAACGTTCTGATAGGCGGTCAGGACGGGGATCAGATTGTAGAGCTGGAAAATGAACCCGACATGGCGTGCCCGCCAGGCGGTCAGTTTCCCGCCCGTCATGCTCGTGATCTCGTCCCCATCCACCCGGATGCTTCCGCTTGTCGGCAGATCGATGCCTCCGAGCAGATTCAGGAGTGTGGTCTTCCCCGATCCGCTCGGACCCATGAACGCGACGAATTCACCCTGTTCGATATCGAGATTCAACCCTGTGAGAACATCGATTCGCTCACCCGCCCGTTCGTAGGTCTTGGTGAGATTCCGGACTTGAATCAGCGCATTTCCATTGTTCGTTGCATCGACCCTGACCATAGGAGCCTCATTTCACGGAAACCCGGTCGCCGCTTTTCAGGTCCGGGGGTAACGGTGAGACGATCTGATCGCCGTCTGTCAGGCCGGCGAGAATTTCGATATCGGTTGAGGTCGCGATGCCGGTCTTGACCGCACGCTCCTCGATCCGGTCCTGCCGCACGAGCATGACGATCGGCCGGCCGTCGATTTCGCGGACGGCCTCCCGCGGAATGTCGATTCTCGCCCGCCGGGTCTCGGTTTCCGAAGGATCGCTCAGAAATGCGACCTTGATGCCCATATCGGGAAGGATTTTGGGGTCGAGCGCATCGAATGAGATCCGGACCTTGACGGTCGCCTTCTGACGGTCCGCCGAGGGAATCACGGTCCGGACCGTCGCGGGAATTTTCCAGTCCGGATAGGCTTCAAGCGATGACTCGACTTTTTGTCCCGGTTGCACACGGGCGATATAGGATTCGTTCACATCGACTTCGATTTCGAGCGATTCCATATCGACGATCGTGGCGATCCCGGTGCGGGTGTACCCGCCGCCGGCCGACACAGGTGAGACCATCTCGCCGATCTGGGCGTCCTTGGAGACGATGATGCCGGGAAACGGGGCGCGGATGGTGTAGTTATCGAGATTTTGCCTGGCGATCTGGAGACGCGCTCTGGCGGCATCGGTCTGTTTCACTGCCGCGTTGAGACGGGCATCGGCGCTTTCGAACGCAGCCTGAGCATCGTCGAACTCCTGCTGACTGATCATCTTTTTCTCGAAGAGCGCTTTCATTCTATCGCGAAGACGCACGGCCTCCCTCAGAGCGACCTTGAGTTCCTTCACCGAAGCATCAGCGGCAGCGACCGTCGCCTCGGCTGCCGTCACCTCATCCCGCGCCTCCGAATCGTCAAGTCTCGCGAGCACCTGATCGAGTTCGACCGCCATCCCCTCATCGACATACAGTTCGGCGATGCGTCCGGTAATCTTCGAGGCGATCGTGGCACGGCGACGCGGAGTCACGTATCCGCTGGCATTCAGGACGGTTGACGAACGGCCTTCGGAAACCGAGCGAATCGTGATCGTGCCGACGTCCGTCGATCGTCCCGTGAAGAAGAACCAGATTCCGATCGCTGCGATGACGAGGATGGCGACGATGATCAGCGATGTCCGGCCGGGATGGGCCGACCCGACATCGTCGCGTTCGTGTTTGTCAATCTTCAGATCCGACAGATCGGCCGGACCTCGTGCCGAACGGGATTCCGGCATACTGAATGTCCTTCCGGATCGTTACCGGCAGAGATCCGCTTTTCCGGCGCACCCCAGCATCACGACTTTGTGGGCCACGACTGCCTTGACGGCGTCACGGCCGGGTCCCAGATAATGGCGCGGATCGAATTCCGAGGGTTTCTCGAAAAACACCTTGCGGATGCTGGCGGTCAACGCGAGACGCAGGTCGGTGTCGATATTGACCTTGGCGACACCGAGTCTGGAGGCTTCGGTCAGGGCCTCTTCCGGCACACCCATCGCGTTCGGCATTTTTCCGCCGTACTGATTGATGATGTCGATGAATTCGCGCGGCACCGAACTGCTGCCGTGCATGACGAGGGGGTAGCCGGGCAGGCGTCGGGAGAGTTCTTCGAGCAGGTCGATGGCGAGTTTCGGGGCGGTTTTGAATTTGTAGGCACCATGGCTGGTGCCGCAGGCCACTGCCAGACTGTCGCATCCGGTCCGCTTGATGAATTCGACTGCCTGATCGGGATCGGTGAGGAATTTCCGGAGGTCTTCCTCTTTCACGCCGACCACGTCTTCCTCGATGCCGCCCAGCCGCCCGAGTTCCGCCTCGACCGACACGTAGGGCGAATGCGCGTGCGCGTATTCGCAGACCTGGCGGGTGAGGGCGATGTTCTCTTCGTACGGCAGATGCGATCCGTCGATCATAACCGACGTGAAGCCTTCATCGATGCACTGTTTGCAGAGTTCGAACGTGTCTCCGTGATCCAGATGCACCGCGATCGGCAGACCGCTGTCCTCGACGGCGACATCGATCAGGGCCCGGAGATACTTCATGTTGGCGTATTTGCGGGCGCCTTTTGAAATCTGGAGAATCAACGGTGCACCCTTCTCGCGACACCCCTCGATGATGCCCTGGAGAAGTTCCATGTTGTTGACGTTGAACGCACCGACAGCAAACCCGTTTGTATTCGCGGCCACAAACATTTTCCGTGTGTCTACCAGTGGCATGATATCCCCCTTCTCTGATTTGTTCGGATCATTCCGGACGGCGAGTATATTACCTCAACGGACTGACGAGTCAATCGCGCCGCAAGGGAATACACAACGAGCGTGCGCGATCGGGATGGGTGGATCTGTCCGAGCCTGTTCGATCAGGCGCGGCTGGTTTTGCGGGCCCGGATTTTTCGCGGTTTCGGCCGCGAATTACCGTAAGAAGCCACACAGATCTTGCCCCGTTTCGTTCTCTTGTCACCTTTTCCCATTGTCCCCATCCTCTCTCGGTTCGTTTCACATCACAAATGCAGTCGTATTGTAATGCGGATTCATTTCCAGTCAACAGAATTTCACTCCGGACGACGCGCCGGTTTCGTTGACTTTTCCGCCGATATCCCCGATGATCAGGGCATCTTTCGATTCAACAGGAGGGATATCCATGATCCGAATCGCAGGCATGATGCTCATGATGATCATGTTCGGCAGTGTACCCGCGTGGGGAGGCGAAACGATTCTGATCGGCGCCGCCGGTCCCATTACGGGCGATCAGGGCAAAATGGGGACCGATATTGCCAACGGAGTCAAGCTGGCAGCAGAAGACTGGAATGCCCGGGGAGGAGTTCTCGGACGCAAAATAGAAGTGGTCGAAGGCGACGATCAGCACGATCCGAAACAGGCGGTCTCCGTCGCCAACAAATTCGTCAATCTCGGGGTCGTCGGCTCGATCGGACATTTCAATTCGAGCTGCTCGATTCCCGCCTCGCAGATCCTGTTCGACGCCGGAGAAATCACCCAGATCACTCCGGCATCCACAAACCCGCAGTTCACGGACCGCGGTTTGAGCAGCACGTTCCGGGTGTGCGGCCGGGATGAACAGCAGGGAGGCGCCGCCGCACAGCACGTCCTGAAAAAGATGTCGGTCCGGCGTGTCGCGGTCCTGCATGACAAAACAACGTATGGGCAGGGGCTGGCCGACGAGTTTGTCAAGAGTTTGAAGGCCGGGGGGATCGAGCCGGTTTATTACGGCGGAATTGTTCAGGGCGACAAGGATTTCAATGCGGTACTCACGATGCTCAAACAGAAGGATCCTCAGGTTCTCTTCTTCGGGGGCATCTACCCGGAAGCCGGCCTGTTGACGCGACAGGCCAGGGAACAGGGTATGAATCTGACCTTCATCAGCGGTGACGGCACGATCGATCCGGAATATCTCAAAATCGCCGGTCCCGCCGCCGAAGGAGCGTTGCTCACATTCACCCGCGATCAGCGTAAGATCCCCGAGGCGCAGGCGGTGATCACGCGTTATGAAGCCAAATATGGGCCCTTCGGCGCGTATTCGATCTATGCCTACTCGGCAGCGGATATCCTGCTGCAGGCCATTCAGAGGGCCGGATCCACGGATTCCAAAAAGATCAACGCCGAGTTGCACAAGGGGGAATTCAAGACATCCATCGGCACGGTCAGGTTTGATGCCAGAGGCGATATCTCGGAGTCCCCCTTCGTCATCTGGCGCGTGGATGGCGGGAAATTCGTCCAGCTCGAAGAGACCCCATAGGATTCCAGTCGCATCATTATGTTCTTTCAACAGCTCGTGAACGGCCTGACCATCGGAGGCGTGTATGCACTGATCGCTCTCGGCTACACGATGGTCTACGGCATTATCGAACTGATCAACTTCGCCCATGGTGAGATCTACATGATCGGTGCCTATGCAGGGATCATCGCGATTGCGGCCGCCCAGACTCTGATCGCCGGAGGTATCCCGCCGATCGCCGCGGTAGCTCTCGCACTTCTTGCCGCCATGCTGGTCTGTGCCGCCTACGGATTCACCATGGAAAAACTCGCCTACCGCCCCCTCCGCCACGCGCCGAGACTGTCTCCGCTGATCTCGGCACTCGGCGTCTCCATCTTCCTCCAGAACTTCATCATGATCGCCCAGGGAACCCGCGACAAGGTCTTCCCGCATCTCTTCGAGAACACCGTCGCATTCGATCTCGGTTCCGTACGCGTGTCGCTCATCCAGATCGCCATCATCGTCGGATGTTTCATGATGATGGCTCTTCTGCATCTGGTGATTCAGCACACGAAGATCGGCACGGCGATGCGGGCAACCGCTCAGGACAAGACCGCGGCGGCACTCTGCGGCATCCATGTCGATCATGTCATATCGGTTACATTCATGATCGGATCGCTACTGGCGGGTGCGGCGGGTGTCATGATCGCGATGTATTACGGCCTGGTCAATTACTCGATCGGATATCTCGCGGGCATCAAAGCCTTCACTGCAGCGGTGCTGGGAGGAATCGGCAATATTCCGGGCGCCATGATCGGAGGAATGATTCTGGGGCTGCTCGAAAGCTTCGGAGCAGGGTACATCTCACCCGAATACAAAGATGTCATCGCCTTCAGCATTTTGATCCTGGTCCTGCTGATCAAACCGTCCGGTTTACTGGGTGAAAACCTGGCCGAGAAGGCATAATCGAATGACGGACTCGAACGGATCGAACAGCCGGTTCTTAAAGTCCACGGTCCACGTGCTGCTGACCGGCTTCGGCCTTGCCCTGTTGCTCCTGCCCTTCTTTCCCCTCTCACGTGTGTTGCTGTTCACGCCATGGCTGCTCGCTCTGACCACCCTGGTCCGCCTGTACCCGCTCATTCGATCACACCTTCGAATCCCGAAGCGTGTCCGATCGATCGTCCCGCGCGCGTCGACCGGATCGACATGTATCGCATCGACCGGACTGGGCGTGGCCGCGATCCTTGCCATCGCATGTTTCCCGGCTCTCGGAAACCGATACACGGTTGACGTCGGCGTGATGGTCGGCATCTACTCACTCCTGGCGCTCGGTTTGAACGTGATCGTCGGCTGGGCGGGATTGCTCAATCTGGGCTTTGCCGCTTTTTATGCGATCGGGGCCTACTCGTATGCCATCCTGAACACACGATTCGATCTCCCGTTCTGGCCCGGTGCCGTCCTCGGCGTCCTCACGGCCGGATTCGCCGGTTTCCTGCTGGGCCTGCCGGTGCTCAGGCTCCGCGGAGACTATCTCGCCATCGTCACACTGGGTTTCGGTGAAATTGTCCGTGTGGTTCTGAATAATTGGGATTCATTCTCGAACGGCCCGAACGGGATCATGAATATCGATCGACCGGTTGTTTTCAGTTATACGGTCCGCCCCCCCTATCCATTTTATTATCTCGTCTGGATCACCGTGTTCATCGTCTATTTTTTTCTCAATCGTTTGTACAAATCCCATTTCGGCCGCGCGTGGATCGCGGTCCGGGATGACGAACTGGCCGCGAACGCGATGGGGATCCCGGCGAATCGCTTCAAACTGCTCGCATGCATCATCGGAGGCGCGATCGCGGGACTCGCCGGTGTGCTGTACGCGGCAAAAGTCAGTTTCATCTCACCGGAAAGCTTCACGTTCATGGAATCGGTGACCATCCTGTGCATGGTGGTATTGGGCGGAATGGGCAGTCTGAGGGGGTGTATCGTCGGCGCCGTGATTCTGGTCACACTCCCCGAACTGATGCGGGATTTTTCGAATTACAGGATGCTCCTGTTCGGAGCGGCCATGGTGGTGCTCATGATCGTGCGGCCGCAGGGTCTGCTGCCGCCTCAACGGAGGCTTGAAGCGTAAATCGCATGCTGAAAATCGAGCAGGTCAGCAAGTATTTCGGCGGTGTCAAGGCGATCCACCGTGTGAATATCGAAGCCAGGCAGGCGCTTATCACGGGACTGATCGGACCCAACGGAGCCGGGAAGACGACCCTGTTCAACTGCATCACCGGCATCATCCCGCCGACGGAAGGGTCGATCGTGTTCAAAGGACGCCCCATCGAGACTCTCCCGGCACACCGGATCAACCGGATGGGGATTGCCCGGACATTCCAGAACATCCGGATCTTCAGGGAAATGACCGTGCTCGAAAATGTCATGACGGGCGCGCATGCACGACTGCAATGCGGTCTCGGCGCCGCTGTCTTTCACTCTCCGAAAATGCGCCGTGAACAGGCGGAAGTGACTGCACATGCTATTGATCTGCTCGAGCAGGTCAATCTGACACCCGTCCGGAATCAATACGCTCAGAATCTGCCTTACGGCGATCAGCGCCGCCTCGAAATCGCCCGCGCCCTCGCATCCTGCCCCGAACTGCTCCTGCTCGACGAACCCGCGGCAGGAATGAATCCAACCGAAACGTCTCTCCTGATGAACCTGATTCGCTCCATTCGGGACCGCGGGATCACGATTCTTCTGATCGAACATGATATGAAACTGGTCATGTCGATCTGCGATTCGATCGTGGTGCTTGATCATGGCGAGACGATCGCGGAGGGGACTCCCGGCGAAATCCGGAGAGATCAGCGTGTCATCGAAGCGTATCTCGGAATCCGCCACGATGAGGTGATGCATGCTTGAAATCCGGGGACTTCACGTGCATTACGGCGCGATCCACGCGCTCAAGGGAATCGATCTGCGGGTCGAGCAGGGAGAGATCGTGACGTTGATCGGAGCGAACGGTGCCGGAAAATCGACGACGCTGATGTCGATTTCCGGGATCCATGCCCCGTCGTCCGGCAGAATACTGTTCGAGGACTTCCCGGTCGAAGGCATGCGGCCGGATCGGATCGTCCGGGCGGGGATCAGCCAGGTTCCGGAAGGCCGTCGTATATTCGCACGTCTGACCGTTCAGGAAAATCTCCGGATGGGAGCGTTCGCCCGATCCGGTTCGAGTGTCGGGAATGCGGATTTGGATACCGTGTATGATCTGTTTCCGATCCTTCGGGAACGACGACTGCAGCGGGGCGGCACGCTGTCGGGTGGTGAACAGCAGATGCTGGCGATCGCCCGAGCCCTGATGGCCCGGCCGAAACTCCTGCTGCTGGATGAGCCATCGCTGGGACTCGCACCAATACTCGTGGAACGGGTGTTTGAACGGATCCGGGAGATCAACCGGAGCGGTGTCACGATCCTGCTGGTCGAACAGAATGCGCATATGGCGTTGCATCTGGCTTCACGCGCGTATGTCATGGAAACCGGACGTATCGTGATATCCGGAGACAGCAGAGTTCTGGTCGGTGACCCCCAGATCAAACGCGCCTATCTCGGAGAAATGGATATCGACACAACGCAAAAACCGACTCGATCCGCCTGATCGGCCAAGGAGACCTCATGCCGGAAAGGAAAAACACGATCCTGGGCATCGACGCGATGAAATGGCTGTTCGCTCTCGAATATGTCCTGCAGGGACTGGCGAACCCGTTTCAGGGCATCACCTACCAACCGATATTCAAGCATTTCCATTTCGATTACGGATTATCCGAGAGCATGACACAGCGGTATTTTTCCCAATCCTACCTGGCATGGAGCTTCAAACCGATCATCGGTTTCTTCATGGACGCTTTCGGCCGGACCAGGACGATCCTGATCATCCTGTTGACCTCGGGATCCGCCTTTTTCCTGCTGACACCCATTCTGGACACCAGCGCCTCAATGTTCTTCGCATCTCTGATGATCGTCGCATTTCTGTTCGCCTGCACCGACGTCGCGGTCGACAGGGCAACGGTCATATCCGGTGAGGAAGAATCAAAGACCTCCGGACGCTCGAAAGCCGCAACCGTCGGATTGAATCAGGCGATCTGCTGGGCCGCGATCTACGGCACAGGCATCGTGTCGGCGTTCTCCGGAGGCTGGATCGCGGACAATGTGTCCAACGACACACTCATGTACGGACTGGCCGTCGTCCCATTGATCGTTCTGATCGCCGTTTTCAAACTCCCCCGCGACACGGCTGCGTTCATCCCGTTGAAAACGTCAGTGCTGAACTTCTGGAACGGGTTGAATACCGGCCCGATTCTCTGGATCATCCTGTTCTACTTCCTGTTTCACTTCCAGCCCGCCATGGGCGCACTCTGGACAAATTACTGCATCGAAACTCTCGGATTCAGCCAGACCCAAATCGGAATTTCAGACGGATTCGTCAACATCGGAATGTTCATCGGAGTCATTCTCTTTGCGGCCGTCGGGATCGGTTGGCAGGACCGATTCGGATTGAGACGAATCTTCCAGGTCTTCATCATGCTCAGCATCCTGGTCGGATTCACACAATACCTGATGATCGATCCGCGATTTTCCAACACCTGCACCCGCCTGCACCGGGTGTTTCCCTCGATGGAACTCGAAACCATACGTCTTTCATACTTTTCTTTATACGGCTTCTTTTCCGCAATTTTGCTGTCGTTCAGCCAGATGAGCACATTCAGCCTGGTCGGCGCCGTGATCCCCGTCAATGCGGCAGGTTCGCTGTTCGCCGGTTTCATGTCCGTATCGAATCTCGCTTACTCGTTCTCGTACTCAAGCGGCGCTTGGTTATATGAACATGGACTGGAATTCGGGTTTCTCCGTTCGATCCAGACGAGTCTGTTCGGGTTGGAAGCCGTTCCCGGCAACCCGATGTCGGTCAACCTCTTGATCTTTATCGGATCGATCTCGTTCGCCCTGAGCTTTCTGTCGATCCGCATGCTGCCCGATCGGAAACATACCTGCGCGGTTGAGGTCGACACGGGCGATATGATCGGCCCGACACAGTTCAGGCAACTCCCGGAGGCAACGTTGAAAAGCATCAACATGGTCGGCTGGATTGTGTTCTCCGCCATCGCAGCCGTCTGCATCCTGCTCTGGGAACTCGACTGGATCTCGTCCATCATTCTCGCATTCTTCTTATCCGCCTTCCTCCGAAAACTGATTCTCGATGCGCGCTACCTGAGATTCCGGCGCGGATAAACCGAAACCTCCCGACGCCATCTCCATCACACGCTGAATGGCCTCCGCGAGGTCATTGAGACGGATCGGCTTGGCCAGGCATTCCGAGATGTCGTATTCCGCAATGCGCGATGGGTCGATCAACGCTTCGCGCCCCGTGAGCATCACGACCGGGATCTTTCCTGAAATCGCATGGACCCGGCGCGCAAGTTCCCATCCGTCAATCCGGGGCATCAATTCGTCCGTGACCACCACACCAAAACACTGAATCCTGCTTGAACAAACCGATAATGCCTCGGCCGGATCCGAAAACGCCGTGACCTCCATCCCCAGTCTCGTCAGCATCCTCTTCAAGAGCAACAGCACATCGAGATCATCGTCAATCAAAAGCACATGCAAGCACTCCAGCGATTCACTCGACCGCTCCGTGATCTCGATCGGAAGGCGCTCTCCCCGAATCTCAGTCCCCCTCTTCGTGAACGTCGCACAACCCGGTCGGTCTCCTTCCTCCCGTGACCCGCCCGGAGAAACGATCGGGTCATGCATGGCGGTCTTGTCGACCTGTATGTAAGCCCGGTGGAGCGGATACCGCGCCTGCACAAACTGCGGTTTCGACCCGCAGAACGTGATCCGGGCCTGAAACCGCTCACCATTCGCTCGAATCAACTGAACCCGCCGGGTATCCGTACGGTTTTCCCTGAGAATACCCGTTACCAGATTCAGGCAGATCGGATCGATATGATCGAAAAATGATGCTCCGATGAGCATCTGGAAGGATTCGAACCCGAGCAGTTCAACAAGGATGCGATTCCCGTTGATGATCACACCGGAATCTCTGAATTCAATCAGCGCGCCGGGGAAGGCTTCGAGCACGCATTGCAACCGGGCGCTGGTCTGCACGAGTCTTCGTTCCGCGGATCTCAACGAGATTTTTGTCTGATGGAGCACATCCGAAAGGCGACTTGCCCCGCCTCCGGAACGCACCTGTTTGCCCGAAAATCCCGGGATCGGATCCATCAGATCCAGAGAACCGCGGCGCTCGATTACATGAAGGAAAAAAGCGGAATCCCCGTTCCATTCGGACGGAAAGACATGGACATCGAGCAGGCGGGGAATCATCTCGACATCATCGGTGATATGGAGCATCGGATTACCCAACCTGTGCGCCATCGCACCTGCCGAAGTCCCGCTTTCGCGATCGAACGGGAGGATGGACGCGAGGGGTGAACGCAACAGGGATTCCGCAGAAGTGTGAAACAGCTCTTCGACTGCGCCGGACGCATGAAGAATCTGTTCCTTATCATTATCCACAACAAGCAAAGCATATAACCCGACTTGGGGTTCCATTGTCATCTTCATCATGACCCTCCCATCTCTCGGGAATAAATACCCGTTACAGCCCCAGTACGATACCGAAGTGTTCAAGCAGCAGCGCCAGATCCAGCAGAGGAGATCCCTTGTCCGGGGGCGGGTTGGGAATCACAGGCGGTGGAATGTCGCTCGGATCGGCAAACGCGACCGGCGTTGCGGCGCAGATAAAAGTCAGCACGAGCGCAATGATGCAGGCCAGACATACATGGAAATTCCGGTTCATGGCGATCTCCTCTCAGTTCGGGTTCTTCGTGATTTCCGCGAAGCGTTATCAGGTGACACCCATCAGGATTGCGATCGCTGTGCCAGGCATTTCATCACGATATAACTATCTGTATTTAAACATTTTGTACGCGTTTATGCAGTCAACATGCATCGGGATGGACGATCGAAAATCGATCAATTCGTTATGATCGGTCTGATCGATATCGGCTAACCGATTGAATATAAAACAATTATTCGGCTGGATTTCTGACAGACCCGAACTGTATGTTTATTTTACTCGACCAAACTCGACCCGGGATCTCTTTAATTTCAATATGTTGCAGTTCGACGTCATCTGCCGGGCCGTTTTCGTCCCGCGCAGCAGGATCAAGAGGACGATTCTCCGGGATCTGTGGCTCTGAGACGATACAATTTTATTTTTCGATCGAGTGTCGGTCGGGTTACGCCGAGTATTTCACAGGCTTTTGATTTATTGCCGCGAGTCCTGAGCAGGATTGCCTGGATATGCGTTTTTTCGATCTCTTCGAGACACATCTCCTCCCGGCCCGCCGGCTCCGACTTGCGGCGATTGCGGTGCTGGATGACGTGCTGCGGCAGATCTCGCAGATTGACGACTGGCGGATTTCCGAATACGACCGCGCTCTCGATCAGGTTTTCGAGTTCTCGGACATTGCCGGGCCAGGAGTAGAGCATCAAGGCTTCCATGGCGCGCGGACTGATCTGAGAGAACCGCCGGTTGTTTCGTTCGCAGGCCCTGGTGAGAAACTGCTGCGCGAGCAAGGGAATATCCTCGATGCGATCTTTGAGATCCGGCATTCTGATATGAGCGATGAACAGGCGATAATAGAGATCCTCCCGGAATCGCCCGGCGCGGATTTCGGATTGAAGATCCCGGTTCGTGGCGGCGATGATACGGACATCGATTTTACGCGGCCGGTCGCAGCCCAATCGCGTCACTTCCTTCGTTTCGATGACACGGAGCAGTTTCGCCTGAACGGTTATCGGTAATTCCCCGACTTCATCCAGGAAAAGTGTCCCTTTGTCCGCTGCTTCGAATTTCCCCGGTCTGCTGATTTTTGCATCCGTAAACGCCCCTCTCTCGCAGCCGAACAACTCGGATTCGACCAGAGTTTCCGGAATGGCGGCGCAGTTGACAGGCATGAGGAGCTGCAGTTTGCGGTGGCTGTTGTAGTGGATGGCTCGCGCTGCCAGTTCCTTCCCCGTTCCGCTGCTGCCTGTCAGGAGAACGTTGACATCGGACCGGATCACGCTGCGAATCCGTTTGAACGTCATCAACATCGCCTCCGATTTCCCGATGATCGCGTCAAATCGATAGTTCTGTTCGATTTCCTCCCTGAGATGCCGGGTTTCCTCTGCCTGCAGTCGGTACACCGAAGAACGATCGATCGTCGCCGCTGCGAGATTGGAAAACGCCTGCAGAAAGCGTCGATCCCGCTCGGTGAACAGATTGATGGTTCTGCGACTGTCCACATAGATCACACCGATCAACTGATTCTGATTTTTCAGCGGCACGCAGATAAGCGACAGGATGTTATAGGATCGAACGCTTTTTACCGTGCTGAACCGGGGATCTTCGGCAGCATTACCCGTGAAGACGCACGAATCCGAGTCGGCGGTTTCCGTCAGAACCGTCCTGCTGATGAGAACGGCGTCCTGAGAAGTGGTTTCATCGAGATTTCTGACGACGCGGATTTCCTGTTGTCCGGTCACCGGATCCTTCAGAATGATCATGCCTCGTTCGGCATGCACGAACCGGATTGCCACATCGAGAATTTCGCCGAGGAGTCGATCGAGATCCGTGATCGAGTTGATCAGTTGGGTGAGTTGCTCGAAGGTGCTGAGCATCGGATCGAGGCCGGCCTGGATCGGACTCTGATTTTCGATGGTTTCGATCGCGGTTTCGACTTTCTTCAGATAATAGTCCGCTCCGATATGTTGAAAGAGGTTGCGGGCCCGTTCGAGTTCCGCCGAGGCGCGGGATGTGTCAGCCAGCGTCCGGTAGAGATCCGCGAGCGCGAATCGGCTGATCCCCGTTTCGTATATCTCACCGCATCGTTCGTAACCCTCGATGGATTGCTGGAGATGGGAATGGGATTTTTCGAAGCTCCCCTGCTTGTGGCACAGGATGCCGAGAACACGTGACGCGTATGCTCGGGATCTGCCATCCTGGTTTTGGTCGGCTCGATTCATTCCGCGCGTCGCCAGTGCAGAGGCCTTGTCGATTTCATCGAGTCCCATGTAAATTTCGGCCTCCAGAATATCGCAATCCGGCGGTTCCGCACCAGCCTGCTCGAATGCGCGTCTGGCACGATTCAACGCAAACCGGGCGCGGTTGAAAACAGCCAGATACCGATATGCATTGGCGATGAACAGATAACTCAGCCCGACGGACATCGGGTGATGGCTTTTTCGAGCGGCGTCGAGTCGTTTCATGTAGTAACGGATGGCCTGCCGCCATTTCCCCTGCCGGCCTGCGATGCGGGCCATCCCTCCCAGGAGCTGGAGATGGAGTTCCGGATTGGGAATTTTCCGATCGATATCCATGGCCCGGACGAGGTGTTCGCGTGCCTTATCGAGTTTCCCCTGGTCGATCATCACCTCCGCCAGAATCATCAGGTTGGCCGCCACCAGATCGGGACGATCGGTCTGTTCGGCGATCAACACCCCCTCCTCCAGAAGCTGGAGAGCGGTTTCCGACGATTCGCAACGACTTTTAAGTCCCGCATACAAACTCAGGGTCTCCGCCAGCAGCACCGGGTCCCCTCTCATGCGAATCAGATCCAGAGCTTTTGCGTACGTGCGGAGCGCTTGCGGATAGTTGCGCATCTGATGGTAGATTTTTCCGAGCACGAGGTATCGATCGGAGATCATGACCGGATTCGCGACAGACTCACCGAAACGAATCGACTCGCTTTGCGCCTGTTCGGCTTCCGGGTAGCGGTGGAGGGTGTAGAGCGCGTTGGCGAGAGTGGCGTAGAGAATTCCGGCAAAAAAGGGATGCTCTTCCAGAGGGAACAAACGAATCGACTCGGTGACGATTTCGATTGCCTGCTCGGACTGCTTCAGGTTGCTCAGAGCAAACGCCAGTGATGTCGTGATACGGAGTTTCAGGTAGGGAAAGCTCGAGCCGTCGGCAAAACGCATCCCCTCCCGGAGCGTCATCACCGCAGCGGCATGGTCTCGGAGTCCGATTCTGGCCATTCCTTCCATGAGATGACTCTCGATCCGGTCTCTCAACCCGAATTCCCCCGTCATCAGATCGGATTGCGTCCGGGCGCATTCGAGCGAATCGATGAGGAGGTGATATTCGCTCTGATGGAGATAGCACCGGGCCAGTTCGAGATGCACGCGCGGTCTGGATTCGGGAGCCTGGTCCACGATGAACGGGAGGCATCGTCTGTATAGATCCACCGCGGCGCGGATCTGTCCGTTCTTCTGAGCCTTGCCGGCAGCGCGGATCGCAAATCCGACGGCGTCCGCCCCCCGGCTGGATTCAAAAAGATGATGCGCGATTTCCTCGAATGCATCCGGCGCCGATCGGATCAACTCCACCGCTATCGCCTCGTGCAACTCCTTCCGTTCCGATTCGGGAATCATGTGATGAAGCATGCTGCGCATCATGGGATGTCTGAAGCGGTAGACGGTACGGTTGTCACGCATTTCCCTGACCAGAAATCCGTCTCGGATGAGGCCCGGCATGAGAATCGCCGGTTCGACGGATACCCCTGGGGTCAGTATCAGGTCGCGCAGTTCGAATTCACGCGACCAGAGAGCCGCATGCTTCAGAAACGCCATTCGCCCGTCATCCAGACTCCGCAACAGGCCCTCGAAGAGGCGGCTGACATCGGAGGTCAACCCGAGGTTTCGGAGACGTTCCCAGGCAATTTTCCATTTGCCCTCCCGCCACTCGACGATATCGTGCTGATGAAGAGTTTGGGCGACGAGTGTGATCAGGAGGGCGTTTCCGTCGGTGATTTCATGAATCTGGTGAACGAGATTCGACGGCATCGGAGAGATGCTCAGCATCGAACCCAGGAGCATCGCGGTATCATTGATCGACAACTGCTGAATCCGCATGCATCCCAGACGCTCACTCGAACTCGCCTCGACCGCCGCAAAGCCGATCTCACTGCGGGTTTCGATCAGCCACAGAAACGGCGCGTCATCACGCAGAATCGAGTTCCAGGCGTCGGCGACTTCCAGCAGGAACGACCACGGTTCGCGCTCATCGGTATGAAAATCCCGGATCACGATGATCTGCGGTCTGCCCGGGCAGGCAGCGACGGTCCGTCCCATGGCCCGTAAAAAGCCCTCCGCCATGCCCCGGAATCGCCAGCGCATGGCAGGCCAGGCGGCTCCAGGCGCGTGTTCGATGAAACACCCGATGAGGGGATCCTCGGGCTGCTCATCGTGCGCGATGATCGATCGGAGTCCATCGAGCAAGGCTCCGAGGACGGTGTGGCCGTTCTCGGCAATGTCCGTGAAGGTCAGATCATGGACGATCGCACCGCCGATCTGAAAATCCGCACGCACATCATCGAGCAGTCTCGTTTTGCCGACCCCGACCGCTCCGCTGATGACAATCAACCGGCCGTGCCCCTCCCGAACGGCATCGAATGCTCCCATGATCGTCCGGCGATGGATCTCCTGACCGACACTCATACCGCTCAGGAGGGGATGCGCCGGCACGCGATCTCCCGTGTCTTCGCAGATCACACCCAGCACCGCATCGGCGCTGCGAGGCCGGAATGCCGCTTCCTTCTCGAGCAACTGCATGACGAGATCGCACAGGGCCGGGTCATCGAATGCAGTCCGATCCTCCAGCGGCGGCGGCTGCATCATGAGATGTGCAATGGCGATCGCATGAACATCGCTTGCGCTGAACGGATTGAAGCCGCTGATGAGTTCGTACAGAACGACTCCGAGCGAATACAGGTCACTGCGGGCATCCTGCCTCCTCCGGCTCAGAACCTCAGGACTCATGTACGGATACGTACCCTTGATCATCGGAACCCCATCCGTTTCCGGGGTTTCATTGAGAAGATCCGCAAGTCCGAAATCGGATATCTTGACGACCAGATCGCCGGATGATTCCGAGATCAGGATATTTTCAGGTTTGAGATCCTGATGGATGATTCCTCGTCCGTGAATACACGAGAGTGCGCTGCAGATCTGCCGGAGAACGGACCTGAGAACCGCGGGATGAGTTCGGAGATGATCGAAAAAGCGACGGATCGGAGCGCCTTCGATGAATTCCATGGTGTAGAACGGGATCTGATCGGCCGTTACATGGAAATCATAAACGGTCACGATGTTGGGATGCCGCAACTGACTGAGAATTTTGAATTCATGGCGAAATGATTCATACTCGACAGGCGATGTCGCACGCATCCGTTTCATGGCCAGGATCTGATCGGTTCGAGTGTCGTGAATCCGATACACCGCCCCCCATCGTCCCGAACCGATCTCTGAGAGTATATGATAACGACCCGCTTCGATCGGTGATTCTTCCACTGGACCTCCCGCCAATATACTGTCAGCCTGCCACTCAGACCTCATCATACCATAGTGACCGCTTGATGCCTATACTCCGGGTATCGGCAGGAACGAGACACCGGAGTGAGCGTGGGGGTATTGACAGGCCGTTTTCTTTCGACTACGGTCACAAATGTCAGTACTGCGCTGATCGCTGAGAAGCATCAGGGGAAGCCGGTGAGAATCCGGCACTGACCCGCAACTGTTACCGGGAACGAAATCCGCAACATCCACTGGCACAGGCTGGGAAGGGCGGATGGAGGAAGATCCGGAAGTCAGGAGACCCTGGCAGTACTGCCCGACGCGGCTTCGTGGGGTGAGACGCGAGGGACACAACCGGCCCCGCCGGTTTTTTTTTACCCCGTCGGGTATCGTGATGCGGATCTTCAGCCGCTCCCTGGTGATTCTCGGACTCACATGCACGCTCTGCTTTTGCTTGCAGCACGCTTCCGCATCTGAGGATACACCACCTCCTCAGAAAACGGATCGATTCGTTTTCTCCGATTCGATCATCGTCCACGCCGAAAAGCCACCTTCCCCTCAGGCGATATTCGATATTCCGGCATTTGTGACCGAGATTCATCTCGACGACGAACCGCGTCTGAAAATACTTCCCGAGATACTCAGCGGCACCGTCGGAATCACCGTGAAGGATTTCGGCGGACTGGGACAACTCTCAACAGTCTCGATCCGCGGTTCCAACTCCAACCAGGTCTTGATTCTCCTCGACGGAATCCGCCTGAATGACCCCTCCCAATCCGGTGTCAATCTCGCCAATATCTCGCTCGCCAACATCGACACCATCCAGGTCCTCAGAGGCGCTGACTCGGCAGTCTACGGCGATGGAGCGTTCGGCGGGGTGGTCAATCTGCTGACGAGGCGCGATGCATCGACTTCACCTCGACTTGATGGTCGGGTCACCTATGGAAGTTTCGATACATTGGACGCCGAGATTGGCGCGTCGACCGTTCTGGATCGGCATCGCTTGAATCTGACTGTGTTTCGTCGACACAGTGATGGCGATTTTTCGTTCACGAACGATCGGGGGACACCGGAAAACGACGGGGATGATTTCACGGATATTCGGACCAACAATCAGGCGACCTCCTGGGGAGGGAACCTCAGTTGGCGATTCGAATCCGATACCCATTGGGCGTTCGGCGGAACACTGGATGCATTTGGCGCAGATAAAGGCAGCCCCGGTATCATCACTTTCCCCTCCGAACACGCAACACAACAGGATCAACGGTTGAGCGGCACGCTCCGAATCGATCGAAGTGACCTGGAATGGCTTTCGAGTTCGATCATGCTGGAAGTGTCCGGGACGCGTGCGACACTATTGTTCGAGGATCCGGAAGGCGAACAGATCGGAGTTCCGATCCGAACCGACCGGACATCGGACAGTCTGATGTCCCGTTCCTCGTGGCGCTTTCTCCATCCATACGGCTCCGGATCCGTCAGCATGGAGTACGCCCGGGATTCGCTCAATGATCCCGATCGTGAGCCGATCTCGCGAACCATCGGTTCGCTTGCGATCCGCGACGATGTGTCTCTCTTCGACGAGCGACTCTGGATCTCTCCCGCTATCCGGCTCGACGATGTGTCCAATCTCGATTACCATATCAGCCCCCGGATCGGATGCCGGGCAGTCGTGAATGATCATCTGTCCCTCCGGACCAACTTCGGCTCCGCATTTCGCTCTCCATCCTTCGATGAGTTATACCTCGATCTCGGATTCATCACCGGCAATCCGGATCTCAAACCGGAAACCGCACGCAGCTTCGATGCGGGCCTGACCTGGGAATCTCATCGGGTGAACCTCATGGCCTCCTATTTCCAGACGGACAGCCGCGACCTGATCCAGTATGTGCTCGTGTCTGGATATCGCTATAAACCATTCAATATCGGACGCGCCCGGTCACGCGGTATCGAATGCTCGGCGGCCTGCAATCTGGGCGCAGGTTTCAATGTCTCCACGGCCTACACCTGGATGGAGGCAACCGATCGGACGGCCGATCCGAATTACCGCGGACGTTTCATCCCTGGAAAGCCCGAGCATGAGTTGTTTTCGAGGCTCGATTGGGCGATGAGCCGGTATGCCGCATTTTTCGAATGGCGCTATATGAGCGGTAATTATCTGACGCGCGCCAATACGAACAAACTCGACGCACGCGACACCATGAACCTGGGTTTTTCGGTGGGTGTGATGGATCACCTGAAACTGGGTGTTGAACTGCGCAATGCTCTGAACAGCGAGGTGGTCGATGTCCGGGGATTCCCGCTCCCGCCGCGCATGATAACCGGAACGTTGAGTGTGCGATTATAGTCATGGAATCGAGGATTGAGACATGAAACAAATGGCCAGGTGGAGCATTTTGATTTGCCTGATCCCTTTATCGGCGACGTGCGCGGATCTGTCGGTCGTCATGTTCGATTTCGATAGCGCCCGGACGACAGACGTCACCGACATCATCCGGGAGGTCACGGGCATGACCTCGACGCTGGGAATCGCATCGCTTGATGTCGATTCCATCGACGGAGATGATTGGCTGGTCATCGATGGAGGCGACGAGTTCGCATGCATTGAACTCGCGACATTCCACACGCTGTTTTATCTCGACACGATTGACCTCCGCCACCTGTTCAACCTCGGAAACGGCAGCGGCGCCATCGCTTCGTTTCAACCCGACACGCAGACTCAGGATCACCTCCTCTACAGAGATAGTGAATCGGAACGGTGGTATTCCGTGAACATTGCCGACGGCGCTTTTGAACCCTTCGATCTGGTGGATCTTCCGGGTGTTTACTCGACAGGATTCAGTTACACCGACGCTTCCGACACCGGGCTGCTCACACGATCTGATTCGAACGCGTGGACATATCAGCCGGTATGGGGACAGGATGCGATCGCAGTCGATTTCTCCGAGGTGTTCGGATCTTCGCCGCTTTCGGTTTCGGAATGTGAAGTGGGCTCGGGTCCGGAAGCTTTCAGAGTTCTCTTCGCCCTGCTGGATGATTCGATCGCCCCGACGCCGACTCCCGGAGGACCTCCGACGCCGACACCGACTCCCGGAGGAACGGATTTCATGTGTGTGCTTGCGATGGGGCTTGCCGAAGAGATCTGGGGCATCGACGGGCAAAATCCGGGAATCGATCCGATCACCCAGGCCAGCGGACAGAGTCCGAATCAGGTCGTGTGCGATGGAAGCGAGCTGTTCGTCGTGAACAGTCTGTCCAACTCCATCACTGTGTATGATGCATCGACACTGAACATGAAGCCCGAACGCTCGATCAGCGTCGGTGCCGGACGGAATCCCTTTCTGATGAGTCAGCCCGTGGCCGGACGGTCATTCGTCACGAATCTGATCGCCAACACGGTTTCGGTTCTGGATCTGTATGGAAGTGATGTCGTCGAGGAAATCGAGCTGCCGGGTGGAAGCGATCTTCCGCACGATCCCGGTGAAACCACATGGGCCAGACCCTCGGGGGTTTTTCAACTCGATGACACTGTTTATGTCGCCTGCGCCAATCTCGGGTCCGACTTCACCGCCGCCGGCCCAGGCGTGATTTGCAGAATCGACGTCAACAGCATGAACCTGGTGGATTGGTTCGAATCCGGCGGACGCAATCCGATGTCGATCACCCACGACTCCCGTTATCCGGATCTCCTGTGGTTCGTTCATGCAGGGGATTACTCCGGCGGCTTCGAAAACAACGGGAACATCGCCGTCTATTCCGTGGCGCAGCATGCAATCATCGAAACAATCCCGATGTTCGACGCCCCGATCGAAATCGTCTTTGGCCCGGATCGAGCCTATGTGTCAAGCGGCAGCGACGGCCGGATACTCCGGATCGATCTGTCGACATTCGAACGACTGGCTCCGATCGATCTTCCCACATTCGGCCAGGGTCTGAATTTCGTGTCGGCTCTCGGAATCAGCCCGGATCAGGAGTTATGGGCAACCGAATTCAACCATGATCGGCTTTTCATCATCGATCCCGAACAGGGTGATGCGATTCGATACGACCGGCTGGTCGGGGACGGTCCAGACGCGATGGCGTTCGTCACGAGGTGAATCATGATCAGGAAGAGCATCTGCGCGGTTCTTTTGCTGTTCTCGAACATCGTTGTCCAGGCGGATTCCTTTGTGGATCGCATCGTTTCGGTCGAGTTCGGCACGTATGCCGGATTCGGCCAGGATGCGATGCCTGGAATCGTTCTTGGCCCGCCTCAAGGCGCCGGGCTCACCGGTGGATCGCTCGATGTGCTGTCCCTGGGCAACGGCGGCTCCATCACTCTCGAGTTTGTTGACAACACTCCGATCAACGGCCCCGGACCCGATCTGATCGTTTTCGAGAACGCTTTTTATGTCGGAGGCGACCCGCTGTATACGTTTTCGGAAGTGGCTTTCGTGGAGGTCAGTCAGGACGGAGATACCTTTCACCGGTTTCCATGCAATTACACTCCCGATGGAACACCTGTCAACAACCCTGCAAACTGGACCGGATTCGCAGGTGTTCTCCCGGTGCTGAGCACTCCGGACAACGGGATCGATCCGACAGATCCGGGCACGGCGGGAGGGGATGCCTTCGAGTTCGACGATGTCGGACTGGATTGGATCCGGTTCGTCCGGATCATCGACACGAACGAGCCGCCTGATGCTGCAACGGATGATGATGGCGATCCGATTTACGACGCAGGAGTCACCTCCGAAGGCAACAGCGGCTTCGATCTCGATGCCGTCGCCGCCGTCCACGGGAACACATCGGGCACGTCCACACCCGCACCGTCTCCGACTCCCCCTCCCCCATCGACCGGCACGCCCACGCCGCCCCCCGGGAACGAACCCAGTCTCGATCTGACCCTCGATGGAACCCATTTCATGCCCGGGGACCCGTTCGTGTTGCGCCTGATGATCGACATGCCGGGAGTTGATGGCCGGCCGGTCAACGCATTCATCGTGCTGGATGTTCACGACAGTTTCTTTTTCTGGCCCTCCTGGGAACCGGATCTGGATTATTTGAACACCTCCGTTCCTGCAGGCCATTCCGCCCGGACTGTTCTGGATTTTATCTGGCCTCCCACCGATTCACACGACACGGGTATCCGGATATGGGCGGCCCTGCTGGATGATTCGATGCAACTGATCTGTGATGTCGATTTTACGGAATTTTCATTCTGATCGCAGCGCCACGCCGCAAACAAGAAAGGATTTCGACATGAAACGAAAACTCGCGGAAGCAGCACTCATCGTGTCCCTGCTGTCACCGTTCCGAGCACTGTGCGCGCCCCCCACCGGATATGGTCTCGAATTCCGACCCGTTCCGCGCACAGTTTCCGGTGTCTATACCGTGGATTCTTCGGGAATGCTCTATTACGGGCATTATGACGCGAAACACGCACCGAAATCGCTGGAACAAGGGGAGCGAGGGATGAGCAACGAGCTGTGGGTTTATGATCCGACGAGTGACACTCATCAGCTTTTCAATCGTGCGGCAGATCATGCCTCACCGCGAATCAACAGCGCAAGCGGAATCGCTGTCGATGAATCCGTCGATCCCCGGCGATACTGGATTGCGGATCAGAGCCCGAACGGAGATCCGTGGACGTCCGGAGCGATCTGGCTCGGCGAGGACCTGAACGCGGACGGAGACATCAACGACCCGGGGGAAACCTCGCTGGCAACCGATATCAATGCGATTCCATCTGTTGAAGGCGTCATTCTGGATGAATCGAGCGGCGTGCTGTATGCAAGCGATGCGACGGGTTCGGCCGGTTCGATCATGATATACAGACTCGAGGATCAGAACGGTGACGACTTTTTTCAGGCCCCTGAGATCACTTCTTATTTCAATCTCCCGATCGATTCCTTCGCGGGAAAACTCGCCTTCGACACCACCGATCCGACCGTCATCTTCACCGTGGATTCGGCGGGACGACTCTATCGATTGAAAGATCTGAATGCGGATCTCGACTGCAACGATCCCCTCGAAGCGACCATCCTGACGTCGGCACTCAACGGCGGTTTCGGCGTTGCGGTGGATCCGGCCGGCCGGGTATTCGTGACCGGTTCGAACTACGTGAGCGGCACCCATCACCTCTACCGGATCACGCCCGGAGCTCCGACGCCGGTGGAGGTGTTCGACGATCTGGCCGGGTTCACGGGGTGGAGTGGAACGGTGATTTTCGACCGGGGCACTGATTTTGAGCCGAATCACACATCGGCCCGGCTGTATATGAATTATTCGACGCCGCTCTGGAGCGATCCGGATGTATTTGCGATTTACAGCGGAACGACTCCCGATGTACCCGCCCTGAATTCCATCGGGATCGTCATTGCAATCGGAGTTCTCGGAATCCTCATTGTGACACGGAAACACTGATTCCCAGTGCCAATGAAGAGAGCGCATCCGGGACCAGATGCAGGAGTGATCCGGAGCGGACCACGGCGATCATGGCTTCCATGTCGGTCCGCAGATACTGGTCCTGTGTGACCGGTGGGAGAGTCTGGTCGAGGAACGTGAAGACTTTCGCGGTTGAGGGGGCGAGCGGCTTCAGCGATTCGGGAAGAAGATCGAACGTCATCTGGAGGCTTCGCAGGGCGCAGAGCAGTTCGACGGCGACCACGAGTTCCGCGTTGTAGATTGCCCTTTCGAGATGAACGGCACCGATCGATCCCATCGAGACGAAATCTTCCTGGTTGGCGGCCGTAGAGATCGAGGTCACGGATGCCGGGAACGAGAGGATTCGAGATTCGGCGGCCCGCGCGGAAGCCGCATATTGAGAGATCATCAGTCCGGTATCGCCGCCTTTGGGATCCGCGGCGAGATCCTGGGGCAATCCATAGCTTTGAGCTTTATCGAGGATGGCGAAAACTCGCTTGTTTGTGATCAACGTGACACTGGTCAGGGTCATCTTCACGTAATCGATCACGGCCGCGAGCGGTTGTCCGTGAAAATTGGCGCCGCTTTTCGCGATGTACCAACCGTTATCCAGAATGAACAACGGGTTGTCCGTTGCGGAGTTGATTTCGATCGTGAGGACTTCCCGGAGTTTCTCGAGTGCCTCGAAAAATGCGCCGTGAACCTGCGGCATGGCGCGGAAACTGTAGCGATCCTGAACCCGTTCCTTGACCGTTTCCCTGAGCTGTCCCGGGAACCCCACCTTCTGCGCGTCCGCACTCATGCGACATGACCCTTCGATCAACGCTCGAAGTGCTTTCCCAATCGCCATCTGCCCCCGGTGCGGGCGGGATTCGAGGATCACATCCGAGAAGGCGTCCTTTTCGCCTCGGATGGCTTCGAGCGAAAGGGCGCCGGAGATGGATGCATGCCTGAGGATGTTCAGCGCATTTCGGAAAGCAAACGCAGCCATCCCTGCGATGAAACTCGATCCGTTCGTCAATCCCATGGCTTCCTTGGCACCCAGTTTGGTCGGCAGCAGACCGGCTTTCGCGAGCGCTTCATCGGCCGGCATCAACTCGCCATGGAAGTAGGCTTTAGCTTCCTTGAATCCGAGCAGCACGGCGCCGATCATGGCCAGAGGAACGAGATCACCGCTGGCTCCGACCGAACCCTCCTCCAGAACCCAGGGGGTGACGCCGCGATTGAGCATGTCGATCATGAGGCGACAGGTTTCGGGACGGACGGCGGAAAAACCTTTTGCAAACGAGTTGAGGCGAATGACCATGATCGCCCGGACAACCGCCTCAGGAAGCGGTTTTCCAGTGCCACAGTTATGAGCCCGGATGAAACGGATCTGATAGTTCTCAAAGGCTTCGGGTGAAATGGTAACATCTTTCAGATCCCCGCATCCGACATTCGTCCCGTATATCTGAATCTCGGGATGACGCACCAACTGACGTTCCAGCCCCTCCCGAAACGATTGGAGCGACTGCCAGACTTCCTCGGGGAAATCGACCTGCAGGTGTCCATCGGCAATATCGAGAAGATCGGAGACAGACAACGAACGGCCATCGAGCATCACCACGGAAACACTCATCACATCACCTCCGGCAGGAATCAGGGAAACGCCTTGTCGGGAACCCGGGGCGTCAGAACAACCCGATTACTATAGCGGGGAGAATGAGGCCTGACAATGAGGCTGACTCGTCACAATTCTGCAGCGGATCCGATCACGCTTTCTTCGACAATCAAACCGGAGGGTTTTTCCTGATGTTCTGAAGTGCTTTGTCGAGTTCCTCGATCGTGAAGGGTTTTGACAGAATGCCGTCGAATCCGTGTTCTCTGTGATGGGCCAGAATCGGATCGTTGGAGTAGCCGCTCGAGACGATCGCAGGAACATCCGGATCCAGTTCACGAATCTTCCGAAGTGTTTCAGCGCCTCCCATGCCGCCGGGGATCGTGAGATCCAGGATGACGAGATCGAAGGGTTGGTTCTGTTCCCTTGCATTTCTGAACATCTCGAATGCGTCTTCGCCGTTCGATGCCAACACCCCATGCACATTGAGTTCAGCCAGCATCAGCTCGATCACATTCTGGACGATGGTTTCGTCTTCAAGAACAAGGATGTGTCGGTGAGGTCTCGGTTCGGAATGTGCGAGTGGTTCTTCCTGTTTGCCGGGCGCAGATTCCGCCGGCAGGTAGACATGAAACACCGTTCCCGTTCCGAGTGATGATTCGAGCGTGATATGCCCGCCATGTCTCGTGATGATCGAGTAGGCTGTAGCGAGGCCCAGGCCGCTGCCGGTCTGTTTTGTTGAGAAGTATGGATCGAAGACGCGCGAAATATGCTCGGGGGGAATGCCGATACCATGGTCCTGGATCGAAAACCGGACGTAGTTGCCTGCCGCCAGCGAGATCAATTCATTCGGGGACACATACAGATTCCGCGCTGAAACATGGATGATGCCTCCCAGTGGCATGGCCTGCATGGCGTTGATCAGAAGGTTGTTGACGACCTGACTGATCTGATCTTTGTCTGCGGACACATGCCAGAGATCTTCCGGGATGTCGAACGCGCACCTCACACTGGATCCGTGACTGGATAACGCGGCGGTCTCATGGAGAATCCCGGTCAGATTGACCGGTTTTCGGATCGGTGCGCCGCCTTTGGAGAAGGTGAGCAACTGCTGTGTCAGCTCGCGAGCCATATGAGTGGCGGTTTCCATCTGGTCGAGCAATCGTTCGAGTTTTTCGTTTGATTCACAGTACCGTTTGGCAACGGATACATTGCCCAGGATGGCGGTGAGATGATTGTTGAAATCATGCGCGATCCCGCCGGCAAGGATGCCGATCGATTCCAGTTTCTGAACACGGAGCAGCTCATTTTCAGCCCGTTTGCGCTCGGATATCTCGTGCTCCAGGCGGTCGTTGGTTGTCTGGAGTTGCGAGGTGCGTTCGGCGACGAGTTCTTCAAGGTTTTCGCGATACGTTTCGAGTTCGGCTTCAGCTTCTTTGCGCCGAGTGATTTCGATCCCGACAAACACGGCTGCCCTGGACTGCAGATATTTCTGCGCGACGATCAGATACCATCTCGGGGTGGCCGCAGGATGGATCATGATCTCGCGCGAATCATTCTCCAGATTACCGGACATGAATTCGCGCGTGTACTCAGCGAAAGGCTGATCGGTTTTCTGAAAACCGACTTCCTTCCCGATGAAATACTCCGGGTCCTTCTGGAATGATTCCGCGAGATAGCGGTTGACTCCGAGATATCGCAGATCGCAGGAGACCCAGGAGACGTAACCGGGTACCGCATCGAGAACCGCCCTCAGATGATCCATGGCCTGATACAGTTCGATCGACGCGATCTTTTTTTCCGTAATGTCCTTTGCGTATCCGACCGTGCCGATAAAAGTTTGAGATTGAGGGGATTCCGTCGCGTAAATGCCCTCGGCGCTGACCAGAAACGTGGGAAGGATTTCCATCCAGCGGGATACGGCGTCCAGAGGCACATCGACGTTTTCTTTTCGCTTGAATCTGAGTTCGAGCAGCATGGTTTTCCGGTCGCCGGTTCGCCGTTCGTTGACGCGATAGATCGCCTTGGCGAGATCGTCGGGGTGTACGAGTTCGAGAATGGGTTTACCGATCAGTTCGTCGGGGTAGTACCCATATCTTCGAATAGCATCGCTGATATAGGTGATACAACCTTTGTCGTCGAGTCGGTACAACACATCCGTCACCACATCATCCAAAGAAATGAGTTGCTTCTTGAATCGTTGCAACTCGGCGATCATCTGATTGTACTGGTCGGATTGCGCGGTCAATTCGTCATAGCGATTCTGGAGCGCATCGAGTTTGTTCCGGGTGGTCTGAAGCTGCTCCTCAAGCTGCTCGCGCGAGAGTCCTTCGGTCATGGTACATCCCTCATCGATTTTTTCCGAATCATCACTGAGTATATCGGGATGGCAGGGGTTTGGCAAGTCAGCGTTGGGGTACCATGGCTCTGTAGCGAAGCCTGTCGACTCATCCTGCCGGTTCGCCAAAAAAAACGGCCCGCCGAAGCGGGCCGTTCCAAGTCGTTCAGAGTGAGAATCAGTTGCCGTAACCGAATTCGATAAAGCCGAAGTCACCCACCAGGGCGTTCATTTCGGGATTCAGCATCGCGCTGTAGAATTGAAGTCCCTGTGCGGAACCTTCCACGGTCGGCCAGTCGAAGGGTTCAAAGATGTTCATGGTGGTCAGACCCGGAGCAAAGTTTTCATATTCGAAGTCGAAATCCATCGTCCAGGTCGGCCAGAACCAGTACGAGCCGTAGACGCCCAACAGGACGGCCGTCGGAACGTTGGTCATTTCCATCGCGGTGTTGTTGCAGACATGGCACTTCAGCCAGAATACGTCTCCGGCCATGTACGGTGTGGTCTGGGACAATTCGAGAGTTGTACCGAGAGTCGTGCAGGTGGTCGGTTCAGCTGTCGGGGTGGCGGTCGGAGCGGTCGGTTCGGGCGTCGGGGTCGAGGTCGGAGGCGTGGTGGGGGTGGGGGTCGGAGCGCCCGGATCCACAACTGTCATGGAGACCGGGATCAGAACCGGTGTTTCGTCACCGCTATTGTGCGAAACCACGATATTCCCTGTGTAGGTTCCAACGCCGTCAACTTCGTTGGCATCGAAAGTTACATTGACGACGGTGTTTGCACCCGGAGCGATCCCGCCTTCCGTTACATCGAATGAAACCCATGCCGAGGCCGGAGAGGTGATGCCGAACGCATCGACTTCGGTGCCTGCCGGGAATGCCCCGACCAGCGTAGTTGCACCGGTATCGAGATTGACTGTGCGCAATTCGGCCGTGCCACCGGTGTCAACATTGTAGGCAGCGAGATAGCAGATACCGGAAGCGAAGTCGAAATCCATTCCCTGCGCATAACTGGCATCGAAACCAAGCGATCCAATAACTGTTCCGGCTGCGGTTGCAGGATCAATCCGGACCAGGACGTCTGTCCCGATATCATATCCATACATCTCGCCATCCGCATTGATCGCAATTTCGATCAGAATCGGAGCATTCGTGACAGAGCCGACCTGGGTCAGAGCGCCGCTGGAAAGATCCACGGTGTAGAGTGTGCTGACCGTGCCGCTCGTCGAGCACATATACATGATGCCATCAGCGGAACCTGTCATGCCGGTCCATGTGTGGCCGGAGAGCGCTGTGCAGGGGCCGATGACCGTTACGGTTCCGGTCGCTGTATCAATGGATTTCAATCGGTTGGTGTCGTAATCAACGACATAGAGTTTCGAGAAATCATTGTCAATGAAGTCACCACCGAAACATGCACCGACTGATGACCCAACGAGATTCCACGTACCCGGGAAATCGATATCCGGAATTTCGTAGAAGTTATCTGTCAACAGGTCGACTCCGTAAGCCTGAGCGCCGCGTCCGCTCTTCGTATCCGGACTGAACTGGAGACCGAAATCAAGCTGACCGTTACCGCTGTTCGAAATCGTCAACGGATAGGTTTCCGTCTGTCCGAGATCAATTTCAAAGGTGAATTCCATCGGTGTAACATCGATGATCGGATAGGTCAGGGTGAAATCCTGCGTCGTTGTGGACCCCCCCACGATGGTAACACCGGTTACCGTGTCGGTATTGTGCCCTGTGGCTTCACACATGACTTCGTATGTTCCGCTGAGCACCGGCATGGTGTAGGTGCCGTTGGCAATCGTCGTGGCCGTGTCGCCGGTTTCGACGACTGTCACGATCGCGCCTTCGATCGGAGCCTTCATGTCGTCCGTGACGGTTCCGGCAAGCGTTCCTTCGGTTCCGCCGATGATCGAGAAATCATCGATATTCCAGCCGCAGTATACCACCGAGGAATCGGATGCACCCATCACGAAACGCACCTGAACGGCAGACTGTCCGCCGGCGATCGATGAGATATCGTAATTGAAGTGAGTCCAATCGGTGTCTGCGAAACTGGAGCCTGTATGATCCCACACGGTCGTCCATGTCGAGCCATTGGTCGACACGCGAATCGATGCATGATCCCAGGTCGCACTTTCAACACCGAGCCACCGATAGAAATCGATGAAAACGAAGTTGAATGCGCTGCAGTCGAATGCCGGACTGGTCACCGATGTTTCCGGGATGCTGTTCGTGTAGCAGCCACCGATATCATATCCGATGATGTAATTGTCGGAACTCGGTGAATAGTCCGTCGAAGGATCCTGGTTTCCCGAGCAACCGGAACTGGCTGTCGCGACACCCCACTCCCACTGACTCGCAGCAAACCCGGTCCAACCCTGGGTGGCCGGATCCGTCGAGAAATCCGTGAAATACACGGTATCGGCCGAAACCATCCCGATGCTGGCCATCAGGAAGAGTCCGGCGATCAGAAAGACACGTGAATTCCCTCTTGTTATCATCGCTTCTCTCCTCAATAAGGTTAAGGTTGCAGATCGCACACACCATTGTTGTTTTCACAAACGGTTTTACCCTACAGGAATCCTGACGGAAAAACAACCTAATTATGATCCGCCGAGGTCAATCAATCGAGAAATTTCCACATATCACCGAAAAAACCACCTCCCCAAACCTGCAAACAGATCCAGGATCACCTTCCAGGGCGATCTGCCATGAAGATCGGAACCTTCATGATGGGGTCAACACAGGGTTTGCAGATCAAGCCGATGATCGCTCGCAGAAGACCATTCCGGAGTGTTCATTCGGCTCCCTGTGGTCTCTGCTGGCCCTGATTGACAGATTGCAAGACAGAGGACCAGTCGCCGCGCCCGGGTCGAACAGCCACCTGAAATCACTCTCGCGACGGTAACCCCTGCCGGGCGCACACAAAAAACGGCCCGTGGTGACGGCACCACGGGCATCGTATCAATGTTCGTTCAGATCATCACTTTCGGATTGACATCCTCCCCAGAATCAGCAGCACACCCACCACGACGACCATCAAGACATTGCCTGCCGTGCCTGTTGCAGGTACCGGGAGCGGTGTCGGAGTCGGTACGGTGGGCGTCACGGTCGGAGTGAACGTCGGCGGTGCCGGTGTGAACGTGCCGGTCGGCGTCGAGGTCGGTTCCGGGGTGTTCGTCGGTGTGGCGGTCGGAACGACACACGTGAGTTCGAGTGCGTAATCACCAAATCCGGTCGTGTTGTATGAGTCGATCCAGACATAGTAGGTGCCGACATCGAGCGTACCGGTGAAGTTGAAAAATCCGTAGGTGTTATGCGTCAGGGAACTGCAGGATGGGTCCGCCTGAGGTGCCAATGTATCGACACACGACAGATCTCCCGTCACAGCATCACATACCGTTGCAACCGTGAAATCCGCATCATAGTTCGCTTCTGCAACAATGAGAACCTCGGTTCCCGATGTTTCAACCGTGAAGCTGTATACCACATCCCTGCCTGCATGCCCGGATCCGCAATCGTGATCCGCATTGTACCATTGCGTGTTTCCCGTTACACAACTGCCGCACGTCAGTGGAATCGGATCGAGACAGGTGTCTCCAGGTCCCGGTGTCGGCGTGAAGGTCGGTGTGATCGTCGGCGTCGCCGTCGGAGTCGGTGTCGGCGTGTTTTCATCACAGAAGATCTCAATCGCATAGTCACCGCCGACCTCTGCCGAGTAGTAGCTGTCGATCCAGAGATAGTAACTCCCGGCCGGCAGCAATCCGCTCCAGTTGATGAATCCCCAGGAATGCTGCGAAACAGCGCCACAGGAAGGATCGACCTGCGTTCCGGTGCGATCGACACAGAAGATCGAATCGACGGCATCGGGCTGGCAGGAGGACGCGAGAGTCCAATCGGAATCAAACTCCGTTTCACCGATCAACGTCACCCAGCGATCTCCGGGCAGTGTGAAACTGTACACAAGATCCGGTCCGTCATGCCCGGAACCGCAATCATGATCATTCGAGTATCCGATCGTACTGCCGGTGACGCAGTCGCCGCAGTTGATCGTAATCGGATTGGAGCAGTTTTCTCCGGGATACGGCGTTGGCGTCGGTGTCATCGTCGGCGTGTCCGTCGGAGTTGGAGTCGGCGTGTCGGTCGGGGTGAACGTAGGTGTGTCCGTCGGCGTGAACGTAGGTGTGTCCGTCGGCGTGAAGGTGGGGGTATCGGTCGGCGTGAAAGTTGGGGTATCGGTGGGAGTTTGAGTCGGTGTATCGGTCGGCGTGGAGGTCGGCTCTGGAGTCGGTGTTGATGTCGGTTCAGGTGTCGGGGTGTCAGTCGGTGTTGATGTCGCTTCCGGCGTTGGTGTATCGGTCGGCGGTATCTCCGTCCATGTCGGAGTCGGTGTCGGTGTCGGATTCAGGACGGGGAATCGATAGGGATGTCCCTGCGCGACGACTTCCATCCGCGTTTCGAGATTGTCTCCGTACAGATACATCGTCGACTCATTGTCACCGGTCGATCTCGATTTCAGATCCGTGTTGACTTCGATGTAATACTCGATGATATCGCCGGCAACCGGGGACAGCGACGCGAGATTCAGTGTCGCCATGAACCACTCATCCGATCCGTCATCCGTGAAGTAAGAAAAAGAGGCCGCACTCCACGCAGGACTGGTCGGCAACGCAATGTTGAACTTTCGATAATACAGGGTTGAAATCGAGGGTTCGTAGATCGTGTCGACCGGATTGCCTTTGACGAAAATCGAGACCGCTGAATCCGTCACCAGTGGTGAATAGGGATCCCGCATGTTGTAACCGGTCGGTTCAGACGCTCCGGGATCATGCAGCAACGCCCAGGGTGATTCAGGATCTCCCGGTCTGGGATCTTCCCATTCGTAGCTTGCCGAGAACCAGATTGGTTTCTGATTGGCGGTAGCGGCAGCGGCAGCGCCGGTTCCAACGATCTTCGTCCAGGGGAACGATCGCCCCGTCGGCCAGTACATGGCGGTTTTCTTGGTCACCAGTGTCGGGAATAAATCATCGTTGGCGGTGTCGCGCGTGATCGATTCGTCGAGATTGGAGTTGTAACCAAACCAGTTGTTCAATCCGGCAACGAGGCCGAGTGCAATGGTCACCGAATCCTGAACAATCTCGTAGTTCGCCGGAGCAGTCGATAGATACTCCTGCCAGTTCACCCACAAACGTCTCGTACCCAGATCATCCAGTCCCGGTCCCCCCTGGCCCTGAATCGAGATCGTCGGGAATTCATTGTCGCGGTTCGATGCCGACGATATCGCATAACTCGTGTTCACTCCGAAAATCGATCTGGAGTAATAGTAAATCTGATCCCGTGTCGCAGCGATGGTTCCGTACATCCGGGGATTCGGTCCGGGGAAACTCGTCGCAACGGTGGGATTCACACCCGGCGCGTACATACCCCGCCCGGCCCGTGTCAATCCGTCCGGGTCTGCCGCACAGGCTCCCGCACCATGCATCCACACGATGTGCTCGATCGGACCGGGAAGCCCTCCCGTTCCCCACGGTTGCACCGCGATGTTCGGATAACTGTCATATCCGACTCCGGCTGCCTCGGCCGATACCGACACATCGAGTCCGCCGGTCAGTCCGCCCGCCGTATCCCAGGTCACTCCGTCATCATAACTCTTCGCAAGCCAGATATGAGGGGCACTTCCGATTCCTCCGGTGTAGTCGTCGCTGAATACCACCCAGATCACACTGCCACCTGCGGCCGGATAGGTGTAATTCGTCGTATATCGGTCATCATGAGCGATGGCGATGCTCGGTGTCTGCGAGTTGGTTTCCGGGGACATCGAAATGGAGTTGTCAAAGACTGCGGGATTGATCCAGTTGGCGCTGCTGGAACGTTTATAGAGAACTTCACTGTAGTAATTGCCCCCGAACAGTTCCAGATCCTCTTCCTGCCACACGACATGCACCGTATTGGCATCTCCGATATCGATGGTCGGAACCAGCGAGTTCCGATCCAGTGATGTGTAAAGCCAGTAGTCTGAAGGGAAAGAAAACGCCGGTCCGTTTCGAAGTCCATCCCAGTTACCACCGATTCCGGATGGTTCGTTCAGTTTCGTCGCATAACAGATATCGTATTGGCCGCCATCCGCTTCTTCCCGTTGCCATACGATGTGAAGACGATCGTTCCCGAGATATGGTGAAGATCCGTCAAATGCAATCGCGATCGACGGATAGCGATCATCGACTGCATCCGTATCGGTTCCCAGGATGGCGGTCGGCATTACCCAGTCCGCCGCACTGAGAGGGGGAGGTGTGTCGAGCGCTTCGCGGAGGGTGTAGGAGTAATAGATGCCACCGGGTCGATTCGTTGGCGCTCCGGCCGGGTTTCCTGGTGTCGCGGCCGATGCCTGACTGTGGAACACGACGTGAAATCGACCATCTGCATCCCGCACCATCCGACGGCCACCATTGAAAGCCGTGGCATCCCATTCCGATGACCAGCCACGCGTCGATTCCAGCACGGACCGGGACACTTCTTGAAGTGTGGCATCTTCCCAGTACGATTTATTCGTTCCCGATGGTGTGTAGACCCGCAGACTGACACGCGCATTCGTGGCGGTCAGTGGAGCCCAGCATGGACCGGTCGTCAGCTTTTCCCAGTCACCGCCAATCATGTTGTAGCGGAAGTATGCCGGAGTCAGTGCTGTCGAACCGTTGTAATATTGCAGACGAATTGCCACGGCCAGCGTGGCAGGCGCTTTCACCCACACCGCGAACTCATAACTGCTCCCGGGGGTGACCGTCACGGTTTCATAGATCCCCTGATTTGAAGTTCCGGACCGGAGAAGACTGACACAGTACTGCCCCGTACGGACATTGGTCGTTTCCTGTGCGACATTCACAGCGCCATCCGTCGTCCACCCGGTTGGCAACGTCGGAGTCGTCGGCCAGATTTCGAAGTCCCCGTTGAACAGAAGTTCTCCGGCTCCGAGGGCCATTCCCGGCCACAACCAGAGCATCACAGCCCATAACCAGATACATTGTTTCATACTCTAAACTCCTATTAAAAAAAAAGAGCGTGGAACACCCCCGGTACTGTCATTGACCCTGATGTTCCACGCATGAGATCCCTCTGAAGTCTTGTCCAAGATACAAGCCGACAGTATACGATACACGATGTCAAAAATCAAAAAGATGAATCTGCAACCTACCGACGGAAAAACCGGTAATGCGGCCTGCCCGATATCGCCAGCATCTCCCTATCTCCACGGCTGTCTCCATATGCATAAATCATTTCGCAAGTCGACAGGTCGATCCGTTCGCGAATCCGCCGAACCTTTTCGGCTCCATAGCAGTTCAATCCTTCCAGACGGCCGGTGGTGCGGTCATCCAGCACTTCCAGACGGCTCGAGACAAGCTCGATCGAGTGAGTCTTGCACCAGGGTTCCAACCAGACATCGAGCGATGCCGAGACCAGCACCACGCGATGCGCCTGCTCCCGGTGCCAGGCCAGACGCTCCATCGCACTCGGTTTCGTTCGCTCGGGCAGGACATCGCGCGCGAACGCTTCTCCCATCCTCCGAACATCTGCGATTGGCATTCCGCAGAAAAATGCCTTTAAAACTCGCTGTTTGAGATCATCGTTTCGAATGCGGCCCACGGCATACAGGAATATCCACGGAGAAAGCCGAATCAAAACCGCCGCCACTCGGAGATAACCGAAACAAAACACCAGAAAGTCCAGAAATGTATCCCGTCGAGTAATCGTCCCGTCAAAGTCAAACAACGCAAGAGTCATCGCTCGCCCCTTTTTCCAGGCGATGCAATATCAGGAAAATCGTTCGATATCAACGATTCACGGATCGATTCTAACCGACAACAACGCGATCCCGGCCACTGCGTTTACCGGAATACATCAGTGCATCGGCGCGTCCGACGAGAGATTCCGCGGTGTCGTCGATCCGAGTCACAGTGGCCCCGATCGTCACGGTCAGTCGGACATCCTCCCCGTCAATGGGAACACGGGAGTTGCGGATCAGCATCGCGAACCGTTCGGCAGTCGCCGTGATCGTCGCGATCGTCGGATGCAGGGTCACAATCAGAAATTCTTCGCCACCCCAACGTCCGACGACATCGAGGGGCCGGAGATTCGACACCAGGGTGCCGGCCACCATCCGGAGCGCGGCATCCCCATGCATGTGCCCATAGGTATCATTGATCTGTTTGAATCGATCGATGTCGATGAAGATGACTCCAAACCCGGTTCCGAACCGCCTCAATTCGTCGAATTGGATCGTGATCTGCTGCTCGAGAAACCCCCGATTCGGAATCCGCAGCAGTGAATCCAGATGTGCCGCCCGTTCCATCGCCTCCATCCGATCCCTCTCGAACATCGCCTGAGACATGTCCCGGAACAACTCCAACGCACCGATCGTCTCACCGGCCTTGTTGCGCAACGGAATCACACGCACCCTCACAGGCAAGCGATACCCCGTCCTGTGCATCGTGAACAACTCGGCAACAACCCGCTTCCCTTCCCGAATCGCACGGGTCAGAGGACATCCGGAATCGCACACTGATCGCCCCTCGCTGTCGATGTGCATGATCATCGAATGACAGGTCGCGATCGAGATGGCTTCATCCGCGGAGTATCCGGTCATTTTTTCGGCCATTCGGTTCCAGTGAACAATCCGCCCCGTCCGGTCGACAAGAAAAGCGCCTTCGTCAATCTCTTCCCAGATCAGTTCGCATGCCGACTTCATCAACTCCGTGTCCATCAGCCTGTCTCCCCACATGACACACGAATCGGATCCGACCCGTCGTTTGCCGTCCCATTTCGGTTTCCATGAATCGGATCGACTTCGCGCTGGTCTTGCATGTGCATGATCGTCCGAACAACGAATGCCTGGGATGAGGGGTGCCGTACCAGTGCACTGTTTGCCCGTACGATCCGACGGATACGATCTTCATACCGGGATGTTCCGAAATGTCTGTCGAGCCGGTGCATCACCCAGACGGACACCGACTCAGCCGAGGGAATCGCGCCGTCGTGCGAGTCTCTGACCCGATACGGAACATCCGAGGCGTCGGCCGGGGAGAAAAACAGGCCGCCGGAAGCCGGATCCCCGAACCGTTCGATGAGTTCCCGGACACAATCTTCGGCTTTGCCCAGCCACTGCCGGTCCCGGGTCGATTCGTACAACTCCATGAGTCCCCATGCATGATAGGCGAGATCCGATGCCATCACGGCAGACGAGGTTTCGCCGGCGCACCATCGATGCGAATGTCGGCCCCCCGGCATGAGATGCGATTTGAAGAACGATTCGAGACGCACCGCTTCCCGGATGAATCGCCCGTCTGCCAGACAACGCCCGGCAATGGCCAGCCCTGCAAGCATCAACCCATTCCAGTCAGTCAGCACCTTCTCATCCCGAGACGGACTGACACGCACTCCACGCGCAGTCCTCAACAAACCAATGATACGATCAGAACGCTCCTTGTCTGCGCCATCCCGGGACGCTTCCGATACCGGAGAACCCGTCTCGACTGTGTACAGAACATTCACACCCGGAATTTCCGGAAAATTCCCTGCCTCCGTCACCCCGAATCGCTCGTTCGCCCATTGCACATCCTCCGGTATCCCGAGAGCAGCCTCGATTTCCGACCGGGTCCATACATAATACTTCCCCTCGATCCCTTCGCTGTCAGCATCCTCTGCAGCAAAAAAACCTCCGGATTCATGCCGCAGACGTTCATTCGCATATTCCAGAATTTCATGACACGTCCGGAGACACAACGGATCCCGGGTATGAGCGTATGCGAGCGAATATGCCATCAGTGCGAGCGCCTGATCATACAGCATCTTCTCGAAGTGCGGCACCCGCCAACCCCCATCAGTCGAATACCGGTGAAATCCATATCCGATCTGGTCGAAAACACCTCCCATGCGGATGGCCCGCAGCGTCCGAAGCGCCATATCGAGCGCATCGGTGTGCGGATGCAGGGCATGATAATCCAACAGGAACAGCATCAGGTGGAAACCCGGAAACTTCGGCGCAGATCCGAACCCTCCGTTTATTGCATCGAACTGGAGCCGAAACGAGGTCATCGCCTGTTCGGGCATATCCTGCCAGGAGCACGCTTCGCCGACTTCTTCATGAATCTCATGAAGCGCCGCTCCCAAACGATCGATCACATCCGCCAGTTCGTCCCGATCGGTCTGCCAGAGCGCTTCGATCCGCGGTATCAGCTCGATCAGGCCGACTCGATTCCATCGGTTCGTCCTGGGGATGTAAGTCCCGGCAAAGAACGGACGGCGATCGGCATCGGTAAGAATGGTCAGTGGCCATCCGCCGGATCCGGTGAATACCTGACAGGCCGCCATGTAAAAGGCATCGATATCCGGCCGCTCCTCGCGATCCACCTTGATGTTCACGAAAGCGCGATTCATCAGATCCGCCACTTCAGGATCCTCGAACGACTCACGCTCCATGACATGACACCAGTGACACGTCGAATACCCGATGGACAGGAACACCGGCTTGTCCTCCCGACGGGCTCTCTCAAACGCATGGGTCGACCATGGCACCCAGTGCACGGGATTCCATGCATGCTGCCGAAGATACGGACTACTTTCGTGAATCAATTCATTGGGCCTCGCCACGGAAACCTCCTGACACGCTCACGGACAGATTACTTATACTTGATATGTTTTGTCAAATTAATTCGAATCGAAATGGAGCGAACCGGAATCTCCGGAAACCATCGGGACGAATCGGACCGGGATCACGAATCGGGATTCGATCCCGGAGCGGGTTCGCGTATACACCATCAGGTTCTGATTCACTGTTCCGACAGGAATGACGATATGGCGATCGAGTGCGATTTGTCCGGTCAGAGCGGCAGGCATTCGATCCGGAGCGCATGTCACGAGAATACCATCGAAAACAGTGTCTTCCGGCCAGCCGGTCGAGCCGTCTCCGTGATGGTAGCGGATGTTGGCATACCCCGTGGCCGCGAGAATCGAGCGGGCGTGATTCTGGAGGGTACCGATCCACTCGATTGTGCAGACTTCGCGCGCCAGCATCGACAGGACGGCGGTCTGATATCCGGAGCCTGTGCCGATCTCGAGAATGCGATCGGTGGGACGGATATCGAGCAATTCGGACATGAGCGCCACAATGTACGGTTGGGAGATTGTCTGACCGAATCCGATTGAGAGAGGACAATCGCAGTAACTGTTTCGGCGGAGCGGTTCAGGAACGAACAGGTGTCGGGGAACCGAACGCATTGCCGCCAGGATTCGGGCATCCGAAACTCCACGCGCCTGAATCTGCGTTTTGACCATGGAGTCCCGCAGTTCGGAAAGGGGCAACGACGTATCGTCCATCGATATGTATCATGAAACAAACATGGATCACCTGTCAAAGTGCTTCGCGATTCCGATATGGGATGTACGCTATCTCTGTAGCTTTTTGATTCGAGTCCGGTCTAACCGTATAGTGAACCGGGGGCATCGAGGACTGGAGGAAGGATGAGGCGGCAGATTCTGGTCATAGTATGGATGGTTGGAGTGTTGTTTTCGGCGCACGCCGATGGGTGGCGATGGTTCAATCCTTATCCCCAGGGAAACACCCTGGAATCGTTGGCTTCGGATGGAAATTTCGGCGAAGTGTTCGGGGGACACTGCGGCACATTGGTGTATCTGTCGTCGTCCGGCTGGCAGCTCATCCCGACAGGAGTCTCCGGCACATTGACCGGAGCCTGGATTTCATCCGCAGGAGATGCGTTCCTCTGCTCCGAAACCGGAGAACTGCTTCGTTTTGATGGATCCGTCGTCGACATCATCGGGCAGACCGGCGGATCAGCGCTCCATGACCTGACCGGATTTTCTGACACCCGCATCTACGCAGGAGGCGCCGGGGGTGTCCTGCTGCATTACGACGGATCTCAATGGTCCCCGGTTGCCTGTCCCTCGCAGGATACGATCCTGCGTCTGTTCGCATTTCCATCCGGTGAGCTATTGGTTGCAGGGGAAAACGGATTGGTAATGGTGCTGATCGGGGACTCCTGGACGGAAATCCAGGGGGGACCCGCAGAAGACTGGCATGCGGTCTGGGGGCTGTCTCCGGATCATTTTTACCTGGCCGGCACCAATGGATCGATTGTCCTGTATGATCATGCCGTATGGACACCGATCGGGATCAGCACAACGAACACGTTCTTCGACATGGCGGGATCCTCCGATTCCGAGTTGTTTATCGTCGGCGAGTACGGACTGATCGTTGCGGCGATCGGGTCGATCTGGACGATCGTGCCGTCCGGGACCACCGAGACACTCCACGCCATCGAGCGGACCGCATCGGGAGACTATCTGGCGGCAGGCGTGCAGGGAACGATGATCCGGTGGACCGGCGAGGCATGGGAGCAAATGAACAAGGGATTCACCAATGACATCTGCGGGTTGTGGGCACCCGGACCGGATCATGTCGAGATTGTGACGTCATGCGGATCCCTGGTCATCTGGGACGGCCACTCCTGGTCGGACCTTCTCGGCGGCGGGTGAACACCTTGGTTCAGATCCGCCTGGTGGGCGGGTGAAAACAGTATCTACGCCGCGGGAATGATTGGAAACATCATTCACTGGGATGGATCTCAGTGGGAATCGATGACGACATACGTCGATATCAATCTGAACGCGATCACCGGCTTCTCGGACAGCAGCGTGTTCGCGGTCGGGGATTCCGGAACGGTCATCGTCTGGAACGGGATCAAATGGAATCCATTTGAATTCCCCCTCGCGGTCAATCTCCGGAGCATCTGGGGAACAGATTCAAGCAATCTCTGGGTCACGGGGGATGAAGGCGCAATTTTCGAGTGGAACGGGTCCGTGTGGATCGATCACAGCACAGATCCCGCATGGAATTTCCGCGCAGTTACCGGGAATGAAACCGGGCGGATCGCCGTGGCGGGTGAAAACGGCATTGTCGGGATTCGGATCGATGAGGAGTGGCGTTTTGAGAGACCCTCGATGGATGCCGCTTTGCGCGCCGTGGATGTATCGCTCGACGGACAGATCACGACGGTTTCGGATACCGGAAGGATGTTCATTCGCATTGGTTCCGACTGGTCCGAAGTTGCGCCCGTCACCGACAACAGTCTTGAATGGATCGTCCGCGCAGACTCATCGCACCTGTTCGCCGGCGGCCAAGGGGGAACGATCCTGATGCTGGAACCCGATGTGCCGTTGCCGACGCCAACCCCCGCTCCTCCATCTCCGACACCCTCGCCGGCCCCCACTCAACCGCTCCCGACACCGACACCGCCGATCTGTACGACGATTACCGTCGAACTTGCGATGCCCGCCAGTCATTTCGAACCGTCCGACCTGTGTTACCTGCACGTCACGGTGTGCAACCCGACGTCGATGTCCCTGGTCGATTTCCCGTTGTTCGTCGTATTGGATGTATTCGGTAATTACTTCTTCGGACCTTCCTTCGGAGAGGATCTGGACTACTTCGGACATGGATTCACGGTTTGGCCTCCGGGATTGACAACGGTTCCGGTCATTTCTGATTTTTACTGGCCCGACACCGGGTATTCGGCGGATGATATCGTTTTCCTGTCCGCGCTGGTCGACCCGGCGATGACCCGGATCATCGGGCAGATGGACCGGTTGTCGTTCGGATGGAGTGCTCGATGATGTGACAATTTTTGCGCGGATCCGCCCCGATTTCGTCATCCCGCTGCCCGTTCCAGTGAGATCGCCCGCACTCCCCAAAGACCCGCATGTCCACCTGACTCGGTACCGATCATTCAGGACCGGTTTGACTTCCGAAGCCGGAACCGACTGATAAACGGTATCAGCAGAATCCTGTGGCCTTTTCAAGGTTTGTGGTATATACTTTGCAGTAAAGTTCCGGTGTACAGTGGAGAGGAGGCGAGGTCATGATATCCGCGACACGAGAATCTGGATTCACATTGATCGAGTTACTGATCGTGATAGCCATCATCGGAATTCTCGCAGCCGGCGCTATTCCCAATCTGCTGCGTGCCCGGATGTCCGCCCAGGAAGCGGGTGCGATCGGCGCGTGCAAAACTGTTGTGGCGGCGCAAACCGATTACAACAACAACACCTCTCCGCACACATATGCGACAGACCTCAGCGCGCTGGGTTCGGGGTTCATGGCAGGTGGTCAGCGGTTTATCGACGATGCCCTGGCCAGCGGGATGAAATCGGGATACGCCTTCTCACTGACCGGAGGGAACATGAGGCACATTCCGGGCGAGATTTTCCCGAGTTACTTCACCTGGAGCATGGCGGCCTGGCCGTTGGTCTATGCATCAACGGGTGTGCGATCGTTTTATGTCGACGATGCGGGAGTCATCCGTGCGTCCGATATCGGCGGGGGTCCCGGGCACATCGACATGCCGTCGATCGAGTGACTCAACTCGGTCTGTTCGAATTGGAATCCTTCGACAACAGCGTTTCGATCAATCGTTCCATTTGCTGACGAGCGGCTGAGGCATCGTGTTTCTGGAGATCGCGTTCCGCATCCGCGAGTCGCTTTTCCGCGCTCTCACGCTGTACCGCCAACCCCGTCAGATGCTCACGAATCGCATCGAGCTTTTTCTCGGGATCCTTCCCCGTCTTTCGCCTTTCCGCTCTTCTGGACAGCCGTTTCATGTTGATTCCAGCGAATCCGCCGATCAGAGTCGATGCCGCCAGACCGCCGTACCAATACGGACTCGCCTTGGGTTGCCAGTTCATGACAAAGCAGATCGCCGTCGAGATTGCGGACAGGATGATCACCGCGATGTTGATCCAGATCCATCGGTTTCTCCAGTCATCCCGTCGGGCGATCTTTCTGACGTGATCGAGACGCGGTTTGAGAGTGGATTCGAGATTCTCACAATGCGCGATTTCGCTTCGCGCGGCGGTCACGATTCGTTTCAGCGCGTCGACACCACCCAGTTTTTCCAGCAGATTGCGGAGCGGTTCTTCGGATGTCCATCCCTTGCTTTTCGCCATCTCGCAGATTCGGGTCAGATCGAATGAATGCGCATCCCAACCGCCCTGCCTCAGCCGATTCCGCAACTCGATTTCCGCCACACTGGTAAACACGAGCGATGCGATCGGAGCATCCGGGGTAATCCTGGCGAACAGATCGAGTGCTTTTTCGGAACCGATTCTTGCAAGAATCGATATCGCGAGTCGATCCGTCTCCGATTGAGATCCCGGTTTGAGCTGGAGCATCTGTTTCTCAATTTTTACAGCAGGCGCACGGATCACCGCCGTCATGATTTCGTCATGTTGCTCCGACGCTGCTCCGGCTTCGACAAGCGCCATGATCGCTTCCTCACTCTGCATCTCGCCCAGCACCCGGATCACGTCAATCTCCAGCTCAGGCCTCGCCACCCACCGCTTCAGCAATCCGATCGTGTACGCATTCGCGACGCGACCGACGCCGCGAACCACAGCAGGTCCGATGCGGCTCAGATCCTGCTGGATGAGCAGTTCGAGGAATCGGGCAGCAGGTTCATCCTCCGCACGACTCAGGAGCGCTGCCAGCAGCTCGAATCCTTCCTGGCAGAAGACGGAAAGCGGTCGTTCGAATCGCGTGCGAGCCGTATTCAGTTCGAAAAGCCGCCCCGCAACATCCATCAACACGTCTGATGTGATTTTCTCGAGAATCCCGAATGCCAGAGTTCGATTGGAATCGACCGGATCGAACAGGAACCGGATCGCGAGGGGTCGGATCGATTGAGGAGTCAGCACATCGAGCAGTGCCAGTGCGCGGTAACGGATATCCGGGTCCGCATCATCCAGAAGCGGCATGACCCGCTCCGCGCTCGACGGATGCGCAATTCTCGAGATGATTTCCACTGCTGCCTGCCCGGCCGCGCCAGGATGTCCGAGCAGTGTGTGGAGCTGGTCGAGAACCTGTTCGTTACGACTTTTCGACAAACCTTCGATGACGCGGGCACGGGATTGCGACTCGAGAGCATTCAGGGAATCAATCATCAGATTCAGCGCCCAGACACGTCCTCCCTGGATCATTCCCTCGATCGCCGCCATATGGACTTTGGGATCGGAAGACCCGAGATATCCTCTGAACAGGTCCGCCAGCGACGGATCATCACCACGCGCAACGATGGGGATCAGTTCGAGACGCAGTGTGGAATCGATCCGATCATCATCCAGAGCTTTCCGGACATGCGGATACGATCGCTCGACGGGAAGCGATTTTAGAGTTTCCGATGCCGAGGTGCGCACGTGGAAAACCTCGCTGTCGAGCAGTGACATGAGACCGGGCACGATCGCCGGATGGTCCTTCTTCCGAAGCAACTCACCGATCCGATCGCGAACCACACTGCTGTTGTCGTTCAGTCCCTGCAACAGCAGCCGAACAGCCTGGATTTCGGAGTGGCCGGCGAGAGTCGTTACGGCGGCCAATCGCACATCGCGTTCACGCGAATTCAGCTTTTCCGACAGATCATCCCAATATCTGCGATCAAATTCCGTCATGAGCACCTCCCGCTGCTCACTCATATTACAGGAAGTCGACGAATCTTGCCACTCCGCATCCGGGACTGACAACGACGGGTCGATCCTGCTATGATCGCTGCGGAGATTCCAATCGATGCCCACGACCGGATCTGCACCTGACCGTTCCTGGCTTGCGGATGCCTCAATCGCATCCCTCCTCGTGTGCCTGCTCTTCATCGGTGCTCACCCGGCCGCGTTTCTCAGTGGCCATCCGCCATTCCCGGCGAACCTGCTTGCCCACTACGAACCCTGGCGCTCCGACACCCCGGCCTCCCTGTCAGGACCGGTCAACTGGATTTTATTCGACGAAGTTCTCGAGTTTTTTCCCTGGCGCGAATTTCTCAGGAACGCCCTTTCGCACGGCACAATCCCCCTCTGGGATCCGACCGCATTCTGCGGGTACCCGTTCGCCGGTCTCTTTCAAAACGCCCTACTCTACCCGCCCGACCGCCTGTTCGACATCGTCCCGTTCAACTGGTACCCCACTCTGAGGGGGCTTCTGCATCACCTGCTCGCCGCGGTCGGCACAGTTCTGTACCTCCGCCGGTTCCGCCTCGGACGCCCAGCCGTCATCCTGGGCGCCATCTGCTTCAGTTCCTGCGGATTCATGACGGTCTGGTTCGGTCACCCGCACATGAAAACAGCTGTCTGGCTCCCCTTCATTCTCGCCGGTATCGATCGGATGTTTGCCCGGAAACGTTTTGCGTTCCCGCAACTGGCTCTGTCCATAACCCTCTGCCTGACCGCGGGTCACATCGAAACCGCCCTTCATATCGGAACGATCGCCGCCCTCTATACGCTCGCTGAACACCTCCGCCACCCCTTCCGGAACTCCCTGGAGGGGTTCGCCCGTGCAGCCGCCGCCACGTTTCTCGCCGTCCTGGCCACCATGGGCATGGCGTTACCTTTCGCCGAATATCTCACTCTCTCGTCAGCCTACGCCGCCCGTTCCGACGGCGTCGTCGTCCAGCCATATCTCGATGCCATCCTTTCCCTGACTCACCTGATGCCCCGTCTGTTCGGATCGAATGCCGATGGCACGTACTGGTATCGCGGGTTCAATACCGCCGAAATCAACGGAGGGTTCATCGGCTTCCTCCCGCTCGCACTCGGGCTTCTCGCCATCATCCGTCTCCGGAAGCATCCCGCTGTCCTGTCCCACACCGTCGTTGCCTTCATCTGCGCCGCCGTCGTCTATCGGATCCCCCCAATCTACGATCTTGCGCTGTTTCTGCCCGGATATCGCATGAGCTACAATTTCAGGCTCGTTCTCCCGCTGGCATTCTCGATGATCGTTCTGGCGTCGTTTCAACTCGATGCCCTCGTTCGCCGTGTCCGCCGCCTCGACAGCATTCTGCTCGCCATCGGTCTCCCCGGATTCCTGCTTGCCGGCTCCATTCCCCTCTGGATCGACCGGATCCCCGCAGTGCCCGGTTCGACGCGCATCACGCATTTTTCCGATATCATCGTCCTGCTGGTTGCCTCGGCATCCATCATCCTTCTCGCGATCTCACCCCGCCTGCGACGTTCCCGGATGACTCCCTGGGTTGTCATCGCACTCTCCACGACCGAACTCATGTGGAGCGCTCGCGGATACAATCGGGATTGCGATCCGTCGATTCTGTTCCAGGACCCGCCCGGCCTCGAACTGCTGCAACCCTCGTCACCTGACCGGATCTTCCGCATCCTTCCGCTCGGATACACCTTCCCCCCGCATCTCTGCAGCATTTTCGGTTTTCATGACATCCGGGGCAACGATGCGCTGACCCCTCTCCACGTCGAGGATCTGGCGGCCGTCGCCCAGCCCGAAATCCGCGACCCGCGCATGCTCCCGGCGTTGCGGATGATGCGATTCGACACGCCGATATCGCCGGTCTGGAATGCGTTGAACATCGAGCGCGTCGCCATTCCGGCCACCCATCCGGTACCCTCGCTGAGCGGACTGGTTTTTGAAGCCAGCGCCGGCTCGCTTCGGATCTTCCGCAACCCGGCCGCGCTGCCGCGAACCTTTCTCGTGCCGGCCTGGAAACCCTGTTCCTCATCCGAGCAGGCCTCGGATTGGATTCGTTCAGGTGAGGTGGAACTGCGACACCAGGCCCTGGTCATGGACGAACAGCTCGAACGGGCGGGCGAGGAGTCCGCCGGCCGATCGGTGATCGAACGATACGATCTCCAGGAGGTGGTCGTGACGGTCGACACCGAGTCTCCGGCGATGCTCGTGATGTCCGATACGTTTTTTCCAGGCTGGCGCGCCATGATCGACGGGAAAACCGAGTCCCTTCATCGCGTGAACATCATGATGCGAGGCGTCCTGGTGCCGCCGGGCCGATCCCGGGTACACCTGGTCTATCGGCCCCTCTCGGTCGAACTCGGTCTGTTCTGCACCTCGCTCGCCGCATTGACGCTTGCAGCAGCCTGCGTCCGATCGTTCCGGAAACGGTCCGGGTTGCCAGTCGAACCGCAATCGGTATAAACTCGACGCATGTCCTCCCCTACCGCTCCCGACACGCGCATCACCTTCCGCATTCAGCATGCGACCTGCATCTGTCCTGCGGATTTGGTGACGGAATTCGAGCAGATCTATGTCAGGTGGCACTGGGTGCATGATTTTTTCAAGTCGCAGAAAGGCGCCAAAGTGGTTCGCGGCCGCCAACCACTGCTGCTCGGAACCATCGCCGGCCGGCCCGTTCTGGTCAAACGGCTCGCACACGGCGGACTCCTGGCGCGACTCACCCGTGATCGTTTTCTGAGCGCTTCATTTCTGGACGAACATCTGCACGTGGTCGATCGACTTCGCGAACTGAACGTACCGACACCCCGCGTACTGTTCAGCACATTCCGACGGGAAAATGGCTTCATCCGAGCTGAAATCGGCGTCGATTACATCGGCCCGGGTATGGATACCGCGGATCTTCTCTTTGGCAAACAGGGGAAGAAAGCGGCGGGTTGGGAGCAGATCTCGAGGGGCATCGGTCGTCTCGTCCGGCACCTTCACTCGATCGGTTTCCGGCACCCGGATCTGAACCTGATGAATTTTTACCGTCATTCGGCCGGGGAGCTGCACATCCTGGATATGATCAAATCGAAACCTCCCGGAGGGAAGCTTTCGATGCTGTCGCAATCCCGGAACCTGGCGAGGCTGATGCGATCCGTCCGCAAACTCGGCCGTCGATTCGAGCCATCCTATGTCGAGGGGATCTGTGAGGGCATCATGGACGGGTACAGGTCGACGGATGCCGCGCATTGAGGCCCGCCGGATCTGCCTGATCCGCCTCTCGGCGATCGGCGACATCGTTCACGGGCTCGCGCTCGCCAACGGACTCCGCCGCGGGTACGCCGACGCCCACCTCACATGGATTCTCGAGCCGATCGGTTACGAAATGATGCGCGAGCAGCGGGTGATCGACGAGTTCATCGTTTTTCACCGGAAAAAGGGGGTCGATGGGTGGCGGGACCTGCACCGGATCCTGCGGCAGCGCTCGTTCGATCTCCTGCTGACCCCTCAGATCAGCTTCAAATCGAGTCTGGTCAGTTTTTTCGTGCGATCGACGATCAAGATGGGTTTTGATTTTGCGCGATCCCGAGAACTGCACTGGTTTTTCACCAACCGGCATCTGCCCGCACATGCGCCTCAGCACGTGCTGGATCAGTTCCGTGAATTCCTGACCGCGCTGGACATCCCCATCGCTCCCCCGGAATGGAACATCCGGTTCACGGACGATGAACTGGCCGGGAAGGCAACGTTCTTCGAGCGATTCCGTGCGCCGGTGGTCGGGTTCATCCCGGCCTCGTCGAATCCCGACAAGGACTGGACGCCGGAGGGATACAGCCGCGCGATCGAGCATGTGACGGATCGGTACGGGATGGAACCGCTCATCATCGGCGGGCCGGGGAAACGCGAGAAAGAGTTTGCAGACGAGGTATGCCGGTTGAGTCGCCGGCCGCCCGCGGTGGCACTCGAACGCCCGATCCGGAAAACGATGTGGCAGCTTTCGGGCTGCCGGTTGGTGATCGGACCGGATACCGGACCGCTGCATATCGCGGTCGCACTCGGGATCCCCGTCATCGGCCTCTTCGGTTACTCGAATCCGCGCCGCTGCGGTCCTTACTATTCACGTGAGTTGATCGTCGATCGCTACACCGATCCGGGTGAGGAGACGGGTCCGATTCGTCGGCGGGTCAGGCCGGGGAGAATGGCACGGATCACACCGGAAGAGGTGATTGCGCGGATCGATCAGGCGCTCGGGGTATAAGCACTCGTCCCCGGGAGTCGAACCGTATACCCTCCATCTCGAGCAACGCGCGCTTCATCGAAAGCCCGCCCTGATATCCACCGAGCGAACCATCCGATCGAATCGCCCGATGACACGGGACGACGATCGGAAACGGATTGGTCGCGAGGGCCGTGCCGATGGCGCGGGCGGCGTTCGGATCGCCGAGATCACGGGCGAGTCGGCCATAACTCCGCACCTCGCCTCGCAAAATCGCATGCTCGGCGATCAGCACACGCCTCTGAAAAGGGCTGCATCGATCCAGACGGACACAATCGAGCGAGAACCGGATCGGCGATCCGTCACAGAATGCCCGGATCCGAACGATGAGTTCATCGATGTCGGGATCCGTCGCATGCTTGATGCCACTCTCGCTGTCGACCGGTTTACCGCGTAATCCGCCTGTCTGTCCGGGCAAATCGATCCGCAGAACGGCAGGTTCACGCTCCAGCCGTTCCCAGATCAGAGTCATCTCGCCAAACCGCGTTCGGAAAGAGGTCTGAAATATCATGAAACTGTTTCCTCTCTACCAGGATCGGAATCAACGGTCCAACTGCCGACGGGCACCGACGGCTTCAGAGGTCGAACAGATAGGTTACCTTCAGATAGACCGCATTGCGATACGTACGGGCATCGAAAAAACGCTCGTGGCGCTCCTGATCGAAATCAAACGGTGACAGGTTGTTTTCCACGACCAGATAGATGTGCGATCCGGGCAGATAGGAATAGGACATCATCAGAGAGGTTCCATAATCGTCGAAGATCTGATCGGTGTCGATGTACTGGGACACGATCGCCCGGAGTTGGAAATCCTGCCCGATCGAGTAAGTCACCTTGTTCCGGATGATGTATTGTTCGACGTTCTCCCAACCACCCTGCGACAGAATGAACCCGGAAGACGGATCGTACCGGCGAACGCGATCGAAACTGCATTCCCAGCCCAGTCGACCGGTCACTTTCCACCGGAACCAGGCATAATACTGTTCGAGTTTCGAGTAGTGATGAGTCCCGTAGTAAGCACCGGCACCGCCTCCGTTCCATCCTCCGTCAGTCCATTCCCATCCGATTTCCAGCAGATTTACGCGATTGTTCCCGTTTCCGAGCGTCTCGAAAAAATAGTCGGCCAGTGGATCACGAATATCCCCCTCATCATCCCGCTCGAAGTCCCCGAATTTTTCATACGTACGATCTTCGCGCCAGGTGTAACACGCGTATATCTCGGCATGGTTGTCGAATTCGATTCCCGTCCAGAGATCCGCGGACACTTTCGTCAACTTCGCCGGATCGTCCCTCGAAACGGCATACTCGATGTGCGACACGCCGCTGATCGAATCCAGAACGGACTGATTCGGGTCGGTCCAGGCGACACCCTGCCTGAGCGACAGGTTGCGGTTTCCGATTTCACTGATGCGGCTGTACCCGAGTCCCGGATGGAAGGCATCGTCCGTCTCCATCCAGCGAATACGTGTATCCCATCCGTAACCGAAGTATCGGACCTCGAGTTGACTGTAATCACCCTCGTCGGCGCGCTCTTCGATGAACCACGGCCGGGTTTCGGGACGATACCAGGTTCGATAATGATTCAGTTGTGCGCGCCAGTTCCCCCTGTTCATGCTCAGATCGACTCCCGCGAGCAGATTGTAGGGATTCCCGACATGCTCGAATTGTTCACCATGATCGTTCTCGAAATCAGAAAGTGCATCATCGTTGCGTTGTCCGACGAGCCAGCCCGAAACCGTCCAGCCGGCGGGGTGCGAGGAGATGGATCGGAGCGCGAGAAATCCTGCGTCGGTCTGATCGGCGGTCGAACCGTGCACGAGCATGGCGGCGTAATCCGTCGATGCACCCTGCCCGGTTACCTTGAAGCCTGCATCGATATCCACGATCCGTCTGGAATAAAAAGGAGTCTGCTCACAAGGCGACACGAAGATCGCGTTGTTCTCACGGAAGAACGTCCGCCGCTCCTCCAGATAGATCTCCTCACCGGTCAGATTGACCTGATCGGCATCCGCCTCGACCTGCGCAAAATCCGGGTTGATGGTCACATTGACCGTCTGGCGGGGTGAGGGGTTCCAGATCAGATCGAGGCCGGGGTCGAGATCACCGTCGCGATCCCATCCATTTTTCTGGCCGTAACTCGTCACGCGCTCATCCGCTTCGAAGAACGCTCCGGTGAGAGACGGAATCACCTGGAAGAAGAGGGGTTTCCGAATCTGGATCAGATTATCGAGATGCCCGAAGAGCCGTCCATCGAGAGACCCGTTCTGGTTGTCGGGAATGAAGCACCATTCCGACACGTCACGATTGGGTATCGATACCCGAACGACATCGAATCCCCAGGTCATGTTTTCGCTCCAGTCGAATCTCAGGATTTTAAAAGGAATTCTGAATTCCGCCGTCCAGCCGTCCTCTCGGATCCGGGTCGCCACCTCCCATAATCCGTCCCACCCCATGTCGACCTGCTCGCCGTTGCCCGTTGACACGAGATCGCGTTGGGTTCCGATCGGGTTGGTCTGGAAGAAATAGCAGGATCGATGGTCGTGGAAGGAATCGATGTAGATGCAGACGGAGTCATCGAGATCGAGGTTGTCGTCGCGCCGGGAGAGTGCGTGTTGCAGGCGCACCGGATCGGCATTCGTCATGACGATGAAAACGTAGAGATTGTCGCTGTCGTGCGCGCAGCGGATCCATGTTTCATGCGGTGTTCGCTCGCCTTTGCCCGGATCCCTCCGAAGTCGGAACTCACCCTGAGCGATCGCCGATTGCCAGCAGGGATCGGAATCCAGTCCGTCAACGGCCGGTTGAGTTTCGATGTATGTCGAGGCGATCGAGCGGGACGGCTGATCCGGGGGATGCGCGTTCAGGTCTGTGCATAGAGACAACGTGAGCAGACAGGAGATGAAAGTGAGATGTCTGAGAAACGAAGTGCAGGTCTTCATACTTTGTTTTATCGATCCGATACCCATATAATTAAAGCAGAAATCACAATCGCAGTTCGGAGGTTTTCCAGATGCGCAGGTTCATCCTATCATGTTGCATGCTGATCTCAATGTTCCTGTCCATCGTACGCGGTGCAGAATATGTCGTCAACGTCTATGCGGATCACGGGGATTTGAATCCCGGGGACGGCATCTGTCAGAGCGATGGATTCTACAATTGTTCGCTTCGAGCGGCAATCGAAGAAGCCAATCTCGACGGTGAAGACTCGACGATCACCTTCGCGATTCCTCTCTTCGGGACCGAATCAATCTGGGCCGCATCCATTCCCGCTCTTACTGAACCGACCATCATCGATGCGTCGGCTCGATGGCAGGGCTCATGGCCGGAGGGTCGACCTGGAGTTGAGCTTCGCGCGACAGATAACAGTTTGGGAATGTTGTACATTTCTGCGAACAATTGCATGATCTATGGTTTGATTTTCAGCGGTTCCGGAAACCGCTCGATTTATATCGCATCCGCCTCCGACACGATTATCGGAGGAATCGGATATGGTCAGCGCAACATCATCGCAGGAGGCGGCCCCGGAATCTCCATCGATCCACTCTGCCAGAATACGACTATTTCGGGGAACTATTTCGGAACATACGATGGATTGACACCCACCATCCCGGCCACCGGTCAGACCGGTATTCTGGCTTTAGGCAGCGGCAGCCTCATTGCGGATAACGTCATCGCAGGCTATGCGTATGGAATCACGATGACCGGATATGCCGGGCAGATCATCGGGAACAGAATCGGGATCAACATCCAGCAATCCGGAGTGCTCCCGAATGTCATCGGGATCCAGATGGGTGGCGGAGCGGGACTCGTGGAGACCAATTTCATCTGCGGAAACGAGAATCATGGAATCCTGTGCTTCCACGATACGAGTACCATTATCCGAAACAATGTCATCGGAAATGGCATCCAGGGTCAGCATAACGCGGGTGATGGGATTCACATCGAACAAGGGCATGATTTGCAGATCCTGGACAACATCATCGCCGGCAATCTCGGGCACGGGATCTCGGCATCACCCGCCTTCGATTGCATCATTTCCCGAAACCATATACTCGCGAATCACCGATCCGGCATCGAGCTTGCCGGCACGGGCAACAGCATCGGAGTCGCGGACTCTGAGCCATCCAATGCGATTTACTCGAATCTGGAGAACGGCATTCACCTGCAATCGATCGCCGGGTTCGTCGATACGACCTCCAATTTTATCGTCAACAATACGATAGGAATGTCACCCTACCAACTCGCGGATTATGGGAACTCAGGCAACGGAATTCTGATCGACAATGCCGCACACCACAACAGCATCGGAGGCAGTTCGCTCAATGAAAGAAACTGGATCGGATGGAACAAAATGGATGGGATAGCCCTGAATGGAGCGAATGTCAGCGGAAACATCATTCAGGGGAATGTCATCGGAGCACTTTTCAACTTCGTGATCACCGCTCCGAACGGGCATCACGGGATCAGTCTGTATAGTGGTGCTGCAGGAAACACGATCGGAAGCGTCCAGGGGAATGGAAATCTGATCATCGGGAATGGATGGAGCGGGATCGCGATCGTGGGAGCGGATTACAATGCGATTCTGTCGAACGAGATCGGTGGCGGGGCTGAGTATTCTACGGGAAACGCTTTTTATGGGATTCATGTGAACGGGTCGACCGGCACGCAGATTCTGCTCAACAACATCAGCCTCAATGGTACGAATTCGGGTGAATCCGGCATCTTGGTTCAGGGAGCGACGGCCACGGGCAACACGATCTCGCTCAACAGCATCCACGATCATGCGGGTCCCGGCATCGAATTGTTCGATCAGGGCAACGGCAATCTCGCGGCTCCGGTCATCACCTCAGTGTCTGTCACTCACGTTGAAGGAACCTCGATTCCGGGCGGATTGATCGAGATTTTCTCGGATTATGGAGACGAAGGACGGCACTATGAGATCACCGTCGGGTGCGACACAAACGGCGTCTTCGGAGTCGATCATGCGTGTCAGGGACCGTTTCTGACGGCAACGGTGACAGACGGATCGATGAATACGTCTCCTTTTTCGGCGCCCGTCCCGCTTTCCTCGCTCGGCATGTCTCTTGAGATGCCGGCCCAGTATTTCTCGTATGGAGATTCCTGTTTCCTCAGAGCGCATATACGGAACGATCAGCCGCGGACGGGTGTTCCCGTGGCAGTGGTGCTCGATGTATTGGGAAGTTACTGGTTCTGGCCCGGATGGACGCATGCATATGATGAATCGGTGCGCGATATCCCGACGGGCAACAGTGAGGCCGAAATCATTTCGCAGTTTGTCTGGCCGGATACGGGATATGACACGGCGTCCAATATCACCTTCTGGGGAGCGATGCTGACGGCGGGGCGTGATGAGGTATTGGGTGGGAATGCGGGCATCGGGAAATGGACGTTCGGGTTTGGGCCGTAAGAGGTGGTGGCAGTCGAGTACGCCCGTCAGGGAGATTCACATCGACCACGATAGGATTGCGTTTCGATCTTTCTCGATCTTGAAGCCAACGTTCCAGCTGACAGGCACTGTCTACAGACGCGTACCGTCCACCTCCCGGACAATCATATAGGATAAGACGACAACGACAACGATTGAGACATCGACAACCGTTCCGCTGGCGCTTCACTGAAAACGAGTTCCTGTTGAGCCTGCATCACGCATCACTCGTCCGCCGTCGCGCCGTGAATTCCACAAGAACGGATATTCTTGAGCGCGAGGGCGGGTCGAAGTGCATGCGGTTGTTCGACCATTCATGGTGCAAACATCTCCTGTAAAACAGATAAAATTTTCTCTGATTGCTCAGTCTTCAACCTGCCTAGCTGGTTTAATAATCGGGACTTGTCAATCGTCCGGATCTGATCCAGAACAACCTGTCCTTTTTTCCCGGCAAATCGGACCGGAATCCGGGTCGGATAGTCTCTTTCTTTTGTTGTCATCGGCGCGATGATCACCGTTCGGACGTTACGGTTCATTTCGTCCGGCGAGACGATGACACAGGGTCGGGATTTACGGATTTCACTCCCGATGGTCGGATCCAGATTGACCAGAAATATATCGAATCGTTTTACTTCCATTCCCATTCTTCTTCATCGAATGAATGGTCCATTGCATCCGTTGAATCCAGTAGTCCATCATCCCTGTTCTCGGCCATCGCAGCAAATGCCTCCGTCCATCCGGCGCGCGGCTTTCTGGATGATTGGATGATCAGTCTTTTGCTTTCAACCCGGATTTCAACTTCATCGTATAAACCGGTTTGATTCAACAAGACTTTAGGAATCCGTATCCCTTGAGAATTTCCAATTCTGACAATCTTTGTTTTCACCCCAGTGCTCCAGTGATTACATTGTAGTTACCTTGGCGTTTCCTGTCAAGCATTGGTTCAGGATATTCATCAAGCAGAGCATATCGTCAGAGGTTGATTTGCCTTAAGGGTTCTACAGGTTTCCCGGTTCTGAACATATTTGATGTTGAAGCAGGAACGGCAGGCGTCTCTGCCTGCCGACTTCATAAAGAAAATTCGATCGGGTGGCGTCGGCCTCCGTGCCGGCGTGAAGAATCCGAGTCGTCGACTGGCTTCCCTCGTTTTATCTTCAGCAGTTCAACGATCCCAAAAACACCCGAGGCAACGGTAGAGCACGCCCGTCAGGGAACTCCACTTCAACCACAATCTGATTGCGTTTCGATCTTTCATGATCGAGTTGGCTCCATTCCTTGCTCGCCGGAACATCTGTCCTCCACCGTCAGTCAGACGACCATCCGAAGGACCAGACACCGAGATCACCCATGACGCTGGTCATTCCCGGATCCAGAATCGCACCGTACCATGTGACTCCCGATCCGCTCCCGACATGCTCCGGCCACGAAAATGCAGGCAACACGGTCAGGATCGTCAGCCCGTACGGAATCGCAGGCAACTCCTCCAGATAATCCGCATACTCGAATCCGAAATCCGGCGCAAAGTAATACTGTCCATAGATATCCAGAAGAATACACACGGGATGATGCGACAGAATCCGGTTGCTGCCGTTGAAAACCCCCGCCAGACAGGCACAGTCATCACCGGGACGAAACATCTCCCCCGGCATCCATATCGTCACACCGGTCGGCAACTCGGGATACGGATACGATTCGAACCGCCCGATATCGAACGACAGGCCCTCTTTCTGCAGATCCAGAGATCGGAAGAGCACACGTCTGAACTCCAGTCACGAGTGG
>CALFER010000055.1 GCA_937951895.1 uncultured bacterium
TCTTCTTAGTTTTTATAGAGTGAAGATTGGCCGGCAGGCAGGGACGCCTGCCGGATTTGGTTTGAAATGCCGCAGAGATGGGTTATAATGGTGATATTATGATGGGGTTTGAATTGAAAAGGCGGCGGTTGCCTCACTGGAGAATTCCGGATTCACTGTATTTTTTGACTGTCAGAATTCATCCGGAACAGAGTGATCTCACGGAGGATGAAAAATCACGCGTCGCCGCTTGTCTGAAGTTCTTCAATCAAACACGATATGATTTATACGCGTACGTGGTTATGGACGATCACTGTCATGTCATTGTAGATGTGTTTTCCGGATATCCGTTGGGAAAAGTCACTCATACCTGGCTCTCGTTTTCCGCAAATGAACTTCAGAGAAAGTGCGGCAGATCCGGGTCACTCTGGCAGCGAGAACCCTATGATCGGATTATCCGGAGTGAATCCGACCTGGAAGAAAAGGCACGGTACATCATCGAGAATCCCTGGCGGCGCAATCCTGATCTCGGGGTGTATCGATGGGTGGGTGCCAAGGACTGGCTGTATGGTGGCATCCTTCTTCCGGATCAACATATCCGACCCGATATTGATGTTCTCCCGTAGCGCCGGCATCCAAAAGATGGCACTGACTCTGTATAAGAGCGCCGGCAGGGACGCCGGCGCCACCCGCACAAAGCTGCAGCAGGCGTCTCTGCCTGCTGCCCCCATTTTTAGCCAATGACCAGTGGGTGGCGTCGGCATCCGTGCCGGCGGCTGATAAAGGGTAGTGACTTTATTGGGGGGGTTGAGGGGATTGGGTGGCGCCGGCTGCTGGCTGGTGGCACTGATTCTGTGTGAGATGAAATGGGGACAGGTAGCGCCGGCCTCCAGTAGATGGCACTCACTCTGTATGAGAACGCCGGCAGGGACGCCGGCGCCACCCGCTTCAACTTTTTCTTCTTAGTTTTTATAGAGTGAAGATTGGCCGGCAGGCAGGGACGCCTGCCGGACCGGGGGGCATGTTTATCCTTCGAAAAGGCTGTGGATGAAGATGCAGGTGTTGAGATCGACAGCATCGATCTCGGAGGCGCACTCAACGATGCTTGAGCGACTGAACCAGTCATGGTTCCACTGCTCGAAAACGGGGCGCAGGGTCTGTTCGCACAGAGGCATGATCACTGACATTGTGTGGTACTGGTCGTGGAGCGCATCGAGCGTGCGGGCGCTCATCCCGAGCACAAAATCGTGACGCGTGAAACGGATGCATCGCGCGCTCAGTCGCGGCGTGTCGGGATCGTGCTCGATCTGGATCGGGAACGGAACACCGGGCAGTTGCACCGGCCCGGATTCCGGGTTGGGCTCCGGGGTTTCCCCGAAGAGCAGGTCGTTCACGATCCGGTCAGTGATTTTTGTCTGATGAGGTAACAACGGCAAAAGCACCTCCTTTTCTCTGCCATGATAACGAACGTGCAATCGGGAAACTGACACAGAACCGGATTTCGACATCGATCATCTTGCGGATCCGGCATGTGACGGGTAGAATCGATGTGAAAAGCCGGGTTCTTTGAAAACTGATTCAGCGTTGTTTTTCAGAGGAAACACTCCATCAAAAAATGCATACTTTTCATGAAGGTTTGAATTCTTTCTGCTAAACATGAAATCTGTAATTGATTTTTTAAAAGTAGTCTCATGGACAGTCCTGAGCTTCTGAGCGGAACTGACGCATCGATCTTCCCGGAGGGCTTCCTGATCAACAACAGACGATATGCAAATGTCAGTTCTGCAATTTGACTGCAAGCCATTACAGGTGCTCATTCAGCCTGATCGCACAAACACTGCTTTGGGATGTCAGATGAGAGGAGTCACTATGAACATGATCATGTTGTTCGACAGTCACCCCTTCGCAAAAATGCTGCTCTGCAAGCATTTTCAACCGCAAAAGGTCTGGATACTGCACACAGACACAGATGTGATCGAAGAATACAAGACGGATTTCAAAAAATGGATGATTCGACGAAAAATCGATGTTCGTGTAATCGAAATCGACGAAACCAATCCGGAATCCATCGAACGGATTCTGCGAGATCTTCTTGGATCTTTTGGCAGCTCAGAATCGATCATCGATATCACCGGCGCCAATCCTGTCATGTGTTACGCCGCCGCCAACGCAATCCAGGACTTCCCATCGCAACTGGTGTGTCTCGATGATGATACGCATGATTTGATCACCATGCCGGATGGGTTGCATCACTCCATGGATATCAGACTGACCGTTCCGGATTGCATGGACTCGACCGGGCGTGAGATTGTGGAGTCCTTGTGTCCTGACCCTGAACGTCCTTCCTGTTACTGGGACCTGGCCGAGTACATGGCCACGAACCATGAGTCCATATCGAGACTCCTTCAGGATTTTGCCCGAGCGTATCAGCAAAATGCCCGGCATCCCATCCACATCATGAGACGACTATCCCGCTCCGAAGGCCGTCTCATCACAGAGCTGGCGAGATTGGGCTGGATCGAACCGCCGGTTCAAGTCACGAATGGATACTCCCTGATTCTGAATCCGAACAGCCAGATCCGTCATTTCCTGACCGGTGCCTGGCTTGAATTGTTCGTTCTGTTTATAAGTGATCGCTTCAAGCCCGATGATTTACGGATGGGGCTCAAGCTTCGTTGGGACAGGGATGATCCGGAGTGCTCCACACACGAAATCGATCTGGCTTACACGATCCACAATCGTTTGTATGTGATTGAATGTAAGGCAGGTGTTCAGTTGTCTCGCAATAACAACCTTCTTGCGCACCACATCAATCGACTGGCGACAATGAGAAGCTATTTCGGCGACTCTTTCTGCGAAGTTGTATTAATTCTCGCCGAGAAGCTTGCCATGAATCGCGTTGCCTGGAAACGCGCTGAAGAACTGGGTATTCATCTGCTTGATCAGAGACATCTGGCGAACCTCGAACAGCACCTCGCTCCGTTCATCCGGAGTTGATCGAACAACAGCATACTCATGGAGTCGAGCGATGACACTGTTTCAACGCGTAGTTGCGATCGAAAATCTGTATGATGCGTGGCGGACAGTCCATGCGAAGTCCGCCAGGCAGGCAAGAATGAAGCCTGTTCTTTCGGAGTACGCCGATACGATCGGGGAACGACTTGCTCATCTGAGTGAATCTTTGAAAAGCGGTTCATTTTGTCCCGAACCGAACCAGCAATTTTACCTGCAGAAATCGAACAAACCGGGTGAGTACCGCGAACTCAGGGTGCCTCATCTCGAAGATCGGATCGTTCAACAAGCCATCAAGAACAAGATTGAACCTGTATTGGAGCAGCAGTTTCTGGATTGCAGTTATGCGTATCGAGCCGGACGCGGGGCACATCGGGCGATCCGTCGTGTCCGGCATGAACTCAATGTCCGGAAAGCCGTTTTCGGCTTCAAGAGCGATATCGATGATTTCTTCAATACGATCGATCATGGGGTTCTGGTCGAACTGGCCGATGCGACATTCAAGGATTCGCCGCTTCGAGAACTCCTGGAACTTTACTTGAAAAACGGGCTGATCGCAGAGGATGGAGTGTATCTTGGGGTTGAACTGGGAGTTCCGACAGGGAGCATTCTCGCTCCGTTGCTCGCCAACTTGTATTTGAATGAGCTGGATCGTTTCATGATCACTCGAAAACATGGATATGTTCGATATGCAGATGATTTTCTTGTTTTTGGGCCGGATCGAACTGCTCTGATCGATTGTCGAAGTCAATACAGCGAGTATTTAACAAGCAAACTGAAACTGCGTCTGAATGAAGCTCGACCGGAACCTCTGCATATCGATAACGGATTCCCATTCGTCGGATTTTTAGTTCAGAAACAGGGGGTTACGGTTCTACCGGAGAAACTGCGCAAGATAAAAGAAACGCTCAATCAATTGAAGCGTGACACACGATTTTGGAAGTTTGAGCGATTCTTGAGTGCTCTGGAGGAAAAAGCAACCGGCTGGTATTCATACTATGGTGTGAGTGATCGCATGGACGATCATCTCGAGATAGAGAAATCGATCTGGAACTGCCTGAGCAGAGCGCTTTCGGATCGGATTTCGAAGCATTTGATCCGGAATCCGGAGAAGGAGATTCAACGGTTACTGGCGTTTCCGATGCATAAAACGTCTGTCGCCGAGCTGATCGAGCAGACAAAGTCTGTTCTGAAGAACGATTCAAAGGCTTCGACGCCGACAGAAACAAAAAGAAAAACCCAGTCGTCAAAAGGGTCCGGAGACGATCGAACTCGGATTGAAACAAAGCTGTCGCGCCAGCGACGTGTGTATGAAAAAGCGTATATACAGACCTCTGAAGTTTCCGTCTGGAGCCCAAACACCAATCTGAGTTACAGAAACAAGCGGATGTATGTCCGTCGAGACGGGAAGAAAGTAAACGAGTTGCTGATTGACAGAATCCGTCACGTTCTGATCGAGAGTCCGACAGCGACCTTGACCTCGGGATTGATGTGCGAATGTGGGAGGTCAGGAATCCGGATACTTTTCATGGATGAACACCGAGACCCCTGTGCAGTGTTGGTGCCGATCCAGAAGACCGATGTCGAGTTATTGAAACAGCAATTGAAGGTGGCATCATCACCGGTGGCAGTGGTGATCAGCAAGGAGATCATTGAGGGAAAGATCAGAAATCAGATGAACCTGTTGAAGTACTTCTGCAAGACGTTCGATGACTACCAGGACGAGTTTGTTTCTCTCCAGCCGGTGATAGAATCCATGGAATCTCACCTGATGGACTTGCCGAACGATGACTCGGGCAAGGAGCTCGATAAGAAACTGGAGCACATTCTGCAGGTTGAATCGAGAGCAGCGATTCATTACTGGAGTGGAGTTCGCCAACTCGTGAAGGGCAGGATCGAATTTCCGAAGCGTGATCGGAAGGGGGCGAAGGATGCATTCAACCAGGCTTTGAATTACGGGTATGGCATTTTGTATGGCAGGATCACGATGCATTGTATGGGAGTCGGCTTGAATCCGGCGATAGGCTTCTTTCATAGACCTATGCAAGGGAAACCCGCGTTGGCTTTCGATCTGATCGAAGAGTTTCGTGCGTTCGCTGTGGATCGTGTTGTTATTGCTATGGTTCGGAAAGGAGAGTCGATCGAGACAGAAAAAGGGCGGTTGAGCCGTTCGACGTGTCGTCGGGTTGCCGGGAAAGTACTGAGTCGGTTGGGGAGTCGAGCGGAGTATCGAGGTGAATCGATTTCGCTGGAACAAGTGATCATCAGGCAGATCGAGAGTTTGAAGCGGGCGATTGTCGGAGAGGAGACGTATCGGGCATTCACAGCTCGTTGGTGATTGACGTGGGGATCGATGCAGGGATCGATTCGGGTCAAGCAGATAATCGGACGGAATCAACTTGCGGATTCGGAGCTGGATGGATAGAATCGAGCAGAACAGACGAAGTTCTTTGAAAACTGAATACGTGCTTCGGGGTCAATCGATTCACCACAAAAGGGGCTTGGGGCGACGTCAATCGAATATCCTTTTTTTACAATCAGTTAGGGAGAAGTTACTGTGATTTTCCTGGGTTCGGGCTATGTGGTGGATCGCGAAATGGCGGGTATTGAGGAGAGGATCCACCAAGAGATGAGCAAGTGATGATTGAGCGAAGAGTGTTATCGAGCGATGAGGAAACGTTGGATTTGAGAGGGTTTATCGCAGGATCCGCGTGCCAGTGGAGAAAAGAGGGGAAATGCGCAAATGTAGTGTTTGGCTTGCGGGTGGATTTTCAGCCGAGATCCACCACACGTGAGAAAGCGCTAATAAATCAATGGAAGCAAATGGTTACAAGAATTTTTTCGAGAGTAATGCGGGAATTGTCGATTCGAGACAAGTCGATCCACCACATTTGTACGGAGGTGAATCCTGGGATCGGTACGTGCTCGGATCGAGTGTGTTCAGGGAGTCATGAGGGAACCGCTTCTCGATTAATCCCTTGACAAAAACGAATGAAACGGAGTATTTAGAGAACGGGAATCCTCATCGAGGATTGAAACCAGGTGTTCTGACTGCGCAGGCATTTCGGTTTCCGACAGACTATTTAGAGAACGGGAATCCTCATCGAGGATTGAAACCGATTTCTGCCTTTTCTAACCCTGCGCCCATTTCCTTCAGAATTTAGAGAACGGGAATCCTCATCGAGGATTGAAACGCTTTGAGTTTCACTCCCTCTGCATCGGCGTCCGCCGTGCAGAATTTAGAGAACGGGAATCCTCATCGAGGATTGAAACACTGACTTACGGATTTCTCCGCATGTGAGATGTCCGAGAATTTAGAGAACGGGAATCCTCATCGAGGATTGAAACGCTAGCCGCGGCCCTTTTCTATAATCCAAATCATAACCAAATTTAGAGAACGGGAATCCTCATCGAGGATTGAAACACAGTTGGCAAAGCTGTTCACCGCTGATTTTGAAGTATTTCTCTAAATTTAGAGAACGGGAATCCTCATCGAGGATTGAAACCTTCTCACCCCGGAGAACGCTCACAACACCACTGTGATTTAGAGAACGGGAATCCTCATCGAGGATTGAAACCATCATGTGCGACAGTTGGCAAAGCTGTTCATTCGTGAATTTAGAGAACGGGAATCCTCATCGAGGATTGAAACATCACGGTCTCGATTTGCATAGACTTGATCATCTATACAAATTTAGAGAACGGGAATCCTCATCGAGGATTGAAACACATAAATGAGATTATCTCCTGAACTGAGCGACAAGCAAATAAAAAAGCATTGTGGTTTGCTGTAAACCCTTG
>CALFER010000056.1 GCA_937951895.1 uncultured bacterium
AGAAATGTCAAAATAATCAGGAAATTTCCTGCCATTTATCTCGCGAATCAACACCAGATTCCTCCGCCGTCATCGGATGAGTTGTTGGTAAACGTGCAGTTTCCGATCGTCGCCCAGGTATCGTACAGCCCCAGGCCTCCCGCGAGATCCCCGGCGCTGTTGTTGCGGAATTCACATCCGACCATGTCGGGGGATGAGTAACTGATATAGCCTCCGCCACCGATTCGATCAGAGATGTTCCCCAACACCAGACAACCGTCGATATAGCCATCACTGCCGAGTGTCTCGAAGCCGCCTCCGATATCGGTCACACGATTGCTCACGAAATCGACCCGGATGAGATTGAAATAGTCACAATAAGCCAGGAAAGCGCCGCCACCCGCTTCGGCACGACAGTTCGTCACGAGGCTGTCCAGAAAGATCGGAGAGCCTCGGAAGGCATAGATCCCGCCGCCGACATCCGCCCAGGCTGAGCCTTCCTGACCGGTGGCATTGCCGTTTCGAATCCGCAGCCCTTCAATGACCGGATCGGAATTGCTCACGAAGATACACCGGGTCTGATTGAATCCGTCGATGATCGTGGGGTACAGCTCGGGATCGCAGTGGGAGAAGGTTGCGTCATATCCGCCCGAGATATTCAGGGACTTGTCGATGAAGACGATCTGATAGACCATCGCGGGGCCCGTGTAGCCGTCCGGAGCGGTTTTGGAATTCAGGGTGTTGTATGTGCCTTCGGCGATGAGGATCCGGTCACCCGCAGAGGCGGCGTCGATCGCGGACTGGATGGTGGTGTACGGAGCTCCTGCGGGAGCGACATGCAGTTCTGCGGCATGGGCCTCTCCCGGATTCACCATCAGAAGGAAGCTCCCCAGTAATAAGGCCGATCCAACCCGCATTGAACCATTCCTGAGTGTCATGACGTATCCTCTCCTTTGAATCAGATCGTCGCCTCGACCGACGCGACGTTGCTCTGCAGTTCGAACGTCCCGGTCCGCATGACCGCGCTGTAAAATCGGATCGGAATTCCAACCGGATCGATGTCGGGCCAGGTAAAATCGAACACAGTAATGGTCGTCGGTATCCCCGGACTCACAGTCACGGACGAAGAACCGAGAGCGGTGGTCCAGGACGGATAAAACCAGTAACCGCCCAGCACCTCCAGAAGGATGTAGAGGTCTGCCGTGACCGTTCCGCTTTCCGAGATCCCCTCCCAATCCAGACGGAACCGATCGCCCGAACCGTAACTCGATTGATTCAGCAACAGACTGATCTGCAGCATCCCCGGAGCCGTTGCGCCCCATTCATCCGCGCCGATATCCATACCCGCACCGAACGGCCGACTGTCACGATCGAAGTCATCCGTGAGTCCCTCGACGTCAATCCCCTGATCGACCACCGCGCCGATTCCGGACGCAAGATGCAGATCGCCGATCGCCGGCTGGACGAACCACGATGAAAGCGCGCTTTCGATATTCGCGGATTCGGTTCCGGAAGCACCATCACGGTCGGCGATAGCCCGGTTGCAGAGATTGTTCGCGAGCATGACACCTGTCGAACCGGCAAAGCGATACTCGATGGCATTGGGATACGACGAGTCATACCAGATCGTGTTGTTGTAAACCCGTACGCCCGAGGCATTCTCGAGGCCGATCGCGACATCGCAATTCGTATCGTTCGAGTCGTGATAGATCATGTTGTTCCGGATGATCCCGCCGATGTGGCCGCGATCACCCAACCCGAACCCGATGCCTCGGTCACAGTTGATAATCAGATTGCGTTCGACGAGTGTGCCTTCGGAATCGGACCAGAAATGGATGGCGTGTTCCGCGAGATCCGACTCGGGGCTTTGAATGTCATGAAACTCGTTGTCCCGCACGATCCAGTTCATGCAGTAATGCCCATCCACGCCGCCGATATAGTACTGCGGACCGATTCCCGCCGTGTATTCGAACAGGCAGTTTTCGATCAGTCCATTGGAGGACCGGTTGGGGTTTCCTGCTTCATACGAGATCTTCACCATCTGTTCGAAGGTGTCCTGAAAAACCAGATTCTGCAGGGTGGCGTTGCTGGCGCCGGCATTCCCGTGAATCTGGACTGCGTGGTTCGCGACCCGCCGCAAGGTCATGTCCCGTGCGGTAAAATAGGAACCGGGGACGTTGAAGATATGTGAGACGCCGCCGGTCATGCCCTGACCTTCGATGATGACCGCGGTGCGGTTCCCCGAGACACTCCGGACGGTGACGTGATCCGCCGATACCCAGAGCATGTTGTCGAGCGTATACAGGCCGTCCTGAAGCAGAATCGTGTCGGCGCCTCCGGCATTGGCCGATTCGATTGCCGCGGCCAGTTCCGCAGCCGTGCTGACTGTCACGGACGCCGCTATGCAGATTGCCGGCAGAAAAACAACGACCATCATCACAAGAATCAATTTCATGGCAGGAATCTCACTTTCTAGTCTCCAGTAGTTTCCATTATACCACAATGAACCGCACATCATGAAACGGTGGGCGATCACGGACCACTCGCGTCGCGCCAGTGACACCACGGACACGACTCCCATCGCTCGCCCGTAGCCATACAACCGGGCGGAACGCGGTTATTGCACGGCAGGTGTGAATGCAGAGTTGAGCAACACAAGAACCGAACTGACCAGCATCAGCCCCATGGCCGCCAGCGGCGTCAGGTAACCCATCGCCGCAACCGGGATGAAAATCACATTGAACGAAAACGCCCAGATGTAGTTCATGCGAATTGTCCGGCGCATCGCGCGGGCCGCGGCCAGCAGGTGGATCAGTTTCGACAGTCCGCCATCGAGCAGCACTGCATCGGCGGCCGTGAGCGCTTCGTCGGTCGCCCGCGCCACCGCGATACCGAAATCAGCCGCCTGCATCGCGAGCGCATCATTGGTACCGTCACCGACATAGGCGGTCGTCCCTGCTCCGGACTGCATCGCTCGAATGATCTCCACCTTCCGATCCAATGTCACTCCGCCGTGAACCTCCCGAATCCCGAGCGTTTCCGCGACCTCGCGCACCGTCTCCTCCCGATCGCCCGAAAGCATCGTGCTCGCGATCCCCATCGCCTCGACCCGGCGGATCACCTCACCCGCTTCCGGACGGATCGAATCCGCGAGCAGAAAGCAGCCTTCGGCCCGTCCGTTGAACCCGAAATAGACCATCGTGTGGCGGGAGGTTGCGCCCGGGGGCGTGAACAGCTCCGGGAACAATCCCGCACCGCCGATCATGAACGTGCTCCCGTCCGCGAGAATCATCGATCGTCCGATTCCCGACGGATCGTCCGTGATCCCGGAACCGGTTTCATGGGAGGTGATCCCGGCGGTTGCCAGGAATGCCCGGATCGCCGTGGCGGCGGGGTGGCGCGAGCCCGTTTCGACATGTTGGCAGAGCGTGAGGAGGTCGGGGTTGGCCGCGCTGCGCCACACGAGAGCTTCAACCGACATCGAGCCGTTCGTCACGGTGCCGGTCTTGTCGAACACGATCCGTGAGATCCGGTGGGCGCGCTCGAAACGGCTGAGATTTTTGATCAGGATGCCGTGTCGCAACAGCGAGGCCGTGACGGATGTCAGCGCCGTGACGCCGGCCAGACTGAACGCGCAGGGGCAGGCAGTCGCGAGCACCGCGATCGAGGGGAACAGGGTCTCCGAGGTGAAGGCTCCGGCCGTTCCCGCCGCGATTGCGCGGACCAGCCAGGCGATGACGGCGATCAGCACGACGGCGGGGCCGAACCACGCCGCGATGCGGTCCGCGGATTCGAGCGTCAGTTCGTGGTCGGCGATCGCTTCCCGGAGACGCTCCGCGATTTCGTGCAGACGAGTATCCGCAATCCCTCTCGTCACGCGGATCCGCACGGCAGTGCCGACAGTCTCGCTCCCCGCCGTCACCGCTTCCCCCCTCACCCGGCGCACCGGCCGGCTCTCGCCCGTGAGCACGGCCTCGCTGATCCACACATCGTCATTCAGCAGCACGCCGTCGAACGGAACAACCTCGCCGGGATCGAACACAACCCGATCACCGGGTCGCACATCGGCGCTCGTGATGTAATGGACAATCCCCTCACCCTTTTCGACACGGACCTTCCGGACCGGCATCCGCATCATGACCGTCAGGTCGCGGCAGGCGCGTTCGCGCAGACGGGCTTCGATCATCCGGCTGAGCAGCGAAATCGTGATCAGGCCGGCGCAGGTTTCGAAGTAGATGTCGGGACGGCCTCGCACGAGCGCCCAGATCGACAGCGCGTAGGCGGCCAGTGCGGCGAGAGCGATCAGTCCGTCCATCGTGAGGCGATGCCGGATGATGCCGAACAGGGCGCGCCTCAGGATCGGCATGCCGCCGAAACAAAGGACGATGCTGCACAGAAGTGCTTCCGCCCGGATCAGAAAGGCCGGAGCGATGTCCAGCCAGCCCAGAGATTCACTGTAGCGGAGCATCGAGAGCATCATGAGATTCATGGTGAGGATCGCCGAAACCGTAAAACGAAGCACCAGAGGATGACTCAGCGGCCGGCCCGGGCCCCCGGAGGTCGTTTCGATGCGGTAACCGAACGGCGCGAGCGTTTCGGCGAAGATCGACGGGGCTGTTCTGCGCATGTCGTAGCGGACCTTGATCGTGCCGGTCATGAAGTCTGCACGGGCGTCCTCGACCCCTTCGATTGTCCGGATGAGGCGTTCCGCGACCCATGCGCAGGAGGGGCATTCGAAGCCGGCGATGGTGAGACGATCCGTGCGAAGTGCGCCGGAGGCGTCGGAGGGTGCTGTTTCGGTGGATTCGGGTGAGGGGGTATCGAGATCCTGCATGCCGGGGAGCCCGTCCCGGGAGGGGATCAGTCCGGCACGGCGGGCGGCGGTGATATAGGCGGCATGGGCGGAGGGGTCGAGATTCCGGAGAACCTCATCGACCCGGCGGCAGCCCGCGCAACAGTAGAGGCGATCGGTATCGCCCGGAATCGGCCGGGAGGGCAGCGTGAAGCCGCAGAGCGAACAGCGATGATCCGACCCGTTCATGGGGCACCTCCCGAAACCACATCATCGCACACAACACCCCGACGCAAAAGTCCCACCCCCACCCCACGGCGCCGGGCCTCCGTGCCCGGCGGCACATACATAGCTGGGTCTCATACGGCCTCCGTGCCCGGCGGCACATACATAGCTGGGTTATAATTAGCATTGCCCGCTGGCAGGGACGCCAGCGGCTGCTGCCCGCCGGCAGGGACGCCAGCGGCTATCGGAATGCGCATCGCTTTGCACAAAAGTCTTGACTAATTGGCAAAGTGATGCACAATAATCAACATGGACCGATATCTCATGCCATCCATCCTCAGCGACCTGCAGAAAAAAATGGTCATCCTGACGGGACCTCGCCAGATCGGCAAAACATGGCTCGCCAAACGCATCATGACCCACTATTGCCATCCGCAATATCTCAATTTCGACAACTTTGACGATGCCCGCATCATTCGAAACCAATCGTGGAATCACTCCGCAGACCTGCTCGTGTTCGATGAGATTCACAAACTGCCCGACTGGAAAACATTCATCAAGGGAGTGTTCGACTCCAAACAACCCCATACGTCCATCCTGCTGACCGGAAGCTCGCGCCTCGACACATTTCGTCAATCCGGCGAGTCTCTTGCGGGACGATACTTCCATTATCGATTGCATCCCTTTTCCGTAAAAGAACTCGCCACCTTCGATTCTCCCGATGAAGCATTGTCTCGCCTGATGCAGTATGGCGGCTTTCCGGAGCCTTTGCTCGAAAACTCCGAGATCCATGCAACGAGGTGGCGTAGACAGTACTACACCGATCTGGTGCGCGAAGATGTGCTCGATTTCAGCCGTATCCATGAGATCAACACGATCCGGTTGCTCGTCGAACTGTTACGGGAACGCGTCGGATCCCCCGTCTCCTGTCGCTCCATCGGGCAGGATCTGCAGGCAGCACCGAACACAATCCGCAAGTACATCGATATCCTCGAAAGCCTCTACATCATCTTCCTGGTTCGCCCTCACCATGCCAACCTGGCACGGGCCATTTTAAAGGAACCCAAAGTTTACTTTTATGATACCGGACACGTGAAGGGTGGAGACGGCATCAAACTGGAAAACGCCTGCGCCGTCTGTCTGCTGAAGCATGTGCAATTCCTGCAGGACACTCGGGGTGAATCCCTTTCGCTGCGTTATCTCCGGACCAAAGAATCGCATGAAGTTGATTTTGCCGTCTGCCGTGACGATCAGATCGACACGATGATCGAAGTCAAACTGAACGACAATAGACCGGACTCCGGCCTGATCTATCTGACGAAGAAAGTCCACCCCCCAACCTCGCTCCAACTCGTCCGGAATCTCAGACAGGAAGAATCCTGCCAGGGCATTTCGATTGTCTCCGCGGCACACTGGCTGGCCGGTCTGAGCGCCTGATCGCAACTGGTGTGAGGAATTTAATGCACACTTCGACAAGATCAGTGTGCGGGTGCGCTTCGCTCACCCCTCCATCAACCCGCCTTCCTGGAAGCTGAAATATCCTCTCTTCGATACGATGAGATGATCGAGCACCCGGATCCCGAGGATTTTTCCCGCGTCCGTGAGCTGCCGGTGCGTCAGACGGTCCTGTTCGCTCGGATCGAGATTCCCCGAGGGGTGATTGTGCGCGAAAATCACCGCCGCAGCCCGATCCGAAATCACATCCGCAAACACCTCCCGCGGATGAATCTGGCTGCGATCGAGCAACCCGATGGTGACGATTCGCGTTTCGATCACCTCATGCGCGCCGTTGAGCGACATGCAGACGAAATGTTCCTGATTCTTCTGCGCGATGCCCCGGATCAGCGGGAGCACATCCGACGGCGACGTGATCCGTACGGTCGGCCCGGCCAGAAAACGACGCGCCAGTTCGAATGCCGCAACGATCTGAGCCGATTTGGCAGCGCCGACTCCCGGGATCGCCCGAAGATCATCGACAGAAACCGATCCATGAACCCGGTCGAGGCACTCCGCGATGCCTCGTGCGATCGTTCGCACATCATGTCCGGCACCCCCCATCCCGATGATCACCGCAACCAGTTCCTCGTTCGTCAACGCCCCCGGACCCCTCTCGCCCAGCTTCTCCCGGGGCCGATCGTGCGCGGGCATATCCCGGATCGACATCATCCCAACACCTCCCACTGGCAGCCAGTCCAATACCTCACATGTTCACTCCACCTCAGAAATTTTACAAAGAGTTGCAAATTTTCATCGACGTGTCAAACCCACGCGAACGAAACCAACAGGTAAAATGGCACCAACCCAATCGAATTGATAGCGTCGGGCCTCCGTGCCCGACGGCACATACATAGCTGGATCTCATACGGCCTCCGTGCCC
>CALFER010000057.1 GCA_937951895.1 uncultured bacterium
TGCTTAACATGAACTCAGCCACCCACTTTCAACTAAAGTCGGGACACCTTCGGAAGTACAATCCTCGGAGCTTTCACCCGGAAATGGCTGAACATGTATCCTGATGTTAAAGACGCAGCCGGGAACGATGCATTCAGGAGTTTGTTTCTCTCAGGGGAAGTCAGGTTTCTGAACGCATACCCGGAAAGTCTGGATCGTGACATGCAACCAATGCTTCCGGTACCACTATCACTTTTCGTGAAGAAAAATGCCGGTGAAAATCCGGATGTCTATGATTTTACAGTCGATCCCGATCCAGAACCGGAAGAGCAATTTGAGACAGCGGATTTCGAGTATGTCGATTGGAGCGACGATAACATCCGATGGAAGGAGATTCGAAAGCAACGTTCGATGCACCAGCGGAGAGATCGAAACTTGGGCCGGTCGGAGGGTACCATTTTCCACTATGAATCCATAGCACCAGAGCAATGTTTCGTCGGTAGGATCGAAATGGAAGATGATGCTCATATGGCCATTCTCCTGGATATCCTATCTAAGTTCGATTTCAATTTCGGTCGATCAAAATCGACCGAGTACGGAGGCATGCCGGAGATCGAAAAAAAATCGATTAAGGTACTAAATGAAGGCGAAGTGGATTTCTGGGAATTCAAACCCCTCAAAGGAGAGCACGAGAGCTTGGTTGTGACACTGCTTTCTGATTATCTTGGTCGCTCTTCGGACGGCGAGATGACTTCAGACACATTCAAAGAAGATTTAGCTCGAGGGCTGGGTCAAAGCAGTGATCTGTGTGAAATCAGGTGCTACGTGAAGAAGATCACGATGCCCGGATACAACACCACTTGGAAATGCCGGAGACCGGATCAACCGGCATTGGCTGCGGGTAGTGTCTTTGTTTACGAACTCCCTGCGAGTGAAATCAAATCTCTGGTCCTCTCAATTGGAGAACGGACGACGGAGGGATTTGGCCGCGTCGCCGTCAATTGGCACGGTGTTTATCCGGATGGAGAGGTATTCAAGGCGATCGAGCAGAAAAACAAAAGAATAGATTATCGAAATGCGGATGTAGACACCTCAGCTTTGCATGAACTGAAATCGCGAATGCTACTGCAATGGGCAAGGGAAAAAATCCAGTTGGGAGCTTCGAAGGCGATGCCCGTACAATCCAAGGACGAACCACCTCCTTCGGCTTTCAGCCAGTTAAGGTCCTGCCTACGCCTGTATCTCGAGCAATCTCGACCCGGAAATTGGGAAGCAATTATCGAGACAGGTGTCGGGAAGAAATCACTCGATCGTCTGAAACGATTCAAGGTAAAATTGCCCGGTTGGAAAAAAGAAATGGATAACATAGTCTCGATTACACGAACCGCCTGTTCGGACGAAGGATTTGAAGTAATCATGAAATGGATCGATTTCCAAGAGAACGATATCGGTAAATGTCCGGATTTTCTCGCCGATGCGGCTCTTGGTGAAGACGATCAGCAACTCATCCGGGATTCATTCTTCGATAACCTCCTGGATCACTTCCGCAGAGCGGCGAAGGAGAGAAATAATGACTGAAAAAGACGTTAACTCCACCATATCCTCGCCGACTTTCGATGCACCCGCGTTTCAGTACATCACCGTTTTTCAGACTGTCCTCATGACCCGATCACCATTATCGATCGGCGCCAACGAAACAGACCCTGTCAGCGACCAGCCGGTACTCAGAGATTCCAAGGGAATCCCCTTCATTCCCGGGACATCGATCGCCGGAGTGCTCCGATCCTATTTGGAAACTTGGTTTTTGGCAAAGTATGGTGCGGTTGAGAAGCCCACGCCGGTTGATCGCCTCTTCGGTTCTACGGAGAAAAACTGTGGACAATCGATGCTGATCTTCGACGACCTTTATCCGATGGGACCTGTGCGAACGAACGTGCGAGATATGGTTCGAATAAGTCCTGGAACTGGACGGACAGAAGTGCATGGCAAATTCGATAGAGAAGTCCTCTTGCCTGGCGAACTATTCCCCATCAGATTCGAACTGCGGACCATCCAGAAAATATCGGAATTGGAAACGGAGGTCAGGAAAACCTTGGCAGCTTTGTTCGATCTATTCAACGGGAAAAACGGGAAGTGCCAGTTTTCGCTTGGTTCGCGTACAAGCCGCGGACTGGGTCGGATCGGGATGGCTCCTGGATTCGCTGGATGGAACGTTGAGGAGTATTTCATTGCGGATCCGGGAGGATTGAAGAAATGGATACTTCACGGCGCAAACCAGATCAATAAATCATCTAAAATAACGGGTTGCGATCAGTTAATCGGCGAATGGTTGAAGATTCAGAACATGTATCGAATGGATGTAAAAGGTCTGCATCTGGAATTGAAGTTGAAAATTCGAGATGGATTGATCGTTAGAGGCCCGGGTCGCAAAGGCTATACGGACGATAACAAACCATCGGATTCAGCTCAATTTCGCGAGCAGTTACAGGATGGCTCCGACTACCTGCTTATACCGGGAACCTCAGTTACGGGTGTAATCAGGCACCGCGCGCGGATGATCGCAAATACAGTTTACAGATCTGAAGGGGCAGATTACTCAGAGCAGCTAATATCCATGATTTTCGGAACCGGTCCGCTGTGCGCAAAACCGAGGGCCGGATGCTTCAAGATCGATGAGGCAATCATCGACAATCCAGTCGAATTACGACATACACGGGTTGCCATCGACCCATGGACCGGTGGAGCATTAGATCATTGTCTCTTCACGGAGGATGTCATCTATGATGGGACGATCCGGCTGAACCTGTCGTTGTCGGTTAAAGAGAAGAGCAAAGAACACGATTTTCCGGCAATGGCCGGATTGTTGATGCTTGTATTAAGAGATCTCTGGGAAGGCGATCTGCCTGTGGGTGGCGAAGCTTCCGTAGGAAGAGGTGTTCTGGAAGGCATGGAGGGTATCTTGGTAGCTGAGGACAAAGAAGAGAACCTTGTTTTCAAGAACGGAATGCTTGTGAGTGGTGGTTCGATGATCCCAGGTTGGGTCGACACATTCGTTAACTGGCAGCCAATCCGAGAAGGAGATACAAAATGACGGGGTTTAAACTCGTTCGACCTGCAGGAAAGCTCGTCATTCAAAATTTAGGAAAGCATAAACCTGGGGTGGATTTCATTCCGGCGATTATAGAGGATAACAAGATCAACAAAGCGGTACTGCATGGGATTGCCGATGACGGATTGATTTGGGGACTATGGTCGGAAGCAAAACTGACAACCTCCTGGGAAGCAACGGGGATCGGTGCGCGGCTCAGAACCCAAACCCTCCAATCACTGAGGATTTTCAACCAGGATATCGAACTCCGAATCTGGAGGAATGTTGGGTGGATCGAGATCTGTAAGGCCGTCGAAGTTGAACAAAGTGAAGAAAGTCAACTCATTATCCAGGAAGATTATCCTCTGTTCAGTAACGGCACCTCCAAAGTGAGAAACGGGTACACGATTTTGGAAAGCAGGTCCGGTGAAATCCAAGCTGCCCCCATAATAACTCGAGAAGTGCACTGTACGCCCCGGCTGTTGATTTATCAGTATTTCGGTTGGCAGAGCGAGAATTTGTGCTGGAAACTGAATCACACCCGTTGGGTGGATTTGAGCTATCGACATGAGGAGGATCGTTAGATGAAAATGCCGAGACACTCCACTTCGATTCCTGCGGAACGTTTAACCACAGCGCCGTACAATTTTATACCTCTGTCAGAATCCGTCATGCCCGCGAAGGAGAAAGCGCCTTCCTGGGATCACTTTCACACCGGAACATTATCGGGTGAGATTTGTTACTCGATGACCTGCCTGACTCCTGTGTATACAAAGGCGGCCGTTCCTCCAAGGGAAAGTGATGAAGATAACCCGAGATACCGCGACTTCTTCCACCATGGAAATCCGATGCTACCTGTGATGCCGGGAAGCACAGTGAGAGGACTCATTCGAAGCGTTACCAGCATCCTGTCGTTCTCGCGGGTTGCGGAATGCAAAGATCGACGATTGTTTTTCAGGAGTTTTGGCAGAGGTGTCATGGCCGATCTTTATACCAGACGGATGTCTGAGAACATCCGGCAAGCACAGGGGCCACACGGCGTCATGCAGGGGTTCAAATCAAGAACGACCTCAGGATTCCTGACTGCAGATCCTGGAAAGGAAATCTGGTATTTTACGGAGTGTTATGAACTCAGAGTTCCACGCTCGAAGTTGCCATTTGCCCAGAGTGATCTATATACGACAGCCCGTCGTGGGGATCGGATTAAAATCCCCAATCCAGCATATCAATACAGAAAAGTCTGGTTCAAGGCTGCTAGCTTGGAAAAAGGGTGGCATTTGCATCGGGCCAAGCGTGGTCCCGGAATGTACACGTGGAGACGGAATGTCGATGAAATCAAGCTGGAAGAACCGGCGAACACACAGGGATGGCACATGGGGTGGCTGGTCATTACTGGCGACATTCAACGAAAAGGAGCTGAGTTCGTGTTTGTCACGAAACCAGGAAGCAAGCAGATCCGGATCCCGGATGGCGTTATAAAGGATGCCCAGGATACCGATCAGATCAGCTACTGGCAGGAACGCGCGTGGCCGCACGACGGAAAATTCGATCTTCCGAACACGAGTTTACTTCCAGGCTTGCCCATCTGGGTGCTAAGTGAGAACCAATCGATCATCGGGATTGGAAGAACACAGAATTTCAGGCTGCGTTATGATCATCGGACATCCGATTTTATCCCGACTCAGCACAGAGAGAAATTTTTGGACTTCACTGAAAGGTTGTTCGGAATCATCCGGAGAAATAGCACTGATGAAGAAGATCAGGTGCGAGGTAGAGTTCGATTCAGCGATGCCCCATGTGCGACGCCGAACCCCTATCTGGAACCAGCCTCTCATGGGCATTCGGCCGAAGGATATCGTGTCCCAATGATCCTCGGTGGACCCAAACCGACTGCATTCCAAAATTATCTCGAACAACCGGAGTGTCGAGAAGATCTTCTGACTCACTATTCGACTCAGCGTACAGGGCGTTTGCGGGGTCACAAATTTTACTGGCACAAGAATCAACACGGATTGAATGGTCGAGAGGCATTGCCCCAGGATGCCATATTCAAAGCGACACTTGAAGCCGGCAGTCAGGAAACAGTGATCCGGCCCGTGAGTCCCGGCACACGGTTTGAAGGAAAAATCACGTTTGACAATCTCGATCTGGCTGAACTTGGTGCACTTCTGTGTGCTATCGATCTTCCGGATGGTTTGGCGCACAAGATCGGCATGGGAAAGCCGATAGGATTGGGTTCCGTTCGTTTGAAGGTCGAATCGATCCGCCTGATCGATCGTGAAAAACGGTACCGCAGTTGGACCGAAGCAACAGCGTGTAACTCGGAATCAGTGACAAAAGACTCGGAATCACGAGAAGCTTTTAGAAAACTCGTCGTTGAGCACTATAATCAAAAAGAAGATCCCGAATCACCGCTACCGTTTGACATCGATCTGTGGGAGATGCCACGTGTTTACGAACTGGCGTGCATGCTGTCATGGAAGCAAGCTCCGGAACAAATGAAAACTCGGTATGTCGGACTTTCGGGCGATGACGGTCTGGCTTGGCGATACCGCAAAGTGCTACCGGTTCCGCAGATCCCCGCAGGGCGACCAATCCGTCCTGTCCTTAAAGGCCCAAGGCTATTGGCCAGTATAGGGGAGCTTCCAACCGGACTACAGATCTTCCGACTAATCAAGCCAATTGGCAATCGTTCTTGGCAGTCCATCCTGTTTGGGTCGGATAAAACATATGATGTCACCAAGGTGGATCCGTCTCATAAATGTCAGAAAGATGATTTCGTCCAAGCGCTGGTGAGATCAGTTAACGGTCAACCCGTGATTTCGTATGTGAAGAAAGTGGCAGTACCTGATCCCGATCAATTGCCCGGTGAGAGTCGTGTGATGGCAGAAATACTGAGTATTGAAGAGGGATTCTGGACTTGCCGGCTCGTCGGTGGTAAATCGGTTTGGCAGTTGAGAGGCAATGCTCCACAAGGGATTGATGTGTCGGTTGGATCGAAAGTCCCGGCCAGGATCGTGCGTAAAGACGGAAACAACCACCTGGTGTTCGTCATGGAAAGTAGTTGAGATGATTGAATCGATTTTGCTCGAAAATTTCAGAATCTGGGGTGGTAGGCATGAGATCCCTCTCCGGCCATTGACATGCATATACGGTCCGAATTCATCCGGTAAGAGCAGTATCATGTATGGGTTACTGGTCCTAAGACAAACACTCGAAAATGCGGATGGACCTCAAGTATATCTGAAAAGCATCGGTAAGTATGCGGACGTGGGAGATTTCAAGAATCTGATTCATTCGCATAATGCGGAACTGACCCTAAGATTGGGTCTTGCATTTCGTGGGAATCGAAACAACCGTTCTGTGGAGCGAAAAGATACACTACGGCGCATCACGCTCGAGTTTAAGTCTTTCGGTAGTTTACAAGGGATGGCAAAGCTCGAGAAGTTTACAATTGAAATTGCATCTGACACTGCGCTCACATTCTGTGCGGAGATGGACGGATTTGGACTCGAAGAATCGGGAGGGTCCAAGTTTCGAGATTATCTTGTCGATTCATTACATCCAGTGATGAAAGACAATTTGTCGGACTCATTCGAATCAAGTCTCGGAATGATTACTGACCGGATGAAGTTCGAGTTCAAGAACGGTATGCCGTCGCGGATGACATGGATGGATCATTCGGAGGTGACCGATGAGCAGAAACTGGATTTAGATCAACTTTCAGCAGCTTGGTTATCACTTGCTGATCATCTTCGCGAAGAGCTATTCAATCAGTTATCGAGGTTCCGACATATCGGTCCTTTGCGTCAACCGCTTTCGAGAATAATGACCCACTCTGGGCAGTGTCGTGAGGGTAAAGGTGTCGGTACGAGGGGTGAGAATATTGTGGAGCTACTCGCATCGCTTGGTGATCAGGAAGTCCGGTTTCGAGGTGAAAAGAAGAAACTGATTGAACAGATCAATGATTGCTTGTCGTCAATGTGTTATGATTACTCTATCGATCTCGAGACGACGGATAAGTTAAACGGTATCGGTGTGTTGCGAATATTGAGTCTGCAACAGAAATCGACTGGGACTTGGGCGAATCCATTCGATGTTGGATCAGGGATATCGCAATCACTTCCGATAGTTATACAACTACTGTCCGAGCCAAGTAAAAGTCATTTTATAGAACAACCTGAAGTTCACATTCATCCTAGCTTACAGGTCGAACTCGCACAATTGATGGTTGATATCGTGAATGAGATCGAATATAATACACAGATCGTATGTGAAACTCATAGTCCGGAAATATTACTTCGAATTTTAGGTGAGGTAAAATCAAAAAATCTTAACAATCAGTTGTTATCACTCTTGTATATCGAACCACCTTTGGTCGCATTGACCGACACCACTAAGTGCTTGATTATGGAGGTGAATGAATATGGATCAGTCAAGAAACCATGGCCAGGCGGTTTTTTTCCAGAGAGAGAGGCCGAAGCAAGAGGATATCGCAGTGGGAAGTAAAAAGCTTAATGGGGAAGATAGATACTCATGAACTGGACTTTTTCATTTGGTCCTGGTGCCTTGGAATTCTTGAATGAGGGGGATACTGCAGCCCAGATTTGTCTTCAGTACCTTATAACATTAGTCGAAAATGGTGCTGGGTTCGTCGAGAATGAGTATTTCAGAGAGCACATTTCAAAGTTTGTTGGATTGGGAGATAAACTACGTCCGTTTGAAAGACGTGGTATCATAGATTCGGCTAATAATTCAGTGAATCTTACCACGAATGAAATATTAACTTTATACGACTTGGTGAGAAGTGAGTTAACGAATCTGACAAGCTCCACGAAGTTTGATGTTACAGAAAGATCCGAGTTTTCGAATTTCTCTGGTTTTATGGAAAAATTTCTATTACCATACGATGCTAAATTTTGGATCTGTATTATTGACCCCTATCTTTTCGTGAATGAGCAAAAAATAGATTCTAATAAAGTAAATATAGTTTATAAAATGTTAGATATGTTGGGATCTTATCGAAATTGTATCAGTTTAAAGCGAGAGTTACTTTTCTTATATAACTCGGGCGTGCATAAGTGTGTTGAAGATGAAATATATGAAAATATAAAATCTATGCAAACTAATCTCGATATTGCAAATGATATATATTTGTATTTTTATCGATGTTCTAATCGTAATCTACTCCATGATAGATATCTTCTTTTTCCATACTGGTTTGTGAGGTTAAAGAGGGGTGTCCATGATATTCGCGTCAATGAAGAAGGAATTTTCTTGGACAATAAGCCGATTCAGTTGCGTCCCTATCCAACTCCTTATCCCCAAATCCATGGTGGTGGAGTTATGTATGATCGTCGAAAGGTGAATTTTAATATGTCGAATTTCGACGATCTTTTAGAAATTAATGCATATGCTGAATTTATGAATAAGAGACCACCATACAAAGTACTGAAATGGGATGCTAAGAATAAACGATTTGATGAGATAGAAGGGCATAAGAATGAATCGCTTCAGTACGTTTAATACTGAACAGACGTTACAATGAGCAGACACACAACTCCTATTATCAATTGTGGTTTACGAAATGCAGCCCTCGAAACTGATGATTGATCGGATTGTTCCCAGCGATCCCGTCAGCCCAGTAAATGGGAGCCGGAATCCGCGAAGGCAACAGACCGAGTATCGGCGCATAACATAAACCGGTCACGATTTTCAGCAACTCAAGTTCGTCGATTCCATGACCGTTTCGCACAACATCGATCCTGATCGGATTCAGTTGATGCGTCCGTACATTACCGTAATGAGCCAGTAAAACCAGTCCACCATGGTTCGGGATTCGACAGGCAGTTCCGGGCGGCACGAGATTCAATCCATCGCAGAACAACGGAACACCCGATTTCCGCACCTCGATAAAGCTGAATCCTCCCTGAAATGCTTCTTCATACGGATACAAAGACTCGTTTTCAAACATCCGGCCATCCCGAATGATCACCGGTTGATACCCATCCGGAAATCGCTTCCGAAGAACGGTCGTCAGAAACTTCAATGCATCCCTGAGACACTTCTCCGAGAGTGTCTCATCACGCGGTTGCCTCCCTTCCCAATACGCCAGCAAACTGCCGAATCGATCGACGGCAGTTCCGACAACAACCGATTCACCATCTTTGGGATGCCCCATATCAAACCCGATGAAGACAGGATTCGGTAAATTTGCGCCGAGTGGCAATCGAACGCGATATGGTATTCCTCCAGCCAACTGAACCGCGATTATCGACATATCCAGCACTGACCATCTAAAATTCTGGTTATCAAGTGAAAACAGCCGATACGGAATCCGATGTCTGTCAAGTGTTACCAGACAACGCTCAATGTTCTCTGGAATGTAATCACCTTTTCTGCCCGATACACCGATAAATGTCACATGCCCCGGAGTCGGTCCGCTTTTTCTTGACTCGAACTCAGCCAGGGATTTCTCCAGCAGATTCTCACTGTGACACTCAATGGCGACTTCTATCTTCAGATCACGAAAACTGCGTGTGAACTCCTCACGTAACTGCCCCGCTACAGCCGTTCTATCCGGTGGTGCGACAATCGAGATCATGAATCCATGTGGTGAACGGTACAACCCGCCATTTTTCAGATTGATGCTCATCTTCGTGTCACAGTTCTGCGGTGCGGAGATCGATGTCTCTACCTGAGTGAATGATCTCAGATTCTCCCAGATCTGAATCGGAACAACCGGTTTCGAAGAAAACGCAGGCTGACGCAAGGAAAATTCCTGCATCAGCTTCAGAATCCGCTCAATACGTATCGGGTAATCATCAACTTTCGGTATCCGTCCTTCATCCAGGAAGTCTGTAAACGAAAACCGTGAGGGTAATTCCGCTCCCGGTTCAAAGAAGAAATATCTGGATGAGACAACGATGCGCGTATGATCAAATGGTGTTAGTTCGAATCCATGAACATAACTGAACCCATCAGCAAGATCGATACGCTCGTCGTGCTTCCAAAGTTTATACGGCCCCGAACAACTGTATCCCGATTCTCTTGCGGTCAGTGAGATCGCTTCCGGTACAGCAGATAAATCCGGCAAGTCCGTATCGAACAAAGTCAGGAACGGATTTTCCAGCGACATAAATTCTCCTTTTCATACTCGATTCACCGATGCAATTGTATCCCCCCAACCCGGTTTGAATCAATATAAAAGTCCCGATCTCACACTTCAAAACCCTGATCGATTCTGATATTCTGAAACATGGTGACATCAACTTGATCGCTGATCGAACACCATCACGACGAAAGGCACACAATGAACGATAAAAACAGGGACGTGATCGATTCATTCATCCGACGTCATCAGAACATCCTGCAGAATGAACTCGGAAATCTCGATCTGGTTATCGTCAATCTCGGAAAGCACGATGCCCTTCCGGCGGCGATGATTGCAGGATTGTCCCGACCCAGACATCTCTTTGTTCTGTATACGGCCGAAAGTGAACCCAGACTGCTGGATTTCGATACCATGGTCGATCTGGGAATCGATCGCGTTACCAAAATCAAAGTCAGATCAAGTGATGCGCTCAACATATACTCCGCCGTCAGAAAAGAAATCGAAAAACTGGTTGCCGCGCCTTGTCGTATCCACGTCGACATCACCGGCGGAACGTCTGTCATGAGCGTCGCAATCGTCATGATCGCCGGGACGCTCCGAGGCACCATGAGCTACATTGAACACGAGATGGACGAGTCCCGAAAGCCAATCCCCTTCACAGGAAAACTGATCATTCTGGAAGATCCCACTCTTATCTTCGGCGAGTATCAGATGCCGCAGATACAGGAAAGCTTCAGGAACTACAACTATCGTGTCACCGTGAATCTGCTCCTGGATAACCTGAAAAAACTCAAGCCGTTTCAACACCGATATCCGGATGTTTACAGCCGTTTCCTGCTCCGGCGGGAGTTGGCCGGCTTGTACGAAAGCTGGGAACGCTTCGACAACAGGTCCGCGCTGAAAACGTGTTCCGATCTGTTGGTACACAAGGAAACCGCACTGGATAACTGGCCTTATGAGAAACTATGCAAACACCATCATGCGCTGTCGCTTCTCAGTGAACTCGTTCCGGATTCAAGTGTGGGGTTTAAAGTGCTTTCAAATACCGGGTTGATCTCGGTTCTTCTGTCTTTCCTTCTGAATTCCGCCAAGCGCCGTCTGGTCATGGGTAGTTATTCAACAGGCATTCTGTTCGCATAGCGTGCGCTGGAGATGTCCTTCCAGTTCAGACTCGCTGCATACGAAATCGATACGTCCGAACCGAAGTACGATCGAATTGATGAGAGATATCCTGAATGGCGCAGCAAATGCCGGACCTTCTTCGATCAACTCGGGAAATGTCCTGAAATCGCTCCGGAGAAGATCGCTTTGCTGCAGGGCTTTGCGATTCTCAGATCCATCGGCGATACGTTCGCAATATCCATCGACGTGAATCGCCTTGATAAAAATCTCACAATCAGGAACCAGATGCTTCTCGAGCACGGCTTTGCGACCGTCGATCACAAAGGTCTGGAAAAACTCATCGAGTTCACGACAACCGTCCTGATGAACCTGTTCAAACGGGAAGGCTGGGATTGGGAGGATGTCATGGATGCGACAACATTCACCGAATCGTTGCCGTGAAAACGTGTTGTGCACATGAAAGGAGCGTATCCATGAAGAGGCCTACTTACATGATCTCACCATGCGGGGCCAGTATCCTCCTGCATGTTGCGGATCCGGAGAAAAGATCGCTCGTCACACGGTTTTCAAACGCAAAGACTCGCAACGACGTTCCTCCGACTGAAAGAGATTTACTCAGCGCAATTATCGATCGATCCCGGGAAATGATCATGAAAGCTTCAATTGCAGAAGCCGGAGTCGCTTCCGCTGAACTCAAGAGCATCATCCTGTACTACAATCAAGGCCTGAAATCGGCAAAGAACGATTCGCATTATCTGATCGCGTCCGATACCTGGCTGGGAGATGAAAGCGCTGAACTCGTCAAGACCTGGATGACATCGCAGGGAATGAACAATGTCATCAAGGAGCGAATCAATGACCTTCAAACGGGAGAACTCGATGCGTTTAACTGCTCTCTGTCAGAGTTGCTGCAGCGTTTCTACGGTCAGGAAAACCAGTTGCAGAAGTATCATGTCGTTTTCAATCTGACCGGCGGATTTAAAGCGATTCAAGGTTTCATGCAGATTATCGCCATGCTGTACGGGAACGAGACGATATACGTTTTTGAGCGAAGCGATGAACTCATGCGGATTCCGGCGCTACCGATCAGAATCGATGCCGATAATGTCATCCGGAACAATCTCTCTGTTTTCCGGCGACTCGCGCTCGAATTGCCAACCGATTTCGAGGGCGTCATTCCTGAATCTCTGGTGATGCGGATCGGTAACACGGCTTCATTGAGCATTTGGGCGGGTATCGTCTGGAACAAAGTGAAAAACACGATATACTCCGAGAAAGTATGGGAAGCACCGAGTCCCAGAATCAGGTTCACTGATACATTTCGAAAATCCGTTCAGTCTCTGCCACCGGACAGGATCGGCATCTTGAACAGACGTCTGGATGATCTGGCTCGATGCATCGAAAAAGGTCTGGATTACAATCTTCGGAGTCTCGATCTGAAACCACTTCAAGGTAAACCGATTCCGGGATCAACACATGAAATCGATGCATGGAGTGACAAGAGCGCTAATAGATTGTTCTGTCATTATGAGGAGAATGTCATTGTCATTGATTCATTGTCTGATAAGTTGAAAGGTTAAAATTGTTTTCTGTTTGTGTTCAGCTTTACTGAACAGATCGTTCGCACATCGAATGGAGAGAGTATGATCACTCACATCATATTGGAAAACTTCCGGAACTGGGAACAGCGAGTCGAGATTCCTCTGGGTCGATTAACATTGCTTTATGGCCAGAATTCCGCAGGAAAAAGCTCGATTCTCTGTGCGCTGGATTTATTGATCCAATCGATGGAAAATGCTGACGGAGACGAATTTGAGATGCAGAACACCGGACATCGTACCTGTCTCGGTGATTTTGCCAACTTGGTTTATAAACACGACATCGATAGACCGATCCGAATCGGTGTCAGGATTTTGAATCAAGGGAAGGATCCGGAAAATGGATTGACTAACAACGATGAGCTAAGTTACATCGCAACATTCGTTAAAAGTTCCAGTGCGCGATCTCTGGGAGGTTGTGCGTCAGTTTCGATATCAGTTAATGATATGCGTTTGACTTTCAACCGCGACATTTGCTTTCCACAATACTTCTTGACGAGGCAGTCACTCGACAGTCTGTTTCTTTTTTTAGATTCACGGATCAATCATACCAAACGACCAGATTACAGCTGCGATGATTACTATACCGTGATGAAAATAATACAGACTATCGATTACTTTGCACTTAAAAATGGTATTCCATTTGAAGAAAGACTGTATGACGAAGAGGCGATGAGGCAGTTAAGCGACTTGCCAGAAGGTTTCTCGAAAGAGAAATTTTACGAAATATATTTGGAAATAAGAAAAGCCTTAACACAAAGGTTAAAACGCTTTCACCAGCAAGTCACAACCGATTTATTTCGGTGCAAGCACATAGGTCCTCTGCGAAAGAACTTGGGGAGGAAGTACTCGGAGATAAATGTAGCAGGAAACCCATACAATGTCGGCCATGAAGGAGAGTCACTCCTGGATGTTCTTTTGCATGATCATCCAGAAAGAGAATATACATTTAAAAGCATGAAGAAATACAAGGAAAGCAGAGGCGCATCTTGTGGATCACGCACAATCCAAGAAATTGATGAAGCCTCAGTGATAGACGAAGATTCGCATTGTGAGATGTTAATGAAAGACCATTTAGCGGAGTTTCTAAAACTTGAAAAACCTGTAACTACAATGCTGGAGCGAACCAACAAGATACTACGAAAAATAAAGTTCGGTTATACACTGAAAGTCCGAGAGTTCTATGACAAAGCCTTCGGACGGTTACGACTTGTGATGCTCCGGCAAATCTCAGATGGAACGATTGTCCACTTTGCAGATGTCGGATCCGGGATTTCACAGTCTCTCCCAATCATTGTTCAGGTCATCGCAAGCGATACTGGAATCCTCTGTATCGAACAACCCGAAATACACCTGCACCCAAGACTCCAGGTCATACTGGGTCAGGTATTCGCCGACAGCGTTGCTGAAAATCCGGGTTCACAGATCATCTGTGAAACCCATAGCCCGGAAATCCTTCTCAGGATTCTGAACCGGGTTTCGGAAAAGAAGCTGAATCATAAAGACCTTTCAATTTGCTATGTTCACGGAACACAACCTAAAAACAGCCAGACAGGCAAATTCGAAATCATCCGTGTCGACAAGTCCGGCGCAGTGCTCGACGAATGGCCGGAAGGCTTTTTCCAGGAAAAAGAACAGGAAACACGCCGTTTCTGGGGATTCTGATCCGTGAGTAAACGGAAAACATGGTGGTCCTATAGCCTGGATCATGACGCAATCGATTTCCTCCGACAGCCCGATCCCCTCCAACGGTCCATTCTCTGTAATCTCAAATCCTACTCGGAACACGGAGCACTCTTCGCCGCCGATCCCGACCTGCAGGACAAAATCAACCGGATCGTCCACCTCAAAGGTGTGTTCGACGGCATCCGGCGCCGTGGATACATTCTCGATCCATCCGACGCCAGCACTCTCTCGTGCGACGGACCGCACGGCCAGTGCCTCAGAAAAATCGACGAAACCGATATCTCACGGATTGATCAACGCCGCCAGACCCCCGATCTCGATCAACTCGAATGGCCCCGTTTCGAAGAATTCCTGACGCAGTTCGTCAAAACCAATTCAAAACCGAATATCCAACTGCTCGTGGTCGACCGATTTGCCCTCAAAGGACAACCGGATCAGATCGAACGAAAACTCACGGTCGTCGCACGCCTCGTCACCATGATCTCCCGAATCCATGCCGCTGACAACCAACTGGTCCGCGAAGTCAAACTTATTCACAGCCGAGACAGAAAAAACATCAGCTCGGAGGAGTGCCGAGACATCGTCAGAACGCACTCCGGAAATCTGCCGAATGCCGTGCGCTTCCATTGTCTGCGTTGCGATCACAGGGAAATCCATGCCCGCTACGTCATCTGGCCGTGGTGGTACCTGATTCTCGACAAGGGACTCGATACGTTCTGGATCGACGATCACGATCGCATTCGTCTCGACCAACCGGATGCATGGCTCGAACTCAGACCCTGGCCGACAGAGCCGCCGAACAGCTTCGTCCTGAACCAGGGATCCGAACGGGAAGTGCTCAGCATCACACGCCGATTCGCATCTGAATCCGACCCGGACGTTATATCGATCCCCTGACTCTCTCCGGTTGTCAGATTCCCGCCGCTCCTCCCGTTCAATGAACAAGGAGGATTCAACCATGTCCAGACCCAAACATACCCGCCACCGGCGCGATAAAAAACCCAACAAACCGATCGACGGAATCACCGACTACGACTTCCACGGTTTCACCCTGGCCTGCGCCATGGGCTCGTTCAAAACCCGCTACGAGTCCCACCGCCGCAAGGGCACCTCATTCCGCGTCATCCATGGCTACGGAAGAGACTCTGCCCGCGTCAGTCTCATCAAAACATGGCTCAGGGAATTCCTCGTTCACCAGTCCAGACACGACAGGCTCCAGTTCACCGATCACCTCAACCCGGGCGCGACACTGATCCATCCCATCGATTCTCTCGTCGACGAACCGGGATGGCTCGACACATTCGCCCGCACCCATCGCGACAAATATCCCGACATCTTCGCCGCTCTCTATAACAGGAATCAATCACACCAGGAAAGACTCACCGTCACGCTCCACGATATCCTGAAAAGTCAGGGTGTTTCCTGTAAGCCATCCAGACGCCACGACACCAGATGCCGTCGCACCTTGTCCAATACAGCCCGCCACGGTCCGATCGACGTCACGTCCACTGGAAATGCCCCCCGCACCCGATCCGTATAGGTCTTTTTGCCCAATCCCCCGAACAAAATCACGACCCCGAAATCCCCTGTATCCCGAATCAACCGCCCAACCCCCTGACGGAGTTTCAGGATCGCAATCGGCAACAGATATCCGCTGAACCCCGCAAAAGCATTGATGCGATCATTCAATCGCTTCACCCTCGCCCCGATCAACGGCTCATCCGGACTCCTGAACGGTATTCTCTCGATCACAACCGATACGAGCGCCGTTCCGGGAACATCCACACCCTCCCAGAACGAATCCAATCCCACCACAACACTCCCTCGCTCACGCCGTAATTCATCGAGCAAGCTCTCCCGATTGCCGCTCCCCTGCACCAGAACGTCGATCGCATCTTCCCTGAGTAACTCTCCCATGCGACACCCAATCGCTCCGGAACGTTCCCGGCTGGTCGACAAGAACAGCGTCCTGCCGCCGGATACCCGCGCAAGGTCTGACGCCAGAATGGCCTGCGTCTCGATGTACCGCCTCTTTTCCGCCAACTGCACATTCGCGTCCAGCGGCGCAATCGCCAGCATGCGCGTCGTATAATCAAACGGCGACCGAATCACCAGCATCGGCGCGGGTGACGCTCCCATGGAAAACCCGATCCGCCGCTCTATGAATCGCTCGTTCCGACCGGCACTCAAGGTCGCAGACGTCAGGACTGCCGACTTCATCTCCTTCCACAGATTATCGTGAAGCAGCATCGCCACATCGATCGGCTGCGTCTTCAATACCCACCGGATCTTCCCCCTGACACTAGTCGCCTCGACCCAGTTGCAGTAGTCGCCGCGCGGCTCCAGGACAATCACTCCGAGTATCCGACACTGCTCCTTCGTCAGCTGCTCCGCGATAGCAAGATCCATATCGAGCGCTTCGATGTGCGGCTTCGATACCCTCCATCGGCTCCTGGTTTTCCGCGCTTTCCCGCATATCGATACAATACTCGCCATCCAGCCGAACAAGCTTCGAGCGATGTCACTGACTGCGTTGAGTCGGTCAGGGGAGACGCCGGTGAGGAGATCCGCACAGCGCCTGAGTTCGGTTTCGTCGCCGCAATCCGTCCGAGGATCGCTCCCGAAGAGAATCCCGACGAGCTGTTCCTTCAGGGCGTCAACGAGTGTCCGAAAGGCCCGATTCTCACCCGACAGCGCCTCGATGCGGCCGATCAGGTCACGATTGTCATCGATGTCATGAAGCACTTGCAGGAGTCGATCGGCAAGGCCGCGGTGCTTGCCTTCGCCCCAGAAACGGCGATGTGTCTGTGACAGATCGGTTTCGGACAGCTCATCGCCATAAGCTGCCGACGCCGCATCCTCGATCGTATGCGCCTCATCCACAACGATTCGCCTGAATGCGGGATACTGCGGCGGCCACCGGAGCGCCAATGCGTGATTGATCACCAGCACATGAGCCTCGTCCGCATCACGCATGACATCCTGGAAAAAGCAGCGCGCCCCATGTTCACACGTTCCTGCACACTTCAATCCGCTCGAACGCACATCAGCCACGATCGAGCCGAAAGATGGAAATCGCATCCGGAACCACCCGGGCAACCGGTCGAGTTCACCCGAGGAATCCGGATGCGCACCGAACGCGATCATGACCGCCAGTATCCAGCGATCGGCCGGATCCGTGAGCAGATCGAGGCCGGCGATCCGCGTATCGAGCGCTGTCAGGCAAAGGTAATTGTCCCGACCCTTCACGGTCGCCCATTTCAATGCCGGAAACACAGCCCGAAGCCTCGGCAACTCACGATCGGCGATCTGGTGCTGAAGCAGCTTGGTGTGGGTGGTGACCGCAATCCGCTCGCGATTGCGAATCGCGGTACGCACGGCGGGGTAGAGATACGCGAGTGACTTTCCCGAACCTGTCCCGGCTTCGATCATTCGCTTTCCGTTGTTTTCGAGCGTGTATTCGACAGCCTCGGCCATCGTTGCCTGCCCGGGACGATGCGACAACTCCAATATTCGTTCGATGATGCCGCCTCGCAGGAACGCCTCCGCAGCCGGTTCAGCAAGCGCATCACACGATCCGGAAGGGCGATTCCCCTCACGCTGCCGCAACCTGCCCGAACCGGCCGATGACGCGACACGGCGGAGAAACGGCAGCCATGGATCATCGATCGGTTCAAGGATCGAGAGGATTTGTTTCCATGCATTCTTCGACAGACCACAATTCCGGGCGCCATGCAGTAGCACGCGAAAGGTGTCCCGGGCATCATCCAATCCGCGATGGCTCTCCGTGTGCCTGAGCCCCGAAGCTCGGAGGAGAGATTCGAGCGCCATGGATCCGAGGTGCGGGACGAGCAGCGATGCGCAGAGGATGCTGTCCATCCAGACAGCGGGTGTAAAACCCGCACGGTGAAAAAACGTTCGTTCAAAGTCGGCGTTGTGCGCGATGCAAGCGCTCGATCCGACGAGACGCTTCAGTTCGTCGATCGCCTGACTCAGAGCCGGTCCGCCCCTCAGATCCGACGGCTGAATCCCGGTCAATCGCTGCACGCGGAGCGGCACAGGACGATTCCCGGGATCGATCAGCGTCTGATACGAATCGACCTCCCGATCGTCTTCGATGATCGACACGCCGATCTCGATGATCGCATCGGTTTTAGGATCCAATCCTGTCGTCTCGATATCGATGAATGCATATCGGCCTTGAAACAAAATCGTATTCATTCGTATATCTTTCGCGCGAGTTCCCGCAGAGTTGATACAAAAGTATCGTCCAGACTGCGGGAGGCGACCGCTTGCCCGATCCGCCGCAGATCACCGGCGAAATAATGCGCGACGGGCGGCCAGCGGAGGGGGGCGAGTTCATCCTGGAAACTCGGGGCGAGTGTGTCGGTGCGCTCGAGTTCATCGAGACGGAAGTCGATCAGAGGCGCACAGGCGTGGACCTTGAGGATTGGTGCGGGGGATCCCTGCGCAGGATCGGGCAGCATCAGGCGACGAGCCGTGTCGATCTGCCCGAGTTTCAACGCCGCCAATCCGCCGAAACGCCTCCAGAGCACTCCCGGCCAGTGGTGGTGAAGCGTGTGACGATAATCGACTTGGAGTTGCTGTGCCAGAGCGAGTGCCTCGGTCCATTGACCCATGAGGTACCGCAGTTTGACCTCGCATTGGCGGATGTACATATTGTGACTTGATTTATGTAACCGATTTGGCATACATCGAACCACTTCGCACATGCGCTTCTGGGCTGATTCAAGATCACAAAGGGTCATGAAGAGTCTGATCCAATACGCAGCGAGTCGTGACGTCTCAGACGGACGTTTGATGACAGATTCGATGTAATGAGATCTTTCTGAAGCAAGATCAATCCTGCCAGCAAGCATGTAGCACTCAACTTCAATCAGCGCAGGGAGAGGGTCTTCCTGACTCAGCTTTATCTCAGGCTTCTGGAGTAACTTCATCGCATCAGAAAACCGATAGAGAGCAGTGAGTGCTGAAGCATGGCGTGCACGAATCTCGTTCTTGTTCGGTTCATAGATCGTATTATCTTCATCATTCAGTACGATATGTCTCAGAAGTTGATACTGGTTTTCGGCATAATCCAAATCAAAATTTGTGTGATGGATAAACGCGCGATACATGATTGACTTTGCCCATTCAACTCTAAAGCACTCCAGTGGCTTGTGCAATTCTGTCTGGTAGAGTCTGCTGATTATGCGAATGTTCAGAAGCGCCGATCTCGGATCTCGCTTTGGAATTGACTTGTATGTAATCTCGCAATAATTGGCTAGTTCCGGCAAGCTTTGTTTGTTGACTGAAGAACTGCTGTTTTCGATCAGGTAATCGAATACTTCTGCTATTGAGTCCACAGCGTGAATCGGTAAGTCAAATCCATCTGCCTCGATTTCGTTTTCTTTCGGAATGAAAACTTTATCAAGATCCGGCACTTCGTCACAAATCAACGCGAGTTTACACTTCAGGTTTTTGATTCGCCTCACCCGACCGTTTTCGACTCGGCCTGTCGCAACGATCCTGCAGGTCACACCTCCCAGAAAATGGGTCAGTACGGCGATCGCCGCCGACAGATCGGCTGAATCGAGGCCGTTCCAGGCGATGGGGGGTGGGGTGAGAACATCGCGACTCGTTTTCGTGATCTGCCGCGTGAACGCCCGGATTTCCATCGTCTTCAAGGCAACATCGGGATCGATTCCGTCAAACAGTGCCGTACCGAAAACCTCAAGCATGTCTCGGATGAACACCCCGTTTTTCCGCGCGAACCAACCGGAATCATGGATATCCAGTTTTTTCGATCGGTCGTCCTTTTCCGCCTTGAAACTATCACGCAGTTCGATCCGGAAGAGCACGCCCTCATGGTCGTTGACGGCGGGGAAGAGCACGAGCGGGTTTTTCGGTTTCGCTGTGCTGTCGACCAGAGACCGCAACCTGTCCCTCACCGGTTCGTTCAGCATGGGATGATCGAGCAATCTGCTTCCGGACTCCCGGGCGACGACGTGCGACAGACAGGTGCCGGAATCCGTGGCGTGGAGCAGCAGTGTGGCGGCCAGGTTGATCAGGCGCGCGCCGGGATCATGCCGCAGCATGCACTCGATCGGGCGGTGAATCAGGTTGAAATAGATCAGATCGTGAGTGACTCGACGTTCCAGTTCATCGCGGTTCATGGCCTGCCTTGTAGATGATATGGATGGTCCGGGGTGGCATCACGCCGGGAATGCCGATTTCGATGTCCGTTTTGTTCCAGCACGCATCGATCGGTTCATCGATCCGAAACGCTTTGGAAGGTTTGAAACCGGTACGAATTTCGCTCACTTTGATCGGCTTTCCGTCATGTGTCACGATGGGTTGAGCGAGTCGATCGATGTTGGATCCGGAGTAGAGTATATGGAGAAAATTCTCCGTCTGAATCAGTTCGACTTCAAATTCTGTTTTCCTGGCGAGTAACCAGGCGGGATGACGATCGGGATCACGGACATAGGTCTTGTCGCTGTCCGCTGCGAACGCGTGGATCGGCTGGATGAGCTGGATCGATGTCAGATCCGCTATAAATCTGTTTACCAGCGAAAACTGAGACACACCGGCAATCGCAGGTTTCGAATACTCAAAATACTCATCGTGCTCGACGGCATCCCGGATCGGGTCCGGCGCGTTGGCGAGGATTTCGGGCCAGGGCGCCCGATCGGGACCCCCTGCGGCGGCACGCGCGTACGCCTCGACCAGCCGCGCCAGATCGGGATTCGCGAACAGGGCGTCTTCGAGCGAAACGCGGCATTCCGCGGCGGCCCAGTTCAGATCCTCACGATGATTCTGTGTGTCCTCGGACGATACCTCGATCGAATTGAGCGTTTCCAGGATAAGCTCGAAGGAAAACAGCATGTCGACGGCCTGGAACGCCTCATCATCGAGGTTTCCTTCAAACGGTTCGCCTCGATCGTATCGTTTCTTCAGATTCCGGATGTTACGTGCAAGCATCGACGGATCGAGATGTTCGAGTGCGCAGGCGGCGATGGACGGATCCAAAGCGAGCAGATCACGCGCATCATCGAGAATGCGGCGTGCGGTATCGGCGAACTCGGAAACGGATTCGACTGAATCGAGATGGCGGGTGACGGAGGCGGTGTGTTCGAGAATTCCGTTGGCGAGAAACAAGCGAGAGAAGGCTGGATCGGCTTCGCGCCACCGCGACATGAAATCGCGCAGGCGAGACATGTCATGCCTGATGGGCGGGATGGTGTTGAAAATCGAATCGATGTTCATAGCGTCACCTTGCAGGCATCGAGGCTCGCGAACATGTCCTGCCAGCGTTCGGGGGTATGGAGTTTGATACATGCGGACCCGTGTCTGAACCGTATCATGCGCAGTTTGCGGTAAATGCTGTCGATTGCGCCGATGAGGTGATCGAGAACCCGGGTTTCAGACTGTGGACTGCTGGGATTCTGATGCATGTAGGCGGTCCGAAGGGTCCAGAAGGCGTTAGAGCCCGCGGCGGGACGACTGATGATGATCGTAATGCCGTAAGGACTCAGCATCTCCAGCATTCGCGAATCATCCAGATATTCGATGTAGAGTTCCTGTCCCGAGCACGACGCATCCTTGATTCCCCGAACAATTGCTCCGAGATACTCCGGAAAGAGCGCGTTCATGAGGGTGCAGCAATCATCGAATGATAGACATTCGTTTCGTTCGTGTTCTTCACCTGCGCAGCCGGTCGATTCGATTCGCTGCCGCCAGGCCGCGCGTTCGTCATCAGAACACCTGACGCCTTCGACGTCGCTCCACGCTTCAGCAGGCGAAAGGAAATGCTTGAAAAGATGTTTTTCGGCCGATAGCGACGACGAAAAAAACCTGAAATTGACGTCCTTGCCCGAGAATGTAATGCATCCATGTCTCATGGTCACGCCTTGCTCATTTCCGAAAGTTTTCGCCGATATCGGGCCAGTATCTGATCGACGTTGGCGGGTGACATACTCGTTGCGGCGGCGATGTCTTTCGAAGGCACGCGTTTGAGATCCCGGTTCGATTCCTCGGTGTACAAACGATATGCCTGTCGCTCAAGTCGGGTCAGGCGGGTGATCTCACGTTCAAACCGTTCTTCCATCTCGCACGTCGAGCCCGACGCGATCAGGGTTTCGAGTTCGTGTTCGGCGGTCCGCCGCCGGCTCGAACGGTCAATATACAGATGATGCAGTTTCGCGATGCGCCTGGAATGCGTATTCTGCTTGATTCCGAGATCCTGAAACAAAGTCTCGATGTTTCGCGACAGGGTGAATCGATCCGACCGAGTTTTCTCGGCTAAAACCTGGTATTCCTCCGCGAGGGGTTGATAACCCATCGAAATCCGGATGACCGCTCGATGGATCGGGTTTTGAACGAGCGAATCGAGACCGGGCAGGGACGAGGCCGTGCCGGGAGAATCCTCGACATCGGGAATCTGGTCTTCGAAACGATCCGATGCATCGATGGTATCGCTGGATTCGGCGGTATCGATCGGGTCCGGGCGGGAGGCATCGATCCGGCTGGTCGGTACGCAGATGTGCGGGCGGTGAATGGTGCCGGCTCGAGTGAGATGATCCCGTAGGCGGTTATGGACGCACCGCACGAGGAAGGAGTAGATATTCTTCTCGGGATCGAGATTTTCGAGGCAGTGATCGGTGACCAGGTGGATCATCAGGTCCTGGACGAGATCTTCCGCGTCATCGAGATCGATGTTCTGAGAGTTGGTGATGGCTGTGCGGATCATTCTGTCCTTGCATTCTTCGAGCAGGATTTTGTATTGCGTTTCAGCATCGTTTTTCTTGGCTGCTTCGATCAATCGGCGTGCGGTCGTCATGATGCGAAGCATATCAAATCCGGTCCTGGATTTGAACAGGATTCTCTGAGCGGGATACGGCGCCCGGCGTCTATTTCTGACACGGTCTCCGGCAGGCGTCCCTGCCTGCCGGTCAGTTTTCACAATATAAAAACTAAGAAAAAATAGTTGAATTGGGTGGCGCCGGCGTCCCTGCCGGCGTTCTTATACAGAGTGAGTGCCATCTACTGGAGGCCGGCGCCCCCAGTCCCCATTTCTTTTCACACAGAATCAGTGTCACCAGCCAGCAGGTGGTGCTCCCAGTCCCCTCACCCCCCCAACAGAGTCACTACCCCATATCAGCCGCCGGCACGGAGGCCGGCGTTCCGTGTCGCCACACCATTCATACAAGATCAGTACCCTTTATCAGCCGCCGGCACGGAGGCCGGCGCCACCCACTGGTCACTGGCTTTAAATGGGGGCAGCAGGCAGAGACGCCTGCTGCAATCTCGGGGCATGTATCAGATTTGATTGGACTTGTGTCGAATTTTATACCAGAATTCAAGCGTCTGAAACTCAATACAAGGAGTCTTTTCGGGTGATTCTTGATGACACGATACTGACTGACGATGGCCCTTATCTGGAGTTTGTCTTCCAGGAATCTCCGGTTATCGATTCGGATAACTCCTGGCCATCACCACACTCTTATGCCGCAAACACTTTCTTGCGAATGTCTGACTCATTGTTAGGCGTTTTATGCGATTTATCCGGAGATTACTCTCCGTTCGATCCATATGACCTGACAAATCTCACTTCATCTGAAGATCTCCAGCAGTTTATCTCTGTATTGTCGCGATGGATCTCTGTAATCCATGCACTCCCCGATGCCATAGTTAAAGATAAGTGCAGCAGTTTGTTTGAGTTCAGGATGCCGGAGTTGACCGGGGCTGACATGAAACTGAGTCTGGTGGAAACTTTGTCGTTTATCATTATGTACGCCAGGAAGGCACTGCAGAAGAGATACACGATTATAATCGTCGGTATCTGAGGGATTTGTAAGCAGGAATATCCAGTATCCTTGCTCTTCTTGAGTGATGGATCTCAGCAACGATCAGATCCGTTCGTGATTTCTGAACAGGTAGAGGTAACTGGTGTTGAAGGATTCTGATACGAGAAAAAATCCATTATTTTATAAGCTATCAGATGCAATTCTGGAAATTTACCAGCTCCGAATCAATTTCTGATGATTGAGCCTGTTGTTTCCGGATATTCCGTCGGACATGTCAATAGTCGTTGAAAAATGTACCACCTGCGATGACCGTTTTGATCAGCTATTTTGAAGAGTTGATTGGGGGTTCAGGGGAAATAAAACACCCCCTGATGGATTGAAACACCCCCGCGGAATTCGCTATGATTAATGGAGGGAGCACCTATGAATTTTTCATCGGCGCAAGATATCTACAATATCCTTCTGGAAACTGGAATGGTTTCGCTTCGAATCGATTTATTCAAAACCGCATCTCGATATGCGCAGATCAGAGTCGAATGGCAGTTGGCTGATCCAGAAAAGCGCAAAGAAATGGAACTATCAAGAACGGCAGCACATAATGCATTTATCGATGCCTGCAATATCCTGAGCCGAAACATGGCGCGAGCAGGGGAAGATACTTCTTGGCGGAGCAGGCTTGGTAATGACCGGAAAGTGATCGGTGATTTTGCATGCTATCTTCACTGTATCCTGGGTGTGCGAGCGAGATAAGATAAGACGTAAACTTGAGGAATGATTCTTCTCCCCTCTGAAAAGACTTTGAGCTGCTTTCACATCAGGCGCAACGATTGACTGTAAAAACTCATAAGTTTTACAGCAATGCCATTCTGCTGCTTCCATTCCATTCATGGTATTCTTATGATATACGTAGTTTGAGGATCTTGAATCGTACGACTCCGATCTCAGAAAGGAGGGATTCATTGTGAAGCGGACTATCACATGCCCTGAATGTCATGGAGATGGAATATGCAAATACTGCGGAAAAACCGGAGATGTAAATGATATCATCGGAAGCTACAAATGTCCAAAGTGCAAAACGAAAAAAATATGCCAAAAATGTAACGGCAAAGGTGAGATACAAATCGAGAGCTGACGGTTACGCGATGCGTGAGAAAACCTCTGATTGCTGTTGACGACAACTACACATCGACATCGCTTTGTAATTGTCGTTGACCATAGACCTCAAGATGCGGTTTTTCTTTCACTTACGCTTAAGATTCTGACTTCTGGCGAACCACAACATTATATTCAACTGCTTTATATGGTTCTCTCGTCTGGATGTACTGAAAAGCCACATTTTCGTTTTCACGATCCATGGTGACGGATGCAGCTGCGATACTTGTAATTTTTGTACCGAACGTGCTTTCAATGATGATGCTGCTCTGCCTATGTCCCTCTTTGGTGATCCTCTTGATTGCAGAGTGAAAACTGTTAATCATTACTTCTAAATCCTCGAAATCGACCGACTCAGGAAAAACTTCGAGCGTTACTTCTGGAAAATAACTTCGAATCAAACGTTCTGCTGTTTCACTGTACGAGCATGAACCTCCAGACCCTGAAGAACTGATCAAGCAAACTGATTGTAAAACACCTCGATGATGACGTAATGATCGAAATAATTGTTGCCAGTTCCAACCTTTCATCAATTCAATGTCCGTATCAATTTCACCGGTGAGTCTTATTAGTTGATTGTTTTTTTTGAGCTCTAAATCAAAAGGAAACTGATTGAAAGTCTTTACGTTCGATTCTTGTGGAGACGAAAGAGGTACAATAATGTGGGGTCTTGGAATGCATTCGAATCTTGATAAAGTTTGCACTTGTAGAAAACTCTCTCCTATCTGCCTAATCCGGTATCCGACTCGATATAGCAAGTATAGAAAAACAGCAGTAGTAATAATCTTATATAATATGTTATTAAAAATTGGTGAGTATTTTGTTGGCACCCATCCCTCGAACAATGCCTCTCCTTTCAACGCATCTGTTGCTAAGCCCGCGAATATGTATGAACAAACAACAAGGATTAAAATGTTACTCCAAACTTGCTTGTATTTTTCCATTGATACTCTCCTTCGATTCTTCCGTTATCAGATTTTTCAGTCGGTGATAGCGTTCTAACTGCAAAAAGATCACTGCGTGCATGCTTCTGATTCGAAAAAAAAGAAATGCTTATGAACCCGTCTTTTCCACTGTAGTACAAGTCAACACTTACTTCTTTGGTTTCTAATGAAAACAGGTGCTCGTGAAGTACTCCGGGCAAACTCACCCGATCCTCTCTCTCTATATCTGACTTAAATGACGAAAGAATGCTCTATTAGTCTGCCTGCATTCATCCTCTTTGTGCTGATTACATTACTCGTCAAACACCAGCATCGTACTGGCGTAGTTGCCTTTTTCCATTTTTGCATGGCAGGCGTGGAAATAGGCTTCCCAAAAAGAACGAAGCTTCATGAATCGCTCCGTATCCCCACCGCCTGCGGCGATCACATGCACCTTTACACCGGTCAGATCCGGAAGACCGAACGATTTCTGCTCCCGTTCAATAACGGATTGGTGATCCTTCGCATCAAACTTCATCTTCCCAAAATCCAGTTGCTTCGTCGAATGAATCATATCGGACATCAAGACCAGAATCCGCCTGGGCCTTCCAAGTTGATTGAACAATGTCTCCGCATACCGAATCGCTCCCAGTATATCGGTTGACTGCGTCGACTTCGAGTTTCTGAAGTTTGTCAAAAACCGCTCCCGTAACTCCGTTTTCGCTGCGGCCAACCTGGTATCAGCATCAGCTTTCGAGGCCCGCACCTCAAAGGGATTGTCCGTGGGATTGCCTAACCGGTTTCGTGGAATGAATGGCTCGAACGTGCCATGAACTAACGGCTCCGATTCGGCCAACGATCCCGAGGAAATCTTCAAAACGGTGAACGCATCGCCATGATCCAGATCCGTTAAGATCAAATCAAAATACTTCTCATACGTACTCAACAGCTCCCTGGCACTCCCTGACAAATCAATCAGAACGATGACGGTCTTCGCATCCGATGCAGTACTGACGGCTCCGGGCAGGCTCAAACTGATCAGAATTCCGATCGAAACGACTGCTGACCATCTCATGCCTTCGATTCCTCCCAGTCACACTCGGAACAATCGAGTTTGAGCAGATTTTCCGGAAGCGTGATCAATGTGTCCGGTGCGATCAGAAACGATATGGGTCGCGTCTTGTCTTCACGGGCATCCATATTGGCGGCACGATACAGGTTGATGTTGCGTTCGCCTTTGTCCTTTTCTTCTTGTGCAAGATGATGAAACTCTTCAAATGTCTGCCTTCTGACAGCGCATGCCTGATTGAGTTTCTCTTCTACCTGGGTTCGTTCCCGCGATAAGACCTCGATCTCATTCGATTCCTCGGCTTGAACTCTTCGAGCCTGATGCAGACGATTCTGAGTGTTTTTGTACGAGTGCGGGTCCCGTACGCCGTATTCGTAAGCGAGCACAACCACGGCCATGATCAACACGAGATTGACGGATAAAAAGATCCAGGTGATCGATTCCTTGCTCCAGTCGATTCCCAGTGTCTCAATAACGCGGTTCGCTTCGAAAAACTTTTCACGAGCGATTGCTATCGATGACAAACCCGCAACCAACGTCAACGCGCATACCACCATGATCCCGATGTCAGTTGCTGTCTTTTTCGTGATCTTGAGTTTCACTCCGATGAAATGACTGAGAACTGGAATTGCAATCATCAGTCCGATCGCCATAAGGATTGTGAAAACTCGACTCTCTCCGAATATGTTGAAGATGGTTCCATTGAAAACGATCTCAGCGAACGTGATGAGCGTCACGAGCCCACTATATAAAAACCGATTTATCGATGGCGCTTCAACTTGCTCCGCCGACTGCCGGGCGAAGTCGTGATCTTTCTCGGCTTCCTCATGATCTTTTTCGGTTCTTTCCAGCTGATCGGTCAATTGATTTCTTCGCTGACCCCAATGCAAACAATTCGCTTGCAGCTTTTTATCGGCGTTGGCCCACATCTGCCCGATCCGCTCCAAATTCTCGTGGACGATGTTGACGAGATAATCCTGGTATGCCGACGGCGCTTCCGAATTCATGGGAGGGTCCGGTGGGTGTTTGACTCGAATCGGGATGCCTAGTCGCCATTTCAGTCCGCTGCCATCCCGCTTGCCCTTCCGTGTGATTGCGCGTTCGCTGATGTAACGAATTCGACCCATTCCAGGCATCGTAAGTCTCCTTCTGAAATCATCATAGCGTGACAGCGCTCATAGTCAAGTCATTGAGCCACTTCATCATTATTCTTTCACATCGCTCATCTTCCATGATTCCGGCATTGTCAGATTTGACCGTTGCTTGTCGTTAACAGGACAGAGCTGAGAAGAAGAATCTCCTTCTTCCAAACCCAGGAGGGCGTATGAACAACCTCATTTCGATTTTAATCGGTGCGATGTGGATCACTGTGTCCTCGTTCGCGGCGGTCGGAACGACCATCGACGAAAACGAAGCGTGGCAGTCTTTGGATGATCTGACTCCCCGGATTCTGGATCTGCGCAATGCCGGCGATATCCAGGCATCGCTGGATATGATTCTCGATCGGCGTCAATCCGTCACCCCCTTTGAGCGTCTTGTTCTGGATCTCTGGGCGGCGGACGATGCGGCCGTGCTATATGGACCGGATGCTGCGGAGTCTGTGCTCGCGGATATGTTGGCCGATCGATGCACAGGTCGATTTATGGGACGGTCATGGGAATGCTGGGCTCTGCTCCGGCTTTCGGACTACCTGATCGCTGCCGGAGAGTCTCTAAAAGCCGCCGAACTGCTCGAACGCGCGGCAATACGATTCCCAAATGAACTCAATCCCTTCACAACACTCGAAGATGCCGCGTTCCTGCGCTCGTTCGGCAGTCTCGAAATGGCAAGCCCTGAATGGCCCGGTATTCGTGATCGCTTCACCGGAGATAGTCTCGCGGTGGATCCTGTCGATGGCGCTGACGTCATTGTTGAACCGATCCCGAGTTCGATTTCAGACTGTGTCTCGATTCACGCCGATGGGTTCGCAGATCGCGTCGATATCGGTCCGATCGGCGGTGTGTGCTGTGCGATCGATGCGAAATCCGCAGAAGCATTGATTGCCTCTGCAGGCGATCCCCGAACGGTTCATGTCATCGGATTTGTCAAAGATACAGAGCTGCCTTGTGTGTATGTCTCCTGGGAATGGCAAGGAAGTGTGGATCGATCGGCGGTGATGGTGATTGACGATGGGGAAGTCACGCATTTGCTGGGTGTGGATTGGTTGTATGAGCAGCCTTCTGCGGTTCGAGCTGACGCAACGAGTGGGTTCCAGAGACCGGCTCAACACGATCATGCCGGCTACTGTTTTCTCGAATGGAGTTCATCCTCCGGTTGCGTACATCCCGGATGGGATATCAACGGACCCGGCGGGTGCAACGATGATATGGGGAAGCCGATCTGGGCGGTGGCGAATGGAACGGTGCGGGGTGTTAAAGCGACTGCCTGGGGGAATGTTGTGATCGAACATCGATGGCGAGGTAACACCCCGTACTCGCAGTACGGACACATGAAGACCGTGACAGTATCAGTGGGGATGAATGTCTCGAAGGGCCAGCAGATTGGTACGATGGGTAACCGCGGAACAACATGCGCGCATCTGCATACTGAAATCCGCCATATCGGGCCGTATCACCCGGATCCGCTCAACCCCTCCTATTGGAACAGCACTTTGTTTCAGAATCGCATGAATGTGCTGAAGATTTACGATTCGCCGGATGCGTATTACACCGGACATCCCTCCTACTCCAGTTCTTCGGCAATCATCATCGATGAGTTCGGCACGGAGTCTCCCAATGCCGGCCCGGCTCAGTATTGGTGGCTGAACTATACTCAGAGCTGCTCGAACGAATCCTCCATCTACACATATTCAAATGGTTCGACGGTGTCGAACTGGCATGAGTGGAAAATCAGGAAGCTCGATACTTCGCGGAGTTACAACGTCTCGGTGTACATCCCATCCGGATATCCGACGACAAAACAGGCGAAGTACAAACTGACACGGAACGGCACGGTGATATCGACGCGGACGATCGATCAGAGCGCGAATCGGGGGCGATGGGTGTCGATCGGGGCGATCAGCGGGTCGACCGGTCAGAGTGTTTCGTGTCTGCTGGAAGATGCGACGGGGGAGAGCGTCGGGGCGAAGAAAATCGGGATGGACAGTTGTAAGTTTGTGCGCCGATGAGAACTTGGGTTGCCTGAATTCGAGAGCCGGAACGTGAAATTCCGGCTCTCGGTGTTTGGTGGCTGTGAATGGTTAGTCCGTCAGATATGGATGATCGGTTCAGTGGAGTTGAAACGGCCGATTTCCCAGGTGTTTTTAAGGCAGGGCGAGCAGATTGAGTAGATCCGGATGTGGTCGGTTTTCTTCGTGAGTTTTCGCAGGTCGATTTTGAGAATTTCGAAGTCGGGAGGAGACAGATCGCATTCGAACACACTGAAGTTGACTCGGATCCCTTTTGCTTTGAGGGTCTTTTCTATTCGGCGGCGTCGTTTATCGGACGAGATATCGTATGCGATCAGGTAGATCATGGGGAAGTTCCTCTGTCATCGAAGGCGATCCCGCGGATCGCCGGGTCACTGAACATCAATCAACGAAGAATACCGGTTTGAGACAACTTGAACCCTGAGTTTGTATACGGGTTCTGACTGACGAACCGAGACAGGATCCCGTAAAACGTCATCGCGTTGGGTTCCTCCGGGACCTGACTCCGGGTAATATCAATCCTCGCTGAGGATTCCCGCGTTTCTAGATTCTCACCATCGACTGTTGATAGTGAGACCACCATACTCACGGTTTCAATCCTCTATGAGGATTCCCGCGTTTCTAGATGCTTCTTTGATTCAATTAAAGGAAGCCAGGGCAAAAACGTTTCAATCCTCTATGAGGATTCCCGCGTTTCTAGATCAATCACACTAAATGCTGGATCGTACAAAATTTGGGTCGAGTTTCAATCCTCTATGAGGATTCCCGTTCTCTAAATTTAGGTTGGCGATAGTTTCTGTTGCCATCCTGCTGTCCCTGTTTCAATCCTCGATGAGGATTCCCGTTCTCTAAATTAAACTTCGAGATGCGTTAAGGGATTGCGACACATATTCGTGTTTCAATCCTCGATGAGGATTCCCGTTCTCTAAATAAAGGGCGGGCAGCGTGGCGGCGGTGAAGATGGGGAAGTTTCAATCCTCGATGAGGATTCCCGTTCTCTAAATACGGTCCAAACGTCTCCTTTTCTCCACGCTGATCCACGGAGTTTCAATCCTCGATGAGGATTCCCGTTCTCTAAATTGCCAGAAGGTGGAGGTGTGATGTGAAACACATGGGCCACGTTTCAATCCTCGATGAGGATTCCCGTTCTCTAAATGTGGGAATCGATACCCAGGCTGCAGAAGCCGTGTATTGTGTTTCAATCCTCGATGAGGATTCCCGTTCTCTAAATGCTAGCGGCCCGTCAAAACCAAGTCCAGATAACCTGGGCGTTTCAATCCTCGATGAGGATTCCCGTTCTCTAAATAAATCGTCGAGTTGACCATCGAAACCCTGTCAGGCGCGTTTCAATCCTCGATGAGGATTCCCGTTCTCTAAATTTGTTCGGCCCAATAGTGGGTGTGTTTTTGCTCCTTGGCTAGTTTCAATCCTCGATGAGGATTCCCGTTCTCTAAATTCGTTTGCGACGCCATTCGGTCTGCGGCGGAAAGCCGTGTTTCAATCCTCGATGAGGATTCCCGTTCTCTAAATTCGAGTCGGAAAAAGCCGAGAAGGCTGAATCCGACGCAATGTTTCAATCCTCGATGAGGATTCCCGTTCTCTAAATTAGGGAAGGATTATTACTATTCCTCTGAACATGGAGTTTGTTTCAATCCTCGATGAGGATTCCCGTTCTCTAAATGCTGCCGTATTGGGCGGCGAGACGGCACGGCTTAAAGGTAGTTTCAATCCTCGATGAGGATTCCCGTTCTCTAAATTGGATTTGGAGATGAAGTTGTTGCCCGTGTTCTGAATGGTTTCAATCCTCGATGAGGATTCCCGTTCTCTAAATAGAAAGGATCTGATACCTGGATATATATATCTAACAAGTTTCAATCCTCGATGAGGATTCCCGTTCTCTAAATAGAAGTCAGTGCACTACTCGATACCGAGGGGTCAGTTTCCGTTTCAATCCTCGATGAGGATTCCCGTTCTCTAAATATTGAGGAAATATGCGACGATTGACCAGCTTAACGTAATTGGTTTCAATCCTCGATGAGGATTCCCGTTCTCTAAATCTTATTGAGTTTGCCGAACCTCTCGTACGCGAACTGGGGTTTCAATCCTCGATGAGGATTCCCGTTCTCTAAATTCCCTATGTATCATAGGGACAGGAATCTATTGCTACAGTTTCAATCCTCGATGAGGATTCCCGTTCTCTAAATTGAGTATGAAAGAAAAAGCCCCGGTTGAAAAGACCATCGTAGTTTCAATCCTCGATGAGGATTCCCGTTCTCTAAATAGCACACAGCGGCGTCGTTGCTGTCCTCAAAGGTGAGTTTCAATCCTCGATGAGGATTCCCGTTCTCTAAATCGGGGAACTGCCCAATGTTGTCACGATTGAGCAGGCGTTGCGTTTCAATCCTCGATGAGGATTCCCGTTCTCTAAATGAACCATGACTTCTGAAGAGGAAGAACGGCTCCAACAAGGTTTCAATCCTCGATGAGGATTCCCGTTCTCTAAATCATTTATATGGCCTGATACCGGGGAGACTTCGATGAACGGGTTTCAATCCTCGATGAGGATTCCCGTTCTCTAAATCATTTATATGGCCTGATACCGGGGAGACTTCGATGAACGGGTTTCAATCCTCGATGAGGATTCCCGTTCTCTAGATGCATTCCGGAGTAGTGGCTGTCCTCAAGGGCGAGAAACGTTTCAATCCTCGATGAGGATTCCCGTTCTCTAAATGATACCCCGGTAGTCCACGCTGTAAACGGAGCACTTAATGGTTTCAATCCTCGATGAGGATTCCCGTTCTCTAAATCCCAATGTTGTCACGATTGAGCAGGCAACGCCTGCTCCCGGTTTCAATCCTCGATGAGGATTCCCGTTCTCTAAATGCGGAAGCCGGAGGCCGTGCTCTGTGGGAGTGTGTTTGTTTCAATCCTCGATGAGGATTCCCGTTCTCTAAATTTTTATGTGGTGCAAGATGGCAACGTGCGTCGCCAGAAAGTGTTTCAATCCTCGATGAGGATTCCCGTTCTCTAAATCAAGGTTCGAGGAGCACACAGTGGTGTTGCGTCCGTGTTTCAATCCTCGATGAGGATTCCCGTTCTCTAAATAGGAGGGTTCATGCCGTCTCCAGTTGACGGTATCCCCGAAAGTTTCAATCCTCGATGAGGATTCCCGTTCTCTAAATTTGAGATTTCTTCAAGCATTTGTCGGTGGTATCGAGACGTTTCAATCCTCGATGAGGATTCCCGTTCTCTAAATTGTGTGTGACGCCATTCGACATGCTGTAGCGTCACGTTTCAATCCTCGATGAGGATTCCTGTTCTCTAAATAGACAGGAGCTGTCGTGGTCAATCCCGACACGGGAAAAGTTTCAATCCTCGATGAGGATTCCCGTTCTCTAAATTGGTGAGAAGGCCAGATTGGCCGGAACCGCGTTTGTGTGTTTCAATCCTCGATGAGGATTCCCGTTCTCTAAATATTCATGTCCAGTCGTTTGGTGAAGGAATGGACGAAGCGTTTCAATCCTCGATGAGGATTCCCGTTCTCTAAATATAGGGCCGCGGCTAGCGGCCCGTCAAAACCAAGACGTAGATGTTTCAATCCTCGATGAGGATTCCCGTTCTCTAAATCGGGCAGCGTGGCGGCGGTGATGGGGAACCCCTACCTATTTTGTTTCAATCCTCGATGAGGATTCCCGTTCTCTAAATTTAACTATGAAACGGTATATGAAGTATAATCCCACGCATGAGTTTCAATCCTCGATGAGGATTCCCGTTCTCTAAATTTGGGGGGCGAAAAGGCCAGATTGGCCGGAACCGCGTTTGGTTTCAATCCTCGATGAGGATTCCCGTTCTCTAAATAGGAGCACACCAGGGCGTCGCCTCCGTATTGGGGGGCGAGTTTCAATCCTCGATGAGGATTCCCGTTCTCTAAATCAGGAAGAGTTTGGATGCAGTTTTGATTCCGGATCGAGAGTTTCAATCCTCGATGAGGATTCCCGTTCTCTAAATAGCCGAGCTCACAGCCAACTGCAACATAGATGAGTCTAGGTTTCAATCCTCGATGAGGATTCCCGTTCTCTAAATCGCGCACAGCGGAGTCGCCTCCGTATTGGGGGGCGAAAAGTTTCAATCCTCGATGAGGATTCCCGTTCTCTAAATAAAGTGTGCAGTATGAACTGTGCACATTGTCTCGACGTAGCGTTTCAATCCTCGATGAGGATTCCCGTTCTCTAAATTGAGCGACGACAGTGTCCCGCACACCTCCCTTGACAAAATAGTTTCAATCCTCGATGAGGATTCCCGTTCTCTAAATAGGGCATTGTGGGAGTGCATCACGCGGCTGCAAAGACCCTGTTTCAATCCTCGATGAGGATTCCCGTTCTCTAAATTTATATGGTCGTTCGGTGGAATTTTGGTTTTCGAGGCCACGTTTCAATCCTCGATGAGGATTCCCGTTCTCTAAATCGTTATCGGAATCTTTTTAGTCCTTGGCTACCTAGCGGTGTTTCAATCCTCGATGAGGATTCCCGTTCTCTAAATAGAAGACCGATGGAGAATCGTCTGCCTTGTGCAGGCAGGGATAGTTTCAATCCTCGATGAGGATTCCCGTTCTCTAAATGAGATGGGCTGGGAATAATGAACCTTCGTTCTTTCCGTGTTTCAATCCTCGATGAGGATTCCCGTTCTCTAAATTCTGCTTCATCGTCGTGTGTTATGACAATCGAAAAATACGAGTTTCAATCCTCGATGAGGATTCCCGTTCTCTAAATTCGTCGAACGAATCACAGGACTCAAGGTAAGACCATTGTTTCAATCCTCGATGAGGATTCCCGTTCTCTAAATTCGTCGAACGAATCACAGGACTCAAGGTAAGACCATTGTTTCAATCCTCGATGAGGATTCCCGTTCTCTAAATCCCTCACAATGGCAGAACACTTCGTTGCAGACAAAAAAGTAGTTTCAATCCTCGATGAGGATTCCCGTTCTCTAAATGTTGCAGACAAAAAAGTGTGCAGTGTGAACTGTGCACATTGTCGTTTCAATCCTCGATGAGGATTCCCGTTCTCTAAATTAACCTAGTTTATTAGTAAGTGAAAGGAGAAAATACGGTTTCAATCCTCGATGAGGATTCCCGTTCTCTAAATGCTCCGGAGGAAAATCGAAGACGCACTTCGGAAAGGCCCGGTTTCAATCCTCGATGAGGATTCCCGTTCTCTAAATCATCCTTCAGGTTCTGGGGGATGATCTTGCGACTCCAGTTTCAATCCTCGATGAGGATTCCCGTTCTCTAAATAGCTCGTGATCGAGGTGTTGAGTGGTGCGATTCTCGGTCATCTGTTTCAATCCTCGATGAGGATTCCCGTTCTCTAAATCGTGTGTGCTCAAGGTTCGAAATGCACACACTGGTGTTGGTTTCAATCCTCGATGAGGATTCCCGTTCTCTAAATTTTGATGAGTATGCCGCACTCCGTGAAAGCGGAGATCGTTTCAATCCTCGATGAGGATTCCCGTTCTCTAAATTCGGCCGGTGGCTGGCGTCCCTCGACCTGTAGCCACAGGGTTTCAATCCTCGATGAGGATTCCCGTTCTCTAAATGTCAGTTCCCGGCAGAGTCCGGGGGCAGAGCGCTTTGGGTTTCAATCCTCGATGAGGATTCCCGTTCTCTAAATTATAAGGCGGATTTTTCTGCCGTCCAGGCCAATCTGAAGGTTTCAATCCTCGATGAGGATTCCCGTTCTCTAAATTCAGCACGTGGGGTTGAACTGGAATTCGTCGAGCCGGACAAGGTTTCAATCCTCGATGAGGATTCCCGTTCTCTAAATTGTGGGAGTGCATCACCAGGCTCCAGAAACCGTGCGTGGTTTCAATCCTCGATGAGGGTTCCCGTTCTCTAAATACTTATATGTTTATTACTTGTTTTGATAAATAAGAAATGGTGTTTCAATCCTCGATGAGGATTCCCGTTCTCTAAATAGGGCGTCGCCTCCGTATTGCGCGGTGAGAAAGCTCGCCTGGGTTTCAATCCTCGATGAGGATTCCCGTTCTCTAAATTTGAATTACTTCCTTTTCTTTTGCGCATTTACCCTAGGGTTTCAATCCTCGATGAGGATTCCCGTTCTCTAAATGCCGCGGCTAGCGGCCCGCAAAAACCAAGCCCAGTATCTGTTTCAATCCTCGATGAGGATTCCCGTTCTCTAAATAAAGGTGTGTTTAGTGGGCCAGACCAGAGAAAGACTTTGGTGTTTCAATCCTCGATGAGGATTCCCGTTCTCTAAATGTAATAATAATGAACTCGACGAATCCGATATGGCCGCACAATGTTTCAATCCTCGATGAGGATTCCCGTTCTCTAAATGACTTAGTACAAGGTACGAAATCCGCTACATGAAGAAAAGTTTCAATCCTCGATGAGGATTCCCGTTCTCTAAATAAGTCGTTGACTTTCGGATCTGTTTCATCGTCATGTGTTATGTTTCAATCCTCGATGAGGATTCCCGTTCTCTAAATGCGACCGGATCAAATTGGCGCATCTGCGGGCTAACAACCCGGTTTCAATCCTCGATGAGGATTCCCGTTCTCTAAATAAAATGATCCAATTCGGTTCAAGTTCTTCGTCGTGTGTGTTTCAATCCTCGATGAGGATTCCCGTTCTCTAAATAAAGCCAACTACCCGGCCACCGAAGGTTATGCCTTTATGCGTTTCAATCCTCGATGAGGATTCCCGTTCTCTAAATTTTACAAGTAGCGACGTAAGAGATACCTGAACTGAGCGCTAAGTGAAAACAGACGAGCATGGACGGTAGGCAAGCGC
>CALFER010000058.1 GCA_937951895.1 uncultured bacterium
GAGAAATGTCAAAATAATCAGGAAATTTCCTGCCATTTATCTCGCGAATCAACACGGTGCTCCCGAGAAGCACAAGAAGGATATCCGCAAGATTCTGGAAAACGCGCTTGCGATGATTAACCAAGAAAGCCAACAAGGATGAAGAGCGGACCCACCCGCCACTGAAAAAGCTGTCCCTCGATATTGCTATACCGAAAACTGAAAACCGAATACTGCCCCCTATTCCCATCCACCCCCGTTTGTCATACAATCACCCCGCTTTTCAGGATGACTCCCCTCATCCGCAACGCTTCGAAAGGACCGAAAATCATGCCGAATTACTCCCAATGCATCGCCCGGGAACTCAATATCCAGCCCGCACAGGTCTCCGCTGTCACCGAATTGCTCGACGGCGGCGCTACCGTCCCCTTCATCGCCCGCTATCGCAAAGAAGCCACGGGCAGTCTCGACGAGGTCGCCATCACATCGATCCGCGATCGCTCGACCCAACTGAAGGAACTCGATGACCGCCGCGCCGCCATCCTGAAGTCGCTCGACGAACGCGGACTGCTCACGGACGACCTCCGAGACCGGATAAACGCCGCGGAAACCCTTCCGGTGCTCGAAGACATCTATCTGCCCTTCCGGCCCAAACGCAAAACCCGCGCCGGAGTCGCTCGCGAAAAAGGCCTCGAACCCCTCGCACAGATGATCGTCGAGCAGGGCCCGATCGATCCTTCCGTGGAGGCGGCTGCGTTCGTCGATGCGGAGAAAGGCGTCGAAACGATCGAAGATGCCCTGAGCGGCGCTCGGGATATCATCGCCGAGTGGGTCAGCGAACATGCGGATGTGCGGAGCGACATTCGAGAGCTGTTCCGGCGAAACGGCGTGTTCCGCTCCAAAGTGATCACCGGTAAAGAAGAATCCGGCGCGAAATTCAAGGATTATTTCGAATGGGAGGAGCCGATGGCCGGAGCACCGTCTCACCGCGTGCTGGCAATGCGGCGCGGCGAAAACGAAGAGGTGCTGAGTCTGCGGATCGCTGTGCCGGAGGAGATGGCCGAAACCGTGCTGGACCGGGCTTTCATCAAGGCATCGAATGCGGCCGCCGACCAGGTGCACCTGGCGATCCGCGACGGCTGGAAACGTCTCCTGATGCCGTCGATGGAAACCGAGATGCGCGTCGAAACGAAAAAGCTGGCGGACGCCGAAGCGATCCGCGTGTTTTCGGAAAACCTCCGCGAACTGATGCTCGCGGCACCACTGGGACGCAAAAATGTGCTCGCGATCGACCCCGGCTACCGCACGGGCTGCAAAGTCGTCTGCCTCGATCGCCAGGGCAAACTGCTCCACAACGACGTGATCTACCTGTCTCAGGGCGATCGCGCGGAACGGCAGGCCGAGGAAACCGTCATGGCTTTGTGCGCGCGGTTCCAGATCGAGGCCGTTGCAATCGGGAACGGGACGGCGAGTCGCGAAACGGATGCCTTCGTCCGCAAGCTGCCGCTCCCCTCGACCGTGTCGATCGTGCTGGTCAACGAATCCGGCGCGTCGGTCTACTCGGCGTCGGATGTGGCGCGTGAGGAGTTCCCGGATCACGACGTGACGGTCCGCGGCGCGGTGTCGATCGGACGCCGGTTGATGGATCCCCTGGCGGAACTCGTCAAAATCGACCCGAAATCGATCGGTGTCGGTCAGTATCAGCACGATGTCGATCAGTCGGACCTGAAAATGGGACTCGACGATGTGGTCGTGAGCTGCGTGAACAATGTCGGTGTCGAGGTCAACACGGCGAGCAAAGAGCTGCTCACATACGTGTCGGGACTGGGTCCGCACCTGGCGAAGAACATCGTGGAATACCGCAACGAAAACGGACCGTTCAAATCCCGCAAAGCACTCATGAAAGTCCCGCGGCTCGGACCCAAAGCCTTCGAACAGGCAGCGGGGTTTTTAAGGATCCGTGAGGCCGACAATCCGCTCGACGCGAGCGCGGTGCATCCCGAAGCGTATCCGGTGGTCGATCGGATGGCGAAAGACCTGGGCTGTTCGGTGGCCGATCTCATGACGACACCCGAAATCCGCCGGAAGATCGCGCTGAAGAACTATGTGACCGACACGATCGGGTTGCCCACGCTGACCGACATTCTGGCGGAACTCGAGAAACCGGGGCGCGATCCGCGGAAGCAGTTCGAGGCATTCCGGTTTGCCGAAGGCGTTGAAAAGATCGAAGATCTCAAGCCCGGAATGAAACTGCCCGGCATCGTGACCAACGTGACGGCGTTCGGTGCGTTTGTGGATATCGGCGTCCACCAGGACGGCCTTGTGCATATCAGTCAGCTCGCCGATGGCTTCGTGAAGAATCCCTCCGACGTGGTCAAGGTGCATCAACACGTGCTGGCGACGGTTCTGGAGGTGGACATGCCCCGCCGGCGAATCGCACTGAGTCTGCGATCGCAGCCCGGCGAGCGTCCGAAACCGCAATCGGGTGATCCGAAGAAGCCTCAGCCGCCCAAAGACCCCGCTCGCAAGCCACCCACACCTCCGCCGGATCGATTCGGCAACAATCCGTTCGCGAAATTGCTCAAAAACCGTTAGCCCCCCTGAGCGGAAATCTCAAAATGGCACCCACGCGTCGTCTTTTCGACGTGCGGTTGGCGGTGTGGTCTGTGTCGCCGCAGGTGCCGGCGTCGCAGTGCCGGGAATCTCGATTGTGGATTCAACAGGAGGCGTCACGATGGCGGGCGTGTCGAGGCCCAGCGCGAGGGGGCCGGCGGGTGTGGGAGGAGTCCTGGGCGGGCGTGTCGATGTGGGTTTGGGATGCATGCGAGACGAGGCCGGAGTGCGGGTGGACGCCGGGGCCGGAGAGGCGGTGTGTACAGGGAGGGGCGACGGTTCCGGAGTGGGCAGTTCAGGCGTTGCCGTATAACTGAGCACGATGAAGGGTGACGGGAACTGTTCCACGTGGAACGGTGTCGGTGAGGGTGTTTCGGTTGGCCCCGTTGTGGGGGTTTGCATCCTGACGACAGGGATCGGCCCTCCGACCTGTCCGCGCGGCGCGATCCGGTTGCCGATCCACCAGAAGGCGACTCCGAGAACGACCCCGAGGAGTGCGCCGGAGCCGGCGAGTTTCCAGGCGAGCGCTGGATTTCTCAGAGTATCCACACGTGTGGTCGCATCCGGCGGCCGGCCTCTTTCTTCCAGCGATCCGGCCACGGTCATCGCCGCCGCAACGGGATGCTCAGGCACGATCGGCATATCCGGATCGCGATCGCCGAGAGCCTGTTCGAGATCCCGGACGACGGTCGCGCAATCGACGGGGCGATGGTCCGGAGAGCGATCCAGAAGAGCCAGAATGATCGGATCGACGGCGGGATTCAGCGCCGGGTTGATCATCGATGGCGCGACCGGAGTGCTGTGCATGATCTGCCACCAGACCTGCGGTTCGGAATCACCCGAAAACGCGAGTTGCCCGGTGAAAATCTCGTACAGAAGACACCCGAACGAGAACAGATCGCCCTGCGCCGATCCCTTTTCGCCCTTGAAATACTCCGGCGCAGTGTAGTGATACGTGCACATGATCTTGCCGTCTGTCGTCAGAGTCGTGAAATCGGGCGACTGCACGCGCGCAATCCCGAAATCCGTGATCTTGGCGGTGAAATCGTCCGTGATCATCACGTTTTCAGGCTTGATGTCGCGATGCACGACATCATGCGCATGAGCATAATCAAGGGCCGAGGCGATCTGACGGGCGATCTGGAGGAGTGATCGGAGGGGAACGAGATGAATCGTGTCGAAGAGATCGCGCAGGTTGCGGCCCTGGACGAGTTCCATGGAGATATACGGGAGGTCGGAGGTGAAGCAGAGATCATGGATGATGACGATATGCGGATGGTTCAGCTTCGCGGCGGCCTGGGCTTCCCGCAGGAGCCGCGCCCGTAGAATCTCGGCACTCCGGATATCACCCGCACGATCGAACCGGATGGTCTTCAGAGCGATCTCACGGCACAGGGTGCTGTCCCACGCGAGATACACGTGAGCCATTCCGCCGGATCCGAGCAACCCTCGGATCTCATATCGCCCGGCGATCCGCGTGCCGGGCATCAACACGGAATCTTCCCGTTCCGCCATCCGACCGTCGTCCTCGCTTCCCTGATCCCGATCAGGCGGCAGCCCGGATCGTGATCGAGCAACAATCTCTGCGCACAACACACCTCAGAATCATGTGTCGCGACATCGACTTCTTTCAACCGAGTCTATAATTCCGACATTCCGAAGTCAAACAGGGGGGGGATGGATTATTTGGGGAAGGATGCCGAACACGAGGTTCGGCGCTACAGGTGCTGCCTATGAGCAGGGAGGGTGCGGATGCCGAACACGAGGTTCGGCGCTACAGGTATTTCTTGTGGGCAGGGGGTGGGGGTGTATGGGAGAAGGGGATTGACTCGGGGCAGCGGCGCTTCTACAGTGATGGCGATGGAGGTGATCGGTATGGGGATGTGGTGCGGACGACTGGTTCTGGCCTTGCTGCTCATGGGATGTTCGCCCCCGGGTGAGATCCCCGGTAAATCCGGAACGCCTCCGCAGGTGATCGGCAGGAACGCGCACGCGTCACCTCATTAGACGCCTCCTCCCCTGAAAATTCTCTCGAAATGGACCCCCCCGCCGATCGTCGGTAAAAACGCCCCTCATCCGTCTCCATCGCCCTCCATTACCCCATGACCATACGCAGGAATCGTCTGAGAAACTCACTTGTCCTTCTTCTCCTTGCCGTATCTGCATCCGCAGCCACCCCGCTTGCCACTCCCCCGGTTTCGTATCCATGTACCCGAATCAACCACATCGAAGATGCACTGCCCCAGCCACCGGACGATCCTGATCAATCTTCTGTCGGTGTAAAAGGTCCGGTGCAACAGACTCTTCATGCGATCGAGCGAGGCCCCGATTCGGTACGTCTGACTGTTTCCCCGGATGACGAATCCGGAAGCACGGCGGCATTCATCGATCTTTTGTTCGATCAGCACGCGGTGCGGCTCATGAGCCCATCCGGAGGATTCTCTCCCGGCGCGCGCCTGCTGTATGATCTCACCCCGCTTTCCCCCTACTTCGACACCTTTTCGTCCGACTGCTGGGATTCTCTCACGCTGGTATACAATGACCCCGATTCGCTCATCCTTTCGGGCATCGAAGTCATTCGGAACGGGAGCCGGATACTGGCCTTTTCCGGTGAAACCCTTCTGGAGGGATCAGTGGTGTCCCGGCGGTGTTTCGCCCCGGAAATTTCAGTCACGAAACAGGCGTCGTGTCCGGGATCGCCGAACGGAATCGCCTGGCATGCCTTCAACGAACTCGGCAAGGACGACGGCGAGAAATACTCTCCGGCGTTTCCCGGCGGCTGGTGCAGTGAATTTGCCTCATGGGTCATGCGCCGCAACGGCTGGAACACGCCGGAAGGATCGATCGGCACCCGGCACATGCGCGAGTTTTTTCTCGAGTATGATCGTCTCTTCACAATCGACCAGGTCTACTCCGGTGAGTATACCCCCATGATGGGCGATTACCTGTCGATGTGGACGGGCGGCCATAGCGGCCTGTTTCTGGCGTTTGTCGATCCCGATGCTCCGGTCGATCCGTCGAGCCGGATTATCACGATCGAGGGCGGCGGTGTGGTGAGTGTGTATGAGCGCACGCTGGCCGACATCGATCATGTCGGCCGCGCGCAATAATCGGTCCGGATCGAAGCCCTGCTGATCCGATCAGGCCATCGGATGCCACGGCGGCAGCATCACATCGGCTTTCTCGAACATCTTCAGATGCCGCGAACTCAGATAGCGTCTCGGCACGATCAGATCATACGTGTGCTCGACGAACCACTCGTCGGACATCAGGAAGAATCCCTTCTTCCCGACCTCGCTGCCCCAGCTGTTTTCGATCTTCCACTTGAGCGGCTTGTCATCCACCAGATCGACGCCGGTGAGCACCATCGAGTGTGTCAGACGGGTCTGGTTCGACAGAACGCGATCGACTTTGTTGAGGCTGAATTTGATCCCGAACAGCGCTTCGTAGTCGAAGATCCGGCGGTCCAGAATGCCTTCTTTGGTGTGGCTTTCCTGAACGACGTCACAGCCGAAGATGCAGGATTGGTTATCCTTGAGCATTTTCATGGCGTATTTCTTCAGATCCTCGATGGGGAGATTCACGGCGTGCCACTCGCGGCCGCCGGTCATGTTATTGAAAAACTCGACACTGTAGGGCTGATTGTACGGCGTATCGTCGGTGGGACAGCTCAGCAGGCAGTACATCTCATTGAGATTTTCCCCAATATATTTTTCCGCGAATTCGAGGGGTGTGATGCCGGTTTCGCGGTAAAAATCCTTGCTGTCGTTCCGGAAGCTCCAGTCGAACTTTACAGGAGGGGTTCCGAGGCAGATGCAGAGAATGCGGTAGATATCGACCAGAATCGTTTTCTTGATCGCCAGGAGCATCTCGGCGTTCGGCTGCTGCGCGTGCTGTTTCCGGAGCTGCATCGCGCCTTCGCGCAGTCGATAATTCAGAATTTCGTTCATGAACCGGGAGTTTTCCCGGTTGAACGTATCCGGCATGACGGTTTTGGGCACCGCGCCGTATTTGTTGATCAGGTTGACGATCAGATGCCATTCGCCGCCGTCCGGGGAGGGGTCCCGCATCAGGAAATTGACACGCCGGTCATCGAGTTCCTTGTCGATCAGCGCGATGATGTTATCGAGGTAGAAATTGGCTTTTTCGAATTTGTCCCAGAACATCAGGTAGTTCTGTGAAAACTCGAAGTTCTTGAGTTTGAATTTGCGCATGGTGAACGTGCGGAGCCAGTTCAGTTCAGCGAACAGCCAGCAGGTGTTGCTCCGTTTCTGGTCCGTGACGTCGGTGGTTTCGACGTCGTGCGAGAACGTGAAATTGATGGAATTCAGCACCTCCCGATTGATCGCCACATCCTGCATGCTCGCGCGGGTGACCGCATTGAGGCGCAGGGTGTTTGCCGGGTCGGACAGAAACGATTGAGCGGCTTCCGTTACGAGTTCGGCCGGGATTCCGGGCGCTACGACTTGCTTGTTCGCCATGAGATACTCCTTCTGTGTTGAACGGGATCGTTCGGTTTAAAGCTCCGATCAAGCCGACCTATTCGATAACATGGTTTATGTTCCCGTTCAAGCCGTCTGATACTCCGGTTCTTGCCCAGGAGAATTGATTTTGTCGCTGAATTGGAGTTTACTGAAAGAACAGGGATGTGTGGGACGGGGGGAGGTTCTCATGACTGGTCGGGCCGCGAACCCGCTGATCACTCAGTTCGCGTCGATCCTGCCGGCGATGTTCGACGCCGCGCGGGATGCTGTTCTGGTCTACAGTCGTCGGGGCCGGATCATCTATACAAACGAGGCATTGCGGGCTCTCTGGAAATCCGATCTGACTGAATGCGACCAGATCGATCCCTTTCTCGATCTGATCATGGCGGGATGCCGGTGCGATCGGGGCAAACTCCTCCGAATCTTCCGGCCGGTGCGGCTGACCCGTTATGAACGAAGCATCCGGTTTGAACTGGAAGACAGCGTCTGGCTGGATTGCTTTTCCCGTCCGCTGATCCACGACTCCCGCTGGGCTGCTCAACTGCTCCGTTTCGTCGACATCTCCTCTCAGGTCGATCTCGAACGCAAACTCCAGGAGAAATCCTATCAGTTCGAGCGCATGGCGGACTGTCTTCCGGAGCCTGTCTTTGAGATCGATTTGAATGGAGATCTGATCTACGCCAATGATGTCGCGTATGAAAAACTTGGATATACACGCGAGGAATCCAGTTTCAATGCGTTCTCGATCATCGCCCCGGAGGATATCGACAGAGCCCGGCAGAACGTGCAGCGTGTGCTGGCCGGTGAGCGTTTACAGGGGGTCGAGTATCAGGTGATGCGCCGCGACGGGACACGGTTCCCGGCCATCATCCACAGCCGGAATATACTGAAGGACGGCCGTCCGATCGGATTGACCGGCATCATTCTCGACCAGACAGAAAAGAAACAGGCCGATGAGGCGCTCCGGGTGTCCGAAGCCACCCTTCGCTCGATCTTCGATAACAGCCTCCAGGCGTTTCTGCTTCTCGACCGGATGATGCTGATCCGGACGATCAATAAAACCGCCCGAACATGGATCAAATCCCGGTTTGATATCCATCTTCAGACCGGCCAGTCCCTTCTGAACTACCTGGCGCCTGGACACCGGCCGATGTTCCTCGACATTTTTTCGAAGGTCATGAACGGTGAATCGATGCGGATGATCCAGGCCGCACCGGAATTGAACGGCGACAAGCGTTGGATCGAAGTCGGAATCAGCCCGGTGATCGAGGATGACGGATCGGTCAAAGGGGTTTGCATTTCGCTGCTGGACATCACCGACCAGAAGAAGGCCGAACTCGAGGTAATTGAAAGTCAGGACCGGTTCAGAGCCATGGTTCAGAATTCGACCGATATCATTACGATCCTGGACGAAACCGCCCTCGTGCAGTTTGTCAGCCCTTCGATCACGCGAATTCTCGGCTACTCCGAATCCGAAATGGTCGGCAGACAGACTTTCGATTTCGTGCATCCCGACGATATCCCCTCCGTCATGCCCGCATTCAGGCTGCTGGCATCGACGCCCGGGATCGTGTTCGCGCCGGAATTCCGGTTCCGGCATGCCGACGGCCGCTGGATCATTCTCGAATCGGTGGGCAACAACCTGATTCACGATGCGAGTATCCGGGGGATCGTCATCAACTCCCGCGATATCACGGAACGCAAGCGGACAGAACTCGCGCTGGCCATGGAAAAGGAACGGCTGCGTGTCACGCTCCAGTCGATCGCCGACGGCGTGATCTCGATCGGAGTCGATCTCGATGTCAGACTCATGAACCGTGTCGCGGAATCGCTGACCGGGATGTCCCGGGAAGAGGCGATCGGTCGGCCGATCAACGACATTCTCACGCTGATCGACGAAAAAACCAGACAGAGGGAAAACATCCCCGAACTGCTCGCGACACCGGCCCCTCCGCCCGACCGCGGCCGCCAGCAGGTTCTCGTGTCTCGGGACGGCAGCGAACGCCTCATCGAAAAATCGATCGCGCCGATTCTGCGCGAAGATGGCACGCTCGATGGCCGCGTGCTCGTGCTGCGCGACATCACGCTCCGGCGGAAAAGCGAAGACGAGCAATTCAAGGCGGCCAAGATGGAATCCATCGGGATTCTCGCCGGCGGCATCGCCCATGACTTCAACAACATCATGACCGGGATCGTCGGAAGCGTCTATATCGCGAAAATGCTGGCCGGGAAGGACGATCGCGTCCGCAAGGTGCTCGTGGACGCCGAACGCGCCGCACTCCGCGCCAAGGATCTGACCCATCAGCTCATCACGTTTTCCAAAGGCAGCGATCCGGTCAAACAGGCCGTTTCGATCCGCGACATCATCCAGAACTCCGCTACCTTTATTCTCCGGAACCCCCGCGTCAAATGGGAGGCGGATATTCCGGATGATCTGTGGGCGGTCGAGGCCGATGAGAATCAGATCTGCCAGGTCATCCACAACCTGCTCATCAATGCCGAACAGGCCATGCCGAACGGCGGTCGCATCACCATTCGATGTCTCAATGTTCCCGGTTCGATCATGACCGGGTTGCCGGCAACAGCCCCGCATTATGTCCGTATCGCGATCTCGGATCAGGGCGACGGGATCCCCGATGCCATCCGCGATCGGATTTTCGACCCGTATTTCACCACGAAAAAAGGCGGCAGCGGTCTCGGCCTGACAACCTCGTTTTCCATCGTCAAACGGCATCAGGGATTCCTGACGTTCGATTCGGATAACGGCGGCACGACCTTTCACGTCCATCTTCCCGCGTCGCCCGATCAGAAACCCGTCCGGCGGATCACCGAACCGGAGATCTACCGCGGGTCGGGCCGGATCCTGGTGATGGATGACGACGACATCATCATCAATGTCACCAGCGATGCCCTGACGATGCTCGGATACCAGGTCACCTCCGCGCGAAACGGAGATATCGCGATCGACAACTACCGGGAATCGATGCACGCAGGCAACCCGTTCTCCGCCGTCATTCTCGATCTGGTCATCGCCGACGGAATGGGCGGCGAGGAATGCATCCGGGAACTCAGGCGGATCGACCCCGACATCGTGGCGATCGTGACGAGCGGCTACTCGAATGACCCTATTCTGATCAACTACGGGGATTACGGCTTCAAGGCGGTTCTGCCGAAACCGTTCAATGCCGAACAGCTCAGCGCACTCCTCTATCGATTGCTCGTACCGCAGAAATCAACCTGATCCCCGTTGCTGCGCCGGCAGCATCCCCAGCTTTTTCAACGCATCGATGTGCACTTTCGCAATCGCGATCTCGCCCAGTTTCCATCGGTCAGCCCAGACATGGGTTTCCCAGTCATCGAGCCGGAACGTATCACCGGAGGAGGCTTCATGCAGCTCGAACAGGACTTTGAAATGCGAGTAGGCATGCCGGACCGTGTGGATGCTCTTCCGAAAGATCCTCAGCCCGGTCCGCGCCAGAAACTCCTCGATCGTTTCCTCGTCCTGCATCACGTTCGGGAGTTCCCACAGGCCTCCGAGCAACCCGGAGGCACGCCGGCGGACCATGAGAATCCGATCGGTGTCCCGGACGATCAGAATGGACCCCCGGCGAATCGGAACCTTCATGCGAGGCGGTTTGCGGGGGAATCGGGCGACGCGGTCCATTGCGTGGGCAACACAGAGATACCGGAAGGGGCAGGCCGCGCAGGAGGGCCGCGGAATACACTGCAACGCGCCGAACTCCATCCAGGCCTGATTCACCCATCCCGGGTGATGATCGTAAAACCCGGATTCGACGATCCCGCGGATCCGTCGGCGGAAAGCCGGGCGCGTCGCGAGATCGTCCAGGCCGAACAGGCGGGACATGACCCGGATCACATTCCCGTCCACCACGCCGGACGGATGGCCGAATGCGATGCTGGCCACGGCCGCCGATATGTATTCGCCGATTCCCGGAATCGTCTGCAACCCCTCCGGCGTCTGGGGGAACCGCCCACTGAAACGCTCGACGATCATCCGCGCGCCGCGGTGTGCGTTTCTGACGCGTGAGTAGTAGCCGAGCCCCTCCCAGAGTTTGAGGGCGTCGTCGAGCGATCCCGCGGCGAACGCTTCGACAGTCGGGAAACGCTCCATCCAGCGCAGATAATAGGCCTCAACCGTCCGTACTTGCGTCTGCTGCAGCATGATTTCGCTGATCCAGATCCGATAGGGATCGGTGTCGCCCCTCCACGGCATGGCCCTCCGGTTCTGCTCGAACCAGAACATCAATGTCCGGGTGACGGGAAGCGTGATGAGGGGATCCGATGGCGTCTTCATGGCGGTTCCATCATGCGGATCGGAGGGGGACGGGTCAAGCCGGAGGATGCGAGTAACCCCCCGCGGCTGCCGCGCGTCGAATAGGACGGGAGGCAGACATGGGACGGGTATGGTTCGGGACATCGAGCTGGTCTGAGAAAGGTTGGATCGGCCCCTTCTATCCTCCCGGAACCGCGCCCCGTGAAATGCTCCCGTTTTACGCGACGCAGTTTCCCGCCGTCGAGGCCGATGTGACGTATTATCGGATCCCGTCGCACACAATGGTGGCGGATTGGGCGGCTCGGGCAGGGGAGGGGTTTCGGATTGCGTCGAAGTTCCCGCGCGAGATCGTGCATGGAGGCGAGGGCGCGACACCGGACCCGTCGAAAGCGCTCCTGTGGGCGAAGGTCGGCGCGGCTGCGGAAGCCTTCATCGATGTCATGCGCGATCTCGGAGAAGCACTCGGTCCGATGATCATCCAGTGCCCGTATTACAACAAATCGGTTTTCGATTCGCGCGATGCCTTCCTGCAACGTCTCAACGGATTTCTCGAACGACTGCCGCTCGATCTGCGCTTCGGCATCGAACTGCGAAACAGGAACTACCTGACCGCCGAACTGATGGCCATTCTCGAAACACACCGGGTATCGCTGGTCTGGGCGGATATCCCCTACATGCCCCCTCCCTGGCAATACGCTGATGCGATCCGGCGACCGACGGCGTCGTTTCGCTATGTGCGGCTGATCGGCGATCGGAAAGCCACGGAAGCACTCACCGGGACGTTCAGCGGAATCGTGACCGACCGGAGCGGGCAGATCCGGGAATGGGCGCGGTTTGTTGCCGGGGAATGCGATCGATTTGAGGACATTTTCGTGTTCGCGAACAACCATTTCGCCGGGTTCGGGCCGGCCACAATCCGGGAATTCATGCAGGTGCTGACGGAAATCCGCGGCGGATCCGAGTGAGCGTCCGGACCTGGCGATCAGTTCAGTGTTTTCAGGAACAGATACAGGGATGGATGGACATCGAGCGCATCGGGCTGCCAGACGTCTTCGTTGCGTACCGCGAGATAGACATAGTGGTCGCGCTGGATGTCGGTCCAGCGTTCGAGCGCCATGGCGACACGGGCACGGAAGTCCTTGACCTGCTCATTGAGATTTTCGACGTGGTTCAGGTTTGTCTGATTCTGAAACTCGGCGGTGGCTTCCTGGGTCATGGACAGGAGACGCGTGGCCTGAACCATCTGGTCCCTGAGTTCCTGATGGATTTCTCCGGCGATGCCGAACGGAAGCGATTTGGGCTGCATCGGTTCGTGGCCGTTGTCGATACCATTGTTGCCGTGCTGAACGAAAACCCCGTAGGCTTCATCGGTCGGACCTGAGAAGATGAGGAGGAATCGCATGAGACAGGGGATGTCTTCCTTGCGGCGGCCGGGGTCGTCGACTTTGAGTTTGATGGTGAGTGTTTTGTAGGCGGCCGTGGCGTCTTCGGGCTGCTGATCGACCGTGAACCCGTTTTCGGTGAAGAACCGCGTGAAATCCTCGAAGGTGCGGGCCTTGACCAGTTTTCTCTTTTCTTCGAAGACCCAGTTTGTCTTGTCATTCGTGGCGACATTGGCCTGCTGGAGTTTCGAAAAAATGTCCTTGTAGTCTTCGATGCGCTTCAGTTCCTGAAATCTCACGGCATTACACCCTCCCGCCCGAAGTATAAAAGAACCCCCCCGTCTTAACCACTGATTTTTGTACCGTTAACATATCGGCGGGCCTCCGTGCCCACCGGCACATAAATAGCTGGGTCTCATACGGCCTCCGTGCCCGCCGGCAGGGACGCATTAAGGTTCTAATACGCAATGCCCGCCGGCAGGGACGCCGGCAGCTGCTGTGCCCGCCGGCAGGGACGCCGGCGGCTGCTGTGCCCGCCGCTATCGTGGTATCGACATGTATGACGGGAATGAGGGATTGCACCCGCTCCCGGATTCCATAATAATGAATCGCGCTCCTTCAACCCGGAGCCCAGGAGACCCACATGCGCGAATTCCTTCAGTTCCACGACGCGTTCAACCGGTTTCTCGATGTCGTGTCCAACCGACGAGCCCCCATCGAAACCCTCCCGATCACCCATGCCCTCCACCGCGTTCTCGCAGCCGATATCCCTGCCCGTATCCCCATGCCGCCTTTCGATAAAACGGCCATGGACGGATACGCGATCATGAACGACGATCCGTCGGACACGTTTACCATCATCGAGACACTCGGTGCCGGAGACCATTTCACTCGATCGCTCGAACACGGAACCTGCACGAAAATCATGACCGGCGCGATGACGCCTCCGGGCACGGGCCGGATCATCCCGGTCGAAGACGCCGAGGAATCCGATGGACACATGCGAATCACCCGTCGCGGCTCGGATCCGCATCTCTGCTGCCGTGGCGAGGATTTCCCCGAAGGCGCCCGTCTCGCCCGTTCCGGTGACCGGCTCAGCCCTGCGCTCGCCGCAATTCTCATATCGGGCGGAATCGACACCGTCCCGGTCCACGCATGTCCCTCCGCCCGTGTCTTTTCAACCGGCGACGAACTGGTCGAACCAGGTGCGCCATTGCCTCCCGGCCGGATCTACGACTCGAACGGCCCGATGCTCGATGCGCTGCTCGGCGACCATCACGTGTCGCTTTCGCCGCGCGGCCGCATCCCGGACGATCTCGATGTCTCGATCGCGCTGCTCGGGGATGCCATCGCCTCCCACGATCTCATCTGTCTCTCGGGAGGTGTTTCAGCCGGCGATTTCGACTACATCCCCCGCGCGCTGGAAACCTGTGGCATGACACTTCATTTCTCGGGCATCCGCGTCAAGCCCGGCAAACCCATGACGGTCGCCACGAACGACCGGTGCCTCGTGATGGCCTTCCCCGGCAATCCGGTCTCGACGTTCGTCATGTTCCATCTCTTCGGCATCCCCGCGCTCGATGCCCTGGCCGGCCGGCGATCCTCCCCCCGTTTTCTCGAATTCAAACTGGCCGAACCGTTCAGACGGAAGCGCGCCGAACGTCTCGAATTCGTCCCCGCCCGCCTGACTCCGGACGGGATTGTGCTGATCCCCTACCATGGTTCCGCGCATCTCGCCGCACTGGCGCATGCCGAGGGGTTCCTGGTGATCGAACCGGGTGTCCACGTGATGGAAGCCGGCGCACGCGCGCTGTTCTGGCCGATATCCGTGTCGATGCACGAGACCTCGTATGCGTGATCCGTTCGGACGTTCGATCGAGTATCTGCGGATCTCGGTCACGGACAAATGCAACTTCCGCTGCTTCTATTGCATGCCGGCGGAGGGCGTGCCGTTCCTGCCTCATGAATCGATCCTGCGTTTCGAGGAAATCGTGGAAGTCGCCCGAACTGCGCTCACACTGGGAATCACGCGTTTCCGTCTGACGGGAGGTGAACCCCTCATCCGGCGGGGCATCGTCGATCTGGTCCGCAAGCTGGCCGCACTCGACGGCATCGAGGATCTCGCGATGACCACCAACGGCGCGCTGCTTGCCGGATTCGCAGCGGATCTAAAGGCAGCGGGGCTCCGGCGCGTCAACATCAGCCTCGATACGATGGATCCGGACCGATTCCGTGACATGACCCGCGGAGGAGATATCGGGGCGGTTCTGACCGGCATCGAGGCGGCGGATCGGGAGGGGTTGCATCCGGTCAAGCTGAATATCGTCGTCGAGGATCCCGCGCGGGACGAGGATGCCCGGAGTGTCGAGGAATTCGCGAGACGGCACGGATACGAATCACGGCGGATCCGCATGATGAATCTGGGCGCGGGGCGGTTCAGTGTCGTGGAAAACAGCACGCGAGGCGACTGCGCTCTGTGCAACCGGCTCCGGTTGACGTGCGATGGATTCGTCCGGAGTTGCCTGATGTCCCGGATCATGTTCAGCGTCCGTGAACTCGGGGCCGAAGAAGCCCTGCGGCGGGCAATCGCCGGGAAACCCGAGCATGGTTCGGGGGCGCCCGGTTCCGCCATGAACCGGATAGGAGGGTGAAATGAACGCACTGACTCATGTGGACGGCGAAGGCCGGCTGTCGATGGTCGATGTGGGCGGCAAGCCGATCCAGGTCCGCGTCGCACGGGCATCCGGCAGGATCACGCTCGCTGCGCACACCCTGGAACTGATCCGGGGCGCGCTGATCAAAAAAGGCGATGTGCTCGCGGCCGCACAGATCGCGGGCATCCAGGCCGCCAAACAAACCGCGCACCTGATACCGCTCTGCCACCCGCTGATCACTGATTCGATCCGGGTCACGCCGAATCTGCGCGAGGACGGCGTCGAAGTCACCGCGGAAGTCCGCTGCACCGGCCGGACAGGCGCCGAAATGGAAGCGCTCACGGCGGTCGGCATCGCACTCCTCACCATCTATGACATGTGCAAGGCGGTCGATAAAACAATGGTCATCGGTGAGATCCGGTTGCTGTTCAAGGAGAAATCGGGATGACGGTCGGATTCAGAGTCGAGGCGGTGAACGTTTCGGAGCAGAAAGGCGGAGTGAAGACGCCTGTTGAGCGGATCGTGCTGCGCGAGGGGCATGGCATCGAAGGCGACGCTCATGCCGGACCATGGCACCGGCAGATCAGCCTGTTGTCCTCCGAGCAGATCGCGGCGTTCGACGGCGCGGGACGACCGATGAAACCGGGCGAGTTCGCCGAAAACATCACGACATCCGGAATCGATCTCCGCCAGATCGCCGTGCTCGATCGGATCACCATCGGGGATGTCCTGATCGAAATCACGCAGATCGGCAAGGAATGCCACTCGGGATGCGCGATCTTCCAGGAGGTCGGCGCGTGCATCATGCCGAAAGAAGGGCTCTTCGGACGCGTGCTGAGGGGGGGCGAGATCCGTGCGGGGATGGCGGGAACATGCGAATTCCGGCCGCTGCGGATCGAGGTCATCACCTTGAGCGACCGGGCGAGTCAGGGGATTTACGAGGATCGGAGCGGGGCGCGGATCGAGGCGATCATCCGGGAGTATTTCGCGGGGCGGCGCGGACACCCGGACATCGTGCGACATCTGATTCCCGACGACGCGGATCGCCTCATGGAACTGCTCGAAGCCGGGCACAGGCGCGGCGCAGATTTCATCCTCACGACGGGCAGCACCGGGATCGGTCCCCGGGATATCGCGCCGGAGGTGACGCAGCGGTTCTGCGACCGGATCATTCCGGGGATCATGGAATTTATGCGCGCGACTTTCGGATCGAAGAAACGAACGGTGTATCTGACGCGCGGATACGCGGGTTTAAAGGGCTCCACCGTCGTGTTCAACATGCCGGGATCGGTGCGGGCCGTCGAGGAAATGCTGCCGGAATGGCTCACGTTCTGGGGCCACATGATCTGCATGATCCACTCGATCGACGCGCACTGACCACCCTGTCCGCCTCGCGCGCGCTCCTGTCCCTGCCCGGGAACGGCAAAGCGCGATTCGATTCGATCCTTCCCCCATCCGTTCGTCCTGAGCCCGAGCGAAGCGAGGAGTCGAAGGACGAAACGGAAATCGCTTTCTCCCGGTCACTGAGCCTGTCGAAGTGACCCCGAAGGCGCGAGCCCCCGGTCACTGAGCTTGTCGAAGTGACCCCGAAGGCGCGAGCCCCCGGTCACTGAGCCTGTCGAAGTGACCCCGAAGGCGCCGCCCCGGTCACTGAGCTTGTCGAAGTGACCCGATTGATTCTCTCCTCGGGATCCGGTATCGTTCCGGACCACGAAACCCGTCATTTCTTCTCCGGAGGTGTCACCATGAAGCAAATCGGAATCCTGCTCTCGATCCTGATCCTGGCGCTCGGATCGGTCTGCGCACAGGATACGAAACCCGCCATGGAATCGGCGGTTCAACCGGATGCCGCAACCCCGTTCATCACTCTGGCGACGACCACCAGCACTGAAAATTCGGGGCTACTGGCCTATCTGAATCCCCTGTTCACGAAGGAAACCGGCATCGATGTCCGTGTGGTTGCAAAAGGCACCGGCGCGGCACTGGAATCCGCCCGCAACGGCGATGCCGATATCGTCATGGTCCACAGTCTCAGGGACGAAGAAAAATTCGTGGCGGACGGTTTCGGCCTGAAGCGGCTCCCGCTCATGCACAACGATTTCATTCTCGTCGGACCCGAATCGGATCCTGCCCGTATTAAGGGACTCACGATTACCGATGCATTCAAAAAACTCGCGGATTCAAAGCAGCCCTTCGTTTCGCGCGGAGACAATTCCGGCACGCATGTCAAGGAAATCGAGATCTGGGAGTCGATCAGCATCAAGCCCGAAGGCGACTGGTATCTGTCGATCGGGCAGGGTATGAGCAAGGCTCTGATCATGGCGGGTGAAAAAACCGGATATACGCTTGCGGACCGAGGCACTTTTCTGTCGATGCAGGACAAGATCCCCCTGAAGATTCTCAGCGAGGGTGCGCCGATTCTGGCCAATCCTTACTCGATCATCGTCGTGAACCCCGACAAACACCCGCATGTCAAGGTCGATCAGGCGAAGAAGTATGCGGAGTGGCTCCTGTCCGAAAAAGGGCAGAAGGCGATCGAAGGTTTCAAGGTGGCCGGTCAGACGCTCTTCTTCCCCGACAATCTGAAATAATCCGGGATGATTCCGTCCGACCCCATTGCGGGCGCGATCCGCGTATCGCTTGAAGTTTCCATCGTCTCGCTGGCTCTGGCCGCCCTGCCCGGCATCGGGAGCGGACTGGCGCTCGGGATCGAGCGATTTCGCGGCCGAGGCGCGCTCGTGTCGATCCTCTACACCGCGCTCGCGTTTCCCACCGTCGTCGTCGGGCTGTTCGTCTACTTTCTGCTCAGCCGTTCCGGCCCCTTCGGCAGCCTGGGCCTCCTTTACACGAAAACCGCCATGGTGATCGGTCAGACGATCCTGATCGCCCCGATCCTCTCGACCTTCACACTCAGCGCCGTCAAGCGTCTCGACCCCGCACTCACCCTGACCGCCCGCTCGCTCGGCGCCTCCCGTCTCCGCCTCTATCTGACACTCGCCCGCGAAGCCCGCTTCGGCATTCTCGCGGCCCTGATCGCCTCGTTCGGCCGGGCGATCTCCGAAGTCGGCGTATCGATGATACTCGGCGGCAACATCGCCGGCCACACTCGCACGATGACCACCGTGATTGCGCTGGAACACGACAAGGGGCAGTTTCGCGAAGCCATGATTCTCGGCGCCCTCCTCCTCGCGATCTCTCTGTGTATCAACATCGGTTTCCATGTGCTGCAGCGCGACTCCGAGCATCGCGATGACTGATATGCCAACTTTCCCCGCGATCCGGATCGAACACCTCACCGTGCACTTCGGCGACCGTCTCGTGCTCGATATCCCGGACCTCGCGATCGACCGGGGTCGCATCACCGTGCTGTTCGGTCCCAACGGATCGGGCAAAACCACGCTGCTCCATGTCCTGGCCGGTCTGCTGGTTCCTTCATCCGGCCGCATCGTGCCCGGTGACGCGCTCGTTCCCCTCCCCGACCACACGGGCATCGTGCTGCAGCGGCCCGTTCTGTTCGCCGGTTCGGTCCAGTCGAACGTCGAATACGGGTTGCGCTGTCGGGGTGTGCCGGCGGCCGAGCGCGCGCTCCGAGTCACCCGCGTCCTGGAATGGCTCGGGATCGACCACAAGCGGCAAGCCACGCGGCGAAAGCTGTCGGGCGGGGAAATCCAGCGGACGGCGATTGCGCGCACGCTGGCGCTCGAACCCCATCTCCTTCTTCTGGATGAGGCGTTCTCGCATCTCGATCCGGAGGGTTCCCGCGTGCTCTCGGGTGTGTTGCTCGAGTTGCGTGAGGCGGGGAGTACGATCATGCTCGCGACGCACGATATCTCGGGGGGCCTCGCGATCGCCGACCGCACCGTGGCGCTCGAATCGGGTCGGATCCAGCCGCATGCCGCGTTGAATGCGGTGCGCGGCATCAGTGTGCGTGAGAACGGACGATGGCTGTTCCGGATCCGGGAAGGGTTGGACATCGAGCACACCGTGGCGGTCGAGGGGCGCGGGATTGCCTCGATCGATGCCTCGGATATCACGCTCAGCCGTGAGATCCACGAATCCAGCGCCCGGAATCGGCTCCGGGGGGCGATCGTCTCGTTGCGGGAGATCTCGGGGGTGGTGCGGGTCGGTATCGGGATCGATGCGGGGGTGGTGTTCGAAGCGATCGTGACGGTGCACTCCGCCCGCGAAATGGCTCTCGGGATCGGCGATACGATCGTGCTGACGTTCAAGGCATCCTCGGTGCGGGTATCCGTGTGACCGCCGCGCAGGCGCGGGGTCTGGATCCGATGGCTCCGGCGATTTGACATTTCACTCGGACTCGCTTATATTTAGACCATATAGAGATTCGCTCTCTTTCGCATCGAACACGGAGCGGGCATGGGGTCCGCTTTAGATATTAAGACAACCGACTGGAGGTGTGCCATGATGCGGAAGATCATCGGAGCGATCGCTTGTTTCCTTTGTTTTTCAACTACATACGGACAGTTCCCGGTGCCGGTGGACGGTGCCATGAGCAGTGAATGGGAGGCGACCGGGTTCAACAACGGCCGGCGGATGGTGAGGGACGCGGACGGGTATTTTCACGTCGTGTTCCACAGCCAGTCCGCTCCGGTCATGGTCCCGGGCAACCCCGCGATCGCGCCCTTTCGACCGGCGGGTATCTATTATACGCACAGTCTTGCGCCGGCAGACGGAATGAACCCGAACCCGCCGCCCTGGACGCCCGCCCATTGGGCGCCTCCGATGGCCGTCGCCGGGACGGACTCGGATTTCGTGGACGACCGGTATCCGTCGATCGCGATCGAATATGACGCGGATCCCCTCAACCCGCAGTTTCCGCTTTCGAACGATCGCCTTCATGTCGTCTGGCAGCGGGAGAGCATGGAGGGGGGGGTGTATGACATTGCCTACTCGACACGCCCCAATGAACCCGCGCCGCCTCCGGATCAGACCGGATGGGAAGTTTCCCCGGGCGGTCTGGCGGGGTGGCGGTGGCTGTACCAGAGCTTCATGGAGGGACGAAACAGTCTCGTGCCGGCGATCTGCGTCGGAACGAACAATGCGGTGCATGTAGTCTGGCAGGAGGAAAACTATCTGTCGCCGGACGGTTCGACCTTCTACAGTGAAATTCTCTACAAAGGTTCACCCTGGGGCAGCTGGATGAATCCATTCATGTTCGACGACAATGTATCCGCGCTTGTCGACGGTAATCCGATGCTGGACACGACGAACTCGCAGATGCCGAGCATCGCATGTTCGCATGAGCTCCCGTCGGATTTTCTCTATCTGTCCGATGTGTTCGTGACATGGAACGATGATTTCGTCGCGCCGGGGAGCCCCAATCCGGCACCTCCGCATATCTGGCTCTCGGTCAATCTCATGGCCGGTCAACCCGGAAGCTGGAACAACCCGCAGGACGTGTCTGCGGCGGCGGGCACGGGCGCTGACGGATATCCGAACATCGCTGTTTCGCGCATCAACAATCTCGATCATATCGTCTACATGACCGAAGTGGGGCAGAACGATCCGGACGGATATGCGCCGGGGCGCGGGAACTACTCGCCCGGCGTCAATCCCCTCGGACTGTTCCCCCAGAGCTCGTTCCCGGGCCCCGATCCGGGGATGTACGGCACACGAATGAACGGGATTCACTATGCCTGCATGGGTGCACTGTTCTTTAATCGCGTGGACGACATGATGTACGATTCCGAGTTCCCGACCATCTCATGTGACATGATTATGATGATGCATGTGACCTGGCAGTCCTGGAACACGATGGACTATGAAATCGCCGAGGATTTTTCGCCGGTTCCCATCGGCTCGTGGATGCCGGATCAGTTCCTCTCCGATCCGGATGCGGACGACCTGTTCCCGAATCAGGCGTTCAAGAAAGTGGGGATGTATCCCGGCGGAGGTCGCGATCTGGTCTGGACCCGTATTTCTGCCGGCCATGGTCCGATGGCGGCAATGCAACCGATGCCAAAGCCGATCTACTTCTCGGGAACGTCCATCTACAGCAACCCGCTGCCGCAGACTCCGACTCCCACCGCAACGATTCCTTTCACACCGACTCCGACGGAAACCCCCACGGGAGAACCGACCGAGCCGCCTCCGTTTGCTGAATTCGGTGACGCTCCGGACAGCACCAAAGCGCTGATGATCGCCTATCCGGTGTCCGGTGTGCAGGCGCATTTCCCGACCCAGTACAACACACTGTTCGGAATCGGGTCGCCATTCGGCGCGAATCATCTCGATACAGCCCACACACTTTATATTTCCTTCCCGGGAATTCAACCGACATACGAGATGGATGCGGACGATATGATGACCGATCAGGACGGCCCGATGCAGCCCAACATCAATCCCCCGACGGGAAACTTCTGCGACAATGATTCGATTGTCGTCGGAGGCGATGATGGGGCCGCATTCGCATGGGGAGCCGGTTCGACCGTTACGGTCAATATCGTGTCCATGGGCCCGCCGGCGATCATGAATGTGCTGTTCGACATCAATCGGGACGGGGACTGGGCGGATCCCGGCGAATGGGTCGTGCAGAACCAAGGCCCCTTTGCTCCGGGACTGGCTGTCCTGGCTGTGGCATATCCGGGCCCCGGTCCGATGTGGATCCGGGTGACCGTGACGGATATCCCCATCACGCATGTGACGCCCTGGGATGGAACGAGTCCGATGCCGGGGAGTTTTTTCCTGGGTGAAACCGAAGATTACTTCCTGGATGTTCCCGAGATTCCTGCGACGCCGACGCCGACAGCTACACCGACTCCGACAGCGACTCCAACCGCAACCCCGACAGCGACGCCGCTGCCCGTCCCGGTACAATCCCCTGCCGGCATCACCCTGACTCTCCTCATCCTGTCGCTCGCTCTGCTTCTCGGAACCCGTTCGAAGAAGTAGCCACGATTTCGCCGGTCACGGGCCTCCGGACGCGGAGGCCCGTTGCAGGGCGGTGCTGCCTTGACAATTGTCGAGACGTGCCGCAGATTACCCCTCATGAATTCCGATCCGGTCCGTCGCAGTGATCTCGAGATATTCCATGATTTGATGCGCTACAAGGTCCGCGAGGTTCTTCTGGTGTCGACGCGGTACGACGCCTTCATTCTCGAAGAGGAAGGCAAGATCTCGGAACGCATCTTCGACACCTACTACCAACTGAATCTGACCAACGCCCCATATATCACCAATGTTTCTTCCGGCGAACGCGCGCTCGGGAAACTCCGCACGCATAAATATGATCTCGTGGTTCTGATGATGGGCCTCGAGGACATGAATCCGTTCGATCTCAGCTTGAAAATCCGGACGATCAACTCGAAAATTCCGATTCTGCTGCTGCTCAAGGACAACAGTGAGGTCGCGGCCGTCCGGGATCGACCCGATCTCAATGGGCGGTTCGACAATATCTTCGTCTGGAACGGTGACAGCCAGATGTTTCTGGCGATGATCAAATACATTGAGGACACGATCAATGTGAGTCGGGATACGCGGATCGGGCTGGTCCGCGTGATTCTGCTCGTCGAGGATTCCATTCAATACTATTCACGCTATCTGCCGACGTTGTATGCCGAGATCATCAAGCAGACGCAGAAGTTGATGACGGATGAAAAACTCGACGAACGCCGCCGGTTGCTCCGGATGCGCGCCCGCCCCAAAGTCCTGCTCGCGCGCTCATACAACGATGCGATCGATCTGATCCGGGCCTACCGCGAGTATCTCCTCTGCGTCATTTCGGACGTGCAGTATCCGAAAGACGGTGTTCTCGATGATGATGCCGGCATTCATCTGATCCGCCACGTCCGCGATGTCGTCGATGTTCCGGTCGTCCTCCAGTCGTCGGAAACCGTCAACCGGGATCGCGCCCTTCAACTCGGCGCCGCCTTCATCGATAAAAACTCGAACAGCCTCGCCAGAGATCTCCAGGATTTCATCTTCAATTATCTGGGGTTCGGCGATTTTGTCTTCACCGACGCCGCCGGCGCTCGGCACGGATCAGCTGGTTCGCTCGATGAGATCGCCCGCATCCTGCCTTCGATCCCGATCGATTCGGTGCTGTTCCATGCGCATCGGAATCACTTTTCGGCGTGGCTCATGGCGCGCGGCGAAATCCAGATCGCCAAGAAACTCAAACCGATTCAGATCTCGGATTTCAAATCCCCGGAAGAACTCCGCACCTATCTGATCTCGATCTTCCAGACCGTTCATCTCGATCAGATTCGAGGACGGATCATCGAATTCGATGAGACACTCGTCGGGAATGATCATTACATTCTGCGGCTTGCGGAAGGGTCCTTGGGCGGCAAGGGCCGGGGAATCGCGTTCGTCAACCGGCTGCTGCAGGAATCGGCGTCGACCGGAGGTTTTGCGAAGAACGTGTCGGTGCGCATTCCGCTCACTGCGATAGTCGGTACGGCCGAATTCGATCGATTCATCGAGAGAAACGGGTTGGCCGACTGTTATTGGCTCGACGAGGAACAGGTCATGCGCCGGTTCGACACCGCGACGCTCTCCCCGGAACTCGAAACCCGGCTCGCAAGCTGGCTGGACCGCATCCGCGTCCCCCTCGCTGTCCGTCCGTCCGGCCTCTTCGAAGACTCCATTTCGCAACCCTTCTCCGGCATGTATCCAACCTATCTGCTTCCCAACAACGAGCCCGATCCCGCCGTGCGGCTCGACCGCATGTTTCGCGCGATCAAGTGGATCTTCGCGTCCGTTTTCAGCCGGCAGGCGCGGCAATATTTCGAGTCGCTGAATTACAAGATCGAGCAGGAGAAGATGGCGGTCGTGATTCAGACGCTCATCGGTCGGGCGCATGACGATCGATTCTATCCGGATTTCTCCGGTGTGGCACAGTCCCATAACTTTTATCCGTTTTCGTATCTCAGACCGGCGGATGGACTGGCTGTCTGCGCCGTCGGCTTGAGCCGGTACATTGCCGAGGGTCAGAAGGCTTTCCGATTCTGTCCCCGCTACCCGAAACTCGATTTTCTGACGACTGAGGACAAACTCCGGGATCTGCAGAGCTGGTTCTATGCGCTCGATCTGCGGAACGCGTCACTGGATTATTCGAAAGGCGAGAACGCGACGCTCGTTTCACCCGATCTCACGGATGCCGAACGCGATGGTGTGCTCGCGTCGATCGCCTCGACCTGGGATGAGGGGAACGGACGGATCGAGCCGGGGATATACATATCCGGGCCGAGAGTGGTCGATTTCGCGCCGATTCTCAAGTACGACGCATTCCCGCTTGCCTCGACACTGGAAACGCTGCTCGACAGCATCCACGCCGGGCTGAACTCGCCTCTCGAAATGCGATTTGCGGTGAATATGGATGAGCGTGACGAAGGAAGACCCGTGCTGTATGTGCTCCAGATCAACCGGCTGATCAGGGAGGCCGAGGCATGTACGGTCGACCTGGAGGAAAGCTCGCGGGAGAGCGTCCTGATCCATACGCGACGCAGCATGGGAAACGGGCGGATATGCGATCTGACGGATATCCTTTTCGTCGTGCCGGATCGATTTGACAATACCTGTACCGAGGAGATGGCTGTTGAGATCGAAGCCTTCAATCAGCGGATGCGATCAGTGAACCGGAAGTATCTTCTCATCGGACCGGGGCGATGGGGAACCCGCGACCGGTTTCTGGGTATCCCCGTCATCTGGCCGCAGATTTCAAATGCCCGGATCATCGTCGAAGTCGGTCTGGAGGATTTCCAGGTCGATGCGTCGTTCGGATCGCATTTCTTCCATAACATCACATCGATGAATATCGGCTACTTCAGCGTGCCGTTCGGGACGGACTCGGCCGGGATCGATTGGAACTGGCTCCGCGGGCAGCCGGTCGAATCCGCCGGCCGCTTCATCTCCCATGTCAGATTGACGCGACCCCTGAGTATCATCATGGATGGCCGTACCGGACACTCGATCATCTTCAAAGGCGACTGACGGAGCATCAGGGCGCATACCAGCCGAAGGTCGCCTGATCGAGGCTGTAGTCGGCGGAGTACTGATCCTGAATCAATCCCCAGAAAATGATGTCGTCGGCAATTCCGCTGTTGATCGGCCAGTTGAAATTCAGAATCACTTTCTCTTTCCATGCTTCGGATGCCAGAGCCCATACGCTGTACTCCGGAGTTTCACTCCAGGACGGCCAGAAGAACATCTCGCCATACACATCGAGAACCAGCCAGGTTCTGACCGACCGGATCGAACTGTACCGATTGTACGCCCGGAGTCGCAGCATGAAAAGATCTCCGGCATAATAGACCGACTGATTCAATACCACATCGACCGCGATGTTCTCCGTCGGAGTGGGATAAGCTCCCGGGAGATACCACACAGTCAGTTTCGGAGGCGTGACACTCTCGCGGCTCATGATCTTGCGCTGTTTGGGATCCTGCCCCGAGTGGAATTTGAACATGAATCCGGCATTGAGTCCCGGTGCTGCAACCCATTTCTGCACCTGCGCGGTGACCGGAACCCGCACCACAACGGTGTCGGCATCGATCACCGAGGCATCAGCGGAAATGGACGGTTGCGCATGCCAGGTCACAGTGGACTCGTTCCAGTAGGATGTCACCTCATGGATCGCGATCTGCGCGGGTACGGCAGCGCTTGAAAACGTCAGTTCGAGTTCTGCTGCGATGACCTGATTATCGCGGGGTATGGACGTCAGGGGGAAACGAATGAGCGAATGCGAGAGCGTTTCGGGAGCGCCGAAGACATCGAGTTTTGTCTTGGATCCGAAGTTGGTCGTGGGCATGTAGCTCGCGATGTGAGCGTCTGCTTCGGGTGTGAATGCGAGAATCGAAGTCCGGGGGGTGGGTGTGATGGTCGGGGAGGGAGTGGGGGTGGGGGTATGGGGCGCTGTCGGCGTGCGCGTGGGGGTTCGAGTCGGTGTGCGTGTCCGGGTCGGCGTCGGTGATTCATATCCGGTCGGAGCGTTGCTCGACATCGCCGGCTCGGGCAGCAAAATGCGCGGGAAAGACTCGATCCTCGCCGCCGCATCCGCCACCACCGGGACGTCGATCGGCGATGATACGCCGATCACCGTTTCATTCCGAACGTCCGATCCGGATGCATGTGAGTCGAAAGGCTCCAGATCGTCGTCGGTGGCGAACATTACACCGGCCAGAGGCGCACAGGTGTTCCTGCGAATCGGACGAAATGCATCCTCAAGGGTCTCGGATGCAAACCAGACGATGTCGCAACCGACCCGGGAGCCTGCTTCCCCGAGCAGCGGTTTCAAGCTGTTGAGTCCGGATGGCGCGGGAAGCGGTCGTGGTGCTGACCAGATCCCGTTCCCGAGTGTCTGTGAAAGATAACCGGTTCGGGTCCAAAAACCCCTGTCCGATCCGGTGCCGGTTGTTTCATCCCAGACCAGATACAATGTTCCGTTTCCATCGGCAGAGATATCCGGGCGTTCGGTGAAATGGACCGGGGTATTGTCATCCGGCAACTGCCCGTCGGTTGCATCCGCGCTGACTTTGACGGCGAGGTCCGGTTCGGTCCAGGTATCATCTGCATTCAGTTCGACCACCCAGATTTCGGTCCAATCGAAGTAACGTGTCCAACTCGTGTCGTCCGACCCCGAGCGGTGTTCTCCGACGAGAGCGACTGCGATTCGATCGGAGTTCGGGATCCGGGTCGATGTCGATGCGCGCCATCTCAGGGAATCAGCCCGATCGGCGGGGAGCGGCAGTCTGGCCGGCGGTTGATCGATCGGCGGATTCCAGGATTTTCCTTCGTCCGGGCTGATCCGGTACATCCCGCCTTCCCACATCACGAGCACCCTGTTGCCGGTCGTGGCGATATGGGCGCCTCCGCCGGAGTCGGACTCCGCAAAGAGAATCGGATCGGCCCATGATCCGTCTGCGGTATTGGAATAGACGATCCCGGGAGCGGCGTGCAGATGTCGTGACTCGTTTTCGTTTTCCCAGCAGGCATGGAGGACATTTGCCGAGTCATATGCCAGAAACGGCCGTCTCCAGGACAGCCCGCGATTTCCCTCGAAGGCATGATGGTTCGAGAATTCCGGGTGCGAAACAGTCAAGTCGCATGAGCAGATCACGATCTGTCTGGGCATCTCCATGAGATTCGATCGGATGTATCCCGCGGCGATTGTGCGTCCGTCGGTGGAGATGGCCAGCGAGACCGGGCCGGCGAATGAGTCTTCCGGAAGGCTGATCGGGCCTCGGTGCGTCCAGGTATCTCCGTCGTCGTCCGATGTCAGCCAGATCGCTTCGCGGCGGCCGGAGTCACCGTACAGACGGGGCAGTGCGAGATGCACTCGGCCGGAGGCGTCGCGGACGGATACCGATGCCTCGGATTTCCCCAGCGGATGATCTCCGGGGGAAATGATGCGGTAGCCCGTCATCCGATGATCCCACGACAGCATGCTGATCGCGGATGGATCGGAGAACGTTTCATGGGCGAGTCTTGCCCGGATCCGATAAAAAAGCGAAGAATGCTCCCGGAGAAGGTCATCCGGAATCCGGCAGGAGTTGCCGCGGGCGATCAGATCGGCAATGGGTTCATGAAAGGATTCATCCCGGGCCAGTTCGATCCTGAATTCCGTAAGTGCTGATGGCGCTTCCCATGCCAGCCCGATGGAGGGTGACCGGAAAAACGGTTCGCTCCCGGTAGCCGAGTCGCAACTGAAGCTGTGGATATTGCATATGCCGGGATCTGTTGAGACGTCATCCGGGCTGTCGACGGCGCTGGTGGGGGGAACGGATTCGATAAACGGCCAGGCGGCGATCAACGCGAGCGCCAGAATGAACAGGCTGCCGGCGACCATGGATCCGCGGGTTTCCATTTTTCGAGTGGCGAGTTGGGTTTTCATGATGAAGCCTCCCTTCTGAATGAAAGGATAAAAAAAACCGTGGTTTCGTGCGTCCCGAGTTCCCGGTCGCCTGCCACGTTCAGCCGTCGATCCGGCGAGGCTGCCCGGGTTGCTTCCTGTCGGCAACCGTTGCTGCTGTATGCAGAGAATTGAGTTTGTTTGCGGGATAACGTTCGGATATTCTATGTGAAACTATCGGGCACGCGAACACGTAAAATCGGGTAGGAGGATCACGACGATGATCAGATACATGAAACTGGCGAGTATGATGATGAGTATTCTGGTGTGTGCAACTGCTCCGGCGGCGGAACCGCCTGCAGCCGAGAAGTGCCTGTCGGATATCGCGGAAGGATTCGACGCATTGCTGATCGACACGGCTCATGTGTATGTGAATCCGATCGACAAGGTCACGAGTCTTTATGCGGCGGACGTCGGTATGGTGTTCATGGGCAAGATCTCGATGACGGCGACCGGCGGCCGGATCGAAACCATGAAGAGAATTCTTGGGCCGAACGATGAGGAATTCACGATCAATCTCGATGGGATGCAGATTCCGATGATTATTGCCGGAGACAGATCCAAGGCGGATCTGTCGAAACTGTCCGAGTTGTCGAAACTGTCGAAACTGTCCGAGCTGGCGAAGCTGGCCGAAGATCCGCAGTTGGCGAAACTGGGAATCGACTTCAAAGGACTCGCGGAACTTTCGGAGTTGTCCGCCCTGGCCGAGATCGGGAAGCCCTCCGGGAGCACGGATGAGATGAAGGCGGAGCAGGAAGAGGTGATGAAGGAAGCCGAGGATGCGAAGAAAGAAGCAGGACAGGCGCTCAAGGAAGCCGAGGATGCGGTTGCGGAGGCGAAGGCCGCCGCGAAGGAAGCCGGGAAGGATGTGAATGTCATCCGGATCGGGAAGTCGGCCGAGTTGAAGAAAGAGGAAGCCAAGCGTCTCGAGGAGATGGACACGCACATCCGGGAATTCAAAACCGAGATTATCGGGAAAATGCTGGAGATGGCCCCGAAAATCAAGGGTCTCGACGCGAAGGAACGGATCATTGTGGCGTTCGAAGTAAAGGAAGGTCAGTTTGCGGAGAAGTATGGGACTTCCCGGCTTGTCATGCAAATTGCATACAAGGATCTGATGCGGATCAAGGATCAGAAAGCAGACGATCCGAAGACCCGCGGTGAGTTTGTTTCCAATCTGTAATCCTCGATAAGGTTGTTGTTTTCATATTGGACCCCGGTTCACGAACCGGGGTTCCGTATGTATGGGGAGCTTCCTGCGGCGGTGAGTCTGTCTTCGGTTCCGGCCCCCGGGTTGACAAACCGAAATTCCGAGGTAGAATCCGGCACAGGGTTTTTGTTCCTGTTCGGCTCGTGGTGTATCACGAGCCGGATTTTACTTTATCCAAGGAGATTTTTATGAATCACAAGTCGTACAACCCATTTGAAACAGCTCAGGCTCAGTTCGATAATGTTGCGGAACAGTTGAACCTGGACACCGCCACCCGTGACCTCCTCCGCAATCCGCTCCGCGAGTATCACTTCAGTATCCCGGTTCGGATGGAAGACGGCACGGTTAAAGTTTTCCGCGGCTTCCGCGTCCAGCACAACGACGCGCGCGGTCCGTGCAAGGGCGGAATCCGGTTCCACCCGCAGGAAACGATCGACACCGTTCGCGCTCTGTCGATGTGGATGACCTGGAAGTGCTCCGTGGTCGACATCCCCCTTGGCGGCGGCAAAGGCGGAGTCATTTGTGATCCGCACAACCTCAGTGATCACGAACAGGAACGGCTGTGCCGCGGCTGGATCCGCCAGCTCGCGAAAAACGTCGGTCCGCTGTCCGATGTTCCGGCCCCCGATGTCATGACCAATCCCCAGCACATGCTCTGGATGCTCGATGAGTTCGAAGCGATTCACGGCAATCGGTATCCCGGATTCATCACCGGCAAACCGGTCGGCATGGGCGGGTCACTGGGCCGCACCGAAGCCACCGGGTACGGCTTGATCTATACCGTTCGCGAAGCCCTGAAGGAAATGAACATCAAGCCGCAGGACACCATTGCGAGCGTTCAGGGATTCGGCAATGTGGCACAGTATGCGATTCAGCTCTACACGCGGATGGGCGGCAAGGTCATCTGCGTATCCTGCTGGGATCAGCACGATCAGACCTCCTACACATTCCGCAAGATGAGCGGCGTGAATCTCGAAGAACTCCTCAAGATCACCGACCGGTTCGGCGGTATCAACAAGGAAAAAGCCAAGGAAATCGGCTACGAGATTCTTCCGGGCACAGCCTGGATCGAACAGGATGTCGATATTCTCCTCCCCTGCGCGCTCGAAAACCAGGTCAATGCCGGCAACGTCGGCAAGATCAGCAAGCGCGTGAAGCTGATGGCGGAAGGCGCGAATGGTCCGACGACGATCGAAGCCGACAAGGTGATCTTCGAACGCGGCATCTTCGTCATCCCGGATTTCCTCGCGAATGCCGGAGGCGTGACATGCAGTTATTTCGAGCAGGTTCAGTGCAACATGAACTATTTCTGGGAAAAAGACGAGGTGCTCGGAAAACTCGATCTGAAAATGACCTCCGCATTCCTCGCCGTCAGTGAACTCGCACGCCGCAAGAAGATCTACATGCGCGATGCGGCCTATATGATCGCGATCGACCGCGTGGCCAAAGCGGCGAAATCCCGCGGCTGGGTTTGATTTCCTGACCCGCTGAAAGCAGATTTAAAATGCCCGGCGGCCTGAACCATACCAGTCTTCCTGAATTCAAACGCGAATTTTTCGATTCGACGGAACGGATCACGGTAATGGGTTCCGGGTCGCTGGGCGGCAAAGCCCACGGCCTGGCGTTCATTCACGACTTCACTCGAAATCGCTTTGAACACAGCCGTTTCCCGCGATTTAGCGTCAGCATTCCCGTGATGACGGTGATCGCGACCGATTTTTTCGACCAGTTCATGCAGATGAACGATCTGCGTGAACTGGCTCTTTCCGATGCATCGGATGCGCACATTGCCAATGCCTTTCAACGCGCATCCCTCCCTCCTGAACTCACGGGCGATCTCCGCGCCCTGATCGCGACGATCAACACTCCGCTCGCCGTCCGCTCCTCCAGCCTGCTCGAGGATGCCATGTTCGAACCGTTTGCGGGCATCTACGCGACGAAAATGATTCCGAACAACCAGCCCGACGCCGACAGCCGGTTCCGGAAGCTGACCGAGGCCGTCAAGTTCGTCTGGGCGTCGACCTTCTTCAAGGATGCGAAGGAATACATCGCCGCAACGGAGCACCGTACCGAAGACGAAAAGATGGCGGTGATCATTCAGGAAGTTGTCGGGCAACGGCACGGTGACCGCTTCTATCCGCATATTTCGGGAGTGGCCCGATCGTTCAATTATTACCCGACCGGCAACGCCCGAGCCGAAGACGGCGTGGTCCATCTCGCACTCGGCCTGGGCAAAACCATCGTCGACGGCGGTTTGGACTGGTTCTTCTCCCCGGCGTTTCCCCGGGCGAAACCTCCGGTGGCATCGAGTCAGGCGCTGCTGAAGATGACACAATCGCGCTTCTGGGCGGTGAACATGGGCAAACCGCCGGAATACGATCCGACCAGCGAAGAAGAGTATCTGATCGAGGGCACCATGTCCGATGCCGATTACGACGACACCCTCACCCACCTGGTGTCCACCTACGACGCAGCCTCGGATCGCCTCAACCCGGGTGCCGATTATCCCGGCCCGAAAGCGCTCACGTTCGCTCCCATTCTGGACTACGAGGTGCTTCCGCTGAACGAGGTTTTGAAATCGCTCATCAAACTGGGTGTCGAAGCGCTGGGGACGGATGTCGAAATTGAGTTTGCGCTGACGCTGACACAAACGCCGCGCCTCGCCGCGCAATTCGGATTCCTGCAGGTCCGCCCGATGGTCGTGTCGCATGTTCAGGTCGATATTCCGGATGAGGAGTTAACCGGCCCCGATGCGCTGACAGCCACCCGAAGCGTGCTCGGAAACGGCATCGTCGACTCGATCCGGGATGTCATCTATGTCGATCCGGTTGTTTTCGATAAAAAAGACACGCGTGCGATCGCGACGGAAATCGAACGTCTCAATCTGAACATGGTCCAGTCCAGAACGCCGTATGTGCTGATCGGATTCGGGCGATGGGGCAGTTCGGATCCATGGCTCGGGATCCCGGTGAACTGGAGTCAGATTGCGGGGGCGAAGGTGATACTGGAATGTACGTTGCCCGAGATGTATGTCGACCTGAGTCAGGGGTCGCACTTTTTTCATAATCTGATCAGTTTCCAGGTAAGTTACTTTTCGATTCCTCATGCCGGTGAATTCCGGGTGGATTGGGATTGGCTGGCAGCGCAGGAATGCGTTGAATCGATGCAATTCGTCCGCCATGTCCGGCTCGCCCGGCCCCTCACGGTGAAAGTGGATGGCCGACAGGGAAAAGGTGTTATTCTGAAATGAACCTCCAGGCACAACCGTTCGACGATATCATTCGGGAACTCAGGGAGCGCGCGAAGGAACTCAACTGCCTGTACGAAATCGAAGAAGCGCTCAGTTGTTCCGATGCCCCGCTCGAGGACATCTTCCGGAAGGTCACACAGATCATTCCGCACGGATATCAGTATCCGGATCTGGCGCGGATCCGGATCCAGTATCTGGACTATGAATTCACCTCGGATGATTTTTCGCAGACCCAGTGGGTGCAGAAGGCCGATCTGGTGGTGCTGGAGAAACCGATCGGATCGATCGAAGTATTCTACACCCGCGAGCTTCCGAATGAAGCCGAAGGTCCGTTTCTCAAGGAGGAACGCCGCCTGATCACGACGATCGCAGAACGGATCAGCCACACCATTTTCCATCGGCGGCAGCGTGAGGTTTACCGCGAGTTCGAATCCTCCAAACAGGATCTCGCAAAACGAAGCCGAGGCGAATGGCGCGTCATTCTGAACCTGTTGCGCTCGACGGACCAGAACCTGTTCATGCTCGTGTCGCGCAAAATGGCCAATCATCTCTGCTGGAGCGGCATCGAGGAAGCCGCGCAGTTGCTGGTGGCGTTCGGCGAAGAGCATTCCCGGGGGCGGCGTGGCGAGTTGAGTGAGGATCAGAACCGGCCCAGTCAACGCAAGACGATGGAAAACATCATGGCGCTGAGCAATGAGATCTTTCGGATAGCCGAGCAGTACCTGAGTGATTCGGACATTTTGAATTACATTCAGAAGTGGGTGCAGGAGGACAAATCCAGTTTTCTCGTCAAAGCCGCCGAAAGCGTCTCGTCGTCACTGTCCGAAATCGTCGAAGCGTTGACGCGGTACCATTACCATGAGCCCGAACTGGCCCCCTCCACCAAAATCGGTCTCAATGTCGCACTCATCCGCCGCTTCTTCTTCGATCGGCTCGATTTCATCAACACGGCGAAGCGTTACATCGAGGTCAACGACTTTTTCGATCTCGTGCATCGCATCATCCACCCCTCCGACAGTCATGGAAAACTGGGTGGCAAGAGCGCCGGTCTGTTTCTGGCCGCCCGTGTGCTGCAGCAGGCCACCGAGCATGCCGAGATCCTGAGCAATCTCCGGGTGCCCAAAACGTGGTACATCACATCGGACGGGATCATCTACTTCATGCATTACAACAATCTGGAGGAGGTGATCGAGCAGAAGTACAAGGAGATCGACCAGGTCAGACTCGAATACCCCCAGATCATCCAGGTTTTCAAGAACTCGCATTTCCCGCCCGAAATCGTCAAGGGTCTCTCGATGGCTCTCGACGATTTCGAAGACCAGCCGCTGGTCGTGCGCAGCTCGAGTCTGCTCGAAGACAGCCTCGGAACGGCCTTTTCGGGTAAGTATAAATCGCTGTTCGTCGCCAATCAGGGGACAAAAGCGGAGCGGCTCGATGCGCTGATGGATGCGATCGCCGAGGTATATGCGTCGGTTTTCGGTCCCGACCCGATCCAGTATCGTGCCGAACGGGGGTTGCTCGATTTCCACGAGGAAATGGGCATCATGATCCAGGAAGTCGTCGGCAAGAGAATCGGCGATTACTTCCTGCCGACGTTCGCCGGTGTCGCGTTCAGCAATAATGAATTCAGATGGTCGCCGAGAATCAAGCGTGACGACGGCCTGATCCGTCTCGTCCCGGGTCTCGGTACCCGAGCCGTCGATCGCGTCAGCGATGACTACCCGATCCTGCTCGCGCCCGGTCAGCCGGGACTCAGGGTCAATCAATCCGTCGAGGAAATGGTTCGGTATTCGCCGCAGAAGATCGACGTGATCAACATGAAGACGAACACGTTCGAGACCGTCGGTATTGTGGATTTGCTCCGGGAGCATGGAAACGAGTACCCGAATGTCGAAAAGATCGTGTCGATCCACGAGGAAGGGCGGGTGCATCGGCCCAGCGGGATGGGGATCAACTTCCAGCAGGATGACATGATCGTCACTTTCGACGGATTGATTACCGGCACCCGGTTCGTCAACCAGTTGCACACGATCATCAAGCATCTGCAGGAGAAGCTCCAGTATCCGGTTGATCTGGAGTTCGCCTCCGATGGCAAGTATTTCTATCTGCTGCAATGCCGGCCTCAGAGTTATGCGCATGGCACGGTGGCGGTTCCGATCCCGAAAGACATCGCGACCGACCGGATCCTGTTCACGGCGACGAAGTATATATCGAACGGCAAGGTGCCGGATGTCACGCATATCGTCTATGTCGATCCTCAGAAATACAGCGAAATCTCGGATCTCGACGAACTGCGTAACATCGGGCGCGCCGTGGCACGCCTCAACAAGATCCTTCCGAAGCGGCAGTTCATTCTGATGGGGCCGGGACGGTGGGGCAGTCGTGGCGATATCAAACTCGGGGTCAGCGTCACCTACTCCGATTTCAACAACACATCCGTACTGATCGAGATTGCCCGGAAAAAGGGGAATTATGTGCCGGAGTTGTCATTCGGCACCCATTTCTTCCAGGATCTGGTCGAGGCGTCGATCCGGTATCTGCCGTTGTATCCGGACGATGATGGCATTGTGTTCAACGAGCGATTCCTGACGCGGATGCCGAGTATTTTTCCGGAGATTGCTCCCGAGTTCGCGCATTTGGCTGATGCCGTGCGGGTGATCGATGTGCCGCGCGTCATGGAAGGTCTCGTGCTGAAGGTTCTGATGAACGGTGATCTGGGTGAAGCGATCGGGTACATCGGTCAGCCTTCGGCGACGACGGAAGTATCGGCGGAGCGGCTCCAGGTGGTGGATCAGGCTCCCGAGGATTACTGGACATGGCGGATGCGCATGGCCGAGCAGATCGCCGCAAATACGGATCCGGCGAAGTTCGGCGTCAAGGCGATGTATATCTTCGGCAGTACGAAAAACGCGACGGCGGGGCCGGGAAGTGACGTCGATCTGCTGGTGCATTTCGAGGGAACCGACGCGCAGCGCGAGCAACTCCTGATATGGCTGGATGGATGGAGCCATTGTCTGGCCGAGATGAACTATCTGCGGTCGGGGTACAAGGTCGACGGGTTACTCGATGTGCATATCGTGACCGATGACGATATCCGGCGGAAGACAAGTTATGCCGTGAAGATCGGTGCTGTAACCGATCCGGCCAAACCGTTGGTCGTGGGCAAACCGCGGCGATAGGGTAGGGGGCGTTTCGCGTAAGGGGAGGTTTCGCGTAAGGGGCGTTTCGCGAAACGCCCCAACAAAGTCATCCTACCCCTCCCCGGGGATCACCAGACGCTCGGCCGCCTCCGGATCGGACGGATGGAACCTGATCAGAGCCAGTTCCGGACCGTCATGAGCGCCCTGGAAGCACCAGGTGCTGCCGATCCGTTCTTTCCAGTGGCCCGTCAGACGGGTGGATTCGTGGACATGGCCGTGGAGAGTAAGCAATGGTTGGCGGGATTCGATGTATCGCCGGACCGCGATGCTGCCGATATGGACGTCCAGGGGGACGTGATCGATGAACTTGCCGTCGAGCGCGGCCCGGTCGAGCAGTGTCTGGTAAGGTGGCGAGTGGAACAGGCCGATCGTGTGTGCGGGATCGAGGTTGCGGGTGAGGTTCTCGAGATCTTCTTTGATCGTCGATGTCTGGGACTCCTCATCCGGGATTGGCGCGGAGTGGTGGCCCGAGTCCGGCGGGATGCAACCCGGATCGACGTAGGCTGAGACATCGTAGCGTTCCCAGTCTTTCAGGAGAAACGGGGTAGGGGGGACGTAGGAGTAGCCGAGGATCTGGAAGCCATTGAAATCCGTGATGCGGTAGTGGCAGTAGAAGAAGAGGCCTGTGTGTGCGGCGTCGAGCATGCCGGGTTCTTCGATGCGGGGGTCATCGTTTCCGAGAATCAGGAAGATGGCGGGGTATTCGGTGCCGAGATCCGTTCGGAGGGTCTTGAGGTGTGGGAGGATGAAGTCGGCGAGAAAGTCGTTGTGGGGTGAGGTGATTCCGGTGTCCGACAGGGAGGCGAAGAGGTGGGGGAGGATATCGCCCGTGATAAAGACGGCTTCGGGGCGCTGGGTGCGGATTGCGGTGAACAGCGCTTGGAAGCGGCGTGGCTTGCCGTGCAGGTCCGAGACGAAGAACCAGGGGCGCATGGGTAAACTCCGTAATCGATGACCGTGGAACCGCCGGGCGGTGGGTGAACGGCGGGGTTGATGGAGGTCATTAGACGAAAAATCCGCTGAGATGTCCAGAGAGGGAGAAGCTTATTCCAGATGCAGATTTTTTTTGAGTGTATCGAGTGTATCGGGGGGCAGGTTCCGGGATTCGAGAATGGTTTTGAAGCGGTCGGCGTTTCGATCGACCGGTCGGAAGCCGCATTCCGGGAAAAACTCCGGGTGGATGGCGAACAGGAGGTTTCGGGGGTAATCGCGGCACAAGCCGGGGCGGGAGTTGTAGGAGTCGCAGCGGCGGGTGAGCGGGTCGAAGTGGGTGCATGTAAAGATGAAGATGGAAGCTGAGCGGTCTTCCGCGAGGAATTCGAAGCCGTTGACCAGTCGGTGCCAGGCGAGGGTGATTGATCGGGCGGAGGGCAGGTAGCGGGTGAGGCGTGTCATGTGGATGGAGGGGGATTCGCAGCAACGGCCGCAGGCGACGCAATGGCCTTTGAGGAGGAAGCGGGGTTCGCGTTTGAGAGCGAGGATGGCGCGTGTGACGGCGAGATCGATGGAATAGCGAGTGCGGGCGATACGTTTGATGAGGCGGAGGAGGGGGGTATCGATCATGGGGGTTGATAATAGCATGATATGGGGGTTTCGCGAAGGGGAGGAGGGGTGTTTTGCGTTGGAAGGGGCGTTTCGCGTTGGAAGGGGCGTTTCGCGAAACGCCCGTACGGACCTATAAATAGTGATTGACAAGATTGAGGACCCCGATATAAGATCTTTCCGCTTTCGATGTCCCGTGGCTGGGGCATGGTGAGCGGGTTTGGAGGGATGGCCGAGTGGTCGAAGGCGGCGGTCTTGAAAACCGCAGAGCGCAACCGTGCTCCGTGGGTTCGAATCCTACTCCCTCCGCCAATGGTTTGGGAGAGGTGCCCGAGTGGCCGAAGGGAGCGGTTTGCTAAACCGTCGTATGGGCTTAAACCTGTACCGTGGGTTCGACTCCCACCCTCTCCGCTGGGATTGCGAGCACCCATAGCTCAGTTGGATAGAGCGTTGGACTACGAATCCAAAGGTCGCAAGTTCGAGCCTTGCTGGGTGCATTCAATGAAATCAAACAGTTACGCCCACTCCGAAAAGTGGGCGCTTTGCTAGCTACTGTCGTTTTGGTGTCGGTTTCATTTTTTCGGAATCGAAATCGGCAGTCCATGGAAATCCTGCATTTATTTATGTTGATGATTCCCCTCACGACTTCGAATATCGGCAAGATCGCGGCAAGGAGCAGACCGCGATGCTTGAAGCAAAGGGCATCATTGTGATCCGGTTTTATCACAGGGATGACTGGAGTGGTATCGTCAGGAAGCATCCATCTATATTGGGAGAGCTAAAGAAGTGAATCGTACTCCTCATTCATCGGAGTGTCGCTTACCCCAAAAATGTCATTCCCGCGAAAGCGGGAATTCAGTTCACTGCTCACATCTGACACCCATAGCCTGCATCACTCGGTTTTGCGAGGCCCCCTCTCGAATAGTCTAAATTTTGGCTCATATGATTTAAAATGTAGGTTGATTATTCGTCTGATTCAGAATAGAATACAGACATGATCGAAGGAATCCTTGGCACGAAAACCGCTGAAAAAATCATGCTCCACATCTATCATTACGGGGAAACTCATCCATCAGTTATTGCCCGGGACTGCGGAATATCGAAAACAGCGGTTGTAAATCAACTTGATCGTTTCGAGCGAGCCGGAATTCTTGTGTCAAAACTGGCCGGAAGAACGCGACTTTACATGTTCAACCCCAAATCGCCCTTCTTTAACCCGTTCCGCGAGATCATTCAGATTGCTTATGAAAGCATTCCGATCGAGAAACGAGCGGATCTGTTCTCTGCTCGCCGAAGACCTCGACGAAAGGGCAAACCGATTCTATGAAACCACCGGATTGGGTGACGTGTACTGAAGAAGAACTTTGGAAGTACATCGCATGGTATCTTGCAATCCATGGTATCGATACGGTTCTGGTTGGTGGTGCAGTCGCGTCTATTTATTCGAAAAGTATCTATCGATCCGGTGATCTTGATTTGATTAATCTGACATTTCCCGGAACGATTGATCCCAGCCCAGTATTGAAAGAGATTGGATTCGAAAAACGAGAGTCTCGTCATTACATACACCCCGATTGCAAACACCTGTTCATTGAATTCGTCTCACCTCCGCTTTCAATCGGCGAAGATTACAATATTGTTCCGGCTAGGATGGAAATCGAAGGTCTTGAGATTAAAATTCTGAGTCCCACGGATTGCATCAAGGACCGATTAGCATCCTATGTCTATTTCAAGGCGAGAGAGTGTCTGGATCAAGCCGTGCTAGTTGCCAACAAGCAGGTTTTTGATATGGATTCTGTAAAAAAATGGTGTGATAATGAGGGAGTTTCGGGTCAGAAAGCGTTTGAGGATTTTGTTCGATTGTTTAAGATCAGAAAGAAAAGCAATTCAGGATGATATCAGCAAAGAACTCAAGTTTCGCACCCCTGCATAAACAGTTGAGGATAAAGAATTTCGGCGCA
>CALFER010000059.1 GCA_937951895.1 uncultured bacterium
CCGTGGGGGTCGCAGTCGGTGTTCGTGTCGGAGTCGGAGTGGGGCCTGTCGGCGTGGCCGTGGGGGTGCCGCAGGGTTCTTCAACCGTCACGGTCACATCGTCGATGTTCCATCCGGAGTAGACGACCGAGCCGTCCGTGGTGCCCATTGTCCATCGGATCTGCACGGCGGCCTGACCGGCGGCCCACGCGGTCAGATCGTATGTGACCTGGGTCCAGGCGGTATCCTGCATGCTGTCATCCGAGCCGTTTTCCCAGACAGTGTTCCACGTGGAACCATTCGTCGATACCTGGATCCGCGCATGATCGTACGACCCGTCCTCGACGCCCAGCCATCGATAGAAACTCAGTGAAACCGTGTATGCCGTCGAGCAGTTTACTGCCGGAGCGGTCAGTGCATATTCCGCGATGCTGTTGCCGTAAGCGCCGGCCAGATTGTATCCGTATACGTTGTTACCTGTGTATCCGGCTGTCGGGTCTCCCGAGACACCCGTCGGCTGTCCCCATGCCCACTGTCCTGTCGTTGTCCATCCCGGATTGGTGCTCATGTCGGCCGACATGGCCACGCGGCTCCCCGCTGTGGTGAAATTGTAGTAACTGCCGCCATTAGTGTCCACGGTCGCGTTTCCATAGGCATCTTCCGCTTCGACCTGGAAGAAATACTGCGTGCAGGCAGTCAACCCGGTCAACGTCCGGCTGTGTGTCGTGACATATGCCGTCGCTTCCGAAACGGTCCCGGGCGGTGTCGAAGTCCCGTATCGAACCCGCGATACCGATGGTTCGCTGGTCGTCCACGTGACGGTCGCCGTGAATCCCGTGATTCCCGTTATCTGCACATTTGTGATGACCGGCCCCTGACAGTCCGCGGTCGCCGTATCGTACACCTCCGCCGAACTGCCTTCACAGGCCGCATCGTGGTAGTGCAGCGTGATGGTGTCGCCGTGTGTCAACCGCAGATAACCCGCTCCGGATTGTGACGCCGAACCCTGGATGGTTCCCACGAACTCGCCTGTATTCACACCTGTTTCCGTCACAGTAACGGTCTCGGGTGTCGATTCGGTCGTCGACGCGATGGTGACTGTCGCGGTATTGACGGTTGAGGGGTTGGTATTGAGATCCGAATCCCAGACCCGCATCGTGATCAGGTCGCTGCAGGTATAGATGGTCTGGTCAAGTGCTGCCGCGCCGCATCCTGCTGCCATGATCGACAGATTCTTGGTCTGTGGGATCAGATTGTGCCCCGTTACGGTTATCAGTGCCGTTCCGGGCGCAGGCGGGGTGATATGCACGGACGCCAACCCCGAGGCATTGGTGTATGCGGCACCCAGCAGGCTGCCGTTCATCGTGATCGCGACCAGCGCTCCGGCTCGGGCGGATCCGCCGACCGTCACGGTAACCGGAAAATCCTGTTCATTCGGTGTCGCTGAATTGGCCGAGGTGATGGTGATGGTCTGAGGAATTCGAGTCACGAAATCCGTCGAAGGATCACCCATCAGATTGTAGATATCGAAATAATAGGCCGAATTTGTCGCGGAACTCTGTTCGTACACTTCAATCAAACCATAGAAATAGGCCGCAGAAAGCGTATGAACCGAATCCTGATACTGACACCGATAGATTTCACGCTGTTCCCAGTCGTCTTCGTCCCAGTAGGAGTTGTTCGATGTGCCCCAGTACGAGATCGATCCCTTGTTCGCAACCAGCACCCATCGCTCGCCGAACGATACGGTCTGATCGTGCTTGTTCGTTCCGCAGGCAAAAATATTGACATTGCCGTATTTGTCGACATTCGTCAGAGCCTGAACATTCGAATCCACGAAATGGATGCTGGCCGTTCCTGTGCCGTCGCCGTAGCCGTGCCCCGAATAGCATACGATTCCGCGTCCGGCATTGACGTTCGACGCGAAATCCGCCGTCGCGCCACCCAGACGTTCATACACCCAGTGCGGGGTATTGTTCGCCGCATCCACAGGGTCCACGTACGTGTTGAAACAGAATTCATGAGTGGCTTCGAGCTGGGTGGCGTGGTCCGTGGCAGCGAGCCAGACGGAATCCTTGAAATAGTCCTTGCTCGGCATCGTCATCTGCTCGAACTGAAGCAGTTTGTTCAGAAGGTTTTCGACATCGGTCACGGAACGGACCGGAAACCGGCCGATCATGACATCCGGGGTCCAGTATCCCGTTCCTTCCTGCTCCGTATACTGATTGTCGTCGGCAGTTCCGGATTCTTCACCCGTATAACATGGGATTGTATTGGTATCGCCGGCCAGCAGGACATAATCCGGAGGATTGCTGCCGATGTAGGCGGTATGGATCAGGTTATAGATCGTGGTGGTGGTCGCGCCGGAGGGGGCCGTGACCATCGTCACATTGTATCCGCACTGTTCCTTCCAATCGATGAACGGGGTCAGAGCAGTCTGATAATCCGTCGCGGCAATGACCAGGTATTCGATGGGGGCGGCGGGAGGAAACGAAAAGTTCTTGCTTTCACCGAAGTTGATCAGCATCTGATCGAACACCTGATTGAACGGCTGACTCGCATACCGTTTCGCGCGTTCCAGCGTCACGGCGCGGTCGGCGTTTTTCAGATTCAGATCGATCGACATGGAAGACACAACGCGAATCGCATTTTTAGCCGGATTGTAAGAAACCGGTGATATCTCGATCACGACGATCCGGTGGCCTCTCATGATATCGTCATCGCGGATGGTCACGAGTGCATTGCCGAGCCACTCGTCACGCGCGTAAACGTCATCGTTTTTAATGAATGGTGCCGCTTCGGCCGCGCCGGGCAGTTTTGGAATCGGCGGTTGCACCGGCACAAGCGGGAGATCCAGAGTCAGGTCCTGTGGCTCTGAAGAATCAATCGTGAGTGTGATTTCCGCTCCGAACGGAACTTCGACGAACTTGCGAAGCACGGGCAGTCGCGGAAAACCGTGCTCACCGGAAAATGCGTTTCCCTCGAAATTCAGAATCGTGTGCGTCCCGCCTTTTGTATCCCGGGCGACGGCATCGACTCCATGGAGCGCCACATCAAACGCGATCGTCTCCCAGGACTGCATCCGCATCTGCAGTTCCGGCTGGGTTCGATCCGTTCCCTCAAACGGAATCCAGGCCGCTCCTGCGCTGGACACCCAGGTCAGCACTGCAATAAACAACACCTTCGGCATGAACCTCTTGTCTGACATGAAGATCCTCCTTCCCCCTCTCAAATCGACAGGAGAATAGTGAATATAGCGATATGCGCGCGTAATATCAAACTATCCACCATGGCTCGTTCGTTTGAATCCGACATCTCGACGACAGGCTGTTCCGGCTCGATTCATCCGCTTGCTTCCTGCCGTTTCCCGCGCTATTAATCTGACGTCGCGAACCCTTCGTTACCCTCAGCCCACAGGAGTCACCATGCGACAGAATGCCATCCACCATGCGTTTGGGATACTGATCATGACATTGACCGCCTCCCTGGCTCCCGCAAGTCTCGCCGAACTCCCGGATCTGGCACTCCGGCATCGGGATGCGCTGGGAGGAGAAGCCGCCATCCGCGCGGTGACGTCGGCCCGTTTTCTGTCCGATGTCCGGATCGTCATGATCAAAGGCATCATCGAAGAGATGTATGTAGCGCCCGAGAACTACTTTGTCAGGATCAAGACACCCGTCATGGAACAGACGCAGGGAGAATCGGACGGCGTCGAATGGACACTCGACCAGAACGGACAGGTGGTGATGAAGGAACTGGTGAACGGGGACGGCATCGCGTCGGCGCCGGTCATCCCGATGTTCCAGTATCTGTTTCCGGGTACGGGATACGAACTGGAGGACGGGGGCATCGAAGCGCGGGATGAGCGGGATTACAGAGTGCTTCGTGTGACGGATGTTCGGCGACAGACGACCCGGACTCTGCTTCTGAACCCGGAGACATTCCTTGCTGAACGGATCGACGAGATTGAAGACGGGATTCCGGTCACGACGCATCTGAGCGATTACCGCGAGGTGTCAGGGGTGCAGATTCCGTTCACCACCGTCCAGTACATCCAGATGGCCGGCATGCCCGAGACTCATATTGCATTGAACTCCGCCGAGTTCAACATCAGTATTCCTCCGCGCGTTTTCGATCCTCCGATATCAGCGCGTCGCGATTTCACGTTCCCGGAAGGGAAAACACGTCACATGGTCGATCTCACCCGTATCGGCGATCACCTCCTGCTTCCCGTCCGAATCAACCAAAAAGGGCCGTATCTGTTCTTGCTGGATTCCGGAGCGGCAGCCACGATTCTGAATCGGTCTCTCGCCAAAGACCTCGGTCTTGAAATCACGGAAGGCATGCAGGCTCTGGGTGTCGGCGGGAGCGAAGTGTTCGGAGCCTGTCAGATCGATTCGCTCGATATCGATGGGTTCTCGATTCAGAACCTGAAGATCTACTCCGGCGATCTCGATGCCCTCGGCACGGCACTCGGCGTCGATATCCAGGGGATTCTCGGGTATGACCTTTTCGCACGCGCCGTCATCAAGCTCGATATCCGGGCATGTCTCATGACGCTGATCGAACCGACCAGTTTCAAGTATTCGGGCGAGGGCAGTGTTGTAAAGGGAGAGATCACGGGCGGACTCATGCAGATCGAAGCGACGCTCGATGAGCAATGGACGGGCACGTTTCGGATCGATACCGGCGCAGCGGGAGCGCTCCATCTGCACAGCCCGTTCGTGAACAGGAACGGACTGCTCGAAGCCTATACGCCTCACATTGAAATGAACACCATGGGGGCCGGCGGGACCACCCCGACGGTCTTCACGCGTGCCAAACGGTTCGATCTGGGCGGATACCGGTTCGACCGTCCCATCGTGACTCTCCAGACATCGGAAACCGGCGGCGCGCTGGCGATGCGCGATTCGATCGGAACGATCGGGAATGATATCTGGTCACGCTTCACGATCTATTTCGACTATCCCCGAAAACGAATCATTCTCGAATCCAATCCCGACTTCGATGTTCCTCTGCACATGATCCGCTCCGGGATATCAGCCGTTCGAAGGGACGCCGCCCTGGTCGTGCTCGGAACCATACCGGGAAGTCCCGGGGCCAGAAAAAAACTCCTGCCGGGAGACCGGATCATCGCGATCGACGGGGTGGCGATCACCTCCATGAGTGATCTGGATTGGCGGGCGGCGCTCGATGGGGATGCCGGCGAGAAGGTCAAGCTGAAGATCGAGAGAGACGACCGGGTATTGTCGCGCACAATCCGTCTTGCGGACTATCTCTGAACCGTCCCGGACCGGCCAACGCGATCCGCTGAAAAAAACAGTTCAACACGCTATTTATTCGCTCGCGTTGTGCTATACTGCCGCGGTTTTAACCGCCGGTATCCGGCATGAAGGAGATTCTCCAGATGAAAAAATTCCTAGCGTTTCTCACGATCGGCGCTCTGACGATAACAACGCTGAACGCAGCAGAACCCAAAGTCGAACTCAAGGACACCAAAGACAAGATCAGCTACAGCATCGGGGTCAACATCGGATCCTCCCTGAAGAAGGAAAACTTCGATCTCAACGTGGATCTCGTACTCAAAGGCCTCAAGGAAGCTCTCGCAGGCGGCACGCTTCTGATGACCGAGCAGGAGATGCAGGACACGTTGATGACATTCCAGAAAGAGATCATGGACAAGCAGAAGGAGCAGGCGAAAGTGGCAGGCGAAAAGAACAAGAAGGAAGGCGACGCCTTCCTGGCAGAAAATGCGAAGAAAAGCGGCGTGAAAGTGACGTCGAGCGGTCTTCAGTACAAGGTTGTGACGGAAGGCAAGGGCGAAAAAGCGAAAGCCACCGATACGGTGTCGGTCCACTACAAGGGCACATTGATCGACGGAACAGTGTTCGACAGCTCGATCGAACGCGGCCAGCCCGCCACCTTCCCGGTCAATGGTGTCATCCCCGGATGGACCGAAGCCCTGCAACTGATGTCGGTCGGCTCCAAATATGAACTCGCCATCCCCTCGAATCTCGCATACGGCGAACGCGGTGCCGGCGGCGACATCGGCCCGAACGCCACGTTGATATTTGAAGTCGAGCTTCTCGGAATCAATCCGGCCAATGCCGGAGATCCGGCGCCGGCCACGAAGTAACCTTTTTCCAAAGCGGTTTATCCCCCCTCTCGGTTCATCCGATGAGGGGGGTGTGATTTTTATGAGCCAGAAAACATTACGCAATATCGGAATCGCGGCGCACATCGACGCCGGAAAGACAACCGTCACGGAGCGGATCCTGTATTTCACGGGAACGACGCACAAAATCGGAGAAGTCCATAATGGTCAGGCGACCATGGATTTCATGAAACAGGAGCAGGAACGCGGCATCACCATCGCCTCGGCCGCCATCTCCTGCCAGTGGAACGATTGCCGGATCAACATCATCGATACACCCGGACATGTGGATTTCACGGTGGAAGTCGAGCGCTCATTGAGGGTTCTGGACGGACTGATCGCCGTGTTCTGCGCGGTCAGCGGGGTGGAACCTCAGTCGCGGACCGTCTGGCATCAGGCCGACACCTATCATGTCCCCAGACTGGCCTTCGTCAACAAGATGGATCGGGCCGGCGCTGATTTTCTGCGGTGTGTGGACATGATGAACGAGGAACTCGAAGCCAACGCCGTCGCCATCCAGTTGCCCATCGGGGCCGAAGACCTCTTCTCGGGCGTCGTCGATCTGATCACCGGAAAAGCCTATGAAAACACCGACAGCAACCGGAAAGAAATCCCGGTTCCGGAATCGATGACCGGAGCCGTGCAGACGGCCCGATCGATCCTGATCGAAAAACTGGCGGATTTCGATGACGGAATTCTCACCGCCTTCGTCGGCGGCGATCCGGTTCCCGATGACATGTTGCGGGAAGCTGTCCGATCCTGCGCCCTGCGCTCGCTGATCACCCCCGTGCTCTGCGGCGCTGCCTACAAGAACATCGGCATCAAATCACTGCTCGATGCAGTGATCGACTACCTCCCGTCGCCGCTCGAAGCGCTGCCGGTCACGGGATCGGATCCGGATGATCCCGAACGGGTGATTTCACGGAAACCATCCACTCACGATCCGTTCGCCGCTCTGGCATTCAAAATCATCTTCGACCCCTTCGTCGGGCAGCAGACGTTCGTCCGGATCTACTCCGGCGTCATCCACAAGGGTGACACGGTTTACAACGCCTCCAAGGGTCGCCGCGAACGGATCCTCAGGATTCTCAGGATCCGCGCGAAGGAACGGATCGACATGGAGTCCGCCGAGGCCGGCGATATCGTCGCTTTCATCGGGATGAAAATCACCTCGACGGGGAACACGCTGTGCGATGAAGACAAACCGATCCTTCTCGAACAGATCCGCATCCCCGACACGGTGATCAGCCTGAAGGTGACGGCACCCTCCAAGGAGGAGTCGGATCGGCTGAGTTCGGCGTTGACGAAGCTGGCGCTGGAAGATCCGTCGTTCCTGATCCGACACGATCCGGAAACCCGCGAGACAATTCTGTCGGGTATGGGTGAACTGCATCTGGAAGTGCTGGTCGACCGTCTGCGGCAGGATTATGGAGTGACGGTCGAAACCGGACGGCCGGCGGTGGCGTATCGCGAAACGGTCGCCGGCGAGGCCACTCTGGAGTATCGTCATGTCAAGCAGACCGGCGGTCACGGCCAGTTCGCGGTGGTCAAGTTCCGCATCGAGCCCAATCCGCAGGGAGGGTTCGAGTTCGAAGACCGGACCAAAGGTGGTGTCATTCCCGCCGAATACATTCCCGCAATCCAGAAAGGCATTCTCGATGCGCTGCAGGAAGGGCCGCTGGCCGGTTTCCCCGTCATCAACACCCGAATCGTGCTCGTGGACGGAAAAAGCCACGAAGTCGACTCCAGCGAGATGGCGTTCCGAACCGCAGCGTCTGCCTGTTTCCGCGATGTCTTCCGCAAAGCATCTCCCCGGCTGCTCGAACCCCTCATGAAACTCGATATCGCCACGCCGGATGACTTCATCGGCTCGATCGTCGCCGACCTGAATCGACGCCGGGGACGAATTCTCAGCATGCGCCGATACCGGAAAGGCTCCCAGAAACTCACGGGTGTCGTCCCTCTGGCTGAAATGTTCGGGTACGCGACAACGATCCGATCCATTTCAAGCGGCCGGGCCAATCACGCCATGGAATTCGATCATTACGAGCCACTCGCCCAGTCGCTTCAGGAAGCGGTGATTGCGGATCTGCGAGCCGAGAAGGGCTGACCGGCATTCCATCATGAACCTCGTCGCGATCACCGCTTTCGGCCTCGAATCCTTCGTCAAACATGAACTCACTGCGTTGGGATTCTCCCCCTCCGCTGTCGACAACGGTCGCGTGTTCTTCGACGGCGATCCGCGTGCAATCGCCCGGACCAATATCAATCTGCGGGTCGCGGACAGGGTCCAGATCGTCCTGAGCCGATTCCACTCGGAGGACTTCGACAGTTTCTTCGAAGGAATCCGGAATGTGGCCTGGAAGGAATTCATCCCGGCAGATGCCCGAATCGTCGTCTCGGTACATTCCACAAAATCCGCACTTCGAAGCGCCGTCACGTGCCAGTCGATGGCCAAAAAAGCGATCATCGGCGTCCTGCTCGATGGTCAGACCGGACGCCGGGTCAAGGAAACCGGATCCGACATCCGGATCGATATCGGCATCCGCAACAACGACGTCACACTCGCGATCGATACCAGCGGGGCCGGCTTGCACAAGAGGGGATACCGGTTGGACGCGGTCGAAGCGCCTCTGCGCGAAACTCTTGCGGCGGCCATGGTCATCGAAAGCCGCTGGAACCCCTCACGGATACTGGCCGACCCGTTCTGCGGCTCGGGAACGATCGCGATTGAAGCCGCGTTGATCGGCCGTCGCATCGCCCCGGGCATCCGTCGATCGTTTGCAGCAGAAAACTGGCCCTGGATCTCCGGAGCGATCTGGAAAGAGGCGCGGGCGAAGGCTCGCGAGGCGGAAATCCAGGCAGATTTCCACATTCTGGCGTCCGATATCGACTATTTCGCGCTGAAGGCCGCCGAGCAGAATGCGGAACGAGCCGGTGTCGCGCGCAACATTCGTTTCCAGAAAAAACCGGCTTCCGAGTTTCGCTCCCGAAAAGCCTATGGATGCCTCGTCAGCAACCCGCCCTACGGCGAGCGAATCGGGGACCGCGAAACATCCGCGCGCCTCTATCGGGATCTCAAAACCGTCTTCAGCAGTCTCGATCGCTGGAGCGCCTTCATCCTGTCCGGGCACGATGATTTTCAGAAGCACTTCGGGAAATGCTCGAAAAACAGGAAACTCTACAACAGCACCATCCGCTGCTATCTGTACGAGTATCTCGGAGCACTGCCGCCGATCGAGAAAGCTCCATTACCCGGAGCCGATCCGACCGGTGACGTCCAGAATTAGAATCTCCTCCACCTGACCCGGAAACCGCCGCGCAATCTCACGATATACCTCCGGATCCCTCTCGCCTGAATCTCCCACGAGCGTAAATCGGCGTGCCGGAAAACACGCCAGAATCGCCGAAATCTGCTCCGTTTTCTGCTCATACGTCAGATTCTCGTTCGTGACCAGATCCTTCAAATCGCTCCATGTGCTGCGGCTGAGCAGATTCTTCCGGGCATTTTTCATGTGGAACGAGCCTTCCGGATAGGCGGGGCAGGTCGAGAGCAGAAACTCCGACAAAGGCTCGAAGAGCTGCCACGGACTACCGGATACGTAATGGAATGCGGCGTTCGTCCACGACCGATACAACTCCGCCATGCCCGCAACCGGTTTGTACTCGCGGAAAAACGTGTTCAGAATCACCTGTCTGCGACCCTCGGTGATTCCGGTAATCTTGATGGTGTCGTCGATATCGGAAATGACCGAATGCCCCTCAGGGCCGATCAGACGGATGCGGCCTGCCCCGGTGTGCTCGCGCGAGACCGCATGAACCGTCAGCCAGCCGTCCTCCGACCCTTGCGCCGCCAGAATCTCGTCCGCACGCGCTCTCGGGATCCGAACCTGCCCCTCGATCCTGCCGTTCCGATCGCTCCGGGGATACCGTCCCCTCGCATTCTCGATCCGAAACCGCTCTCCGGCCGGATCACCGTCGAACACGAACTCGACCCGCTCCAGGGATTCGCTGTCCGCAACGAACGGCCGGATCCGGGATCGGAAAAGCGCCCGTTCGTTCGGATCCGAAACACCCAGCTTTCGCGCGAATTCGACCACCAGCCGCTCAATCGGTCTCCGGTATTCATGCACCCAGATCCGCATCGGAATGATCCAGTTCTCATCTGACAGGTAGCCGAAGGCCGTATAGAACGTCACCCGTTCATCATCGGGAAACAGCCGGTTGCAGAGGTGTCTCATTTCTCGGTCCCCTGGTTCAATTCAGATACCCCAGCACTTCCAGTTCTTCGCGCAAATCCTCCGATATCTCCTCCACCGGATGAGATTCGACCGGGGCATCACCGGGTTCCGCCATATGTTTATCCATGTCGCTTTTCAGGGCGCGGACGATCTCAGGCTCGGCATCGATCCGATTCACGCGCTCGCCAGGATCCGATTCCAGGTTGAACAACTGGTCTCCGCATGTACCTCCGGCAATCAGTTTCCACGGCGTTCGCTCGATCGATGCGATATTCTCGGTGCACAGAACCCGTTTCCCGGTGTCGTACATCGGATGCTGGGCCGAAAATGTCTCGGAGACGACCCCGGGCACAGGATTTCGCTGCGGCGGTTCGATTCCGCCTGCCCGCAGGATCGCATCGTGCAGAGCGGTGAAGTCTGCGATCCCCTCAACCTGGAGGGAAGGATCGGATGAGGGTGCCGAGATGACCAGCGGCACATCCAGAAGTTCGCGATACAGAGATGTGGAATGCTTGAGCATGCTGTGTTCACCCATGAACTCACCATGATCCGAAATGACGGCAATCCATGTCGTTTTCGGATCGAGCGCGTCCAGCAGGCGGGTGAGGTGGCGGTCGGCGTACCGGACTTCGGCGGCGTACAGTTCCCTGAGAAGGGCGAGGCGGTCGGCGGACAACTCTGCGCCGTCACCGATCATCGCCTTCTCTACAGCCATCAGCGGTTCGCCCTGAAGGATCCAGTCCGTATCGGGATACTGCCGGCGGATTGACCTGTATTCCGGAGGAATGTACGGGGAATGCGCGTCGAAGATATTCACAACGAGAAAAAACGGGTGAGCGTCCAGTGCGCGCAGCACGTCGAGCGTTTCGTCCACAATGGCCTCCGCGTTCCGGTACGGTGTCGCCGATTCATATCCATACGCAGGGAAGCCCAGGTTCTCAACGATGCGCCGAAGCGGATAGCATCGGTCAACGAGTTGCTTGCGGATGAACCGCCCCGCCTCATTCCGGTCGGCACTGTAATACTCGAAACCCTGGTCCAACCCGAACCGTGGATCGAACACCGCGTAGTTCCCCGAAACGGCAGCCGTCACATAGCCGTTCTCGGCAAACCGCTCCGCCAGACAAACCGCATCGAGGCTCAGGGGATAACCGAATTCCGGAGCAGCGGCGTCACCCCGATCCGGGCGGTGCGCCCCATGTCGACTCGAGAGAAGACCGGTGAACAGGGATGCCGTGGAAGGCAGCGTCGAAGGAGAGGGAGCGACCATCGAGCGAACCCCGCCCCGCGTCGCTGCCCAGGAAACGAGTCCGGGAGCAGCCGAAACCCCGTCGAAACCCGGATCGATGACATCCCGGCGAGTCGCATCCAGAATGATGATGACCACGTTCGTTTTCCCGGAATCGATCGAAACGTCCGTCGGTATGCGCACCGATCCGCGCTCCGACCACCCGTGCATCAGCGCTGCCACGAAAGCGATGACCGGAATGATTCCCGAAGGACGCAGTCTGACATGTCGCGCCGGATATTCAGATCCGCGGATCAGCAGCAGTACAATGACCGCCCAGACCAGATTGGTCCAGTTGCCCTGGCGGATGAGGGATCCCTTGGCCAGCAGCGACGAAACCACTCCACCGGCAATGTAAGGAAAAAAGTTGCCGGGGCACACCGGCGAATGCCGGAACAGATAGCCCGTGAGCACAACGAGCACCGGGAGACCGATCGCGGCAATCCGGACATCGAGACCTCGTTCACCGGAAAACAGCACCATCGCAGCGAACCCCAGCGCGGTTCCCCCAAGGGCCGTGCCTCTCCCGCCGAGAACCGTTCCGATGAGACGAAAAATCGCCGCCATGAGCATGAAGGGAACAACGAGAATGCAATGGAATAAAACGACACGGAATAGCAGGTCGGCGGGGGGAGGAGCCAGGCGTGCGACCAGAGCCAGGAGTTCGACCGTGAGCACGGCGGCGACGGCGGCGACCGGGCCGAACACGTCCGGTCGCATGATCACGTTCTGCTCGACCGGTTTGCTTTCAATCATCGTCATTGTGAGGTGTTCTCGATCGGTTGAAGGGTTGAAGGTGCGAGCGAGTGAATGCGGATACAATAGATAAGAAGAGCGAAGGGAGCAACAGAGAGGGGAACCGGTCGCACGAGGATGAATCTCCTGCTTGACAACCAGACGGACGTCTAACTAAATTAGAATCAACTGAGTTGATTAGAGGCATCTAATTGATTAAGGAGCAGATCATGGCGAACATCGGAACATTTTCGGAAAGCCTCGAGGATTATCTCGAGATCATCTACCAGTTGATCCGTGAAAAAACCGTTGCCCGTGTCAAAGATATCGCGGAGCACCGATCTGTCGCGATGTCCTCCGTCGTCACCGCCCTCAAGCGCCTCGAACGGGAAAACCTGATCGTCTATCATGCCCGCGAATTCGTTCAACTCACCCCGGAAGGCGAAAAACTCGCGGTCCGCATCGTATCCCGACATGAATTCTTCAAAAGTTTTCTCGTGTCGCTGCTGAATGTATCGGAGGACACCGCGGAGAAGGACGCGTGTTCCATCGAGCATCACATCAGTCCGGAGACGCTCCGGAAACTCGTCGGTTTCTTCGAGTTCATCGATACGCTCCATCCGAACATCAAAACCGGTTTTCTGGATTACTGCAATCACATCGGCAACCAGTTGAACGACATCAGTTGCCATTCCCCGACCTGTCCGTATCGGGAGGAAAGAAAGAAGCAACTCGAAACCGCCCGGTCGTTGTCGCACCTCAAACCCGGCGAACGCGGACATGTCTGGAGATTGCTGGGAACGCCGGTCATCCGGCAGCGGCTGATCGATATGGGGCTGTTGCCGAATGTCGAGGTGACGATCGAGCGGGTCGCGCCGTTGGGGGATCCGATCGAAATCAAGCTGCGCGGGTATCATCTATCGTTGCGAAAAGGCGAGGCCGACGCCATCCTGCTCCAACCCGCCACGGCATCTGATGCCGCATGATTCCGACCCGAACCATGACCGCCTCGCAAAAACCCACCGAAATGCTCGTCGCGCTCGCGGGAAACCCGAATTCCGGGAAGACCTCTCTGTTCAACACCCTGACCGGTGCGCATCAACATGTCGGGAACTATCCCGGGGTCACGGTCGAGAAGGTCGAGGGGCGTGTGCTGCACGCTGGTCATTCCATCCGCATCGTGGATCTGCCGGGTATTTACAGTCTGACATCCTACTCCCTTGAAGAGACCATCGCCCGAACCTTTCTGGTGACCGAAAAGCCCGATGTCGTGGTCAATGTCGTGGATGCGACCAATCTGGAACGCAACCTGTATCTCACTGTCCAACTCCTCGAAATGGGCGTTCGTGTCATCGTCGTGCTCAACATGATGGATGAACTCAAGGAACGCGGCATCGTGCTCGACACCGATACGATCTCGCGCAGAATCGAATGTCCCGTCGTGGAAACGATCGCGAGCAAGGGAGTGGGAATCGACCGGCTGATGGAACGGATTCTGGAAGCGCGGGGAAATCCATGGCCGATACCGACGGTGAATTACCTGAATGAACTGGGTCGGGAGATCGAGACTCTGATCCCGCTCGTGAAAGCGTTCGACGGCATCCCGTTTCACGCTCAGTTCGCCGCCATGAAACTGCTCGAGAACGATGAGGACGTCACGCGTCTGTTCCGGAATAAACCGGAGACTGGGGAGTTATTCGCGCGGGTGGATCGCAGCATCCGGCGTCTGGAGATCGTGACCGGCTACCCGCCCCAGGTGCTGATCGGCGACCGGCGGTATGGCTTCGCCAGCGGTGTGACCCGAGAGGCAACCGTATCCAAACCGTTGATCGACCGGATTTCGCTGACCGAGAAGATCGATACGGTTGTCACCCATCGGGTGCTCGGAATCCCCTTCTTTCTGCTCACGATGTACGCCGTATTTTTCATGACGTTCAATCTCGGCGAGATCCCCATGCAATGGATCGAATCGGCTCTCGCGCTGTTTTCGGACCGGATCGGGATGTGGTGGATGCCGGATCGGCTGCCGCTTCTCCGGTCGCTGTTCCTCGATGGGATCGTCGGCGGAGTCGGCGGTGTGATCGCCTTCCTTCCCAACATCGTTCTTCTGTTCATCGGCATCGCGTTTCTCGAAGACACCGGTTACATGGCGCGGATAGCGTTCATCATGGACAAGGTGATGATGAAGATCGGGCTGCATGGCCGGAGTTTCATTCCGTTGATCATCGGTTTCGGGTGCACGGTGCCTGCAATCATGGCGACGCGGACGATCCGTTCCGAGAGAACCCGGCTGACCACGATCATGATCCTGCCGCTGATGTCCTGCGGGGCGCGTCTGACGATCTATCTGCTCATCATTCCGGCTTTCTTTCCGGCGGAACTGCGGGCGACGGTCCTGTGGCTGCTCTATCTGACCGGCATTCTTCTGGCGCTGCTCATCGCCCGGATTCTCCGTAAAACCCTGTTTCGAGGCGATGCCGAGCCGTTCGTGATGGAATTGCCCCCGTATCGTCTCCCGAGCGTCCGGTCGGTCCTGATTCATATGTGGGAACGGTCCTGGATGTATCTGCAGAAAGCGGGAACGATCATTCTCGCTGTTTCGATCCTGCTCTGGGGGTTGCTGACGTTTCCGGTCCGGACGAGTTTCGATGTGGATCAGAAAATCGCAGCGGGTGAGCAGATTCCGGAGGGCGATGTTGAGCGGATGCGTTCCGCCGAGCGTCTCGAATACTCGCTCGCGGGACGCATCGGCATGCTGATGGAGCCGGCCATCCGGCCGATGGGATTCGACTGGAGGATCGGGACGGCCTTCATCGGAGCGATTGCGGCAAAGGAGCTGTTCGTCGCGCAGATCGGAATCGTTTTTTCGCTCGGGAGCGGTATCGAGCATGGCGATGCCCTGAGAAATCTGCTCCGGAAGGAGTATGCGCCGCTGACCGGGTTGAGCATGGCGCTTTTTGCCCTGATCGCCCTGCCCTGTTCGGCGACGATCGCCGTAACCCGCCGGGAATCCGGTTCGTGGAAGTGGGCGTTTTTCCAGTGGGCCGGACTGACCGTAATCGGCTGGATCGTCGCGACAACAGTGTATCAGGTCGGCACTCTGACCGGGATCATGGTGTAATGCGATACACGCCGTACCCGTTGAGTCCCGCCAGAATTTGATCCGCGCTCAGGGCGTCCACCTGGATGCTTTTCACCGGAGCGTCCGGGAGTCCGGAGGCCGCTTCCCAGACTGACCATCCGACCCCGCCGTCCGTCGATCGGACGATCTTCCCATGATCGCCTCCGGCATAGACGATCGAATTATTCGAGGGTGCAACCGCAAGCGAGTAGAACACGACCACGCTCATCTCCGGAGTCGCCGGGGAGACGCTCTGGCCGAAGTCGGTCGAGATATGGATTCCGCGATCGGTTGCGAAGAGAATGCGGGAACCGTCCTGGCTGGCCATGAGCATTTCGTTCACATCGGTCCGGTACCAGATTCCGGGATTGATTTTGACATGTGTATAGCTTGCCCCTCCATCGATCGATCGATCGTAATCGCCGTCGTGCTGGCCGACAAGAACGATCGACCCGTCGGGCGGGAGCGTCAACGTGCTGGCACAACCGAGCCATGTCATGTCGGCGGTGGCGGATTCCCAGGAGTCGCCCCTGTTGTTGCTGCGGTACAATCCGTTGAAAAAACCGGCGGCATAGATTCTGCCGGGATTGTAGCGATCTACCGCCACATCCTCGATGACCAGATACCCGCCCGGATCGAGGAACGACCACGTGTCGCCCGCGTTGCTGCTCCGGTATACGAAAAACCCGTTCATGGCCGTGTACATATAAACCGGGTTCACGGGATCGATCTCGATATCGGTCACGTCGTGGTGGAGCGGTTGAAACCCGCTCATCGCACGAAGCCAGGTCGCACCATTATCGATCGATCTCCAGAGCCCGTTCTCCGAGCAGGCGGCGTACCAGGCGGAGGGGCTGCCCGGCACGTTCCGGAGTTTCCTGACGTTGGCTGCTTTGAAACCCGAATCGATCAGCGTCCAGGGACCTTCGGTCGTGATCTGTCTGAATACCCCGCCGCACGTGCCTGCGAACAGACCTTCCGACAGGAACGACACGCAATAGGTGCGTTTCGGTGTCAATCCGTCGATTCGAGGCACCCATGAGTCGGCGTCACCGTTGGCCTCCGAGATAAACACGCCGGAATACCAACTCGAGACCGCGACGCGACCGGCGTGATACGGATCGACCGCGACGTCCGTCAGACACACCTCACTGAAGACCAGCGACCATTCGAGTCCGGCATCCGTCGAGCGGTACAGCTTGCCGTTTTCACTCACATCGCTGTCCTTCTCCTGCGTCGTGACAAACAGGATCTCCGGTTTCGCAGGATCCATGCAGATCGCTCGAACCGGCAGCAACCCGAGACCGGTGTTTCGGGGAATCCAGGTCACACCGGCATCTGATGAGACAAAAACACCGGATTGCGTCCCGAGCACGATCCGGTCGGGTTCGTTCGGCGTCCAGAGCACGCCGCGCACCTGCGAAATCGGATACCCTCGTGTGAGGGGCGTGAGTGTTCCTGTCGCGATATCGAATCGCAGCAGACCCGACCCCCTGGAGCCCAGCAGGATGGAGGAGGAGAGCCCTCCCTGCGTCTGGACAGTGCAGGATATGACAGGGATTTCGCAGATTGGCGTCCAGGATGTGCCGGCATCCGTACTGCGCATGGCTCCGTAATCGGTTCCAACAATCAGTTCCTCGTTGTCCGGCCCGACGGCAACCGCCCGGATGACCGGAGATGTTCCCGGGACGGGAACCGATTCCCAGGTCAATGATCCCGGCACGAGATGATACAACCCGCCGCCCCGGGTTCCGATGTACAGAGTCGTTCCATCGGGACCTGCGACCGAACACAGTGCAGTTCCGGTTTGCAGCGCGAGCGGTTCGACGGCGGCGATTGCACCGGAGATCATCAGGAGGAGAAAAACGCCGAGAGTGTGTATGCGCATACCGATTACTCCCATACCGCCAGGAAGGGCCATTCGCTTTGATTCCCGTAAGCATCGTCGACCCGGAGCGTGAACGGATAGGTGCCTTCGTATCCGGAGAGTGTGCCGGGCGGCACAAATGTTTTCCAGGTGAACAGGAAATCTCCGGCGACCTCGTCGCCCGTTCCGCCTTCCTGACCATCGTCATTGAGTGCGATGCCCGTAGCGATCCCCTCATAATACAGTTCGGCCCGGGTGATATCGTCCGTGTCGCCGTCATCATCCGTGAGATAGGCGATGAAGGTGAGCGCGCCGCCTTGCGTGGCAACGAGATGCGTATCCCAGAAACCGCCGAGATAGATATGCGGTGACAGAGCATCTCCCGGCAGGGCCAACCCCGGTGTCAGCATTGGATTTGTCAGAGGTGCGACGCCGGCATCGTCGAACAGTTCGAGATACGGCCAGCGAGCCTTGAGTCCCGATGCATCTTCGACTTCGATCTGTATCGAGTACTGCCCTGCCGCGGCGGCATCCGGACCCCCCTGAAACCGTGCACCGTACACCCCGCTGTCCGGATCGAATCCCAGGTCGCCTCCACCCGCTTCGAGCATGATCCCGAGGGGTTCGCCATCGTACATCAGTTCCACACGGACGATATCGGAAGGACCATCCGGATCGACGACCAGTGCGAGAATCTCGATCGTGCCACCTTCGGATTCTGAAAATGCCGTATTCCACCAGCCCGCTCCATAGATACGCGGATGATGATCTTCGTTCACCCCGAAATGGATCGTCCGAAAGTACAGCTCATCGCCCCAGTTGGTCTGATCCGGTCGCACATCGTCCCGTTCGTCCATCCAGATGATTCCGAGTTGGTCATCCGTGATTTTGAACAACTGGGGATCCCGCGCCTTGCCGGCGTACGAAATCTGCATCGGTTGTGACCAGGTAAGGCCGTTATCCTGACTTTCGATCAAAAACAGGTCTCCGCGGCGCCGGGGTGTTTCCTGGCCGACCGTCCAATGACTGTTGAACACCGCCCACAGTTCGGTTCCGGTCCGGTACACCACCTTGGGAGCGCCGTCGCCCCAGATCTCATGCATGGGATGATTCGGGGGGAATGTCGACATCCGGGTTTGAGGAGACCAGGTGTAGCCGTCATCGAAGCTGACGCGGTGGAAGGCCTGGCTCCCCTCGGTGTTTTCCCACCAGGTCACATGGAGATTCGCCGAGGGATCGCGGTACATCATCTGATCGTAGCAGGTCGAGTATTCGGATGGCAGGTCCCGGGAGAGGAGCAGCGCCGGGAAGATCCATGTGGCGACACGATCGAGACTCCGGATGGTGTAGATTTCATTGGGCGGCCATCCCCCCAGCGGATCGCCGTTGTAGGTGCTCATGAACGTCAGCAGGATCTCGCCCTGCCGCGTCTCGGTCAGCAACGGTTCGCCGAAATCGACCGTTTCATAGCTCCGTCCGACGATCGACGGAGGTTCCCAGGTCGTGCCCGCATCGTGGCTGCGGGTAATATAGGTCTGCGTCCAGCCGTTGGTATCGTCCATCCAGGCCAGATACAGGATACCCTCGGAACTCCTCATCAGATGCGGATTCCGGGATTGACCGGACGACTGGCTCACCCGGCGATCCCCCTCCCAGGTCACGCCCGCGTCGAAACTCCGTTTGATGTGAATCTCGGCCAGACCGTTGTATTCGGGAAGCGGTTCCATGAACACAAGATAGAGGTTGCTGCCGTCGACGATCAGATCCGGATATTCCTCTGTGAACTGGTTCTGCGTCAGCCGGACGATCGGCTCCCAGGTAATGCCGACCGTGGTGGATCGCATGTAATAGAGTTCACCGTTGACGCGATCCTTGAAATCCAGCCAGACGACATGGATGGTGTTGCCGTCGATTCCGACAGTCGGCGACCAGGAGGCGCCGGGGGTGAACGTGATGCGTTGCTCCGGGCCCAGTTGATAGGTGAGCGCCGGGAGCACCGGGAGGATACCGAGAATGATGATGAGGGAAATCGTTTTCATAGCTTGTTTCTAACCGATCGCTCGCGGGCTTTGCAAGACGTCCCCGCAATCAGATGTTGTAGCCGAACAAAGAGCCGTCCTGAACCGCTTCCGGTTCCTCGTAATGATAGGCCTCCACGCCTTTCTCACGCAGATACGCCGCAGCATCCCGCGACAATCGGCCTTTCCGGCAGTTCAGGACGACCGGACGGTCCCCCGTGACCGATGCCGACCAGGCGTGAATGCCTGTCGATTCGATGACCTGGGATGCTTCGGCCGGCGGTGGCATGCGGTCATCGGCCGCCGCGATCCAGACATAGAGTGCATTGGCGGGGATGTAATCGATCGCGCACGACTCGGGGGGCTCCGGCATCGACATCGTGATCAGGTCTTCGCGGGTGAGTGTCCGCATCGCATCCGGCAGCAACCCTTCCGGGAGTGTCGCTTCGATTGCCTCGACACCGGCCGGCCAGGATCGCGTTTTCGGTTTCGATACCGCCACATTGCAGAATTCAGGGACCTGTTCGCTGACTTCGAGCGTTCCGATACGGCGCGCGATCCGGATGATATCGAGTTTGTCCATGGCGATCAGGGGCCGGAACGGGAACAGATCCGTGGCACGGGATATCGTGCGGAGATTGGAGAGCGTCTGGGTGGAAACCTGGCCCAGAGACTCGCCGGTGACGAAGGCATCGGCCTTGACCCTGACCGCGAGCATCTGAGCGGCCCGGTAGAAAAAGCGCTTGAGCAGGATATTGCGGTACCGATGATCGATCCGTGAAAACGCGGACAGGATGTCCGTGAAATCGATCGTGTAAAAAGACGGCTTGTACCCGTAACTCCACTGATCGGTGAGGTGTTTCGCCGCACTTTTCGGACCCCACAACTGGAGGGGTCCCCCGAGATTACAGAAGAGGTAATCGATGCGGAGACCGCGGCGGAGAGCCATCCACGCGGCGACCGGCGAATCAATGCCACCGGACATCAGGCAAACCGCCCGGCCCTGACTCCCGATCGGAAATCCGCCTGCCCCCTCCCGTTCATCGGTAAAAAAGCTGACCTGCTCATCCCGCAGATCGATCCGACAGGTCACCTCGGGGTCCGTCAGATCCACCCGGCCCCCTGCAACGAGCAGCGCGCCGACGGCACATTCCACATCTCGCGAGGAAAAAGCATGTTTGCCGACCCGCCGACATCGCACTGCAAACCGTTTCCCTTCCACAGCCCGACGGAAGTGATTCGCCGCGGCAAGCTTCATGGCGTCAAAATCCGAATATGGAAAGGAATGAACCGGAGAAATGGAGTGGATTCCGAAGACGCGTTCGAGAATCGACGCTGCCTGTGCCGCATCCGATTCCACGAACAGATAAGCCTGCTCGAGGTGAACCGACACCCCGCAGCCGCTGCGTTTGAACGCATCGAAAACATTGGACAGAAGCCTCTGCGTAAAGGCATGGCGCACCTGCCGACTCTTCAGCATCATTTCCCCGAAACGACACAAAAACCGCATGTTTCCTCCAGAACCGGTATCGACTGCTACCTCTCCACCCAGCCGAATTCCCAGGTCGAGTATGTTCCGACCAAAGCGCTCATGCCGGGATCCGTCATCCCGGCATACCACATCAATCCGGAAGCAGATCCCGTTCCATCCGGCCAGACAAACGGCGGAATGACGGTCACCCGGGTTTCGCCTTCCGCCACATTGAATCGATAGAAATCGAATGCGCCGAACGACGGGGCGAAAAAGAGGCTGCCGTGGACATCGAGAATGACGAAGAGATGCGTGTCGGGCAGCGCTGTTCCAAGCGAATTGCACAGATCGACATCGACCCGGCAAACATCACCGGGAGTGAAATCATGACTCGGCATCCACACATACGATCCGGTCAGGCCGCAAGAACCCGTCGGAGTCGGCGATGGAACCGCTGTCCGGGTGACAGTCGGCGAGGGGGATCCGGTCGGCGTGGCAGTGGGGGAGGAGGCCGGAGAAGTCGGTGTCGGGGAAGGGGGCGGAGTGACCGTTGGAGGCGGGGAGGGATCGGGCGATGGAGACGGCATCAGGGCGGGAACCGCTTTGGTCGTACAGTGAATGGCCCCACCGTATTCGATCGGATCGAGACTATCGATGCCGACCACGGTCGATTCCGGAAAGAGTTCCTCATAAACGGTGATCGCGGTAGCGTCTTCATCCGTCCGATAGGTCGGAACGAACACATGATCGTTCAGAATCAGACCGTTGGTGTAGGTCCAGTACAAGTCCGTCGATCCCGGCATCGGAATGCGGACGACGGTGTAGTGCGACCCGGTGCTTGCGATGAGATTCCCGATGAACTCGGCATTGTTTTCGAGTTTCTGATATTCGGGATCCCCCGGCTCGTACTGCCCGATCAGCATCGTCCCGGGGTCGATCAGTTTGGCGAACATGTCGATGTGACCGGTGTAATCGTCCAGGGGTTCAAGCACATGGAGCGTGTCACAGCCGCAGTACGCCTGCATTCTCTCACGCACTTCATCTTCACTCAGATACCCCGCGTTCTGCTCGAACAGATAACTCGTCGTGAAACAAACGCCCTGCCCGTCCGGAATGAAGTTCCCGCCTTCGATGCGGAGATCGGACGAATAGGAAGGGATCGAATAAGCACTGGCATAACGGGTTGGAAACGCGTCATCGTCCGGGCGTCCGGGGTACATCTGATCGACGAGTTCGCGGGTGCCGTCGGTCGATATGAAGAAGGGGGCGTAATCGACAATCCAGCATGTATCGAGAGCGAACCGGAGGAACTCGACGCCGTCGAGTGGAACGCCGGCTGCCGTGAGCATGTTTCGTATTGAGGTCTCCTGACCTGATGTCTCGACGATGATCTGGACGTCTGCAGCGAGGCGACACGCGCGAGTCACCTCGATGAAATAGGAATTGAACCACATCCACCCGATCATGACGGATTCTGCGGGCGCCCATTCGGGATCGCTGACGACACGGCCGTGCGGGGGGTCGTTCGGGTCCATGAACGGTTGCTCGTCGATCGCAGCCGTCCGGCGTTCCCGTTCCGTGATCTGAACCGGTTTGGGACCCGAATCGAAATCGGCGGCGAAACCGCCATCCGGGCTGAAGAGGATCAGAAACCAGAGAGCAAGGCCTGTCGAAGTGAATAGCCGCATATGCCCCTCATCGATGAATGGTTCAGGACGAATCGATGATAGCGCCGCCGTGCAGGTCGCGCAATCCGCCTCATGATAAAAAAATCTTGATCTTTCGTTGAATTTCCATATATATAGCACAGCGTGTTGAGGTGAAGTCACAGGAAACTGACGTTGAACGGCACGAGGAGACAATCATGGTTGTGAAAAAAGACAAACTCGGCGGCCGCCATCAGTGTTCGGAATGCGATATCAAGTTCTATGACCTGAACCGCCCGAGTCCGGTTTGCCCGAAATGCGGAGGCAAGCCGCGGTTGGATTTCAAGCCCAAGGTCAAGAGTTCAAAACCCACGGTCGATCTCGATTTCGAAACCGAGGAAGCCGAATTGCCGAATGACGAGATCGAGATGATTCCGCTGGATGAAGCCGAGGAAGATTTCTCTGATTTCGGCGAAGAGACTCTAGTCTGACAGAATCTGCAGTAATCTGAGCGTTTCGAGTTCGACGATTCTGAGTCTGTAATCGATATCCGATCTGAAATCGTTGATGGGCCGGGCAACCAAGACGGCTGCGTGCGCGATCGCATTGCGGTCCAATTCCTCGGGCCTGCGGCCCGCCATCAGGGATTCAGCATCCGGGACGCGAATGACGGTCGGACCGACGGCACCCAGAGCGAAACCCGGGTTGACGATTTTGCCATCGATGAGGGACATGGAGATGGCCAGGGACACTTTGGCAATGCACTGCGCGTGTCTCGGCATCGATTTATGAAACACCGACCGAGTGGTGTCTCCGGCGGGAATGACAATATCCGTGATCAGTTCGCCGGGTTCCAGGCTTGAGCGGCCGTTTGCGACGGGGATCGATTCGACCGGGCGCACGCGAGTTGTCCCTTTCAATCGTGTCCGGACCTGCGCATGCAGCGCGGTGAGAGGCGGATAACCGTCCGCACAGGCCGCCGCGTTGCCCAGATTGCCGCCGATCGTCGCCCGCCGCATGATATGATCCGATCCGATCATCGCCGCCGCTTCGGAAAGCGCGCGCGCATACTGTTTCACGAGCGGATGGGTCGCGATGGCGTGATAGGTCTCCAGAGGACCGATCCGAAGCGATCCGTTCACCCGGTCTATTCCCCGGAGGTCTTTCAGGGCGGACAGGTCGACCCAGAGATCCCCGCAGGGTTTCCGATTCGTTTTCTGGACCATCAGATCGGTTCCGCCGGCGAGAAACCGGAGGGTAGCGGGATCGGCAACGAGCGCGTCGATATCCGGGATTGATTCGGGGCGGATGACCCGGATGCCCTCGAATTCGGAGGTTTGCCCGGTATAGCGGCGCGGGTGCATGGCGGGAAGGATCGCGCGGTCGGAGCGGCTTCCGCGATTTCCGAGAGAATCCGCGGCGCTTTTCACGGCCGACACGATTTTTTCGTATCCCGTGCATCGGCACAGATTACCGGCCAATCCCGCTTCGATCTCGGACGGCGAGGGATCCGGGTTGTCGATCAGAAGACCGGCGGCGGACATGATCATTCCGGGGGTGCAGAAACCGCATTGAACCGCACCGTGTGACACGAAAGCGGACACGAGCGGGTGCGAGTCGGATTCTCTGCCGCTGAACGCCTCGATCGTCATCACCTCGCGCCCATCGACCTGACAGATCGGAACGATGCACGAATCGACGGGGGCGCGATCGAGCAGAACGGTGCAGGCGCCGCACTCCCCCTCCCGACATCCGTCTTTCGTGCCCGTGAGTCCCAGAACATCGCGAAGCACGCGTTGAAGGGACATCGTGGGAGGAACGGTCACTTCGGCGTCGCCCCCATTGAGTCTGAAACGGAATGTCTGAAACGCGCTCATCGATCTCCCTCCCTGGCGCGGAGATGCGCATAGATGTTTTCCGGCCGCAGCGGCAGGGAACGGACACGAACCCCGAACGCGTTGGCGATGGCATTGGCGATGGCCGGAGCGACTCCGATCAGGGGCGGTTCGCCGATCCCGCGCGCCCCGAATGGACCATCCGGGAAGGGATGCTCGACAATGATCGGGATGATTTCCGGAGCATCCGCCGGCGTCGGAATCAGATATCCGCTGAATCCGGGGTTCAGCATGACGCCATTCGGCGCGATCGCGATTTCCTCCATCAAGCCGTATCCGAGGCCCTGGAGAACACCGCCCTGAATCTGTCCGGACACCTCACGCGGATTGATCGCCTTGCCGACGTCATGCGCGGCGGCGATACGCAAAACCCGGATCTCGAAGGTCGCCGGATCGATCTCGACTTCAACCGCATTGGCCGACCAGACATAGGTCATGTAGGGATTCCCCTGACCCGATTCGCCGAATGATGTATCGGGCGCAACGAAGTATCCTGCGGTGGCGAGCGGCAGGCGGTTGGAGAGCGCTCCGGCGACGACTTCCTGATAAGGGATGGTCCGCCAGTCCTGATCACGGACCGAATAGCGTCCCGGAGACACGACGATCTGGTCGTCGGCGCAAGTCAGGAGATCGGCTGCGGTGCGATCGAGATGCAGACGGAGTTTCCTGCAGGCATCGAGCACGGCGTTGCCGGACATCACCGTCGTTCGAGAAGCGACTGTCGGGCCGGAATCCGGCACACGCGACGTATCGGTCGAGCCGAGATGCACCATTTCGAACGGGGCCGCCAGCGCTTCCGCCGCAATCTGGCTGATCACGCTGCGCGCCCCCTGCCCCATCTCGGTGTTCCCGATGAAGATCCGGACTGATCCGTCGCTTTCAATCTGAACGTAGGCGCCGGCGCGGGCGAGATGCTTGCCTCCGGCACCCAGTCCGACGCCATAGAACGAAACCGACACGCCCATTCCCCGCAGCATGGACGTACGCCCGGTCGGGATGACGGAAGGCGCCGGTTTCCAGCGCTCGGCCCAGCCGATCGCCTCGGCGGCCCGATCCAGCGCTTCCTGCATGCCGCACGAGGTATCGATCCGGTGATTCGTCGCCGTGACATCGCCCTCGCGCAGGATGTTTCTGCGGCGCAGTTCGAGAGGATCCATACCCAGTTTCAGCGCCAGTTCATCCACGGCGGATTCGATCGCGAATGCGACCTGGGGCTGACCGAATCCCCGGAACGCACCGCACGGAACCGTATGGGTCGCGACCGCCCGGCCGTGGATCCGGACCGCGTCCCAGCGATAGGGCCCTGCCGCATGGACGGTTCCCCTCCACAGCACGATGGGTGAGAGCGTGGCGTATGCGCCGCCGTTGAGAGTGTAAAGGATGTCGGCGGCGAGCAGTTTTCCGTGGGAGGTGGAGGCGATGCGCACGCGCGTCACGCTGGGATGCCGTTTGCTCATCGCGCGAAAATCCTCCTCACGCGTGTAAATCAGCCGGACCGGACGGCGGGTCATCCAGGCCAGAAGAGCGGCGTGCCCCGCCACGATCGACGGAACATCCTCTTTCCCGCCGAATCCTCCTCCCGTCGTGGTCTGCACGACGACGACCTTGTTTTTCGGCAGCCCCAGAATCGCGGCAACCGCGTCCTGGACATAAAACGGGCACTGCATCGAACCCTCGACGCGGATACCGCCGGTATCATCGCATTCCGCCAGCATGCCTTGTGTTTCGAGATACGCATGGACCTGATGCGGCGTCCGGTATGTCGTCTCGATCCTGACATCCGCCGAGGCCATCAACCGATCCACCTCACCGCGCTCGATGTCATACGCCTTGAAGATATTGTCTTCTCCGTGAATCCGGGGCGCCGACGGATTGAGCGCTTCGAGCGGGTCGATGCATGGAACACCCGCGACGCCCTCGACACGAACAGCCTCGGCGGCGCGAACCGCGTCGAGATAGGTTTCGGCGGCCACGAGAGCGACGGCTTCGGCATGGAACCGGACCGAGGATTCGGCCAGGAACGGCTGGTCTTGGAACACCAGAGGCACCCGGTTGGCGCCGGGAATATCCGCTGCCGTGGCGATGCACACCACCCCCGGCATGGCGGCAGCCGCAGACGGATCGATCCGCACGGAAGACATGGACGCCAGGGCCGACCGCACCGTGACGGCATGCAACATGCCGGGGCGTGTCAGATCGGCGATATACCGGGATCGCCCGACCGCTTTCTCGACCGCATCCGGTCGAATGACCGGCTTCCCGACAACATGGGTTTTTTCCTGCGTCAACACATGCTCCATGATCGACTCCTCCCCTGGATGTCCGCGGTCCATGCTACTGATTTTTCAGCGATCAAGCAATCCGCCGGACCAGGCCTGCCATCACGAATTCCGGGTGCGGTAATCGGACGGATAATCCAGGTTCAGAAGAATACCCGGATCCCCCGTCTCCATCACCTCTACTGCCTCGCCGGGATCATGAATGATCGCCCGCAATCCCGACTCCGGGTCCGGTTGTGCGAGACGCCGGTGGAGGTGCGGCGGGAAGATGACCGGATGCCCCCGCCGCCCGGCATACAAAGGAACGACAATCGAGCCGGGATCGGACATCGCCTTCCGGACGACATCGCGAATCGTGTCAGGACGGACCGCGGGATGATCCCCGGGAAGCACCATGACATGGGATCCGCCCGGAGCCAGCGGCATGGCACACCGGATGGATGAACTCATCGGTGCGTCAGGATCGGGATTCTCGATGACACGGATCCCCTCGAAACGCGCCTGCAGAAAGACCGACATCTCGGAAAAACGATGCCCGCAGACAACGATCAGCGTCCACTCGAGCGGATTCATGCGGAGGAGGCCCGTGCGGATCGAGCGAATCGTGGATTCAATGACAGTCGATCCCTCCGACGAGTCCGGCGGCCACGGAAGCAGCGGTTTGAATCTCACCATCCGGCTCGAGCGGCCGGCAGCGGGCACAACGACGGTCAATCGGAATGAGTCTGAAGCAGGGATCATGGGGCTTTCTCCTGTGGCATCGCTATCTTAGCCCCGATGCATCGCTGTTGTAAATTCATACCCGTTCGATGATAATTCCGATTTCGCCAACCCTCGACGGTTCGAGAAAGGAGTCGACGGGATTCCGGGCGGATGGATAACAGGAGATTCAGGCATGAAACATCATCGCTGGTTGTGGATACCGTTGTTGGTTTTGTGTTTCGCCGAGATCGGGCAGGCGGCGCTGCGTGTCGCGATCCTGGGCGACCGGACGGGAACGGCTGACGACTCCGTCTTCGAGAAAACCCTGCGCGACATCGATAATCTCAAACCGGATCTCGTCATCACCGTCGGAGACCTGATCGAGGGGCCTCAGCCAGACGCAGAATCGATCAATCGGGAGTGGGATCATGTGCTCGAGCGACTTGCGATTCTGTCGATGCCGTTTTATTTTGTGCCGGGCAACAACGATGTTTTCAATGACACGAGCCGGGAGTTGTATTCGAAGCGCACCGGAGTGTCCGCGTATTATTCGTTCGACGCCGGATCGGTGCATTTCATCGTGCTCGATGTCAGTCAGATCCGGAGTTACGAAAACATGGGGCGTGACCAGATCGAATGGCTCTCGGGCGATCTCGAAGCGCACGCCGCGGCACCCCTCACCTGTGTATTTCTGCACAAGCCGTTTTGGTTGGAGGCCGAGCAATCCGGGTTGCCGGACGACATGCATGCGGTTTTCGTAAAAGGAGGCGTCGACTGGGTGTTCTCAGGACATTACCACAACAGCGCCTTCATGCAGAAAGACGGCATTCGCTACCAGATGATCGGATCGTCGGGGGGGCACATCGGAGACAATCCGGATCGCGGAGAGTTTTACCAGTTCGGCTGGTTCACGGTGCTCGACGATGCGGCTTCCTGCACGATCATTCGTCCGGGAGCGACGGAACCGGGGGACCATCTTCCGGTCTCCGACCTGCTTGCGCAGAATGCGATCGACGAAACGCTCGCGGCGGATTTCCGGATCGATGCCCCTGGTGGGGGTGATCGGCCGGTGCCGATGATGGTGAAGAATCCGGGGGATACACCGTTTCGAGGCACATTTGCATGGAACGATGAAGGTTCGGCATGGCAGATGTCGCCGCATTCCGGCACGTTTGCGATCGAGGGGATATCGTCATCCCTGAGTTTTTCGGCGCGACAGCGCGGCGACACCGTCTATCCTCTCCCCAGACTGGCCGTGAATTGCACGCTGCCGAGCGGCAGGGCATACACATCGTTTCAGCGGCCGGGCATCCGCCTGACGGCCGCGATTCCCTCGACCGGAAAACCAGTCACGATCGACGGACGATTACTGGAAAAAGCCTGGCGCAAGGCCGTTTCGATCGATGAGTTCGGAAACCCCGACGGGGGGATTTCCGCGATCGAAGCGACGCGGGTGACGATGGTGCATGACGAGGCGAATCTGTATATCGGGATGGCGTGTTCGGAATCGGAGCCCCAGAAAATGCAGGTTTTCGGAGATCGGCGGGATGCGCCGGTGTTTGAGGGGGATTGTGTGTTTCTGATGTTCTGGTGCGGCGAACCCCCGGAAACGTGCGTGCAGATCGTACTCAATCCCGATGGCGTGATTCTGGATCAGAAGGGACCGCTGGAGACGGCGAAGGATGCGAGGCCCCGGTTGGATGCGAAGTGGAATGGGGACATTGCGGTAGCGGCGGCTTCCGAGAAAGGCGCGTGGAATCTGGAAATCCGCATTCCCCTGACCGAGTTGGATCTGGCGCCGGGCCGGACGCTCCGGTTCAATCTGATCCGGTTCCAGTCCCGGTTGATGGATTCCGCCTCGTGGTCCTGGCCCGCGACTTACTCCTGGGAGGAAGCGGGAATACTGACATTCTGAGAGATGCCGATCGGCGCAGGGCCGAACTTCTTTCCTTTACGGAGCAGTTACGATATAAGGTTCGATACAGGACCGGATCCCTGTGCGGCGCCGGTCGCCGAAGACCAGACAGATCATCCAGAACGGGAGGGTTTATGCCGGGAGCCATTTCTCAGAAGATTGAACATTTCATGAAGGAAGGATCGTGGATACGGCGGATGTTCGAGGAAGGCGCTGCGATGCGGGCGCAACTGGGCGCTGACAACGTCTTCGACTACTCGCTGGGCAACCCCATGGGAGAACCTCCGGCAAAATTCATGAAAGCACTGAAGAAATGCCTGGATGATCCGGCAAAAGGAACACACGGATACATGCCGAACGCCGGCTATCCGGCCGTGCGGAACACCCTGGCCGGGCATCTCGCCGCCGAATTCGATCTCCCGATCGAAGGCCGCCACCTGGTGATGACCGTCGGAGCGGCCGGAGCTTTGAACGTCGCCCTGAAGACGCTGGTCAACCCCGGTGAAACCGTCATCGTGTTTGCACCGTACTTCGTTGAATATGGATTTTACATTGACAATATCGGAGCCGTTCGCAGGATCGTGGAAACCGACATCGACTTCAATCTGAATCTCGAAGCCATCGATATGGCCCTGGATGCCTCGGTCAAAGCCCTCATTCTGAACACCCCGAACAATCCGACCGGCCGGGTCTATCCGGAAAAAACCCTCAAACAACTCGGTGAATTGCTCGAAAGCCGAAGCCGTGAATTCGGCCATCCGATCTACATCCTGTCGGACGAACCCTACAAGCGGATCGTGTACGACGGCGCCGAGGTGCCGTGCATGCTCAAGATGCACCGGGACACGCTGATCTGCACATCCTATTCCAAGGAACTTGCCATCCCCGGCGAGCGTCTGGGGTATGTGCTGGTGAATCCCGAACTTCCGGATGCCCAGTTGATCGCGGACGGATTGACGTTCTGCAATCGCATTCTGGGATACGTCAATGCCCCTGCGCTGATGCAGCGTGCGCTCGGTCAGGCCGTCGATGCCATCGTCGACATCACACCATATGTGGAAAACCGAGCGCTTCTGCTTGAGAATCTGCGTTCGTTCGGATACGACATCATCACGCCTGAAGGTGCGTTCTACCTGTTCCCCCGAAGTCCGATCGACGACGAAGTCGACTTCATTCAGGAGTTGAAAAAGGAGCGAATCCTGGCGGTTCCCGGACGCGGGTTCGGACGAAAAGGGTATTTCAGGCTGTCCTACTGCGTCACCCGGAAAATGATCGAGGATTCGCTCCCGGGATTCAAACGGGCGATCGAGCGTGTCCGTTAACGGATCATGACCGTTTCAAGGCTGACCGGAGTTTCTCGGCTTCCACTTCCGTGATTTTACCATTCCTGAGCATCCTGGCGATCAACGCATCGGGATCGTCCATGTCGTTGTTTTCCGCAGGATGCGCGGCCACATCCGGGGTTTGAACCGGAGGTGGACCTTCAGGAGGAGCGGGAGGTGACGGAGCCAGTGGCGGGGATGGGCGCACGGGAGGCGTCGGCGGTTCCGGAGGCGCGGGTGGTATCGGCGGAACGGGGGGAGCAGGAGGCATGGGAGCACCTTCGAGTTCATCGGTCAGAACCGTGACCGGACCTGCGACGGTTTTCAGAGTGACCACATGTTCACCGGAACCGAGCAACCCCTCGAATGCCCGGATGCTTTTTTTATCTGCCTCGAATCGAGAGGATACCTTGACCGGCCCGGATGTGGATTTGGCCTGGAGCATGGCAGAGGCGGACGGGGGAATGGACAGGCGGACGGGACCGTTGAGTGATTTCAGCGAGACATCACCCCGGAGGGCGGTCATGGATACTCGGATGGGGCCGTTCATGGATTTGGCGAGAAGTTCCCGGGGGGCGGAATCATCGACCTGAATCGGGCCGTTCATCGTTTTCAGCGCGAGCTCGCCGTAGCACCCTTCGATCCGGATCGGTCCGTTCGTGGTCTGGGCCTTCGTATCCGCCTGAATCTTCTGAATCGAGACGGGACCGTTCATGCATTTGACCTTCAGTTCCACGGATTCCGGAACCATGGCCCGGATGTGGGTTTTTACATCCGGACGACCCGCCGCCGGAAACTTGAAATTCAAACGGACTTCGGAATCGTCTTCTTCGGGTTTGTCCTCAGAACTTCCATCGGCCGGTTTTTTCTCGGAAGCCTCGCGGCCGAAGATCCCCGTGATCAGATGCTGGACCTTGTCACCGATCCTGCCCATTTCATCGACAAATTCATCCATGTTGAAGTGTCCCGGTCCCGCATAGAACCCCGCTTTGACTCGGAGTGTCTGTTCTTCGATGGAGATGATGGGCTGGGCATCATCCGGCACTGTTTCACCGGGCATCTCGACCTGGATCTCAAGACGGACAAGCGGTCGGTTCCAGCCGACGGCATCCACGCGGCCATTGGTGTTTCGGATATCGAGTTTTTCGAGCGATTCCACCGGAAATTCGCGTTCGATGTTCAACTGCGCCATATCATTCCTCTCTTTCTTCGCCTTCAATCATCGCCATGGCGGTTTTAAAATCGATTTCGCCTTTGTCGAGGCGATCGAGAATCTGGGCTTTTTCGAAGCGGGACACGGCGGGGGGTTCGTCATCGTCGGAGTATCCCAGTGCGAGAATGACGCGTTTGAGTTCTTTGCGGACGGTGGGGTATGAGACTCCGAGTTCGCGTTCAACGAGTTTGATGTTGCCGCGTTTGATCAGGAACAGAGTGATGAATTTCTGGATATCCGGTTCGAGATGGCAGAACTGGCAGGCCTGGAACACCCCGGAAACCTCGGTTTGGCAGTTCGGACACCGGTATCGAGCGATTTCCATCGGAGTCCCGCATGCCGGACACGGACCTTTCAATCGACGAGCCATACGCACCTCCTTTTTAAAATCAAGCCTCACATAACCATATTTAAATCCAATAATTAAAAAAGTCAATATCTAAATTAATTTTTTTAATTTTGATCGCGAAGACGCCGGATTCTGTCCCCGACTTGACCGAACGGCACACTTCTTCATAGGATGGCGTCATGTCACCCCGCCGTCTCTTCCGGTTTCTCTTTGATGCCGCCGCTGTTGCGGTTCAGGGCGTCTTGTTCGAACTGTTCCGGACGCATTGGGATTCCATTGCCGTACACCTGGTCGCTCCGGTCTACCTGCTTTACGGAATCGGTCTGTTGTGGAAACGTGACGATCCGGATTATATGAACGGGCTTCGCTGGTTCGGCTCGAGATGCATGCCCGGTCTGATCCTCTTCGTCATCCTTCAGTCGGTGCTCGGCGCCCTGGCAGTCGGCGCGTTCTCCGTCACCGTCTCGGAGGTCTTCCCCCCGGCATTCGAAAGCTCTTTCCTGATCGTCAGTCTGATTGTCTTCTTTCCCCTGTCATTGAGCACCATGATCTGTCTGATCTTGTGGTCCCGCCGGGACGATCTCACAGCGCATCGCGACGATGCCGGAATGCACAGGCAGCGGATGCGGCTCGCCGCCGCGGATTTCGCCGTCTGGTGTCTGGGATGCATCATGCTCTCCTTTCTCTATTCGATGGCCGACCAGGCGTCGATCCCGGCCGAATCACCGGGTCTCAGGCTGTTCCTTTCCCTGCTCTTTACCTTCCTCATGGGACTGATGTTCTATTTCCCCTCCCGATTTCATCTGATTCTCGAAGCCCCCCGCGACATTTCGAACTGGATCAGTGCTTTTCTGTCCCTGGCGGCGTTATCCGCGTATCTTCTCACCCGGACCGGAGTCTAATATTTTCGGGATCCGTTTCGGTTCTCGTGTGTAGTATGCATAAACGCGTGTTTGACACGCCATTTAAAACGCTCATTGAAGGAGAAACTCGATGAAGAAGACATTCACCCTGTTCGCACTGGCGTTCGCCCTGATCTGTCTCCCGGCCGCATTCGCCGCCGACACACCTCAGACCGCTGCGGACAAACCGGCGGATGATGCTGCGAAGACCGAGATGAAAGCGCCGGGATGCGCCTCGGCATGCAAAACCGGACCGCATGACGACATGATGAAAAGCTGCTGCAAGGGCATGCAGGACACCTGTGACGCCATGAAGAAAGACAGCGACGAAGCCAACGCCCGCCTCGACATGCTGCTCGCAGCCGCCAAAAAAGACAAAGCCGGCAAAGCCACCATCCTGTTGCTCGAAGAACTGGTCGCCCAGCAGAAGGCGATGAATGAAAAAGCCTGCAAACACATGACCAACTGCATGCAGACCCGCGCCCACATGATGATGGGTCTGATGGGTGGCATGGATGGCTGCTGCAAGAAAGACGGCGACAAACCCGGATGCCCCATGATGAAAGACGGCGAGAAGAAAGAATGCCCGATGACGAAAGAATCCGAAAAACCGGCTGAGAAACCTGCGGACGCTCCGGTCAAAAAATAATCGACTCAACGATCCGAAAGCGCTCTCCCGCGAGAGCGCTTTTTTTTTATCGGTACTTTTGGAGGACCAGCGCGAGACTCTCGGCGACTTCAGGCCCTGACGCATTGATTTCGAGCGATACAGTCACATTCGGCGTACATTCCCGCAAGGCCGCGAAAATCGGATCGAACGCGATCGTCCCCTTTCCGATCGGGAGATGCTCGTCGCGGTCACCATGATTGTCGTGCAGATGGACGTGGTGCAACCGAGGTCCGAATGCCTGGATCCATCGGGCCGGCTCGATTCTGGAACTCAGATTGACATGCCCGACGTCCATGCACAGTTTGAGATTCGGATGTGCGATCCGGTCATGCAGATTGATCTGGAACTCCGGGGACACTTCCATGACATTTTCGAGCACGACGGTTGTCCCGATCCCCGCATATCGCTCGATCTCATCCTGCCAGAACGCGGCATTGTCCTTCATCCACTGTTCAAGATAGTTGAAGCGGATGGATTCCTCCTGGAACGCGGTATGGAGAACGAGCGTCTGCGGGCGAAACTCCTGCACGACGTTCCAGGTCATGTCCAGTCGTTGCCGAACCGCCGACCGCAACAGGTGATCCTCGAAACTGTAGGATATACCCAGGAATGGACCGTGGATCGCGAGAGGGCCCGGGAAACGGCGGCGGATTTCGCGATGCCGCTGCAGACGGTAATCCCATGCTTCAGGGGACTTCGATCCAACCAGTCCATAACTCTGCAGTTCCAGGCCGACGCCCAGGTTTTCGAGAGTCGGCAGATACTGTTCTTCTTCTTTTTCGCCGAATCCGCACACCATGAATTCCATCGTTGACTCCTTCCTTGCTTCCGGAAAACCGACCGGGGTGTTGTTTTTCCGGCCGGATGCCTGGATACTATGTATCCGATATCACCGATCGAGAAAAGAGGGAGTCATCATCGGGAATGGCAAATACTCGGAAATCGACCCGGCGTGACACGGAATCGTCCAGAGTGCGCATGCTGCAGGATCAGATCGAGGCGCTTCGGGAACGAGTCAACGCCTTAACTCCGAAGCATCACCTCTTTGAACTGATCGAGCAAAATTTTCCGGATGTATTCTGGACTCTGGATCTGGATCTCAATCGCACCTACATCAGCCCTTCCGTGTGGATGCAGCGGGGCATTCATCCCGAGGAAATCGTCGAGACATCGCTTTACAAGAGCCTGCCCTTGAGTTCGATCGAAACGATCCGGAGATCGTTGAACGAGCGATTGAAGAAATGGCAGCTCGATCCGACCTCTGTGCGCGACCCGTTCCAATTCGAGTTGGACATTCATCATGCCGCCGGGCACGCACTTCAGTGCGAAGTGACGGCGATATTCGATCTGGATGAATCGGACCGGCCGATCGGAATCATTGGAATCACGCGAGACATCAGCGCGCGAAAGCGGGCGGAGGCGGCCCTGGTGGAAAGCGAGGAACGGTATCGCGTGCTGTTCTCGGATACTCTCGAAGCCCTCAGTCTCGTCCAGAAAGGCTTGATCTTCGACGTCAACGCGACATGGCTGGCCTTGCACGGGTACGAATCGAAGGATCCCGTGATCGGAAAACCGGTCATCGATTTCATCCATCCGCTGGATCGGAATGCCTTTCTCGCGCGAAAAAACACGATCCCCGCTCCCAATGAACCTCGGATCTGCACCATCCGAGACTGCAGGTCGGACGGTTCACCGGTTTGGGTCGAAGTGCTGTCCAATACCATTCACATCCAGAGCGAAATGACGATTGTTTCCGCCATCCGTGACATCTCCGGAAAAATCAAGGCGGAAGAAAAGCTCACCGATGCCAATCGGCTTCTGTCCCAGAAAGCGGCAGAGCTGGAAACCCTCAACGAAGAACTCACCCGATACTCATATGCCGTCTCGCACGAACTCAAAAACCCCCTTCGCGCCATCCGCAACTACGCCATCTTCCTTCGGGAAGAGCTCCCGAAAGAGCTCTCGGACAAGGCGATTCATTACTTCAACGAGATGAACCGCGCGATCAACGAATCCCGCCGGATGGTCGAGTCGATTCTCGAGTTGTCAAAGGTCGGACAGTATCGGATGAACATCGAACCGATTGATCTGGGCTCCCTTTTCCAATCCATGATCGCCTCCATCGAAACGTCCGATGTGTCCTTCAACCTGCCGGATCAGTGGCCGGAGTTTCGTTCTGAACGGATTCTCCTTCTCCAGATTTTCAGTAATCTGATTCAGAACGCGATCAAATTCAACCGGAGTGAGCGAAAAGAGGTCATCATTTCGTGGAAAAAGCAGTCGGACAATCAAATCGTGATCTCTGTCAAAGATAACGGAATCGGTATTCCCGACCGATGTGTATCCAGGATTTTCGATGCGTTTGAGCGATTGAATCCACAGACGGAGTTCGAGGGGAGCGGGATGGGCCTTGCGATTGTGCGCAAAGCCGTATTAAAACTCGGCGGGAGGATTTCCGTACGATCCGCACCGGATACGGGCAGCACTTTTCAAGTAACCTTGCCGATCAGTGCGTCCGATCTGGAGTCATTTAACCCGATCGGCAAGACCGGCGAAAGCGATAAAGATCCTCTTCAGGGTCAGCAGGGATGAAAGCCAGGTCGAGAACCGGCCTGTTATCACTTCGCTTACGATTTCATGTGTCCCTGTTTCCTGACGGATACGCTCTTCGTCTTCTCCCGCAACGACCACAAACCCCGGCATCCCGATCGTATCGAGGATTTCCAGGATGGCCGGAAACGGCTCCGGAGCGTGCAGGATCACGAGAGGGTTCTCGCCGGCAAGGTTTTGAAGGACGCTTTGCGCAATAAACGATTCAGTCGGGATGCCGATCAACTGAATATTGAGATCATCGGGAATCGTAAACCGAATTCTGGCGTAACTGCCTTCCTGTCTGCTCGCCTGGGATGAGACTCCGGACATGGTCCCTATCAGTTCCTCCAACCGGGTATCATCAGCCACCATGATCAGAGTCAGGCGGGCATCGGTCGAATTCATGTCCGTTTCGAACCGGTCCGATTGCAGTCTGGAATAATCGATCTGATCGGGTTCGATTTCGCTGCAATGTGATGCAATGACCTCGAGAAGCCCCCGATGCATCCATTCGGGAATCGGTTTCGGTTGCGGGGTTGATCGGGGTTTGACCTTCATGAGTCGCTTCGTTTGATGAATTTCCGTCGTGATATCGTCTTCCATGGATAAATCATCAGGCTCCGGGATAAAAGCCATCGGACTATCCGTCACTTTCTGCAGGATCTGATCCCGACCGATCTCATCGATTCGCTTCAACCCCTCCAGGATCAGCGCATAACTGCTGGCTTCGATTCGCTCTGTCTCATCGATATCCGGTTTGGGTTCGAATCGGAACGTTCCGTCCTGCAGGGCAATCATGGCATAGACCGCTTCGGATCCGGTCAAGGGCGGAAAGTCAGCCGAGAGAATTTTTCCGTCCTTGAGATTCATGGTAGCGGTTTTTCCTTTCATTTGTACGGACAGAACACCGGTATGTTTGGAAATTTCCAGGAATTGGATGATGTCTGCGATACTCTGGTCTTTAAGGCTTCCGATCAGGCCGGAGGACACCATGGCGCGATGGGACTGCAACCGGTTCGAAAATGCTTCGACTTTCAACTGGAGCTGCCTGATCGAGACCGGTTTGGTGAGATAGTCATCGGCGCCGAGAGTCAGGCCGTTGATGATGTCGTTTTCATCCACTTTTGCCGTCAGGAATATGAAAACAGGCCGGGCTTCGCCATATCGCTCTTTTACTTCCTTGAAAAACGAGATCCCGTCCATTTCCGGCATCATGATGTCCGAAACGATCAGGTCCGGCATGGTGTTCATCATGGCTTCGAGGCCGCGAATGCCGTTCGACGCCGTCAGAACCTGATACCCCTTTTCACTGAAGACTTTGTTAAAAAGCTGCAGCATGTTCGGTTCATCCTCGACAAACAATATGACAATCCGCTCCGATTGTCGGTCTTGCGCTGGATGCATCATGTCGAGACTCCTTTTCTATCCGGCAAGCCGGAATGCTTCGGTACAACCTGGGAACCGGCCGGAAGCACGATCCTGAACGTGGTGCCTTTCCCCGGAACGCTATCCACATCGATCGTTCCTCGGTGCTCGCGAATGATCGACGCCGTGATCGGAAGTCCGAGACCGGTACCTTTTTCTTTGGTGGTGTGAAATGGTTCGAAGATCAGATTCATGTGCTCCGGTGAAATTCCGACACCCGAATCGGAGATCGTGAGCAGAATCTTCTGGTCTCCCCTGCGTTTAGTGCTGAGGCTGATCGTTCCGTGCGCCTCGGCGGGAATGGCTTCCATCGCATTGATGATCAGATTCAGAAGAACCTGTTTCAGTGCATTTTCGTGTCCGGAAAGAATCGAGTCGGGTTCTTCGAGATCGAGCCAGATGCGGATATGCCGTTGTGACAACTTGTGTTTCATCAGTTTCAGAGATTCGCGTACGATCCGATTGAGGTTGACGGGTTTGAATTCCGCCTTCTCCATACGGGCGAAATCCATCATCTTCCCGACGATATCTTTGATCCGGATCGATTCCGTGTTGATCATTTCCAGTGTTTCTCGAATCGGATCGGAGAGATTCATGGAATCGAGAAGGTATTCGGAAAATCCGAGAATGACGCCGATCGGATTATTGATTTCGTGAGCAACCCCGGCTGCCAGGTTTCCGATAGCTTCCATCTTCTGGGACTGAAACAATCGGGCCTGCAATTGCTCCTTTTCTTTCTCCATCTGCTTGTACTCATGCAAATCCGTCACAATCGCCTCGACCGCGACAACTTTCCCCGATTCGTCTCGATCGATGGTCAGACTCATACGGCATGGAAAACTGGCTCCGGTTGAATGAACGCAATCGATTTCAAGCCACAAATAGCTCACTCCGGATGTTGTGGTAAGCTGTTTTCTGAGTTTTTCGCGTGACGCTGACGTCACATGATCGTAAACATTGGTCTGAATCATGCTGTCCCGTGAATGCCCCAGAATTCTCTCGACCGCCGGATTCACATAATCCAGAATGCCGTCCACGTTGAATCGCAGGATCATATCGGGGGCGTTTTCCGTCATTCGCCGATATCGCTCTTCGCTCCGTCTGAGTGCTGCCTCGAAATAGGCACGATCGAGGCCGTTACCGACGACTTCGCCGAGCAGCCGCAGGAGGTGAACCGGGTTGCCGGAAACCGCGAACGCGTGCCCGATCGACTCGAACCCGATGATTCCATGCAATCCGGACTGTTGTTTGACGGGGATCAGAGCGATGGATTGGATTCCATGCGCATGAAAGTAATCCGGGATCGATGCGTCCGGGATCGACCGGATATCCTGGAAGAAGACTGTTTCCTTACGGACGAACAACGTTTCCTGAACCAAGGGCCAATCCGGAAGAACCGTCATGGAGGTTTTGGAATGGGAATAGAATGGAGGACAGGTCGGGTTGAGCCACTCGAACAGAACAAACCATTGATCAAAGATCTCGGATGGCTGAATGAAATAGAGATGTTCGGCTCGGATGAGATTCGCAATGGACTGGAATGCGGCTTCACAATGCACCTGAAGATTGTCGGGGTTGGATTTCAGCATGCATGAACTGATCTGATCGATTGCCTCCTCGAATGCCATCTGGAACCGGAGTGCATCTTCGGCTTGTTTCTGCTCGGTGATATCCCGAATCGTCTCAACGAAAAACTGCTTCCCGGTCTCATGATCATCCACGCGGGTCATCTCAGCATGGTAGAAGCGATCCTGGACATGGAGAGTCGTCTGGAAATGCGCATACCCTTTTTTCAGGAATATCATCGGACATTGATCGCCGTGCATGTGGCATGGAGTGGTCCTTTGAAACATGGCCTGATGACAGGTTTCATTCAGAACATCCCGATATGCCTGCGTGCTGATCTGATCCAGACCGAGTCCTTTCATGAGAAGCAAGGATCGGTTGTTTCTGACGATTTTGCAGTTCTCGTCAACAATCACCACGGTTTCCTGAAGACTGTCGAAGATCTGGCGGTAGAACGACATGATCTTCTGGTAATTGACCTGTTGAGCAAACTGGGATTCCGATCGGATGATCGACGCAATATCCCGGGCATCGATGGGCTTGACCAGAATTCGATTGAACAGACCGCTTTTTATGAGGACCTGATCGAGCGACGAATCGACGATGGCGATCACCGCAGACTCTCCAACATGTCGCAGATGCCGGATTTGTTCATCGTCGGGAAAATGAAAGGGGTCGATATCCCAGAACACCAGACGAATGGATTCGTCGGTGCCGATCGGATGGCCGGCGGGAGGAACAGGGGTCACTTCGAGATCGATTCGCAGATCGGAGCTCCCCTCGAGAAACCGTTGAATGATTTCATGATTTGAACTGATCAGAATCACCCTGACTGCACTCCGCGTCATGTCTCATACTCCCCGCTCGCGATCCGCAGAATCCCCCTGACGATTCCAAGCAATCCACATACCAATTGGTTGAAGTGGCCTTTTTACGCCCACCGGAGTCTCGACGATGCGATCGCCGACGTCATGACCCGGTCAAAATGATTCACCTGATCAAATTGGCTCTTCAGGACGATCCTTCCATCCGTCACCCGACCGGAGTGTGGTGCGCGATCATAGCGGCACCGCGATATCCGGACCGGCAGGCGCATGGAACGACATTTGCAAAAGCTGCGGAATGGATGGAGTGCGTCGATACATCTCGAACGCGAAGCCATGAACCGCAAAGCACCATGGATGGACCTTATGAACAGAACGGACTCCCGGCCGGAATTCGATATGCTGATCAACCGATTCATCGAATCACTGGAGGAGATTGCCTTGAGATTTTTTTCTGAGGAGATCGATTTCGACCAGATCAGACGGAGGATGAAATCCAGGAAAATGTCACAACCGGTCGTCGAGTTGTTGAAACTGCTGGCATCTCTTGAGCAGTTCGAGCAGTCGATCACGCAATTGACCGATGCAGACTCGGGGAACGCCCGGGATCGCGGTTCGGAGGGAGCGCCGGCGGTAGACATGGAGAAAATTCTGGAGGATTTCGATGATGTCGATATCTTTTCCGAGTATCGGGAAGGGGATGCGGTGTATGGAGCCGAGTATGAAGCGGATGATCAGAAGATTCTGAACGAACTGTTCTTCCAGATTCTCGACGGCTACCTCGATCCGATCATTGTTGGCTTCCGGGCTCTGATTTCGGGCAATACCAATCTCAAGCTGGTGGAAGCGCTCCTGGCATCGATCCGGCCACTGCGTCGATCCGCCGAGACCATGGGGTTCCGCAGTTTGCATCAGGCTTTTTTGGGAATGGAGGCGCAACTCGAGGCCACGATGAGCACATCGGTGGTGCGGCCTCTCGATCGGATCCAGCTTCTGCAGTCTTTCGATCAACTGGCCCGACTCCTTCCGCAATCCACCCATCATGCCTCGGCACTCGATGTGATGGATCCGGATGCCACCTCACATTCTCTGATTCTGTCGCTCGTCGTCGCCCCCGGCGTGGAAGGCTGGATGGTCCAATCCCTGCTCGAAGTCGGCATCTTTTCACCTCAGCGATTGCTCGCCGCAACACCTTCAGACATTCAGGCCGTCACCGGTCTGCCCTCCGATACATGCCTCGAGATCCTGACCCGGTGTCGCCGGGCTTACGCTGAATCTCAATCACAATTCCGCTGAACCCGGAGGAATATTCATGCCGAAGGTGGGAATCAAGGAAAAAGAGATCATCGCCAAGATCGTGTTCTATGGCCCGGGACTTGGGGGCAAGACCACCAATATGCAATTCATTCACCGGAAAGCACACCCTCAGTATCGAGGAAACCTGGTGTCGCTCGCGACGGAAACCGATCGGACCCTCTTTTTTGATTTTCTGCCGATGGCGCTGAAGAAAGTCGGCGGATTCGATTTGCGCTTTCATCTGTTTACGGTTCCCGGGCAAGTGTTTTATGCGGAAAGCCGCCGCATCATTCTCAATGGGGTCGATGGTGTGGTCTTCGTCGCTGATTCGCATCCGGCTCGCCGGGCAGCGAATGAAGAAAGCTTCGATGATCTGATCCAGAACCTGAAGCTCTATCGGTTGGATGTCCGGAAAATTCCGGTGGTCCTCCAGTACAACAAGCGCGATCTCCCATCCGCGATGCCGATAGCAGACATGCGCAAGGAATTGAATTACATCAAGGTTCCGGATTTCGAAGCGGTCGCAATGGAAGGGATCGGGGTGGTCGAAACGTTTCAGAAGATCACCCGCATGGTTCTCGAACAGGTCCAAAAAGAACTCGGCATCAACGTGTCGAATTGAGAGGGAGGCTGTTTCATGCTTACTCAGAAAGACATCATTGACATGATTTCGACCAAACACGACTTGCACCCCGGGCAGGTCAAGCGGGTCATCGATGAACTGATCGATATCATCTCGGGACAGATGGAACAGCTGGTATCGATCCGCCTGCATGGTTTGGGGACTTTTGTACCGAATCAGACGAACAAGCGCATCGGGCGAAATCCCCGAACGGGTGAGCCCATCAAGATTCCTCCCAAGGTTCGGATTCGTTTCAAGCCCGGTTTTCGGATGACCCGAAGTTCTCAGGCGGCATCCAGCAAAATGAAGCTCGAAGAAACGGCCAAGCTGATGGTTTCCGAATTGCTGCTGTATAATTCGAAGGAAATCGACGATGGGATCCTGTTCGGGGACATCGAAACCCGATTGCAGTCGAAGTTGAAGGACGCGCGTGCGAACTTCCGCGAGCGACTTTCGAATCAATCAGACGCCGGCATGGAGATTTTCGAAACGGTCTGGAAGAAATTCATCGAACGTCGGGCCAAGGCACTGAAAGCCATGTCCTGATGATCGCATCCGGTAACATATGGTTATTCAAACAAGTGTGCAGGAGCGATTGATTGTGGTCAAGGATCCTCGGTGGGACCAACTTTCAGCAGACAAACAGGCGGATTTCCGGCTGTACATCATGCTGTCCGAGGTTGCGATCGAATCCGGGGATCCGATCCATGCGCTCGATCATCTTCTCAAAGCCCTGAAAATTCATCTCTCGGCGAAGCATTTTCACCTCACCGTCAAACTGCTGTCTCAACTGCCGCCTTCCCAGCGGAATCCGTTTCAGAAAGCGCTGAGCAGAATCATTATCAGGACTCGTTCAGACGTAAAAAAAGCCATTGAACCGGCGACTCAGCCTTCCGACGCCAGCACCCGTGTCAACGCGGAATCGAACCTGCTTGCCGGCATGAATGATCTCATGGACTCCGATGACACGCTCGATCCGGAATTCCGATACAGCATCAACAATCAGGAAACCGTGATCGACAAGGACAAACTGAGTAATCTCATGGATAGTCTCATGGATTATTGATGCACTGGTTGATCGGTTGTTATTGACCGTCGGCAGGGATCAATACGGTTTCGATGATGGTCAGGAGTTCATTGAAATCGAGTGGTTTTTCCAGAAAACGAATGATCGGATACAGTGCTTCCGCAGTGGATTTCGCGCCGGATCCGTATGCGGACATGATGATGACGGGGATGTTCACCTTCCGGCGTCTCATGTTTTTCAGCACACCATAGCCATCGATGTCGGGCATGTGAAGGTCGAGCAGGAGCAGATCGATCGGTTGCGATTTCATCTCCCGTAGAGCGTCGCGTCCGCTGCTGGAGATGCAGATCCGGATATCTTTCAGGTTGATATCCAGGCCATCCCGCAAACTCATCACGAATGGTTTTTCATCATCGACGATCAGGATAGTTTTCATGAGCTTCCCTGCACTCCCGAACCATGCCGAATCCTATAAGCAAATAGCATGCCTTGCCTGCGTTCCCTGCTGCTGGCATGTCTGCGGTTCATGCGCGATAAAAAGGCTCATTGTAAACCGATCAATTTGGGCCGATCGGTCAATTTGAATCGATCCGCATCTTCTGTTTCAGTCATGGATCCCCGTTCTGGATTTCATGCTCCGTCGGAGTTATGATACGGCATTCGCATCGCCGGAGGGACAAGTCGCCACAGGCACGATTTGCTCAAGCAGTTGGCGTTGTCTTTGCAAGACGTGTCTTCAGCGGTTTCTTGATTCCGCTCCCGTAAACATCGGGTCGGGCAAGACGCATGGAAGGAGGCGCAAGATGTCCAAGGTAGAGCAGCTCGTCGAATCCATCAGCGCGATCAACGGCATCACGAAACTCGTGATTGCCTCACGCGATGGCACCATCGTCAGCAAGCAGGGCGTCAAGGGGGATCAGTTCGGTAATCTCATCCTGTTTGTCGGGATGTCCACCGAACAGATGCGAACGCTCATGGGTTTCAACGGCCCGAATTATGTGGTCATGAATCAGAGTGGCGGAGAAAAACTTGTTGTGTTGAACGGCCCGAAATTCATACTCGGAATCGAAATCGGTTCTACCGTTTCTCCAACGATGATCATCGACAGTATCAAGCCGGTTCTGAACCGAATTTCAACGACGTGAAACGGAGGATGCCATGGATACATTGTTGAATGAACTCAAGATGGTCCCGGGAATTCTCGGATCGTTCGTCTATGCCGGCAACCTCGGAATAACGGGATCGAACCTGCCATCCATGTTTCGGGATGAAGCGCTTCGCCAGATCGGTGGCGTGTTGACCCGGATCTTCAAGATGGGTGATTCTTCCGGGCTGTCCGTGAGCGGCTATGAAATCAAATACGAAGAGGCGTTGATGATCGTGAAGCGTGTCGATGCCGACTGTTCGTTCATCATCATCTGTGAACCGACGGCGAACTATCCTTTCATCAATATGACGGCCAGCATGATGGTGCCCGAGGTCAAGGCGGCGGTCGAACAACTGCGCAAAGCACCCCAGGAACAGGTAACGCGAGGAATCCCCACGATGCCGTCCGCGCAAGCCCGGGAACCGGCAAAAGAACTCATCGACCCGAACAAAGTCATCAAAGAAGGTGCTCTGGCCCCGGTTCTCGACCGCATGAAAGTCTGCCTCGCACGCTCCATCGGCCCCATCGCCAATCTCGTACTCCAGGAAACGGTCTCGGATTGGCTCTCGAAAGGCCCGCCCGCAAAGAATCGTTTACGTGATCTGGCCAATCTCATGGCCGCCCAGATCGGAGACAAATCTCAGGAGAAGAAGTTCTTCGATGAGATTTCAAAAATCATTGAGTGATCACTCGTGTCCATGCAGAAGCATCTATATGCAAAGGAGGAGACAATGAGACATACGAGTTCCATGATTATCGCGTTGCTGTTCGTCGTGCTGATTTCGGGGGGATTTTCAGTCGCCAGAGCAGAAGAAGAAACCGTCAAGGTGGGATTCGGCACCTTGAAACTCGGAGGGGTGTATCAATCCACATTCACCTGGTACGAGGATGATGCCATCGCCTCTCAGTTCAAACTCAAGCGCGCCCGCCTGATCCTTTCCGGTGTCCTTATCCCGGACAAGGTCAGCTTCTTCGTTCAAGGCGATGGCGCCGCCACTCCGTACATTCTCGATACCCGCCTCAATCTCAATTATATCCCCAAAACCCAGCTTTCCATCGGCCGATTCGTCCCCAGTTTCACCCTCTACATGCCGCTGTCGACCGCAAAACTGGATTTCGTGAATTACCCGTTCACTACCTCGAAGTTCGCCATGTGGCGTCAGACCGGTATGCAGTCCACCACCACCCTGCCTCTCGTCGATTTCTCATTCGGCGTCTTCAACGGATATCAGACGGATCCCGGTTCGACCGCACTCAAGGGGGACGACTGGGGCGATAACAACGATGCCAAGGATTTTCTGGCGCGGGTTGACATCAAACCCCTCAAACAGATGAAAATCGGATTGTTCGGCTGGTTGGGACAGGCCTATGACAGTGTCGAAGATGAAGATTTCGATGTCAGTCGCTTCGGATTCAACTGGGACTGGCTGCATACGAAATTCCACTTCGCCGCCGAGTATGTCATGGGAAGCGTGGATTATGCCGCGACCGATTCGATCGACAGCAGGGCTTACATGCTTCAGGGCTCTTACATTCTGAATCCGAAATGGGAATTTTTGGGCCGGTATGAAGCCTTCGATCCCAATACCGATTCAGACGATGACGCCATGGATTACTTCACCGCCGGAGTCAACTATTCCATCGCGAGCATCAACACCAAGTTTTTCGTCAACTACATCTTTAAAATGGAAGAAGGCGACAGTATCGATAACGATGAACTGGTCATTCAGGCCCAGTTCAGCTTCTAGTCCGGGGATCCGCACGGATTCCGAAACGGAGGTGATTCATGAGATCAAACGGGAAAGGAACTCTTCTGCTGGTGATCGCGCTCGCGGTCACAAGCTCGATTCCAATTTCGCATGCGCAGGTCGCCGAACTGAAAGGGTTTGATCTCCAGGTGAAGACTTGGGCCGAAGAATGCAGGAAGGAAGTCATCGACCAGATGGAACTCCTCATCACATCAGGAAAACTGTCTCTCGGCCAACTGTTCGATACCTTCTACATCCCCATCCCCGGAACGACACCCCAGAAGTTCAACACTCAATACGACAAGTATCTCGATGAATCGATTCAGGCCATCTTGGACAAATATCTCGAGAAGAGTGACAAACTGGTTTTTGTCGTTGCAACCGACAAGAACGGGTATGTCCCGACGCACAACACCAAGTATTCACAACCGTTGACAGGAGACAAAGACAAGGATCTGGTCGGAAATCGAACCAAGCGTCTGTTCAACGACCGCACCGGTCTCGCTGCAGCCAAAAACTCCGAACCTTACATTCTTCAGAAGTACAACAGGGAAACAGGCGAGCAGATGGCGGATCTGTCTATTCCGATCATGATTCGGAATCAGCACTGGGGCGCGATTCGGATCGGTTACAAGCCGTGAAGGCCATGATGCTGGATTCGAAATGACATCCAGAAAAACGGAGGGATAACATGTTCAGGTTTATTACGGAACGAATTGGAGTCAAGGTCGCTCTCATCGTCAATCTCTGCCTTCTGGTCGTAATCGGCGGAGGCGGATACTTCATCATCGGCCAGCAAACGAAGAATCTGGAAGAACTGATGCTGGATCGCGCGAAGATGATGAGCATGCTTGGGGCAAAAACCATCGGAACGATTCTGGACGAGTCGATCGACAATGGTGTTCTGACGGTTGGGGATGCCATGGACCGTGAGTACGTCAAGATACCGGGAATCGAACCGGCCAAGTATCACACCAAATATGATGCCTATCTCGACAAGTCCATCCTCAGCTTCATCGACGAATACATCAAAGATGAAAGTGTCAAGTATGCCGTTGCAGCGGACATCAACGGCTATGTCCCCACCCATAACTCGATCTACCAGAAACCGATCACCGGTGATCCCCAGAAGGATCTGACCGGAAATCGCACCAAGCGCGTCTTCAACGATCCGGTCGGTATCGCCGCCGCGAAGAACAATGTTCCGGGTTTCCGCCAGGTTTACAAACGGGATACCGGCGAGACGATGTGGGATGTGTCGTCACCGATCTTTGTCAAAGGTCAGCAATGGGGCGGCTTCCGGATCGGCATGTCGATCGTCAAGATCACAGAGTATCAGACGGCTCTCATCAAATCCCTGGTCACCGTCATGGCCATCATTCTCATTCTCTCCATCATCCTGATCTTCGTGGTCGTCAATCGCGCGCTCAAGAAACTCGGAATCCTCACGGACATCGCTTCAAAACTCGCCGATGGCGAAGTCGATCAGAACATCGCGGTCCACTCGAATGATGAGATCGGTAAACTGGCCGGTGTGCTGGAACGACTGCGAATCAGCTTGAAATCCGCTATTGAACGTCTGAGTAAACGGTAGCCAGGCATCGGACAGGAAAGGAGATCACCATGTACTACAGGCCCATGATATATCTCTGTGGAATCCTTGCTCTCGTGCTGATACCCGGTGCCGTTCGATCCGAAACAGGAGTCACCGATACCGAAATCATTCTCGGTTCTTCCCTCGCTCTCGAAGGTCATGCCAGCTTCCTGGGAACGCAGACGCTTCATGGCGCGCTGGCCTGCATCAACAGTGTCAATGAAAAAGGCGGGGTAAACGGCCGGAAGATACGGATCGTCAGCATCAATGACAACTATGATCCTGACACCTGCGAAACCAACACCAAAAAACTGATCGATGAAGACAAGGTGTTCGCTCTGTTCAGCTATGTCGGCACACCGACCACTGTCAAAGTCATACCGCTCATCGATGCCGCCCAGATTCCGCTCTTCGGAGTGTTTTCCGGAGCCGAATCGCTGCGTCAACCGGTCAACAAGAACATCTTCAATATCCGTAGTTCCTACTATCAGGAAACAGCCGGCATCGTCGGACATTTCTGGAATGATCTCGGACTCAAGAACATCGCCGTGTTTCATCAGAATGACGCCTACGGTCAGGCCGGTTTGAAAGGAGTCGAACTCGCACTCGAGAAACTGGGAAGCAAGCCGGTGGCCATTGGAACCTATGAACGTGGAACGAGCGATGTGACCGCTGCGCTGGAAACCATCCGCAACGCCAAACCGGATGCCGTCATCATGATTGGTGTCTACGGTCCGACCGCAACCTTCGTCCGCTCCGCCAAATGGTCGAGTTTCAATCCCTATTTTCACAGTGTGTCGTTCGTCGGTGCCGAAGAACTCGCCAAACTGCTCGGCGTCGGACGCGACAGCGATGGTCTGATCGTCACACAAGTGGTTCCGCCGCCGGAGAGCGACAAACCGGCAATTGCGGAATATCGGACGTTGCTGAAAAAGTCTTTCCCGGATGACGAACCGAACTTCGTGAGTCTTGAAGGCTTCGTCAACGCCAAAGCGCTCGTCGCTGTGCTCGAAAAAGCCGGCAGGGATCTCACTCGACAATCCTTCCGCACAACCGCCGAATCGATGTCCGATGTGGATCTCGGTATCGAATCCAAACTCACTTATTCTGCAACGGATCATCAGGCTTTCGATGCGGTATACTTCACGATCATCAAGGATGGGAAGTACGTCGAGATCCAGGACTGGGCGACCGTCAAGCGTAAGTTTTAGCCGAAGCAACCCCGATCGGCTTTCAGATCACACCACGTACAGCCGCTGCTTCCGCAAGCAGCGGCACTTTTTTGTACTCCCCGGTGACTCGACGATCCATGCCTGTAATCAGCGGCCGGTCATACACAGCACACAACTCGAATTCGTAAGAATTTCTTCCGGGGAAATCGGTACCATCGCCGGGGGATGCCCGGTATCGGCGCTTACACCCCCGCGATGTCTTCTTCGGATTCCTGTCCCCTGATCTTACTCGTTGGGGAATCGGGCGGGCGGTTCGGTGGGTCTGGGAGGGGTTGGTGTGGACGGAGGTGGCGGCGCTTTGGTGGGCGATGGCGTGAGCGTCGGTTTTTCAGTGGGAGTCAGAGTCGGCGCAACGGTGGGGATGGCGGTCGGTGGCTTCGGTTTTGTAAAGGTGGGCGTCGGCGTGAGGGTGGGGATGAGAGTGAGATCAAAGATATAGGCCGCTCCGGAATTGGCTCCGGACACATCCCGCTTGGAAGCCCCGACGATCGCTTTGACGCCATCGGTACTGAGCGCCTGGCCAAACTCATCGGTCGTGGCAGGCTTCTGGTGAAGAAGTTTTCCGGTATTGATCCACGAACCGGCGATCAACTGGTAGACGTATACCGTTCCGGTATCGGAAACCCCTTCATCCCGGGATGGAGCGCCGACAAGGAGATAATCTCCACGCATCGTTACGGATGCCCCGAAGGCGTCTCCGGCTTTCCCTTCATATGCCGTCAGTTTCATTTTCTGAAGCCATGCTGTTCCGTCGAACACATAGACATAAACAGCGCCCTGACCTTGAAATTTCGCCATCTCACCGGGTGCACCAACGGCAATGTATGGACCCCAGATCGCCACGGAACTCCCGAATGCTGCACCGGCTCCGGGTCTATCCGACACGAGTTTACCGGTCTGAGCCCATTTATCGGACTGATTCGTGAACAGATAGACACTGCCGGCATCGATGCCGCCGTCATCATCGCCTGGAGCCCCGACCACGGCAGTGGATGTATGGATGGCGACCGCCTTTCCGAAGAAATCTTCAGAAGCGCCGTCCGCGGCAATGAGTTTCCCTGTCTCTTTCCATTCGTTTCCGCTTTTATAAAACAGATATGCCGATCCGGACGCGCCACCCGAATCATCATCAGCAAAAGCGCCGGCCAGCAACGTGTCTGTATCGAGAGCCAGTGCGGAGCCAAACCCGTCCCCCGCCGCACCGTCTCGGGGAACAAGCTTCCCATCGGAGACCCACGCGCCGTCTTTACGCAAGTAGGCATACACCGCGCCGCTGTCGGCGCCCCTCTGGTCGTCTCCCGGAGCACCCACGACCAGGATTGACTCGCGCAGGGCAACCGTGCTTCCGAAGTTGCCGAACGATACGAGATTTGAAGCGACGAGCTTGTTTTGCTGCTGCCATCCGTCAGCCACGGAATGGAACGGGATGACCGCCCCGGAGTTATAAACTCCGGCACTGTCTCCGATCACACCCACAGCAGCCAGTGTTCCGTCGATGCAGACGGACGTTCCGAACATGCTCTGTTCGACGCCATCCTGCTGTGTGATCACGGCCTGCTCATTGAGAGGCGGTGCGGCGAAGCTCGGAGAAAGAACAAAGAACATCGCGACCGCAACCAGACCCGTTCCTGTTGTGTTGTTCCATGTACGCATAACCTCTCCTCCAATCTCCACACCGTTTGTGTTGCTTGAAAACCGCAAAGCACCCGATCACATCAGAGCAATAGATATGCCAACCCGATGAGACTAAAAATGAGGTAAAAACGATGAGATTCCGAATGGATCGCGTGGATCGCCATCGACCATATTCAAAATGAAGTGTCAATTTGAATCGGACTCAGATCCCGTTTTCGCGATACTCCCGGACCTTGCGCTTCAATGTCGAAAGAGAGATATCCAGGATTTTTGCCGTCTGTGTGTAATTATTGCGGCATTGTTCGAGCGCGTTGAGGATCATTTTGCGTTCCATCTGCGCGATTGTCAGCGTCACGGATGAAACCGGGATGGACGGGGTCGAGTCCTGTCTGGGGCTGATTTGGAGGAATCTTGACAGGTTCAGGCGATTGTCCTGCCTGAGGATGACCGCCCGTTCGACGATGTTCTTCAATTCCCGGATATTGCCCGGCCAGTGATAATGCACCAGCCGTTCATACTCGTCATCCCCGATCAACAACTCATCTCCGATATCGAACATCTCCAGGAAATGTCTGCATAACGCCGGAATATCCTCCTTACGCTCGCGCAACGGCGGGATATGAATCCGGATCACATTCAGGCGATAGTACAGGTCTTCCCGGAATTCACGCCGGGAGATGGCTTCCTCCAGATTCGAGTTCGTTGCGGCGATGATCCGCACATCGACGGGAATGAACGTTTCACCTCCGATTCGTTTGATCCGCCGATCATCCAGAACACTGAGGAGTTTCGCCTGGAGATGCATGGGAACACTGCCGATTTCATCGAGCAGGAGCGTGCCTCCTTCGGCCATAATGAAGATCCCCTTGTGGGCTTTCTGAGCATCCGTGAATGCACCCCGTTCGTACCCGAAGAGCTCGGCTTCAAACAGGTTTTCAGGAAGCGAACTGCAGTTGATATTGAGATACGGGGATTCGGCATTCGGTCCATGATAGTGGATGGCCCGGGCAACGGCATTCTTTCCCGTACCGGTTTCCCCGGTAATCAGAACCGGGGCATCGGAGCGGGATGCGAGATCGATGAGACATTGAATTTCGTTGAATCCGCCGTGCGATCCGATCAGCAGTGCACTTTCGGATTCCTTGCGTGTCCGATAGGATTGATAGGCCTCGATTTTTTCGAGTTTCTGCGTGCGGATCGCACGCTGGACCGCCAGATCGAGTTGATCGATATCGATGGGTTTCGGAAGATAATCCGAAGCTCCGGCTTGTATCGCTTTGACCGCGTTGTCGAAGCTTGAATAGGCCGTGATGAAAATGATCTTGGCATGCTCGTTCCATCGGAGAATTTCCGGGCAGAGCCTGTATCCCTCGATATCGGGTAATCGCTGATCCAGCAGCACGACATCGATGGGTTTTTCGCGAGCAACCGCAAGGCATTCTCTTCCTGTTGAAACACTCTCCACCTGGACGGGTGTCGATTGATAGAAATCCTTAATGACCGCACACAGGTTCGCATCATCATCAACGATCAGGAGCGATTTCTTTTCAGCTTTTTTCATCGCATCTGGCCTCCGGCATGGTCAGAACAACCGTTGTTCCCTGCCCGTTCTCGCTTTGAATGCCGATCGTACTGCCCAGCTTCATGAGATTCTTCCGGGTGATGACCAATCCCAGACCGGTTCCTCGCGATTTGGAGGTCACGAACGGTTTGAAGAGATTGCGAATCTGATCTTCAGTCATACCACAACCGTTATCCCTGACTTTCAACACAATCCGATCGGAAACATGGATCGCGCTGATGACGATCTGCGGAAACCTGGTTTTTTCCATTGCATCGAGAGCATTGGTGACGACATTCAACATGGCCTGCTGCAACGCTCTCGGATCCATCCAGGCAAATAATCGTCCTCTCGTAATGATCTTGATCTTGACACCCTTCGCGATCAGATCGCTTTCGATCAACGCCAGAAACTTCCCGATGAAGCTTGAAACATCGAGAACCTGGGGGGCAGGATTATCATACATTCCGTAACTTTTCAGCGACTGGAGCAGATCCTCCAACCGAAGAATTTCCTCAAGCGTCCGATCGATATAATTCAGGATCTTGGGCTTGGGAGTCGCATCGAAATTGCGTTTCAGTACACTCATGGTCATTTTGATTGTGTTCAGCGGATTGGCGATCTCATGACGCAGACCCGAGAAAATGTGGCCGATGTTATCCATCACATTGATCGCCCCGGCAATCGCCTCCAGCTGTTCCCGTTCCGTGGCGTTCTGCACGATGATCCATTGGAGATCACCGGCATCGAACAATTTGACGTACAGGACGGTTTTCTCCCAGACGAGGCGTCCCGGAGCACTACCGGTTCCTCCCGAGTTCACGGCATGATCATTCAGAATACAGGTGAGCAATCCCGGCAACTGACGGTCATCCTCAATATTGAAATATTCGCGAAATCGCTGATTGCACAGTCGAATCGTGCCAGGATTCGTCTCGAATGCCAGCAACCCGATATTGACCTCGGCCAGCGCCTCAATGAAAGATTGCACGTTCAACTCAAGCCATCCTGGTTCGACAATCCGGACAGATATCATAGCGGGGTGTCAATCCGGTCAATCGCTCCAACATCGCAACGATCGGGATCCATGCTCCATCAGGATCATGAACCGCTCCGCAACCGATGCAGATCGACGTGTTCGTCCGCGGTTCCATGGGCGGATCCGCTGCGGTTTCTTCGACCAGCTTCGATCCGTTTTCCATGCCCCTGATCTCCGTCATGTCCCTGCAGATCAACACAAGGGCCATCGGCAGTTTGTTCTGATCGAGAACGACGGAGCGGGAAATCAGAACAGGAAATGAACGGCCCGTTTTGGCAACATGGATGCTTTCTCCGGACCACGTGACATCCGAATGGCCGGTCAACATATGAAGAATGTTGGTATACTCTTCGCGGTCTCTGCTGATGCTGGAACAGGACTTTCCGATCAACTCATCGGCCGAATAGTCATGCATCGCACAGAACGACTGATTGACGAACAGGATCGAATCCCCGATATCGGAAATGCAGATCCCATCCGAAATACTCATGATCGCATGTGATAACAACCGGTTCTGCTTCTCTGTCTCCCATCGTTTGATCGCGTTCTGCACAATGATGGGGATCGCTTTCAGGTAGTTCCGGTCGATGTCCTTGACCACGTAATCGACCGCACCGAGTTTCATGGCATTGATCGCGATTTCCTCGTTGCCTGCCCCCGTAATGACGATCACCGGACATCGGCTGGTCGCCTTCAGGATGTCGAACGCATTCCCGTCACCCAGACGATAATCCGTAATTACGGCATTGAAATCGTGCTCCTCGATGAGACGCATCGCCTGCGCAACGGAATCCGCTTTGAGGCATTCACATTCCGGTTTCTCACATTCGACGAATCGATCAAAAGCCAGAATATCAACAGGATCATCCTCAACATACAGAATCTTCATGAAGCGAGACTCCTTTTCTTCCGCTTGTACGACAAGGTCGGATCGAATCGCTCCCGATGCGGAAGCAGACTGAAACTCCAATACCGGATAATGGCCCCTATCAATTCCTTCATGTTCTCGAACTCGAATGGCTTGACCATATACCCGCTGATCCCGGCCTCGAAGCACGATTCCACATCATACACATCCTCGGATGTCGACATGACGATCACGGGAACGCCTCTGTTTTCAGGGCGTTTTCGAATTTCAGCGAGAAACTCCAGACCATCCATCCGAGGCAGATTGATATCGAGCAGAATAATGAGATCCCGCCCTGCGAGTTCTCCGGACAGAAGATCGATCGCCCGGAGACAGCTGTCCGTCGTATGTAACGCGACATCCACCGCCATCGTATCGATGACACGACGCACCATCAACACATCGACCGGATCATCCTCGATCAGAAGCACCGTCAGGGTCTTCATTCCTGTCTCCTTTTCCGACCAGCCCAGGAATATCCATCCGGATCCCTGTCGATCCCCGCACATCGCGCACGACGCCGATACGGCCACCGATCGATTCCACGAGCTTTTTCGAATATGCCAGCCCTGTGATCATCCCCTTACCAGGATGTGTCCGAACCCCCGGATCAATGACCCAGAACAACGACCTTTCCGAATCCGCCCCGATCGGCGGTCCCGAATTGCGGATCTCAAACCTGATCCCTTCATCGATTTCACTCTGCTCGATCTCGATGCACCCTCTCCCCTCGGGCAGATTCCGGAACGCATGATCGATCAGTTCTCCGAATATCCGCCCCATTCGCTCCCGATCACCGGTCATCTCCCGGGACACAAGACCAATCTCGATGCGACAGGTATCCGGCAGCCCGGCAGCCAGCACAATCTCATCCATCATCGCCCGAATATCGATTTTTCCCATGTGGAGGGGTTCTCGGTCGGCACGCAGAAACGCATGCAGTTCTTCGAGCGCGCTATTGAGACTGCGGACGCGTGCCTGCAACAGCTCGAAGTATGATCGAGTTTGAGGCGTCAGATGCGGTTCCAGATCCGATCGGATCCAGTCGCTCAGTGAATACACCGAGCGAAATGCTGCCTTGAAATCATGTGTCAGGACGTACATGAGTTGATCGAATTCCGAGTCTTTCCTGTCGATATTGCCCCCCTCACTTTCACTGATCGACTCGAACACCTCTCTTATACTAACAGAATTCCGCCATGTTGCCGAATCTGGACGATCTCGGCAATCGATCCGGCCCTGAAAAAAAAAGCCCGGAATGCATCGGCACTCCGGGCCTTCTGTCAGTCACTCATCAATCCATGTAGCTCCAGCTGATAATCTGAGGCGTTCCGATGATATCCCAGGTGTCCGGTGCGAACAGGCAGCCGATGAACTGCAGACCGTTCGCCGATCCGACACCGGCCGGCCATTCGAATCCGAGAACCGGTTCGTGCATGGATGTCATTCCCGGAATGGTCTCGACCTTCTTGTCCAACCCTTCATCCAGGGATTTCCAGGACGGCCAGCACCAGTAGTTACCGTACACGTCCAACAGGATGTAAGCGTCTGCAACATACGAGTCGACATCCGGATTGTGCAGGTACATGTGCAGATTGAACGTGTCACCGGCGGAAAGGTCTCGATCATCCAGAATCAACTCCATGCCCTTGTCCGGAATCGGCGGGACTGTCGGCGTCGCCGTGAATTCCGGTGTATCCGTTGGTTCCGGTGTTTGCGTCGGCACTGGTGTATCCGTTGGCGCCGATGTATGGGTCGGCGCAGGAGTCGGAGTAAATGTCGGAGGCGCTGCGCTCGGCGTTACAGTCGGTGTCCGAGTCGGGGTGCGCGTTGGAGTCTGCGTGGATGGGGGGGGCGTCGGCGTGGCGGTTCGCGTGGGCGTCGGAGGTCCCGGTGTCGGAGTCTCTCCGGAACAGGGTTGCGACGCATACAACTGAATGTCGTCAATGTTCCAGCCGGAATACACGACCGAACTGTCGGTCGCGCCCATGACCCAACGAATGTAAAACGTCGGCTGACCGTCAGCGACACCCGATACATCGAATTCCATCTGAGACCATGAACTATCCTGGAAGGACGATCCGGTGTGATCCCAAAGCGTCGTCCATGTGGATCCATTATTCGATACACGAACCGAGGCATGATCCCAGGTCGCGCTTTCGACACCAAGCCATTTCCAGAACCGGAGGATCGTCCCCTGAGCCGCTGTGCAATCGATGGGAGGCGTCGTGAGATACGTTTCCGCGAGGCTGTTGGGGTAGGTGCCGTTCAGATTGTAGCCATACACATTCGATCCTGTATAACCGGACGTCGGATCGCCGCCCGAACCGGTCGGAACACCGAATGCCCACTGTCCCTGCGTCGTCCATTCCGGATTGCTGTCGAGCGGTTCATCCAGGAACAGCATGAGTTGCCAGGTCTGGAAAATATGCAACGCTCCACCGGCATCATCCACCGTGACATTGTTCGCGGCATCGGCAGAAGCAATCTGAAAATAGTAATATGTGCAATCGACCAGTCCAGCCAGAGTAACCTGATGATCGGTCTCGAGTTCCGTGTCTTCGAACACCATCCCGAGACCCATCGTGGTGCCATACTCGATCCGGCTCGTCGCAGGTTCATCGGTCGTCCAACTGATCACCACCGACTCGAATGTCTCCTGCCCGATTCCGATGTTGTTGATGACCGGGCCGACACAATCGGTACCCGCCGTGTCACTCACTGTCTGCGGTCCCGTTCCCCCATAGTTTTCATCATCATACTCGACCGTGATCGTGTCCTGATCCGTCACCTGCAGCACATTGTCCGGTGAGGGTGCGCCGGTGCCCGTCGACATGCTTGCTTCGAATCGGCCGTCGTCGATCTCCGTCAATGTGAGGAGTTCCGGAGTCGTTTCCGTGGAGCTTGCGATGTGTACATCCACCGTTCCGGTCCCGACGAGATCCAGATCTTCGACGGTGACCAGAATCGTGTCCGCGCAATTATAGAAACTTCTGGAAAGTTTGACTTCCCCTTCCGAAACAGGACCTGAACCGAAGAGCGACGCATTGGCACCGTACCCCGCCGGATACTCGCCATACTGCGGATGCTCGTCATCCTGATCCATTGCCAACGCGTAATTGTAAGCTTCCTGCATGGATACTTCGCCGTCGTTATTCGCATCGGCATCCACGGGATTCCCGTATGCATCTTCCCCGCGCACGGCCGCCGTCCAATGAAAGACATAGGTGTCATACACATAATCCGGACCCATCGCCCAGGAATACTCATGATCATTCGCCGCCGTCGAAATCACACGGGCAACGGTCGAATTCATGTCAATGACATCGTTCACGAATCCGCCGGAGAAACAGGGTTCGAGCGTCAGGAACATCTCGCGGCAGTTGATCGGTTCGAGCAGATCGGCAAACTCGTAATCCCAGATTTCTTCGCCATTCCAGAGATTCTGGCTGGTCGGCTGCCCCGGAACGCCGGACTGGCCCGAGCCATGATCGGTTGTGAAAATGAACAGCGAATCACTGGAGCCGAGCGTTGCGGCGAGATTGCTGAAGATGGTGGTGAGATTGGCGCGGGTGCAGGAATACATCGTGTCGTCGTCGCCGTCGTTATCCAGGTCCGGATCCGAGTTCTGTCCATTCGACTGATCCGCAGCCGGATTCGTTCCATCCGATATGGCAACGATGATATGGTCATCCAGATACCCGTACACTTCCGTCAATGTCGTGTAGATCGAGGAACAGTCGTTCCAGTAGCGGACATGATTGTTGCCCGCGTCATATCCACCGGAGAGGATGACTGCCCAGAGATTCTCGGCGGAACGACTCGCACGGCCTGAAACCCGTCGCGGTTTCGGCGCGATCCGATTCTCCCCGCCGAACGGGTCCGGCCCGGCTTTCCGGATCATGGACCTGAGAGTCGTCGGTGCCCATACATCCTTGATCGTCTCGATCGACCCATCCGTCGGATCGATAAACACGTACAAGCAGGCATGCGACCAGTTGGCTCCGGGATGATAGTCGATGAACACCATCCACTGTGACGTTTCGATTGTCTTGACGGTGTGCTTCAATGTCGTGACGTCGGTACCCGGTTTCAACGGTGATTCCGTCACGAATATACCCAGCCCTTCTGACTTTCCTCCCAGAACACTGGAGACCGTCAGATCGTAGGCTGCCTGTTGATCGCCGACTTCGGCCGCGTATGCTCCGAAGCCGCAGATCAGCAGCGTTCCGAGCAGCACCATCCCAACCCATGCATTCCTCATATTGACCTCCTGTTGAAAGAATAGGAATCCGTTCAATACTAGCAAAACCTTTGCCAAAATAGAATTCTGTGCTACGATTGTCTGTATATAGGAGCGCGACGGATCGCGTCACGAGGGGGATCTCGCCATGTCGAACATCAAGGAACCGCAGAACAGGCCGAAAGAGCGCATCGAGCACCTCATCTCAGTGGATGAAGCCGGCAAAGACCGCCGGACATACGAGCGCCGGATTGTCGAACCCGGCGCGGAAGTCTATTTTCCTCTGATCTGCAAGGGCGAAGTCATGGATGTCTCCGATGACGGCATCTCCGTTCGATTCAAACCGCTCGAATGCCCGAGTCTCTCGACCGACAGCGAAATCAATCTCACCATGTCTCTCGATGCCCATACCTTTCGTATCCCGGGACAGGTCAAACGGGTCGAAACGCGGTTCGGCGTCGTCGTGATCGGGCTGGCGTTCGACCCCGGGAAAATCGCCGTCGAAGAATAACATCTCTTGGAAATTTTGCTCGAACTGATGTATGAATATTCATTTCCGGATACCGGTATCCGGAAACGGGATCGTTTTTTTTGACCCCCGGAGACCGGGTCATTGAATTGGAGGCATGAATGAAAAAGAGAGGCACCATAGCGATTTTGACGGGTGGAGGCGATGTTCCGGGTCTGAATCCGGCCATCCGGGCCGTGACGATTCGCGCGATCCGGGAAGGGTTCAAGGTCATCGGGATACGACGCGGCTGGGAAGGCCTGGTCGGAATGAGTCGGGACAAGCATGCGGACAATAACGACTACTATCAGGTTCTCACCGAGGAAATCGTCAACCGGGCTCATCGTTCAGGAGGCACTTTCCTGCATAGTTCACGAACGCGCCCGAGCCACATTCCCAAAAGAGCAGTCCCTGATTTTCTCAGAGATCAATATCCAAACGATATCAATGATCTCACCCCTGAAGTCCTGAAAAACCTCGATTTTCTGGGTGTAGAGTATCTGATTCCGATCGGGGGCGACGACACGTTGAGCTATGGTGTTCATATGGCCAAACAGGGTGTTAAAACCGTCGCGATTCCCAAAACGATGGATAATGATGTGCCGGGTACGGACTACTGCATCGGCTTCAGCACGGCCGTCACGCGCATCATCCAACTGACGCACAGTCTCCGGACCACCGCCGGCTCGCATGAACGATTCCTCATCATCGAGGCGTTCGGGCGATATGCGGGGTTCACGGCACTCCTGCCGACCATGGCCGGCGCCGCCAACCGATGTCTCATTCCGGAAAGCCCGTTCAGTATCGAAAGACTCACGGAGTTGCTCGTCCAGGATCGCTTCACCAACCCCAGCCGCTACTCGGTCGTCCTCGTTTCGGAAGGCGCGCGACTCAAGGGCGGAGATATGGTGTTTGAAAGCCAGAAAACCGATCAGTACGGCCATAAAAAACTCGGAGGCATCGGCGACCAGGTCGCCAACCTCCTGGTCGAAACCTCTCCGAAATACAACAACGGTCGCCCCATCCACGTCGTCAATCAACGACTCGGATATCTCATCCGCTGCGGCGATCCCGATGCCCTCGATTCAATCGTCCCGATGGCTTTCGGCAATCTGGCGCTCGACCTCATTCTCCGGGGAACGACCGGACGCCTCCTGAGCATTCGAAAAGGCACATACGACAATGTCCCGATCGATATCGTCACGAGTTACAAAAAGGTGGTCGATGTGTCCAAATACTACAATGAAGATCGGTTGCGTCCGATCTACACGTCGTTCGAATCCAAACCGCTGCTCATCATGACCAGTGATTATTGAGTTGCGAACGACCCGGGGGATGTGCGACCCATATGATGATCAGCTTGGTTAAAAGTAAAATTCATCGCGCAACGGTGACGGATTCCGATCTGAACTATCAAGGCAGTATCACCATCGACACACGACTGATGGATACCGCGGGGATACTGCCTTTCGAGATGGTCCAGGTACTGAACCTCTCCAACGGCGCGCGCATTCAGACCTATGCCATCGAAGGTCCCCGCGATTCCGGCACTGTCTGCCTCAATGGCGCAGCCGCACGCTGGTTCTGCAAAGGGGATCTGGTCATTATCCTGAGTTCGGCCATGATGACTCCCGAAGAGGCACGGAACCACAAACCGGTTTTCGTTTTCGTCGATGACGCGAACAGACCGGTTGAAACGAGGTAACTGGCGATGCTGGATATTAAACTGATTCGAAAAGATCCTGACCTGATCCGTGCCGCGCTTCGACGTCTGCATGTCGATGCTCCCCTTGACGAGATTCTCCAGATCGATGTCGATCGACGCACCCTGATCGTCAAACTCGAGGAACTCAAAGCCATCCGCAATCGGGTCTCGAAGGAAATCTCCATCGAGAAGAATCCCGAAGTCCGGCAACGGAAGATCATTGAGATGCGTGAAGTCGGTGACCGGATCGACGGCATGGACAAGGAACTCGCGGAGATGGACGCCCGACAGGAATCCTGGATGCTTCAGATGCCCAATCTGCCGCACACCAGCGTCCCGGACGGCGCTTCGGAAGACGAGAATCGTGTGATCCGGATCGTCGGAAAACTCCCGGAGTTCGACTTCGAACCGAAACCGCATTGGGAACTCGCCGAGAATCTCGGGATCATCGACTTCGAACGCGGCCAGAAAATTTCCGGATCCCGTTTCTACATTCTCAAAGGCGCCGGCGCCCGGTTACAACGTGCCGTCATCGCCTTCATGCTCGACCTCCACACGCTCAAACACGGGTACACCGAAATCTATCCCCCCTTCATGGTCCGGCGTGAATGCATGTTCGGAACGGGTCAACTCCCCAAATTCGGCGACAATCTCTATCGCGACGATGAAGATGACTTTTTCTTTGTCCCGACCGCCGAGGTTCCCGTGACGAACATGCACAGAAGCGAGATTTTCGAGCCGGGAGCGCTTCCCAGACGATATGTTTCCTACACGGCCTGTTTCCGGAGAGAAAAAATGTCCGCCGGGAGGGATGTCCGGGGCATCAAAAGAGGCCATCAGTTCGACAAGGTCGAACTCGTCAAGTTCGTCTCACCGGAATCCAGCTACGACGAACTCGAATCGCTTCTGTCCGACGCCGAACATGTCTGCTCGGAACTCGGTGTCCCCCATCGCGTCATCGATATCTGTGCCGGCGATCTGTCATTCACCGCAGCGAAAAAATACGATGTCGAACTCTGGGCGCCGGGATGCCGGGAATGGCTCGAGGTCAGTTCCTGCTCGAATTTCGAATCCTTCCAGGCCCGACGCGCCGATATCCGGTTCCGTCGCGAGGAAAAAGGCAAACCGGAATTCGTTCATACTCTCAACGGCTCCGGTCTCGGTATGCCCCGCACCATGATCGCCATTTTAGAAAACTATCAGCAGCGCGACGGGTCGATCCGCATTCCGGATGCACTCCTGCCCTACATGGCCGGGATGACTGAAATCCGTTGAGCCTCGATGACGCGCGGATAGAGGTTCACTTGCGACCGCGATGAAGTCGCGGGTGGTCGGCTCTGACCACTTGCCACCCCGGGGGTTCCCTGGCGAGATTCAAACGAATCGTTTCGGCCTGTTGAGGCGCACCTGCGATATACCCGCGTTGCCCCTCGTACGATACGACGACCTTGAACTGAACGTCCATCGTCGCATGCCGGCCATCAATCTCGATCTTCTCTGACTCCACGGTGACGTTGATATCGTCGAATGCATCGAAAAAATCCTGCGCGATCGCCAGAACATCGGACCGACCATATCCGAAATCATCGCGATACGATTCGGAAATCAAAGCCGACAGCAGGGCCCGATCCTCGGATTCAATCGCATCGATCGACCGATCGACCATGATTCCGATCGCCCGCCGGTCGCTCCGGACATACATCAGCATGCCGACCAGACCGATCGTGACGACACCAGGAATCAGATACTGCCGGCGGAAGAATTCAGTCGGTTTTCGATCGCGCCATGGGTCCGATTGCATCATCGCGTCTCCCGGGTCGAGGCCCTGCTGGTACTACATCCGAGTCGTCCGGATCGTTCATGAATTCTTGCCGGGATCCCGGCGGGTTGTCAAAGAGAGTCGAAAACGCTACAATACTTTTGTCATTCACGCACACAGGAGACTGTTGTGTCGGAGCAACTGAAGAAGGCCCGTAAACTGGAAAAACTCGGCGATTATGCACGCGCGGCCGAGCTGTATCTTCAGGCCGGAGAACATGATCAGGCCATTGCCCTCTTCACCCAGGAGAATCTTCTGCTCAAGGCGGCCAAAGTCTGCGAGCGCATCGGGAGGCTGGACCAGGCGGCGGAGATATACATCACACTGGGCGACTTCAGCCACGCAGGGGAATTGTACAGGCGGTCGGGAAATGCGCTGCAGGCCGCGATCGCCTTCAAGAAAGCCAAACGCTTCCGAGAAGCCGCCGGACTCTATGAATCCATCGGTATTCTCGCGGAAGCCGCACGGATCTACGAGTCCCTCTCGGATTTCAAATCAGCCGGTGAAAAATACATCCAGGCCAACATGGTACGCAGCGCGGCGGTCTGCTTCGAAAAAGCCGCGTCGCTCGAAAACCCCACCGGGGTCTCGATCGCTAAAAATCGCATCGAGGATGCGAGTTATCGCGCTCTGATCATTGCCGCAGCCGAAGCCTGGCGGCGCGTTCCGAATCTCCAGAAATGCGCCCAACTCTACGAACGGATTCAAAACTGGAAAGAAGCCGGCGCGTGCTACGACAAAGCCGGAGAAGTCTCGTCGGCCCTCGCCTGCTATGAACGCGGCAACCTGATCGACCTCCAGATCGCCCTGCTCAAACGAACCAACCAGCTCGAAAAAGCTATCAAACTGACCGCGCGCGTTTCGGGTGAATCCGGTGACCCCCTCAAAGCAGCCGAACTCGCCGATTCCCTCGGAGACATCGCCACGGCTGCGGAGTATTTCGAGAAAGCGGGGGATTTCGGGCGCGCGGCCGAGCGATATGAGGCGATCAACGACTATATGCTGGCGGCGGAAATGCACTTTCGAGCCGGAAACTACGAAAAAGCCGCTCGGATGTATGAACAGACCGGCCACTTCGAAACGGCTGCGGACTTGTATGAGCAGATCGGCAACAAAGACCAGGCCATCCGGTTGCATGTCCATCTGAAGAATTATCTCCGAGCCGCCAAAATCCACCTCGAACAAAAAGAAAACGAAGAAGCGCTTCGCCTGCTGCTTCGCGTCGAAGACAATCACCCGTCGATCTCGACCGCCCGGATGCTCCGCGCCATCTGCTACTTCAGACTCGGAAAAATCGAAAACGGTGTCGCCGCCGTCCGTACCCTTCTCACTCTCCCGATCTCCAGGGATACCATCGAGGTGCATTATGAATATGCGATCAGCCTGTACGAAGACGGACAGATCAATCCGGCACTGATCGAATTCCAGAAAATCGTCAAGTTCGACAAGGATTACAAGGAATCCCGGCAGTATCTGAACTGGTGCGCTGCGATGAAGGAAGAAATCACCGCGGAGCTTCAGGAAACGGTCGTCGGAGAATTGCCGATCGGGATGACGATCGTCGATCGCTACGAGTTACTCGAGATCATCGGCAAGGGCGGTATGGGAATCGTCTACCGCGCCGCCGATCGTGAACTCAATATCGCCGTCGCACTGAAAATTCTCAAACCGAAATACTCCTACGACCCTGATTTCATCGAGATCATCAAGCGTGAGGTCACACTGGCGCGCCGCCTGAGCCACCCGAACATCATCAAGATCTATGATCTCAACCGCGCCGGAAATCTCTGGTTCATCTCCATGGAATACCTTGAAGGCGAAGAACTCAAGAGTAGAATCCAGAGAGACGGCGCCATGCCCCTCCCGCTGATCCTGTCGATCGCGCGGCAAATCCTGTCAGCGCTGGTTCACAGCCACGATCAGGGGATCATTCATGCCGACATCAAACCCCACAACATATTCCTGGACCATCGCGGGCATGCGACACTGGTCGATTTCGGCATCTCGCAAGCCATGGGCGTACGACAGAAGCAGGATACCGATTCTGTTCTCGGCACACCGGAATACATCGCTCCGGAACAGATCACGGGACACCGGGCGAGTATTCGTTCCGATCTGTACTCTCTCGGCGTGACGTTTTATGAGATGGCGACGGGGATTCTGCCTTTCGCCGGCGACACCCTCGACGAAATCCTCGACAAACAACTCGACCTGATGCCCCCTCCTCCCAACACCCATCGAAAGGATCTCCCGACCTGGCTCGACGCACTGATCGTCAAACTCCTTCAGAAATCGCCCGAACTGCGAATCCAGTCGGTATCGGAGGTTCTGAAACTGTTCCCCGGCTCCGGATAATCCCGCGTGACCCATCGTACCCTCCTCCCGGTCCTCATCGTGACCGCCCTCCTCCTTGCCGCTATTCTCGTTTCCTGCACCGGACGTCCATCCGCGGACCTGTTCGACGATCGCTTCAACGGCTCGATCCGGAATCCGACCCGGAACATTTCACCGATCCTCCCCGCGGATTTCGATCACTTTTTCCGGCGCGGATGGGATCGACCGGACCGAAGCGGAGTCTGGAGCACCGACCGGGATGCGCGAATCCTGTTCGAGGTGGTCGAACCGCGAGACCTCCGGCTTGTTTTTACCGCCAAGTCGCTGCCTGGATTGGATCCTCCTCTTGAGATCACTGTGTCAGCCGGAACACGCTCCATCGGATCCGTCAGCCTGTCGAAAGACTTCAGCGACTACGTGATGGACTTGCCTCGCGATGCGCTGTTCCCCGGCTGGAACGTGCTGACATTCAGCAGTTCGAAACTCGTCCGGCCCGCCGACCTCGGATTGAATCCGGATACCCGAACGCTCGGTCTCTGCCTGCACGCCGTACGATTCGACTTGCCGGAAACCGGTTCGCAGGTCGCGGCGCCGGATATCCGGCCGGAGCGCCGACGCATCGCACCCGGCGCATCCGCTGAATTCTTCTTTGAAGATTCGGCCGGAACACAGGTGACCATCGACCTTTCGACCGGCACGGATCGGAATGGCCAAGCCGAGATCCGACAGGGAACCGACCGATCTGAGGACACGCACGGTACGGTTCTTCACCCCGGATCGACCGGTGTCTCCAGGTCCCTCATGATCACATCGAACGAACTGACCCGGATTGCGATCGTCAATACAGGGACCGTCGATCTGGATCTCAGGGGCCACTGCTCGATCGCGCGATCCACACCCGTCGGAAAGACGCGGGACGACAATGTCCCCCGATACACCGGCTCGGTCATTCTGATGATCCTCGATGCGTGCACACCGGAGGAACTCGGAGCATATGGTTGCCCGGATTCTCTGACCCCATGGCTCGATCACCTGGCCCGGCGCAGTCGCCAGTTCATGAATGGAGTGACTCCTGCACCCTATACCATCTCGTCGACAGCCTCCCTTCTGTCAGGCGAGTATTTCAATCGGCATGGGATCCGGACATTGACTGACCGGATATCGGATGATGTCGAACTGATCGGTGAAGATCTGCAACGGAGAGGGTACTTCACCGTCGCCTTTTCGTCCATGCCGACCGTGTCGCGCAAGTATGGTTTCGATCGGGGATTCAACGAGTTTCACGAACTCTTCTGGAAGAGGGATACCCAGCATGTCGATTCCTCCGAAGTGGTCGAAGCCGTTCTGCGGGAACTGCCGCGGATTGCAGAGAAGGAACCTTTTTTCATCTATGTCCACGTACGGGAACCGCATGCGCCCTACCATCCCGATCCGCGTTTTCATTCGTGTTTCGGCAGTCCACCATCTGAGTATGGATCTGCGGATTTTCTGGACTTCGCCGATCGGAATCCAGATCGGATCAGTCCGGAACAGAACACGGCCATCCGGCGCCTTTACAAGGCCCAGATCGCGCAGGCCGATCGATGTCTCGAACGGATAGCCCGAACCACCCGGAGTCTCGTCCGCTCGGATTCTTCAATCCGAACCGTGTTTCTGTCCGATCATGGCGAATCGTTCGGCCGGCATGGTCGATACGGACACAATTCCACCGTGTTCCATGACATGACGGGGATCCCTCTGATCATTCACGACACGAGTCTCGATCAGAGCGGAATCGTTCCTCATCTCGCATCGGGATTGCTGATGAAGCGCTATATCCGGGCACTCCATCCCGAGCAGGAACGGATTCCCTGCATCATCCAGAGAAGCACGGGGTATCCGGTCAGTGACATGGCTTCGACGGATGGTCGGTTCCAGTTCATCCGTTCGGGGTATTATCCTGCCGAAACCTTGTATGACCGGGAGTCAGACCCGCAGGAACGCACGGACTGCCTCACTGATCATCCGATTCAGGCTGCCTTGCTGCGATCGACGATCGCTCGCGCGATCAGAGACGACGACCGGATCGCCCCGCGGAACACGGATGACATCCCTTCTGACATGAAAGAGCAGCTCAGAGTTCTGGGCTATACGCCCTGATCCCCTCAAACGGAAGGTTTTTCGTCGGTGTTCTCGGGCCGGGGCTTCACATCGGGCCGGGGGATGTATTCCGGTTTCGGAAAGGAAGTGCCCTGATGGAGATCCGGACTGGTTCCCGCCGGGTGCGGCGATTCCCGGCGCGGCCTGCGGAAACCATGTCCGTCCGGGCCGGGTTTGCCCGGATTGTCCGGACGACGTTGAGAAAACTCTCTGCGGGGTTGATTCGGAGAGCCTCCGGGACGATGCTCGCGCGAGGTATCCGATGCCGGAACATGCCTCGGCGGATCACGCCGGACGGGGTACCGACCGGATCTCGAAGTCTGCCGGTATCCGTGCTCACTTCGATCGGCCTGGGTTTTCTGATCCTTGAGAATGGACACGGGGGCGACGGGTTCGTCCAGAAGCGAGCGGGGCGGTCGAGGCGGTGGTTCGCGTCTGCGGGATTGCTCGCGAACCATCGGCGCGCGCTCCGGTGGGGTTCCGGGATTCCTGGCGATCACGAGCATATTTCCTGCGAAGGGTTTCCAGGGCAAACGGAGATACAGGGCGGTGAGAAATGCCGATTTGGGAAGGCGCGACTTGAAGGAAAACGGCAGGAAACGACCCTCGACCCGCGTCACGTCAAAGCCCTGAGCCGTCAGATAGTCGGCGAAACTCAGATGGCTGAACACCTGAACATGCGTGTAATCATCGAAGTAGTGACGATACACATACTTGTAGTTGGGAAGCAGCGTGATGATGAGGCCTCCCGGTTTGATGATTCGACGCAGCTCGCGCATCAACCGGTCCAGATGGTCACGGGTGAGGTGTTCGAACAGGAAACTCGAAAAGACCACATCGAAGTACGCCGTTTCGACGGGGCGGAGTTGCGCACAATCGCATACATGCGTTCGTACTGACTCGGCGGCATGCTGGCGAATGATTTCCGAGGAGTCCAGCGCATGCTTCTCACCCGCGTGCACTTCGTTGATGAACGAGCAGTATCCGGCGCCCAGTTCGAGAATCCGGGAATCTTCGGGAATATAGCGTTCGAGGTATCGGACGACTGGTTTCCAGATCGCATCCCGCTTCGGTTCGAAACTCATCCGTGTCTTGAAATATCCTTCCGTCTCCGCCATTTCATTAACTCCATAATCGATGAATCAGATACGAAATAAAAAAACGGGCCTGCCTGTAAAACGTTCTGAAATCACGATCCTTCAATCGACCCGCGATGTATCGCGGTCTGAGATAATACGACCGGAACGCGCGTTTCGCGACTCGAATCAAATCATCATAACATACCTCACCCGTATACGCCTTTGGAAACAATTCCGTCCCGATTTCGTCCCGCACAATCTCATGAAACTCCGTCCCCGGATACGGTAACGCAATATGAAACGACGCGTAAGTCGGATTCAGTTTCTTGGCAAACCGGATCGTTTCCTCCATGTCCGCTATCGTTTCTCCAGGCAACCCGAACATGAAGAAGCAAACCGTCTGCAGTCCCGCAACCCGCGTCATTCTCAATCCATTCTCGATCTGCTCCCGCGTGATCCCCTTCTTCAGGCTCGCCCGAACCCTCTCGGAACCCGTCTCAACCCCGAAATGCACAATCCGGCAACCCGCCTCTTTCATCATCGCCAGCATCGCCTCATCAACCGAATCCGTCCGTGTCTGGCAACACCACTCCACACCCGCCTTTTTCCGGGTGAGGTGGTCACAGACCGCTTTCACCATGTCGCGATTGACGGTAAATTCCAGATCGATGAAGTAGATGGTCTGCGCATGAGCGACATCGATGACATGATCGATTTCCCGGATGACCTGCTCGATGGTTTTACACCGATACGCACTGCCATACATCGATTTGACACAGAACATACAGTGGAATGGACACCCGCGCGATGCCTCGATCAACGCAAACCGCTCCCCCAGAACCTCATACCGATACTGCTTTAAATCGATCCGATCGTATGCGGGAACCGGAAGAGCCGTCAGGTCGAGATCGCGCTGCTGGGGCGTGAAAAAGTAGCGCCCATCCCGTTCATATGCCATCCCCGGCAACGTCTCAATCGCCCCCCCCCGGCAGATCGACAGAACCGTCTCTTCCGGTTCCCCGACAATGACCGCCGTGACGCCGGTCGCATCGAGGATCTCACGGGGACGCACCGTGCCGTGCGTTCCCATGACATACACCTCATGGCAGACCTTTTTCAGAGCAAAAACGGTCTTCAGAAACGGATCGATGAAGATATTCGGACATTGCCACCGATCGAGACTCGCCGAGGTGATGAATACCTTGTCATACCCCGCAGCCCGCTTCGCGACAGCCTCGGGCGACAACCGTCCGGCCGCGGCATCCACCACCTCGACATCAACCCCCTCGCGCCGGACCAGAGCGGCGCAATTCAACAGCGACAACGGAGGCCAGTTGCGATTGTAGGTCGAATCGCCTTTGTCGATCGGATAGTTCCAGCAGGGCTTGACGAACAGGACTTTCATGGTCACTCCACATATCCCAGTTCGCGTAATTGATCAACTGTTTCCTGATCCCCGGACAAGACCGGATAGCGCGGATCGGCCGAATCCCTCACAATCGATGCCTCGAGTATTTCCCTGAGCCGGATCACGCGTGGGTCCTGCGCGTTCGCGATCGGCTGAAGCTCCCGGGGGTCCTTCTCGAGATCAAACGCGGACAACCGGCCATCGGATGATCGGACCAGCTTCATCCGTCCGGTGCGCACCGCCCGTGCTTTCCGGCTGATTCTGGCCGCCGTGGCCCGATGCGCCTCAATGTAAACCCCCGAACCCGACTCGCAAATCAACACCCGGTCCGCACGCGCCTCGCCTCCATCAGTAGCCCGAACCCGGCCGTCCAGCGCATCCGGAGCCGACAATCCGAGAGCCGCCAGAAGGGTCGGAACCAGGTCGGCATTCCCTGTCAGCCCTGCCACCAAACCCCGGGCAACACCTGCCGCGACAACCTTCTCCGGAGAGGTGCTCATCGGTGTCGCAATCAGAAACGGGATCCGCAGAGACGGATCGAATGTGTTGTCTCCGTGGGAAAAAAAGTATTCATGTTCATCCAGACTCTCACCGTGATCGGCCATCACGACGATCATCGTTCGTCCCAGTCGCCCTGTGGATGCAAGCACCTCGAGAATCCGGCCGATGGCGCGATCCGTCTGAGCGATCTCACCGTCATACAACCCGAGATTCGTTCGGATCTCGTCCTCCACCGGAGGCTCTCCATGATTCATGGCATGAATCCGCCAGATCGAGCTTGTGCGCGCGTTCGAATCCCCCGTGAAGATGCGGCGCCATTGATCGGGTGGATCATACGGAGCGTGCGGATCGTAGTAATGCAGCCATGTCAATCGAGGCGCATCCGGGGGAAGCGCACGCCACCAGGCGTCGACCCATGGCTCGATCTGCTCCGCACAACGCTCGGCGGGTCGAAATCGCCCGATCGAGCGTATCGGGGCGAGCAACGTCGACTGATACAACAGCGGATGCAGATACCGAGGTGACAGCGTCTGCTCGTAGACGTGAAACCCCTGATCCAGACCGGATACCTCCGCAACCACCGGGAACGCTCCGATGAACGCTCCGGTCCGATACCCCTCATCCTGCAAACGTTCGGCGAGCGTCGTAAACCGCCGATGGAGGGGGACAGCGTTGAAGCGGCTACCATGCGTCATCGGCTCCAGCCCGGTCATGATCGTCGCATGCGCGCTGGTCGTCACCGGGATCGTCGTGAACGCGTCGACGAAAAGCGCCGATCGGCGTGAAAGCGCATCGATCACGGGAGTGCAGCCTGTCGGATATCCGTAACAACCCAACCGATCGGCTCGGCAGGTATCCAGCGTGAACAGAAGGATATCCGGGAAATCCGGCCGGGAAGGAGTCCCCCGCAAAACGGGTTCCTGAAACACGGTACGGTGCCGATGGGACCAGCCATTGAGATCGATCAGGACGATCGGAACGAGAAACAGGAGCGGCCAGAGCCATCGCACTCGGTCGGAAACCAGTCCCGCGCGACGGAACAGCATGATGAGGAGTGTGCCGATACCGGCAATGACGACGGCATACAGAACGCCTGTCTGGAAACACAAACGAGCCAGGGAGGCGGCCGGAAGTCGAACCGGGTGTGAACCGTACAACGCCAATCCCTCGATGATGCCCCGGATGCAGCCGATCGCCGATCCGCCGGCGATCACGCCGCGAATGGAAGGGAATCGCATGGATGCAGGGTCGGTCATTCCCGGGAACCTCCGTCGCATCTGTCATTATGTCCCAGAGCGGCTCTTGACTCAAATATATATTCGCTCTAATCTGCGGCCACGGAAGGAGGTCATCCCCATGATCTATCTCAGTCTCATTCTCGCGGTCATCGCCCTGGTGATTGCACTGAAAAGCCGTTCCAGCACTCGATATCACAACGATGACATCGATGAAATTCGCAATTCACTCTACGAACTCCGAATGACCATCAAATCGCTTCGGGCCGAATGGAATCAGAAAATCGCCCGGGTTCACGCCGAAGCATTGAAAGCCGAAGGCAAGATCCCTGCGGACCGAGTGCCTTACATCATTACCAAGGAATGCATCGCATGCGGGACCTGCCAGCCGGAATGCCCGACCCATGCTATTTCGGAAGGATCCATTTACGAAATCGATCCCGGGTTGTGCATCGCTTGCGGGAAATGCGCGAAGGTATGCCCGGTCGATGCCTGCAAGGTCATGCCCTGACCTCCAACCGGTTCGGATCAGTTTCGCTTCGGATTCTGAATATACAACAGCGTCGTCTTCCCGATCAGGATACGATCACCGGGACGCAGACAGGTCAGTGTGGTCGGAATACCGTTACGATATGTCCCGCCGGTGCTCTGAAGATCGCGCAGAATCGTCATGTGACTGCCGTAAATCTCGATCTGGCAGTGCTCCGTCGAGACCTCACCGTCATTGAGTGTGATATCGCACCCCATTCGACCGATCGATGCGATCGGCACCCTGAGCGGAAATGTCGTTCCCTTGTCCGGACCCTCGATCACCCCGATCACGATCTCCATTTCAAACGGCATGTCCGGGTAAAGGCCCTGGAGACGGGATTCCAGTTCATCCGGGGATAACTCATCGTCGATGGCGGAACGAAAACTGTCGGCCATTTCGAGTGTCGCGGACTGGTGTCCCGCATCCTGATCATCTTCCGGTTCGCACGCCACCTTGCCGTTCAGATTGATGAGTCTGCATGTTTTTCCGCATTCCGAGCACTGGAACTGAGCACCTTCGTCGGGAATGGGCAACAATTTGAACTCATACGGTTTTCCGCAATGTCCGCATGTAAATCTGACCATATCACTCCCTTTCGCTCGCTATACTATACTCAAGAATCCGGACAAAATTCAAGTGGCATCCGTGCGTCGCTCGAATCGGCCGAATATCTCCCGTCTGCCGGCCCGCACCATCATCTGCCCCCTTGCAAGCAGATGAACGATGCCTAGCGACGCATCGAGGACCAGCAGATCCGCATCGGCACCCGGTTCGATTCGTCCCTTCGACGCCAGACCGAACAGGTCCGCGGGAACCCGCGTCACAGGCATCAGTGCGGTGGAAAGGGGATGCGATTCCTGGAACACGAGATCCTGGAGTTCGGTCAGCAGGGATTTCGACACACCGACCTGAAGCCCCCTGAGTCGTCCGTCGGAATCGAAATCGGGTAAACTGCCGCCTGCATCGGAACTGAATGTCATGCGCGTGACGGGGATCCCCTCCCGGAGCATCTCACTGAACGCCCGCGACGGCTTGACCTCCTCGTCGGGATAAAACGGATAGGCACTGGTCGTGAAATCCACCCACCCCCCTGAACGGGCATACTCGATAGCACGCTCAAATACCTCCCGGCTTCGGTTGCAGTGTGTCGGAAGGAAGTGCCTGAGCGGAACGGGATCGAGATTCACGGCCGAGACGATCGGTTCGAATGTGCCGGGGGCATCCCCGAGATGCAGGCACAGCACTCCGGGTTTTCCGGAAAGCATTCCGGCGACGCGGATCTGTTTGGCGAGACGCACGAGCTCATGCGGTGCAGGGGCTGAACTTCGATGATCCGAGATCGCCACTTCACCGACACCCAGCACCTCGGGCACGAAGATGATATCCTTCATCACGTCTCCGGTCAGAGACGGAGTCGGAATCTGGTAGGAACCGGTGAGCATGTAGACGGAGATTCCCTCTTCCGTGAGTGCCCGGGCTTTCTGAAGAACGGCATCCGCATGGCGCGTGATGCCATCCGTGCCCATCATGCCGATGACGGTCGTCACCCCGGCGTCGATGAAACTCCCGAGCGTCATTTCGGGAGTGCGTGTGGCCGGACCGCCCTCTCCGCCGGCACCCGCAACATGCACATGCGCATCGATCAGGCCCGGAACGAGCGTCTTCCCGGCACAGTCCACGATCTCCATACCGGGAAAAGTGTCCGGCACGTCATCGGCTATCGACAGGATGCGGCCGCCTCCGAGCAGAACGTCTTTGATGCCGATCGATTCCGGCGTGAATACATTCGCGTGTCTGAGTAATGTCAGCATGGTTTTATCTCCTCAGAGGTCCGGCTCTTTCGATTCGCGGGCTTCCGTATCGGGTGTCTTGCGGGCAACGATGGATGGCGCCGGAAACAGTAAACGAAATTCGCGCGACCCTGTCAATTCAGGCATACGCGCGTCCAGCCGACAAGGAGGGTCAGGCTCCCCGGCTTCGGGGAGCCTGATGTCTGGCAGGACTTTGAGAGGGAAACTTTGAGGAGGATTTCTGGAAGCTGGGGGGCTTCCATGAGGTTGCTGTCTATGAAACGCCCCGCAGCCGTGGAAGGTTCCACTTTTTTTTGACAGACGGCCGCGTTCACGATAGGTTGACGCTGGATTTGCGAGGTGCCAAGTGAAAGTTCTGTGTCTCAACCCACCGTTCCTCCAGCAGTTCTCACGCGAACAACGCTCACCGGCCGTCACCAAGAGCGGAACGATCTACTACCCGATGTGGCTCGCTTACGCCGCCGGCGCTCTGATCCAAGATGGCCACGACGTCGATCTGATCGATGCCGTGCCCCGGAACTGGACGCACGGGCATGTCGCGGGACATGTCGAGCGGACCAAACCCGATCTGATCGTGATCGCGACATCGACCCCGAGCATCGCGAACGATCTGGCCGTCGGGGACGCCTGCAAGACAGCATACCCCGACACGATCACGGTGTTCGTGGGGGTGCATGTTTCGGCCGTTCCCGAAGAAACCCTGCGCGGCAACGATTCCGCTGATGCGGTCGTCATCGGGGAGTATGAACGGACTCTCTGCGAACTGGCCGGACACCTGCACGACCCTCGTGACAGTTGGCGCACCATTCCGGGCCTCGCATTCCGCCTCGGTCCAGACATCATCCGCACGGCCCCGCGCCCCCTCAACGAACAGCTCGATGCCTTACCGATGGTGGCGGATGTCTATCGAAAATTCCTGAATTTCAAAGACTATTTCTACTCGATCGCCCGCTACCCCGAAGTCACGCTCATTACCAGCCGGGGATGTGTGCATCACTGCATCTACTGCGTCTATCCGCAGAACCTGACCGGAAGACGGGTCCGGTTCCGGGACATCGAAAAGGTTCTGGATGAATGGGAATTCGTCGAAACTCATTTTGAGGGGGTTCGCGAGCTTTTCATCGAGGATGATGCGATGACGCTGGACGCGGCCCGTTGTCAGGCATTGATGCGCCGGAAAATCGAACGCGGAATTCGCATCGGGTTTACGGCGAATTCAAGGGCGGACGTCGATTTTGAAACGCTGAAATGGCTCAAAAAAGGAGGATGCCGCCTGCTGTGCGTCGGATTCGAAAGCGGCAGTCAGACGATCCTGGACCGGATGAACAAGAAGCTGACACTCGAACAGAGCCGCCGGTTTGTCCGGGACGCGAAGCGCGCGGGTATCATGGTGCATGGATGCTATCTGGTCGGGCTTCCCGAGGAAACCGAAGAAACGCTCGAGGCCACACTGGCGTTCGCCAAGGAACTGAATACCGATACCGCCCAGTTCTTCCCGCTGATGGTGTATCCGGGAACGGAAGCCTATCAATGGGCCCGTTCGAGCGGTTATCTGGCGACAACCGATTTTTCCTGCTGGCTGACACCGGAAGGTCTGCACAACTGCGTCGTCAATCGCCCGGAACTCAGCCATACTCAACTGGTTGCCTTCTGTGACCGGGCACGACGCGAGTTCTATCTCAGACCCCGATACATGCTCTTCAAACTCCGGCAGATCCTGACACGTCCCGACGAGGCTGTCCGCACGCTGAAATCGCTCCGGAAATTCTGGAAGTATCTCGTCCAGGGAAGTTTCAGTTCATCCCGCGAAAAAGGATGATGGATCCCCGATCGGTCTCAACCCGGAGGCCATGGTCATCCCTTTTCGCCTTCCTGCTTCTGTGTGCGGCTGGTCTCGCAATCCGCCTCTATCGCCTCGGTGCCTATTCCCTGTGGATGGATGAAGCCGAATCGATTTACAGCGGTGTCATAGGCCGTTCGTTTCACCCGCCGGTGTTTCCTTTTCTTCTGAGCGTTTGGGTTCAGTTTTTCACGTCCGAAACCGGCCTTCGAATGCTGGTCGTTCTCTTCGGAATCAGCTCGATCCCCGCCATCCATGCGCTCACACGGAAACTGCTATCGCCCCGAACAGCATGGATCTCGGCGTTCCTGCTGACTGTATCGCCGTTTGCCGTGTTCTATTCACGCGAACTCCGCATGTACTCCCTGGTTTTACTGCTCGCCATCCTCTCCTGGATCTGGTTCCTGACGTGGATTCGATCCGGGTCCGCCTTCCCGCTGATCGCCTGGATCGCGTTGAACACGTTGTTTCTGTACACCCATTACTATTCTCTGTTCTTTATTGCCGGACAGATCATCGGTCTTTTTCTGTTTGTCCCATGCAGAAGCGCGTTGAAGCGAAGTCTTCTGGCCGGTGCACTGCATTCGATCGTTTTCGCTCCCTATTTCATCCGATTTTTCACTCTGTCAAAAGGCATCATCAACTCGGCATTCTGGTGCCCGCCGGTGTCGATCCGAACGGTCTGGGAGCTGCTTTCGGTTTTCAGCGCGGGATACGAAGCCTCCCGCATCGTTTACACAACAATGGGACTCGTCTGCGCATCGGCGGCTCTGTACGGCTTCCTGGACAGGAGCAAGCCTCTGCTTCAGCGATACCTGATCGCGGCGGGAATCATTCCCGTCGGCCTTGCCTTGCTCGCATCCCTGCTTCTTCCGACATGCATCTTCGTCCCCCGATACACAATCTACGCTCTCGCGCCCTTCATCATCGCGATTGCACACGGAATCGACCGGATCGATTCACGAAAACTCACCATCTTCGCATTGTCCGTACTGACCGTGATTCACGCGTCCACATTGAAGAGCCATTATTACAACGAGTACAAGAGCGGCATGCGTTCGCTGATACAGCCCCGGAAAGAATTCCGGGAAGCTGCCCGGTGGATCGACACGCAATTCCTGCCCGGAGACATCATCGGAACAACCTGTGAAAGTGGGACGTTTCCCGTCTGGTTCTACCTCGTGTATCTCAAACAGCATCCTCCCGCCTACTTCCTCGACATCGACGACGAGTATCGGAAGGATCTGATCCGAAAATTCAATCTCGACGATATCGTGCAGCAATACCCTGAAGTACGGTCAGCCAATCTGTCCCCTGACTGGCTCGAATCGCATCGACGTCTCTGGGTCTATAAGACCGACTGGTGTTTTGAACTGGACGGCTGTGTCGACTTTTACACGCAGCACAACCGGAAAGTCCTGGAATGGCTGGAATCCCGATATGGAAGAATCGAAGAACGCGGCTTCACCGGTGTTTCAGTCATTCTGTTCGATCTCGCCGGCAAGACACCTGCGGATTCTCAGTTACACCAATAAACACAACGGGCATCGATCGAATCGATGCCCGAAGTAAAGTTAAATCTGCGAGTCCTGCCGGGGCCGATCGCGTCCTATTCAGCCCAGCCGAACGTCCAGGTATCCAATTCGCCGAAGAGAGTCGTGATGGCCTGATCCGTCATCGCACCATAGAAGGTCAAGCCATCGGCGGATCCGACACCCGAGGGCCAGGCAAAATTCGGGAGCGGTACCAGTTCGTGCATGCCCGGTGTCACATTCAACGTGTAGTGGTCGAAGCTCGTGAAGCTCGGCGCGAAGAAATACTGCGATCCGACCTCGAGAATCACGAAGACGGGAACCTGGTTGTAAGTGTCCGCGCTCGGATTGCAGACGAATGCCTTCAGATAGCACGGATCGCCGGGGTGGAACATGTGGGACGGCATTTCGAGTGTGACGCCGAGTTCCGTGCAGGTGTTGGGTGTATCCGTTGGAGCCGGGGTATGGGTCGGTCCGCCGCTCGTGCTCGTCGGAGTGGGCGATTGCGTGGGGGGATTCGTCGGAGTGTTCGTCGGAACTGCCGTGTAGGTCGGGCTGCCCGGAGGCGTCGTGGGTGTGGAGGTTGGTGGAAGCGGAGTGAAGGTGGGGGTTGCGGTCCGGGTCGGAGTGAATGTCGGCGTCGACGGTCCCGGAGTCGGCGTGGCGGCACCGGCGGCGACGTTCGAAGCACCCGCGGTCAGTTCGCCGTTCTGGAAATCGACCGAGTTGTTCTCCGTATCGGTACCGTTTGGAAGTCTCGACAACGAAAGATTACCGGTCGGATTGGCGTACGGAACCGGAGTTCCCTCACCGACGAATGTGTCGGTCGGCAGGAACGTTCCATATCCGATCGCATCCACCACGGTGCTCATTCCGGCACGCAACTGGATGTTGTCCGGGCCATTCTGGTAATTGACATTTTCATCGATCATCGACGCATTGGGCACGGACGTATCCTGCGCCACGACGAAAAACTGTCCGGGGCCGATCGTTCCGGTGAGCGGGATGGCCTGATAATCGATGCCGTCGAAACCGTTCACACCGACCAGGTAGTATCCGTCCAGACTGACGGTCGTGCCGGTCGGCATGTAGAGTTCGACATAGCATCCCACATCAGCGCCGTCCGGATTGACATGCACTTCGTTGATTTTAATGTTGTAGACCGGGGGAGGAGTGGGGGTCGGTCCGGTTGGAGTCGGAGTCGGCACGGTCGCGGTTGCACCCGGAGTAGGCGTGTCGCTGCCGCCGCCGGGAAGATTTGCGGATCCCGGAGTGAGTTGTCCGGCCTGGAAGTCGACCACGTTGTCATTCGTGTCGAATCCATCAGGCAGACGCGAGTGCGATTGTTCTCCCGTAAAGTATGCCGGGGCTGCCGTTCCTTCTCCGGCGAAGAACGTTCCGCCGGTAAAATCGCCGTATCCGATCGCATCGATGACCGTTGCCCCCTGACGGAGCTGAATGCTGTCCGGTCCGTTCTGATAGTTGGCCAGAACATCGATCAGATCGGCGTTTGCGACGTTGGTGTCCTGAGCGATGACGAAGTACCCGTCGGCCGGGATCGAGTGTCCGGACAGGCTGATCGAACCATAGTCCGCGCCATCATTGCCGTTGACGCCGACGAGTGTATAGCCGTCAAGACTCGATCCGCCGGGGAAATACAGCTCAACATAACAGCCGATGTCCGTTCCGGGAGGATTGATGTAGATTTCATTGATCTTGATCGCGGTCACGGGAGGAGGCGTCGGAGTCGGACCGGTCGGTGTCGCGGTGGGCGGGCCGGGAGTATTGGTGGGCGGGCCGGGCGTGTTGGTCAGGGCCGGAGTGCTGGTCGGAGGAACGGTCACGTCGTTCTGGATCTTGACGTCATCGATACGGAAGGTGCCGGTGGATGCCGGTGCGCCTTCGCCATCGGCCTGAACCCAGGTCCCGCTGCCGGTTCCGGTGCTGTCCGTCGCCACGATGCGGAACACGGCGTCGGCGTTGTCATTGAGATCGGTGATGGCTGAGAGATCAACGACGTTATTGAGCGTCCAGACCGTGCCCTGCTGTTCGATGATCGATCCGGCATCTGTGAAAGGACCGGCTGATCCTGTCGAGGAATACTGGACTTTCCAGTATTTGGATGCGGTATTCGAGGTACGTGCGCTGTAGATGAACGCAATATTGCTGTATCCCGTCGTATCGACCGGTACCTCGATGTAACTCAGATTCAAGTTGGCCATATCGGACCACGAAGCGGCGTAGAGACTCCCGCCGGCGCCCGCCGAGTAAATCACCGCGGCGGTCGAAGTCGTCGTGATCACATTGTCCAGGTTGTTCGGAGTGGTCTGATCGACAGTCAGATTCTGATCTTCAAAATCCCACCCCGCGATGATGTCGGCGCGCACTGATCCGATCGATGCGACGGCCGCGAGCAGCACCGCCAGGAACGTCCATTTGTTCATAACTCCTCCTTTTCAAATCCTACCTCCGACCGCTCATCCCTGTTGATGATCGCATCGCAGGCACCCGATATCATTTAAAATCAACACGTTGCGGAAACTCCGCTGTCGCTTTGACCGAAATGGCGATCAGAGCCTTAACATTTAATTCTACTATATTCCGATGTCCACAGCAAGACTTCTCCCGATCAAACACATTCACGGATTCCGAACCACCCGGAATCCGATATCGTCGGATCGTTTCCCCGCCTCTTCGGAATCCCTCCCCGCCAGCCGGCATCCCTCCATCTTCGTCCGGAAACTCCCGCCCCGCACCACCCGTCGCGACGAAGACGGATGCCCCGCCGGATCCGTTACAGGCTCGGTTCCATATTCACCATACCCGTCCCAACACCATTCCCGCACATTCCCCTCCACATCATATAGACCCGCTGCGTTCGGTTCATAATAGCGTACCGTTTTTATTCCGGAAGGGTTGTCGAAATTCGCGTGTCCCTGCGTGAGTCTGCCTCCGACCGTAAACGGTGTCTTCCGGCCGGCACGCGCCGCCGTTTCCCATTCCGCTTCGGTCGGCAGACGGTATCCGCCGGAATTCGGCAGCCAGCTCACCTCGATGCTATCCCCCTCCTTCGTGATCTCATAGGCAGGCCTGATCCCCTGCCTGATCGACAGCGCGTTACAGAACCGGAGCGCGTCGAACCACGTGACACTCTCGACGGGATAATCCGGCCCTTTGTTCCGACTGGGATTGTGGTCCATGACCGCCAGATACTGAGCCTGGGTCACTTCAGTGACGGAAATCTGATAATCCCTGCTGATTCCCACCGCCCATACCGACTCGTCGTCACGCCTCCCGGATTCACCGGGATCGCTGCCGATCACGACCGCGCCATGCGTGATCCTCGTCATGGGAACGTCGGTCGGTGCGGAGGCCCATCGGGCACGTTCCGCCTCAACTGTCGCCGTCATCTGCGCCCCGGCACGCTCCGTATCGGCACTCGTCGGCTCAGGCCGGGTTTCGATCGGAGCCGGTGTGTTCAGAGGAAGCGTTTCCGGGAGGGGTTCGGGGGTCATGGTCGGAGTTTCGGTCATGGTCGGCGAGGGTGTCGCGGTGTCTTCCGGCGTCATCATCACGGGAGTCGGCGATGCAGCAGTTACCAACGGGGGCGTCGGGACGGTGCCGACCGCTTTCCCGAAGTGGTTGATCTGATACCAGCCGATGACGAATGCGGTTACAGCCAGCGCGATCACGATGAAAATCCCCCATGGGAAATCGCGGGCGGTGGTCTCCAGATGATCCAGATCCACTTCGATCGGAGCGCCTGCCTTCGGCCTCTCGATGGTCCTGTCGTCCGCCGTACCGTGCTCGGTCCGGACATTCACCGACTCCGGCTCGGAGCGGTGCTTCGCGGCGTTCGATGCGGTTCGGAACTGTGTGTCTTCGTCCGCGCCCCCGCATTCACCCATGACATCGTGCAGGGCCTCGCGGAACTCCATCACACTCTGAAATCGTTCCCGGGGATCCCGTCGGAGCGCGCGCGCCACCACCGCCTCCAACCTGCCCGGGTAACAGCCGTCCGGTCGGCTTTCCGACAGCGTCGGCGCATCCTGGACCTGTCGCAGAGCCAGCGCTTCGAACGGGGATTTGGGGTGGAACGGGATGCGTCCCGTCAGGGCACGATGAGCGACCAATCCCAGCGAATAGATATCGCTGCGTTGATCGAGCGCATTTCCGGCGGCCTGTTCCGGCGAGCAATACGCCAGTTTTCCGACAAACTTGCCCATCACGGTCAGTCCGTTCGTCTGACTCTCGGTCACGTCCTTCGCGATCCCGAAATCGATGACTTTGATGCGTTCATAGCCGTCTGAGAGCGGCATGATCAGAAGATTGTCCGGTGCCAGATCGCGATGCACGATGCCGGCCTGATGGGCTACATGCAAGCCGTCGCAGGCCTGCGAGAGAATTTCGATCACATCGCGTGCCGAAAACACCTGTGTTCTCCGCAGCCGCACCTCCATGCTCTCGCCCGGAACATACTCCATAATCAGGAACAGGCACCCCTCTTCCTGAAAAAAATCGTAGACGCGCACGAGATTGATATGGTCGAGGCTGACGAGCACACGCGCTTCGCGCTCGAATCGCAGCACATACTGGGCATCCTGATTCTTGACCGGTCGGATCACCTTCATGGCGCGAAACGTGCGCAGCAGAACATGCTCGACCTTGAACACCGTCGCCATTCCGCCCTGACCGAGTTTTTCGATCACACGGTATTCGCGGATCTGCCTTCCGGAGAGATTATCGAGCTGCATATCTTTGAGAATAATGGAATGAGGAACCGTTTACAATGAAGCGCCGGGTCTGTGTCGCGTCACCGCGAAAGCCGTCTCCGCAGATAACGCCAGCCCATGACTCCATACCGTTTGACATCGTCCATCGATCGGATGGATCGGAGCACCTTGGGGATTTTCCGCCATACGGAATAATGCTGCATCTCGGCCCATTCGAACAAGAGATCCGACACCTGTGACCAGGACAGTCTGTCCAGGAAAATCGGAACATTTCCCTGTGCGGACGGAAGAGTTTTCACATCCGTCCGGCCTTCCTGATGCCACTTGAAATCCGATGGTAGTGTGCCGATCCGACGGGCTTCCCGCTCAAGATCCGTTCCGGGGTAGACATGCATGAACGCCATCGACACCTGGGCGCTTTCCCTGAATTTCCGAATCAGATCGATCGTCATGCGCGCCTCTTCCCAGGTCTCGGTCGGATGACTCAGAATGAAAAACGGATTGGCAATCACATCCAGCTCGCGGCACCACCCGTACAACTCATGCACTTTTTCCAGCTTGAGGTGTTTTCCGACAACGTCATCGAGAATCCTCTGCGAGCCGGATTCGACTCCGAATCCGATCGTGTAACAGCCGGCATCGCGCATATCGGCCAGCAGATCCTTCGACATCTGATCCACCCGGACCTCGCAGAACCACGGAAGATCATACTTCCGGTCGCGGATCATCGCACACAGTTTCCGGACCCGGTTGGGCGATGAATTGAACGTATCGTCGAAAAACCATAACGCCTGCGCGCCATGCCGCTCCACCATCAGATCGATCTCGGACATGATGTTCTCCGGCGACCGCATCCGGACCTGCCGGCCCCATACCTTCGGAGTCGCGCAGAAATTGCACGCGCAGGGACAGCCGCGGCTGGTCATCAGATTCGAGAACTGGCGGATGCCCTTTCCCGGCACTTCGAACTGAAAATGATAATCCGACATCGGTGGATACAGGTGGCGGGCGGGGAAGGGGATGGAATCGAGATCCATGATGCGGTCGCGGACCGGGTTCGACCGGATTGCGCCGTCGGAATCGCGGTAGACGAGACCTCCGATTTTTCCCAGATCCTGCTCGCGGCCGGTCGACAAAGCCTCCACAAGCTCCACCATCGTGATCTCACCCTCTCCGGCAACCACCGAATCGAAAACCGACACCCCCTCGAGCGTATCGGTGGCGGCGAGTGAGACATGGGGGCCTCCGGCTGTCAGATGACACCCCGGCGCCGCTTCCCGTATGGCGCGAGCCGTCGCAAATGCCTCGAACCGGTTTTCCGTCGTGAACGTCAAGCCGACCACATCCGGCTTCTCATTCTCGACGACCATCTGAACATCACGATCCGTCATTCTGCCGACATGGGCATCGAGCAGGCGGACGTCATGAGGGGTATTTTCGAGCGATGCGGCGACATATCCGATTCCGAGCGGCGGCATCAATACGCCTCCGCTCCAGCGTTCCGCATAATAGCCTCCGGGAGGAATGATCAGCAGTATCTTCATTTTTTTTGAAACCTCGATCGATACATGATTCCGAATACCTTGTCACCCGCCATTCATCACAGATTTCCGTTCTGTCTGTACCAGGCAAGGGTGCGGGCGATGCCGTCCCGGAAATGCGTGGCGGGTTCCCAGCCGAGATCATTCCGGGCACGATCGATGCTATATGCCCTGTTGACCCTGAAAAAATCAACCTTGCGATGATCGACGGGCGGCTCACCGCCCAGCAATTTGAAAAACCACTCGACGGCGTACGCGGGGATCATTACCGCCCGCAGCGGGATTCTGAAGCGGGGAATACGGACACCCGCGGCTTCCGCAACCTGCTCGCACAGCGATTCGACCGATATGATCTCAGGACCGGCCAGATGGTAGACGCGCCCCTCGATACCGGGAGTCGAACCACACCGCTCGATTCCCTCGACCAGATCCCCGATCCAGATCGGATGCTGCCGATTCCGAGCGGCACCGACGATGGCGAACCGACGCCTGGCAATCATCCGGAACAGTTTCAGCGTGCGCGTATCTCGCGGGCCATACACCCAGGCAGGACGCGCGATCACGACGGGCAGGCCCTCGCGGCTGGCGGCGAGCGCGATCTCCTCGCCTTCCAGTTTCGTGATTTCATATCGGTTTTCAGGGCGGGGAGGGGTCCCCTCACAGGCGATCTCGCGGGGGTTGAGCGGGCCGAGAACACCCACCGTCGAGACCAGCACGATTCGTCGGATCGTTTCGATCGATCGGGACAGGCGCATCAGTGTATCGACCGATGTCGCGTTGACCGCCCGATAACGCTCGATGGGGAGGTGTGACGGACCCAGGATGGCGGCGAGATGGAACACGGTATCGACGTCCTCGAGGGCTCGCCGGAAAAGCGTTTCATCGAGGACATCACCTCGAACGATGTCACAGCGCGTCGCGATGCCGGGCGGGAGTTTCGAGGGGTCGCGAACGAGCACTCTGACGGACACGCCATCCTCTATCAATCGCTCGGCAAGATGCCCCCCGACAAATCCGCTCGCACCCGTGATCAGAACGCGTTCCATCCGGTCGTCACTCTCCTGACTGCTCGACTTTCACCTGCGCTGAACCTGTCGCCAGACCCCTCCGGCGCCTCGCAACATACACGATGCCACCGAACAATGCGAACCCGATCTGGATCAACCACGCCAACTCGGCGAACGCGACGGCCGTGCTGCGATCGACTCCGACCAGATTGAATGCCGTCGCATCGAAAAACTCACGCAATCCGATCCCGTTGATGAAAAACGGAATCATCAACGCCACGGACCGAACGGGGATCAGCACGAAAAAGAACGCCAGCCCGGAATGGATCCCGAGCGCCCGGCCGACCAGATAGTAATGGATGACATAGTTGATCTGCAGCAGCACACCGATCAAACCCGCCAGAATGAGATGCCCCGGATGCCCTTTGTACACTCGAAATGCACGAAACAGTTTGATCGCGATCGATTCGGTCTTCCGGATCACCGGAACGAACCGGATCACCGACAGGACGATTCTTTCCACGAGCGGATGGAACAGGAACGGGAGCATGACGATGAAGGCGATGAATACTGCGATCGCCGCATCGAGACCCGGGACACGGGTTTCGATATCGAGACCGATGTCGAGATCCAGGATCAGGACGATGCCGGCCATGAGCAGGAGCGTCAGGAGACCCGAGATGCGTTCGACGAGAATGACCGCGAAGGGTTCTGCCGCCGATCCGTGATCCCGACTCGTGTCATAGACGCGAACGATGTCGCCTCCGACGGCGGACGGCAGAAACATGTTGAAGAAGTGTCCGACCAGATAGTATGAGAACAATCTGAAGATGTTCTGATGGATTCCCTGGGCTCTGAGCAGCACTTTCCAGCGCAGGGCGGACAACATGAGACCGCTGATGTGGAGCGACGATGCCGCGAGCACCCAGACGGGGGCGGCGGCCGAGATATGTCCGATTACCGTCCGGAAATCGACTCCGCTGAAGAAAAACACATACACGGCCAGCAGACTGCTGAAGCCGATCTTGATCGCGGTCTTACTCCATTGCGTCATGCCTGCCCCGCCGCCGGCCGGTCGACAGGCTCTTGTCCACTTCCGTTGCCGCGTGTGCGATCCCTTACGATCCGCACCGGCGACCCGATGGCGACCTTGTATTCCGGGATGTTTTTGGTCACGAGCGATCCCGCGCCGATCACGACTCCGCGGCCGATGTGGCAGCCATCGAGAATCTTGACGTCGGCCCCGAGCCAGATGTCTTCGTCCATCACGATCCCCTCGACATGCGATCCCTGCTGGATGATCGGCACATCCGTCCGCTCGAAGTCATGACTGCCGCCTCCGATGATGTAACAGTACGCCGCCCACAGGTTCCGCGGGCCGATCCGGACGGATTTTTCGGAATGAATCATGCAATTCAGGCTGATGTTCGAATTGCTGCCGATCTCGATGTCCCCCCCCTTGCACGACACCACCGTGTTGCGCGCGATGATCACATCGTCCCCGATCACGATCCCCCGGTTTCCGTCTCCCTTGGCGTCCAGAACGACCAGATCGTCGAAGATGCCGCGCGCACCGATCGAGATCTTCCGGCCGTGCCGGATCGTCATGTTCCGTCCGAATACGGTTCCCGGTCCGACATGACCCAGGATGAGCGGATAGAGTTTTTTCCGGAGCATGTACCCGATTGCGCCGGGGAATGCATTGCAGATGAACATGACGCACTCGTACACGATGAGATCCATCAGGCGGGTCGACCCGATGACCATGTCCTGATACTTCCGCAGCGCGGATTTCTTCTGGTCGGTCAGATGCATCTGCAATTCCGTTTTCGCTTCATCGCGTATCGTCGAACTCATCGGTGGGCTCTCCTAAACACGTTGTTCCGGCTTCGTCATGACCGCATGCCGGACGGTCTCGTCGACCTTCTTCAGATAGGCCGGATAACTGTAGCACTCCTTTTCCCGCCGGACCGCCTCGCGCCCCAGCCTGCTTCTCATCTCGGGCTGGTCATGCAACATCTTCATTCCGGCATGCAACCCCTCCACGGTAGGCTCGGTCAGAACCGCAACCTCGTCATCCAGCACCTGGGTATGGGTGAGGAGGCGTGTGGCGAGAATCGGGACGCCGGATTTCAGATAACTGTAGATTTTGAGGGGTGTATTGGTGCCGATCAGACGCGGCGAGGCCAGAACGGAGCATGCCCCCATGACAGCCGGCATCAGGGGAACCTCGATCTTGCCGGGTATCCGGCATTGGTCTGCGATCCCGAGCGCTTCCACGCGCTGCCGCATTTCCCGGACCTGCTGGTCTTCCCCGCCCGCCAGGAACAAAACACCTTCCGGATGCTCCGCCACAAACCGCACGAATGCCCGGGCCAGTATCTCGAGCCCCTGGTTGACCTCGAATGTCCCTGTATAACCGATGACAAACTTTCCACTCAGATCGTAAGTCCTGCGGATCGATTCGATCTCGGCGTCCGACGGCGGCGTGTCACTCATCTGCGCCACATTCTCGATGACGAAAACAGGAGCATCCGGACGGGCTTCGAGGGCGATCTGACGGAGATTCGGACAGATGGCGATGACGGCGTGCGAGCGGGACAGGATGAATCGTTCGACAAGCCGCATGAACGCCATCACCGGCTTTGCCGTGCTGGTCGCATAATTTTCGAACTGCTGCGGCAGACTGGAATGCATGTCGTAAACATGAGGAATCCGGAACAGCGGCGCGAGCAAGGCACCCATCATGCCGGCCTCTTCGTGCGTATGGATCAGTTCATAGCCACCGCGGCGCAAGGCGGCGATCGCCTTCAGAAAGAGCAATCCGTCGAGGGGGAGTTTCTGCCAGGAAAAACCGATCCGGATGTCCCGGATACCCGGCACGCGCCGGGTCCGATGGATCCGGATACCGGGAAAGGTAAAGTCATCACCGAATGGATAGGTGAGCAGATCGACGGTGTGTCCGAGATCCGACAGGGCGCGACACCGATCTCGAACACTGAAAGGCGTCCCCCGGACACGGAATACCGGCTCCGGTGCGATCATCAATATCTTCATGCATTTCTCCGTAACGCGGTCACGGTGACCGGCGCTCCGAAACGGCCCGTCAGCCCCGTCGACCGGAACAGTGATTCGATCCTCCGGGTAAACCCGGGCGACCCGATGGCGCGATGAAGGCCGAAGGGAAGCACCACATGCCGATCGACGGAATCCACCTCGAACCCGTTTTTCGCCAACTCATCGGATATCTCTTTTTCCCCGAAGACCCGGTAGGATTGATGATCTTTCCGAATCAGTCGGAAGAGGGGATGCACCCAGGGCGCAAAACCGGCAAACCCGCATCTCGGCGGAAAGTCAATCATCACCGCTCTCACAGCCAGCCGGCAGATCTCCGCCAATGCCATCCGCCAATCCACCACATGCATGATCATGCGGAAACAGATCACCGCGTCGAACGACCCATCCCGAAACGGCAATCGATGCGCATCGGCACGCACACCGGACAGTGTCGTTCCGGAGCGTCGCGCGTTGCCCATCGCGACCCGAAGCATCGGAAACGATGCGTCCGCGGACACAACCCGCGCGCCGCGCAGACTCAGAGGAATCGATGTCCGGCCGGTTCCCGCCCCGAGATCCAGAATGCGCAGATTGGTGACATCCGGAAACGTGACAGTGAGCAGTCCTTCCTGATGCTCACGAAACATGACGCCGATCGGGCCACCGAACCGAAGCGGTTCGAATCCCTCGGCCACATCATCACTTTCATAGGCTGTGTAGCTGTAATGAGACCTGTCCTGTCGATCGTCTGTCACTGTCAACCTCCAGACCGGGGTCGGATTGTCGGACATTTTCCCGGCATCGTCAAGCTGCACGGTCCGGGTCGGAAAAGGTGCACCCTGCCGGGTGCGACCCTAAAAAAAAGCCCCGGACGAGGTCCGGGGCTTCAGAATCAATCTGGTATCAGTTGCGCGAGCGGGCAAGACTCCAGCCGATCAGAACCGAAATCATGATGATCATGACGGCCAGACCGGCGGGGCTCGACGCAGGCACCTGCGGCGGCGGAGTCGGTGTCGGGATGACCGTTTCGATGTTCGGCAGACCCGATGTCAATTCGCCGGCAACAAAATCGGTCAGGTTGTCTTCCGTGTCGTCGCCGTCCGGGATCCTCGAGTGCGAATACGGGCCCGGGAAATACGCCGGAGCCGGGTCACCCTCACCACCGAAAATCATACCCGTGAAATCGCCGTATCCCATCGCATCCACCACCACACCGCTGTACTTGATCTGGATACTGTCGGGACCGTTCTGGAGATTGATCCGGGTATCGATGACGTCGTAGTTGGCCACCGAGGTGTCCTGGGCGATGACGAAATACCCGTCGGCCGGAATCGAGTAGGTGGACAGATCGATCGTGATGTATTCCGATCCATCATACCCGTTGATTCCGACGATACTGTATCCGGTCAGCGCCATGCCGCCCGGGAAATACAGTTCGACGAAGCAGCCCACATCCGTTCCCGGAGGATTGACGTAGACTTCATTCAACTTGATGGCGGATGTCGGCGGCGGGGTCGGGGTCGGACCGGTGGGAGTCGGGGTCGGGGTCGGAACTTCGCAGTTGTTCATATCGCCGATGGTGACATATTCCGTTATCCGGCGGATGAAATCTTCATCGCAGAGGTTCGTGTCTTCACCGTCCGGGCACCGTGCGAGACTGTTGCCGCTGAGAGGCCGCAGCGCGAAATGCTCGCCGTACGGATCGCCCGGTTCATCGCCGGGGATCAGGTCGGGTTCGTTCGGGTTCGAATAGATCACCGTGTCGATCACGTCATGCGCGCCGGTCACGATCCGCACGCCTTCGGTGTGCGACGATCCGTTCTGCATGTCGATATCCAGACCCGGAGACGTCGGCTGATAGATGACGGTCGTTCCGGGCACCGATGTCACATCGACCAGGGACTCCGCAACGAGCAGATAGCCGTTGGCCGGAATGACCAGCGAGGGCAGTATGACGCGATCGGTATAGACCTGACCGGTCGCTGTCGTGCTCTGGATGATCACATCGGTGACATCAACCGGAGAATCAGACGTATTGATGATTTCCATCCATTCCAGATCATCGTCAAGACTGACCGGATCCACGAAAATTTCATTGATCTTGATCGGCGGGATCGGACCTGATGTCGGGGTGATGGTCGGGGTATTGGTCGGTCCGGCGGAGGTTGGGGTGTTGGTCGGGACAGGAGTCGATCCGGTGGGTGTCGCCGTCGGGACAACCGCTTCGACATTGGGCAGACCGGCTGTCAGATCGCCGATGAAGAAATCGACGACGTTGTCATCGAGATCTTCGCCGTCGGGAATACGCGAGTAGGAATACTCAGGTGATATGATCGGGCAGGGCGTGCCTTCGCCGGCGAAAACGGCAGAAGTGAAATCCCCGTATCCCATCGCATCGATGACCGTGGCGCCCGCCCGCAATTGAATGCTGTCGGGTCCGTTCTGAAAATCGACCAGAGTGGCGATCAAATCGTTGTTGGTCACGCCGGAATCCTGCGCGATGACGAAGAAACCATCCGCAGGTATGGTTTGTCCGGTGAGATCGATCGTATTGTAATCGACACCGCCGTTGCCATTGACGCCAACGAGAGAATAGCCGTCGAGACTGAGGTTTCCGGCGGGGTAGTACAGCTCAACGAAGCAGTGAATATCCGTTCCGACGGAATTGATGAAGACTTCATTGATCTTGATCGCGCTGACCGGAGGATTCGTCGGAGTGATGGTCGGAGTATTGGTCGGACCACTCGATGTGTTCGTGGGTGTCGGTGTGCTGGCCGGAATCGTCGGTGTGTTGGTCGGCGGAATCACGCAGGTGTTCGCCGTCCCCATTGTGAGACTCAGAAGCGTGTATGTCGATGTGTTCCGCGCACCACCCGTGCCGTTCGGGCATCGCTGCATGGATTCTTCGGCCGAAAGCCCGTTGATGTTTTCATTGACCTGAGGTTCCGAGGCGTTCAGGAGAACGAGCAGACCGGTGTCGTCCGCGTCGTCCGTGTCGTACACCAGCGCATCCACGAGATTCGTGGTTGTAACGGCTGTCCCGAGAGGGAAGTCTGTGTCATGTCCGAGATACACCGCGACGGCATCCGCGCCATTCTGGAGCCAGCCGGATGATCCCGGACTGATTTCGATCGGTGTGCCCATGCCGGTCGAACCGATGACGAAGTAGCCCTGGGCGTTGGTGGTGTATCCGTCGAGATCGACCGCGAGATAACTGGTGTCGACGCTGCCGTTGAACAGAACGACGACGTGTCCGTTGAGAGATGTATTACCGGTGCCGCCGTCATACAGCTCGATGAATTCGGCGACGTCCGTTCCGGTGGTATCGGAATCGACTTCGTTGATGATGATGGACGATGAGCTGGGAGGGGTATTGGTCGGTGTGCTGGTCGGTCCGCCGGTCGTATTGGTCGGTGTCGGTGTGTTGGTGGCCGCGGGGGATGTCGGCGTACTTGTGGCTGCGGGTGCCCCCTGAGAGATCAGGATGTCATCCAGCCGCCATGTGCCGGCCGTCGCTTCGGCAGAGTACGGTCTGATCTGCAGAATAACACTGGCCGCATTCTCGATCTCGGATATAGCCGACATATCGATCGTCTGCGATCGCCAAAGCGAATCATCCGGTACGGTTGTCGCGGGAGCGGCTGCCGTATAGTTGGTGCCTCCATCTATGCTGTAGAATACCTGGAACGCACGAATTCCCGTGCTTGACCGATACTCATCGAAACTCAGAAAAATATCGAAGAAGCTCGATGTGCTGATGTTGATCTGCCAGCAGTTGGTCGGGTCCGGGCTGGCGGCGGTCGGATAATTATTGCTGCTCGCAGCTCGTCCCGGGTTGCCGGTGACAAAGGATACAGTCCCTCCACCGATGCGTGCGAGCGTTCCGGAGCCTTCGTCGACGATCAGATTGTCGTCTTCGAAATCCCAGCGGGCGATGGTCTGCCCGTGGGCGGCGGCGGCAAAAAACACCAGTAATGCCGCAATGGATAAAATCGATCTGCCTTTCATACTGTTCTTTCCTCCTCATCCTGTACATGTTTCAAGAGCCATTTTGGCGTCTAACCTATCTTTATACTCGGATCAACCATGCGCCGCAAGTCTCCAGATAAAAAGAAGAGTTTGTTTTCCATGAGTTTATGATACAACCCGGTCATGCTCGTTTCTTCGCCCACCGAACTTTCCACCGCCGCAACCGACGCCATCCTGGGGCTGCTCACGCTGGGCTGCCTCGTTCCCGTCTGCCGCACCCGATCGATCCGGGTCACCCAGAAGCGGATCTGGATCGCGCTGTTCGGATCACTGTCGATAGCGAGCTTTATCGGGGCGATCACCCACGGCCTGACCCTTTCACCCGCTCTTTACTCATTTCTCTGGACTATCCTGTACGCCTGCCTGGGCTTGGCGATCGCGCTGTTCACGGCTGCCGCTGCGCGAGACTTCTGTGGGAAACCCCTCCCGATCCGGTGGTTCCTGCTGCCGGGGATCGTGTTCTGGCTCAGTACGATCGTGTTCCCGGACTCGTTTCTCATTTTCATCGTGTATGAAGCGGCCGGCCTGCTCGTCTCTCTCTCAGCCTATCTGAAGTTGACGCACGACAGACGCGATGGCGCCGGTGCAATCAGCCTGTCCATCGTGATCTCGCTGATCGCCGCCATCGTCCAGAGCATCCCGTCCGCCAGTCTGCATCTGATCTGGCAATTCGATCAAAACGGCCTTTTTCACCTCATCCAGATGCCGGGAATCGTCATTCTGACAGTCGGAATTCGTCGTATTCTTGTCTGTGGTTCCGCTGGAACATGATTGTCAGCGTCATCCCGCGTGTTTCTTACCGGCAAGGATGATCCCCGACACCAGAAGCAGGATCAGTGTCATGGTTCCGGCTTGCCCGGTCGGGACAGTTGGGGGAGTCGGCGTGACGGGAGGTGTCGGAGAGGCAGCCGGGTCGGAAGTGATGGCGTTCAGGAGCGTCACAGCGTTCTGAAGCACGCCTCGCTGATCTTCCGCCACACAAAACACATCGTACGCCGTTGCCGGAGTCAATCCGTGCAATTCGCCCGGAAATTCGCTCCCTGCCGCGTCAATCTGAATGAAACCATCCGATACAGGCAGACCGCCTCCCGCATCCCTTCCGCCTCGGACATGCCGGACATCCGGAGCCGGTGCGCCATCTGCCAATATGACCATATACAGACGGCCCGGTTCATTCAACTCGACTCCAATTGTGACTGACTCGGCCGAAACCGAACGGATCTGCGGTGTCGCATTCAGAAACACAGGAGGTGTCACATCCGGCAACCGGAACGATTGAAACCATCTGAGCGAGTCCGAACCACCGTCATCGCGCGTGATGAAACACCACGAGTCCGGAGCACCTGGGGCTTGAGGCGCGGCTGCGAATCCCTCCAGATTCCCGCTGATCGGCCCGGTGAACTCCTGAACGGATCTGAGTTGCCGGATCGAACCGGACAGTGGCGTCGAGGTGAGATCGGACCATTCGAGATAGTTCGAGCCGGTGTTGTGCCAGATGCAGAGCAGTCCAAGGTCGCGATCAAACCCCGCCGCACAGCTTTCATTGCGCGCGGTACCATATTCTCCGACCAGCCAGACATCGTCGTTCAGGTCCGGGTTCAGATCGAACACATAGATCCGTCCTTCCTGCTGATGCGCCAGAAACATCAGTCCGCTCATTCCTTTCTGACTGAGTCGGCGCTGCCCGGTCGAATCCGTGAACTGCCGGCACGCGAGCCATTCGTCCGGGACAAATGCGATCCCTTCGGGTCCGTATCCGGACCCATATTCAGGCAGGAAGGATGATACATTCCACGCGTGCAGGATCAGGTGTGTGTCCGGATTACTCAGATCGACCGAAAATATGGTGCCCGTGCCTTCGTCGATCGCATAGATCACATCCTGAGCCAGATTCACCTGTGTCAGGTCTTCGAGATCCTGAGAACCGAGATCCCACTCGTACCGCAAACCGGATCCGTTCGTACGAACAACGAACCCACCTGTTCCATCCTCGACGAGTGCCCATACTTTGGCGAGTCCGTTCTGGCAGACCCAGAGAACGCGGGTTTGGGGATTCCAGAACGCTCCGCTGAGATCCTCCTGGAACTCTGAATCCAGGGCGGTCATGTTCACGGCATCACTCCACGGCTCGGCGGGCCAGGAATCCGCTGAAACCGACACTGGCAGGCTGGCGAACAGAATGGCGGCTACGAGGCGGTTCATGTTACCGGTTTCGCGAGGCGGACAGTCCCATGATCACACCGAGTGCGACGGACCAGCAGGCTGCCAGACCGATCTGATAATCCCTGGGGAGGCTGAACGTGACGGTGTGGGCGGGAATCCAGAACCAGATCAGCGTCCACCATGCTTTTTCGATCCCCGAGAATCCTTTCTGGCGCATGATCAGATTGTCGGAAAAGCGATGGAACGCCATCATCTGAGGTCCGAACAGGACGTTGGTGAACACCGACAGCGCCAGCGCTCCGCCCAGACCTTCCCCGAACCGGGCGGGAATCAACCGGTGATCGACCAGAGCGTGTGTGAAACCCTTCATTCCGGTGAATCCGTATTTGATGATCCATCCGAGCAACGCCCAGCCGACGATTTTCAACAGGAACTGCCGGACAGTGAACGGCATGATGAATTGTTTTCTGCGGATCCATACGGAAACGAGTTCCCCGAGCGTTCCGAGGATCGCGAACTGGATGGCCGCCGATGCGAGAGGATTCGCTCCCACCCATGCGGTGTATTCCTGAATCATGTCATCTCCTTCTTTACATGTTCCACGTGGAACAACCGTCTCGATGTAATCAGATTACCGTTCCATCCGGGATGACCGCGTTTTTCGGGATGACCGTGATCCCATCCCGGATCGAATACCGGTCACGGTCACAGTCCGAATCCTGCTCGTGACGCGTGATCCGAACCCCCTGCCCGATCCGGACATTCTTGTCGATGATCGCTCGTTCAATCACCGAATCCTCGCCGATCCCGATGTGCGGCACGCCCGCCTTCTCATTCCGGTCTCGCTCCGAAGCGTCTTCGTAATGATCCGCGCCCAGCATCACGACTTCCGTCAAATCCGCACCGCTCCGGATGATGCTGCGGTTACCGATGATCGATCGCTCGATCGCGGCACTCGCAATCCGGCACCCATCCGCAATGACCACGCGGCTCAGACGGCAGCCGTCCATACGTGACGGCGGCAGAAATCGGGAGCGCGTGTAGATCGGACTGTTCGGATCGTAGAAATCGAACGGAGGGTCGATATCCGTGAGGCTGAGATTGGCGTTGAAGAAAGATGCCATCGATCCGATGTCCTCCCAGTATCCCCTGAACGGAAACGCACACACCCGGTGCGACCGGATCGCGTTTGGAATGATGTCGCGGCCGAAATCCTCGCCGGATACCGTTTCCAGAACATTCCGAAGTCTGTCGGTGCGGAACAGGAACACGCCCATGGATGCCAGAAACGGTTTGCCGGAATCCGGATTCGCGGCCATGTCGGTCAGGTCATCCGGGTTCCGGGGTTTTTCGAGATATCGGGTCACCCGGTGTGTCGGGTCGATCGTGAGAATCCCGAATCGATGCGTATCTTCGATGGGAACGGGATACACCGCGATGGTGATGTCCGCTTCGTTCGATCGGTGAAAATCCAGAAACTCGGTGTAATCCATCCGATACAGATGATCCCCGGACAGAATCAGTGAATCGCGCGGATTGATCCGCAGGACACGATGCATCTGTCTCCGCACGGCGTCCGCCGTCCCCTGATACCAGGCGGCACTCGTCAGGGTCTGCTCCGCCGGCAGCAGTTCGACGAACCCGTCATAAAAAACGTCAAACTTGTACGTCTCATATACATGCCGGTGGAGAGACGCCGAGAGAAACTGGGTCAGTACGAATATCCGGTTGATCTCGGAATTGATACAGTTGCTGATCGGGATGTCGATCAGCCGGTACTTCGCGGCCAGCGGCACCGCCGGTTTCGCTCGCATTTTGGTCAGAGGAAACAGCCGGGTTCCGCGTCCACCGCCGAGAATAATCGCGAGCACATCGTGTCGAGGCATGCAGGACTCCTTGGTGATCCTCCTGAGATTCGCATTGCGGGCGTCCGGTGTCAACCAGGAAAAGCGTTCGTTCGATGTTGATAGTTGATTCAAAAATTCATAGTATCCCCTCGTTTTGCTCGCCGGTTTTCTGCACCTCTTCCCTGGCGACTGCAAAAAGGTCATCACCATGTCTCTTCTGGAAATCCTGCTCCTCGCGCTCGCACTCGCAGCCGACGCTTTCTCGATCGGCGCCGCCGTCGGACTGAACCATCGCGCACCCCGCCAGTACTTCCGTCTGTCCTTTCACTTCGGCCTCTTCCAGTCCATATTCAGTTTCTCGGGAATCATGGCCGGTAACGTCATTCTGATCCACATCAAGGCCTGGGACCACTGGATCGCGTTCTCGATTCTGACCGCCATCGGTCTGAAAATGATGTACGAATCGTTTCAGGAAGAAAGTCGCGACCAGGACACGGATCTGACCCGGGGCTTCATCATGATCGGGCTGTCGACGGCTGTAAGCATCGACGCGCTGGCAGCGGGAGTCGGTTTATCGGCGGCCGAGGCTCCGGTGACGATCTCGGTGACCCTGATCGGAGTCGTCGCCGCCGCCGCAACCTTCCTCGCGATGATCGCCGCCAACCGCATCAAGTGTATTCTCGGAAGACGCTGTGAATTCATCGGAGGTCTCGTTCTGATCACGATCGGAACCCGCATGCTCCTGTCGCACCTCGGCATCATATCCTTCTGATCGCCGTTTCCTCGAGACCGCGCGAAACCATCTCATCCGGAACGGGCAGGTCCAGGATCCGGAGTATCAACGCGGTCATATCCGATAAACTGGCGTGATCGCGCCGGAATTGCACGTCCAGATTCTCCGACAGAACATGCAGTTTGACCGGATTGATCGTATGGGACGTTTTGGGTTCTCCCCGCGCATCGATCATTTCTTCGGAGTTCCCGTGATCGGCCGTGATCAGAACCGTATATCCCGCCTCGATCGCCTTCCCGGCAGACTCCCGTACGTTGGCATCGACGATGTCCGCCGCCGCCTTTGCCGCCTCGTAGTCACCCGTATGACCGACCATGTCGCAATTGGCGTAGTTCACGACAATGAATTCATATCCCAGCGACAATCGCGACAACAGCTCCCGCGTGACATCGGCGGCATTCATTTCCGGATGCGATGCAAACGCAGCCGGATCGAACTCGCTCGGAATCTCGATCTGATCCTCACGGGCATACGCCGCCGTCCGCTTTCCGTTGAAAAACGACGTGACATGGCGAAATTTCTGGGTCTCGGCGATCCGCAACTGGCGGAATCCGGCATCCGAAACGACCTCCCCGAGAAGATTCCGCATCGACGCATCGTCCGACATCGGCTCGACAAGATAATTCCGGAATGCATCGTAATACCGTGTCAGACCAAAATACTGAAGATCGCGCGCAACCGGGTCGAACGACGGACACTCCGGATCCACGAACGCTTTCGTCATCTGGATGGCCCGATCCTGCCGGTAGTTGAAGTTGATCACGACATCGCCCGGCCGCATCCCGTCGTAATCACGAACGATCATGGGCTTCAGATACTCGTCCGACATCGGTGCGTGATCCGGAGTCGTTTCATCCCGATACGCCTCCCGGACCGCTGCCTCGATGTCATCCACCCGTCGTCCTTCGCCATGGATCATGGCCCGGACGGCTTGCGTCACGAGATTCCAGTTTTTGGAGCGGTCCATTCCGTAATACCGGCCATGCACCGTTCCGATTCGGGAGGCCGGCAGACCGCGGCACATGTCGAGCAGTTTGTGATAAAACGAGATGAAACTGCGGGGAGGGGTGTCGCGCCCGTCGGCGATGGGATGGATGATCTGAACGAGATCCGGGAAGCGCCTCCCGATATACCGCATGATCTGGAAGAGGTGTTCCTGGTGCGCATGAACACCTTCGTCCTGAAGCAGTCCGAACAGATGCAGACGGCATCCCGGGTGTTCCAGCCGGGACCGGATCCGGAGGAAACCGGATGAGTTGAACAGGGATTCGTCGGCCATCGCGGAAAAGATCCGCGTCACTTCCTGTTCCACGATCCGGCCGGCGCCCATATTGAGATGCCCGACTTCGGACGAGCCCTGAAAACCCGGCGGCAGACCGACCTGTTCTCCGTGACAGGCCAGCAGTATTCCGGGAGTCGACGCGAGCAGATACCGGTCGAAGGGCCTCGCGGCATGCAGAATCGCGTTTCCTTCGGTTTTTTCGCTGTATCCCCAACCATCTCGTATGATCAACATGACCTTGTTCATGCTCTGAACTCCTCAACCTTCCGTTCCTTCGAGAAGATCACGCGCATAGCGGATCGGGTTCCGGATCGTGTTCCGACGCATTTCTACATATCGGGTCTTTTCCACTTCTGTCAAATAAAAGCCGGAACTCAGGCGCTGATAGACGATCCGGCCGGGTTTCGCATTCGCTTCGATCAGATGAACCGAGCCCCGGGGGTCGATCAGCAGATCGATCCCCGCTTCAGCGGCTTGCCCGGTCTCCGCTTCCACGGCGTCGAACAACCGGAGCGCGGTCGCCTCGACCGTCTCACGCAGATCGGAAACCGCCCTGCCGGGAAAGGCCAGACGGACATACAGATCAAATGGAACCGCAATCCCGTCACGGTCGAGATTCGGAGTGACCCGGTCACGGGACGAGATGCGGACCGCGAGTCCCGAAACGGCCCGGACATGTCGATCGACCCGCTGCACCATGCACCGGATGTCGCACCATCTTCCGTCCACGGTGGCCGATGGAATCTCAGCCTGAACAATGTAATCCTCCCGCGTCAATCCGACCTGCCGGACAAGTTCCGACAGGATGCCTTCGAGTTCCGAAAGTGTGTGGAAGGGAACCTGATGGCCGTGCGTCGAACAGAATCCGCGACCGTCAGTGCCGAACCCGCAGCGAATGATCCCGATCCCTTTTCTTCCAAAACGCGGTTTGACGATGAATCTTCCTGGCTGACAGCAGGCATTTCTGAAGAATTCCGGTTCGAGCGGGGAGGTAACGGGGGTCGGGAGTGCGTGACGGGCGCAGAAGCGTGAGAACGCGAGTTTATCACCGAGAATTGCAGTCATGGCCGGTGGATTCAGAAAGGAGACGCGCGCGGATTGCATGAGTTTGGAGCGACATTGGCGGAGGTCTGTGTCGCGGAGTGCGAGATCGGAAAAGACGCGATCGTACCAGAGCGACGGGGGTGAGAAAACCGCTTGACACCATTTCCCGTCATGCAGGAACAGGCCTGAAATCTTTTTGTTTTCAATGATTTCGTTGCAGTTTCGGATACTGGAGACGACGATGCGGAGACTTGTATTTTCAGCAAATCGGCACATTTCTTCGAGCATGTTTGTCTGGGAACCCAGTATTTTGAGGTGTTCCGGGTGAACTTCCGCAAGAATTCCCAACACGGGTTTGCAACTATCGATGAAATCAGTTCTTTTTGGCATCCCGCTTTCCGTTCCTGTTCTGATACCCGACAAATTCAGATTTTTCGCACTTTCACATCTCAATAAAGTATTATTTTTCAGTTATTTAATTTAACAATAAACATCTGTTTATAACTCTGTGCGTAAACAATGCCCTGAAAACACTTGAAAAATCGTGTCAAGTAAAAAATGCTCTCCCGTCGCGACCGGGACAAACAGTATTATTTCAGAATGCATTAATCAAATTTTCAACAGGGTGCTGTCAATAACTCGTTCACAACATGTGCATAACGGTGTCGGTTTGAAACCGGCGCTTTATTGTGCACACCGGGAAGCGAAATCCCGGAAGTTACGCACATCGAAATGCGCTGAAAAATCTTGATTTTCAATTCGTTCAGTCACTTTTCAACTTATCGACAGCCCCTGTGACTACTTCGGGAAACTCTCTCTTTTTATCTTTTAGAAGGTCGTTCTGACAGCGGCTCGGAAACCGAAAAAAACGCACGATTTTGTTTACTCGGCGTCTGAATTTTGATATACATGACCAGATCAGTTTCCGGAGGAAAAATCATGGAATTCAATATCGAAAAATCAGCGTTTCAGACAAGCATTCAGAAGGTTCAATCGATCATCGAAAGACGCAGCACCAATCCATTTCTGAACAACGTCAAACTCACTGCCGCCACAGGGAATCTCGAAGTCATCGCAACGGATCTGGAAGTCGGCATCCGGGATCTCATCGGATGTGATGTTCCGGAATTCGGCAGTATTCTCGTATCCGCCAAAAAGCTCTATGAAGTCCTGAAAGAACTCCCGGAAAATCTCGTGAAGTTCAAACTCGAGGAAAACAACTGGATCAAACTCTCCTGCGGATCTTCGGAGTTTCGTCTTTTCGGATCTTCCGACGTGGACTATCCGAAGCTTCCGGACGTGGATGAAAGCAATCTGACAATTGTTCCCGGCGATCTGCTGGACAACCTGACGAAAAAAGTGGTGTATGCGGTCAGTCACGACGAGAATCGCAGGGTTCTCGGAGGGGTTCTGTTCAAAGTGGATGACGAAGCGGTCCGGATGATCGCGACGGACGGCCATCGCCTGGCGTATGTCGAAACTCCGAATACGCTCAACATGACACCCTTCGAGGTGATCATCCCGCAGAAGGCGGTCCATGAAATCCAGCGGATGGTTGGAGCAGGCGGGGAGGAATTCCGTTTCGGAATCAACAACAATCATCTCGTGTTCAAAGTCGGCTGTGAAACGGTCATATCCCGACTGGTCGAAGGCATGTTCCCGAACTACTCGATCGTTATTCCGAAAGAATGCCGTCTGATCATCAAGGTCAACAAGGAAAGTCTCATGCTGTCGCTCCGGCGCGTATCCCTCTTTTCCGATATCAAAGCCCGCGGCATCAAGATGAACATTTCCGACAACCTGCTCGTGATATCCGCCAACACGCCTGAATTCGGAGAAGCCCGCGATCAGATTCCCATCGCTTATTCCGAAGAACCGTTTACCGTGGGTTTCAACGTCACATATCTTCTGGAACTGCTCAAAACGATCGATGCCGAAGATGTCGCGATCCGCGTGAACAATCCATCCGGACCGGTGGAATTCCGTCCGGGCATCGAATCCGAGCTGCGGTATCTGGCGATCGTCATGCCGATGATCGTCTGATTCTCCTTGATGCGATTAAAATCCATCCGAGTTTACAACTTCAGGAATCTCGAACCCATGCGGATCGATCTCAATCCCGAATTGAACGTCTTTTTCGGACGAAACGCCCAGGGCAAAACCAATCTGCTCGAGGCCGCGTGCGGGCTGTCCGACGGTCGTTCTTTCCGTGGCGCTCATGTCGAAGATCTGATCCGCCGCGCGGAAACGGATGCGGTTGTGGACGGTGTGTTCGAGTCGTCGGGGATCGAGACGCAGTTGCAGGTGCGGTTCAATAGAACGGTCCGCCAATACTGGGTCAACGGCAAACAGGTTCATGATGTCAAGGACTTCGCCGGACGTCTCAAATTCGTGATCTTCTCCGCGGAATGCCTCGGGATCGCCTACGGAGAACCCCAGACACGGCGCGATTTTCTCGATCGCGGCATCTTCTCGCTCAATCCATCCTACCTGCTGACGGCCCGCACCTATAAACAGGTTCTCAGACAGCGTAACGAACTCCTCCGTCAGCCCGATCGGGATGAGACGGTTCTGCAGGCCTTCACGGAACGGCTTGTGGAATCCGGCTCGCGGATCATCGATCAGCGCATCCGATTCACGTCCCTGCTTCAGGAGTGCGTTCCGGACTTGCACCGGGCGGTATCCGGCGCTGACGAGACAATCGAACTCGAGTATCACACCAGTCTGGGTCATCCGCAAAACGACCTCACGGACCTGAAGTCTCGCTTTCACCAGAAACTCGAACAGGTCCGCAGCGACGAATACGCACGCGGATCCACGCTGGCCGGCCCTCATCGGGACGATCTCGAAATCCGCCTGAACGGAATCGATATCCGGCTCCACGGCTCGCGCGGACAGCGCCGATCATGCGTCATGGCGATGAAGCTGGCCGAGTTGACGCAGATCGGACGGACGGCGCAGGACCCCCCGATTCTCATGCTCGACGATATCGCTTCGGAACTCGATCGCGAACGTCTCGTCCGGTTCATCTCATTGATCCCCGACAGCGTGCAGGTTCTGATGACGCTCAATGCCGTCGATTCGGACTACTTCAGACCCAACATGGATCTGTTTGCAGTGGATACAGGACGTATCGAAAACGTATCCGCTGCCCTGCTGAAAAATAATCCGGATGTGATTTCATTATCCAAAGGAGACTAGAGTGGCGAAGACATTGGAAAACAATCCCGAACGGGAGCCGGCTCCGCAAATTCCGGAAAACGGGTCGGAAAAATCCGGCAATTATACCGCTGACAGCATCAAGGTGCTGGGCGGCATCGAGGCTGTCAGGCTGCGTCCGGCCATGTACATCGGTTCGACCGGTACGATGGGATTGCATCATCTGGTCAACGAAGTCGTCGACAACTCGGTCGATGAACATCTCGCGGGATACTGCAAAAAAATCCACGTCACTATCCATACGGATGACTCCATCACGGTTCTGGACGACGGCCGGGGCATTCCGACCGACATGCACCCGACCGAAGGCAAATCCGCTGCCGAAGTCGTCATGACGACACTTCACGCCGGAGGCAAATTCGATCATCAGAATTATGCCATCTCCGGCGGTCTTCACGGCGTCGGTGTCTCCTGCGTCAACGCGCTCTCGGTCTGGCTCAGACTCGAAATCTATCGCGACGGCAGCGCGTTCCGGCAGGACTACTCCCGCGGAGAACCTCAGAATGAACTGAAGGTGATCGGGACGTCGGATAAGACCGGAACGCGGGTGCATTTCATGCCGGACCCCGAAATCTTCGAGGATACGACTTACAGTTTCGATACGATTGCCAGGCGACTCCGCGAACTGGCCTTCCTCAACGGCGGGCTGGAAATCACACTGGAAGATTTGCGGGACGGCAATTCACAGACTTTTCTGTTTGAAGGCGGCATCCGCGAATACGTTTCATTCCTCAACCGTTCCAAGGACGTTTCGCATTCAAGCGTTGTCTACTTCACGAAAGCGGTGAACAACATCATCGTCGAGATCGCGTTGCAGTACAACACCAGTTATGCCGAAACGATCTTTTCGTATGTCAATAATATCAATACGATCGAAGGCGGCAGCCATCTGTCAGGCTTCAAATCCGCCCTGACACGCACCGTCAACATGTACGCTGCCGAACGCGATCTGCTCAAGGGATTGTCTGAACAGCCCGGAGGCGATGACATCCGCGAAGGCCTCGTCGCTGTAATCTCGGTCAAAGTGCCCAATCCCCAGTTCGAAGGACAGACGAAGACGAAACTGGGCAATTCCGAGGTCAAAGGGATTGTCGAGCAGATAGTGAACGAGAAGATGGCGGAGGTATTCGACGAAAATCCGGATATTGCCAAGGCGATCGTGGAAAAGGCGGTCAATGCGTTCCGGGCGCGTGAAGCAGCCCGAAAAGCCCGCGACCTGGCCCGCCGCAAAGGCGCTCTCGACTCGGGATCCCTCCCCGGAAAACTGGCGGATTGCACCGAACGCGATCCGGCGGCGAGCGAACTGTTCATCGTCGAGGGCGATTCGGCCGGCGGGTCGGCCAAACAGGGGCGGGATCGCAAGTTCCAGGCCATCCTGCCGATCCGCGGAAAACTCCTCAACGTCGAAAAAGCCCGCTTCGACAAGATGCTGCAGTCCGAAGCCATCAAAATCATCATCACGGCTCTCGGCACGGGAATCGGGAAGGACGATTTCAACATCGAAAAAATCCGGTATCACAAAATCGTCATCATGACGGATGCCGATGTCGATGGCTCCCATATCCGAACCCTGCTCCTGACGTTTTTCTTCAGGCACATGCCTGAAGTGATCGAACGGGGGTATCTCTACATCGCCCAGCCGCCGCTCTTCCGGGCCGCCAAAGGCAAGAAGGTGACGTATGTGCTGGATGAAAAACAGTTCGAGGATTTTCTGCTGACCGAGGTGACCGGAGAACTCACATTGATCCGGCCGGATTCAACAAGGCTGTCCGGGGCGAAACTCAAGGAGCTGATCAAAAAAATGATCCGGTACCGGCAGTTGATCGGAAAACTGAAAAAACGGGGTCTGACCGAGACTGTCATCCAGTTGTTGCTGCGCAATGAAATCAAATACAAGTATTTCTTCGAGCAGATCGACCAGTTCGACCGCGTCTTTCAGCTCTTCCAGGCCCAGGGCATGGATATCGACAAGCACTGGAACAGCGAAGACAACATGTATGAAATCGAATTCCCGGCCACACTCGACTCCCGCCGCGTCCTGCTCGGTTGGGAAACCGTCGGGTCGCATGAGATGCGGGAGATGTTCGAGATGCGCGGGCAGATCGAACCGCTCCGGGGGCAGACACTGATCGTCGAGATGAAGGGGAAGGAAACCCGGTTCGAGACCATCGATGAGCTTGTCGAGGGGGTTTTCCGGATTGCGAAATCCGGCATGACCATCCAGCGCTACAAAGGACTGGGCGAAATGAACGCCGAACAACTCTGGGAGACGACGATGGATGTCGAACGGAGAACGATGCTGCAGGTCAAGGTCAAGGACGCGATCGAAGCGGATCAGGTTTTTTCGCTTCTGATGGGAGAAAGCGTCGCACCACGAAAAGAATTCATCCAGGAATTCGCTCTCGAAGCGAATCTCGATATCTAACACCAGGAGCTTCTCATGCTGATTCCGGAAAACAAGATTCCTGTCAATATTGAAGATCAGATGCGGTCGGCGTTCATCGATTATGCGATGAGCGTCATCGTGGGACGCGCGCTTCCCGATGTCCGCGACGGTCTGAAACCGGTGCATCGCCGGATTCTGTTCGGCATGCACGAAATGGGTCTCGGCCCCACCCGAGGCTATCGCAAATCGGCCAAAGTCGTCGGCGAAGTCATGGGCAATTACCATCCGCACGGCGATCAGGCGATCTACGATTCCATCGTGCGCATGGCCCAGGATTTCTCCATGCGATACCCGCTCGTTGACGGCCAGGGCAACTTCGGATCGGTCGACAACGATCCGCCGGCCGCCATGCGGTACACGGAAGTCAGGATGGCGAAGATCTCCGAGGAAATCCTCAGGGATCTCGAAAAGGAAACCGTCACATTCGTCCCCAATTACGACAACACGACCCATGAGCCCGATGTCCTGCCGGCCTCCTTCCCCAATCTGATCGTCAACGGCTCCAGCGGCATCGCCGTCGGTATGGCGACCAACATCCCGCCGCATAACCTGAACGAAGTCATCGATGCCCTGATCCACATGATCGACAATCCCGACAATACGGATCTCGATATCATGCGGATCGTCACCGGCCCGGACTTCCCGACGGCGGCGATGATCTACGGACGGGACGGGATCCGCCAGGCCTACCTGACCGGGAGGGGTTCCATCACGATCCGCGCACAGGCGGTGATCGAGCATCGTGAGAAGGCCGGCAAGGAAGACATCATCGTCACGGAACTGCCGTACCAGGTCAACAAGGCGGACCTGCTCACCAAAATCGCGGAACTCGTCAAGGACAAAAAAATCGAGGGGATCTCGGACGTCCGCGACGAATCGGGACGCGAAGGCATCCGGGTCGTCATCGAACTGAAGAAGGATCAGATCGCCAAGGCGATTCTGAACCAGCTTTACAAACACACCCAGTTGCAGCTCAATTTCGGCGTCAACATGGTCGCGCTCGTCAACGGCCGACCGGAAGTGCTGTCGCTGAAGAAAATGCTGGATCATTTCATTCTGCACCGTCGGGATGTCGTGGTCCGGCGCACCCGATACGACCTGAGGAAAGCAGAAGACCGGGCGCATATATTGGAAGGTCTGATCATCGCCCTGGATCATCTCGACGCGGTGATCACCCTGATCCGGGGATCGAAAACGGTCGAGGAAGCCCGAAACGGACTGCAGACGCAGTTCGGCTTGTCCGAGGTTCAGGCACAGGCGATTCTCGATATGCGACTCCAGCGGCTGACGGGTCTCGAGAGAGACAAGATCCGCGAGGAATACCTCGAACTTCTCAAGGAAATCAGCCGGTTGCGCGCGATTCTGGAATCCGAGGCGCTGCTGATGAATCTGATCAAAACGGAACTGCTCGAAATCAAGGCGAAATTCGGCGATCAGCGCCGGACACTGATTCTGGATGCGGACAGTGAGATCGATTATGAGGACATGATTGCGGAAGAGGACATGGTGGTGTTCGTGACGCATGAAAACTATGCGAAACGGACGCTGCTGTCGCTGTATCGGGCACAGAAACGGCGCGGGCAGGGTGCGACCGGCATTATCCCCAAGGAAGGGGACTTCACCGAACACCTGATCTTTGCCGGCACGCACGATATCCTGCTGATCTTCACCGACAAGGGACGCGTCTACAGACTGAAAGTCTATCAGTTGCCGCAGGGTAGCCGGACGGCGCGCGGCAGTTCACTGAAAAACCTCCTGTCGCTCGAATCCGACGAAAACGTCCGGGCGATTCTGCCGATCAAGAAATTCGAAGAGGGCAAATTCATCATGATGGGCACGCGCAACGGCATCGTGAAGAAAACATCCCTCGTCGAATACGACACCAATCGCTCGGGAGGACTCAAAGCCATCATCATCGACGACGGCGACGAATTGATCAGCGTTCGGCTGACATCGGGCGAACAGGATGTCTTCATCGCGACCCATCAGGGGATGAGCATCCGGTTCAAAGAAACCGATGTGCGCCCGATGGGCCGGGCGACACGCGGGGTGATCGGCATCCGGCTGGAACCCGATGATCATGTGATCGGCATGGAAGTGCTCTATGACGGCGCACTCATGCTGACCGTCTCCGAAAACGGCTACGGGAAGCGAACGAGCATCGAGGAGTACCGGACACAGACGCGCGGTGGCAAGGGCCTGATCAACATGAAGATCACGGAACGAAACGGCCCGGTCATGGGGATTCTGCAATCGTTCGGCGACGATGAGTTTCTCATGGTGACATCCCACGGGAAACTGATCCGGATCCGGGTCGACATGGAAAGCCTCCGGTCGATCGGACGGTCGACACAGGGCGTCATGCTGCAGGACATTGCGCGAGAAGGCGCGAAGATCGTAGCGGTGGCGCGGGTCGTGGAACGAGAAGGCGGCGAAGACCGTGGAGACGAGAACGGGGATGCGGGTGACGACGAACCCGAAACCGTTCAACCGGAATTGTTCAGCTAGAAGAAAAGCCCCGTTCATCCTGACTGAAGTCGAGGGATCGAACGGGGTTTTTTTTATCCACAGATTACGCAGATTACACAGATTGAACTGAATTGAAGCAGCGCTGGCCCTATCGGAAAAATTGGACCATGCGTAGCGCCGGCAGAGACGCCGGCGCCGGGCAAAAAAAAAGGCCCCTCGCGAAGAGGGGCCTCAATCGATCAATCAGAGTCGATTACTTCTTCCGGAGAACACTCAGGCCGAGCAGTGCGCTGATCGCGAAGATCATGACGCCCAGGCCGAACGGACCGGAAGCCGGAACCGGCAGCGGAGTCGGGGTCGGGGGTTCGGCGTTGCCAAGGCAGAATGCGAGATCGGTCGGATCGGGTGTCCATGTGGTGGTGGACACCTGATAGGAGTAGCAATCCGCGCCTGTGGCTGTCGAATTCACGGCCCAGTAGAAGGTCGAACCGTTGTTGGCGCCCACGATGCTGATCCAGCCGGTGAGCTGGGTTTCGCAGGTCGGCAGCTCGACGAAGTATTCATAGAGCGGGAACCCGAAGGCGGTCCAGGTCGTGTCGACCGGTGTGGCACCCACGATCGGATAGCTGCTCGTCAGGGCACCGGGCTGTCCGGCGTTGTCGGTCCAGAACTCGATCGTGAAATCGGTGTCGGCTGTACCTGTGTAGAGACCCCAGAACTTGACCCAGCAGACCGGATCAGTCACGGTGTAGTCGTCATACATCAGGAAATCGCTGCCCAGATCCGAACCGTAGCCGTTGAATCCGGCATCCAGCGGGTTGACCGGCTGAGAGAGCTGTGAGGTGGCCGGGCAATCCAGGACGAAGGCCGGTGTGGCGGTCGGTGTGGCGGTCGGAGCGCAGTACGGGGCTTCGTGCTGATACACAACGATGTTGTCGATCATATCCGGAGCTGAGTTGCCGCTCTCGTTCCAGAAGTTCAGTCGAACGGTTCCCGGTCCGCCAGTGCAGCAGAGGAATGACAGGTCGACAACCTGGGTTGTGCAGGTGTTGGCTACCGCAACCCAGTTCTGGACGAAGTCACCAGAGGGGTCTGTGCCGTCCCAAGTTGACTGGAGTGTGATGTCGGCTGTCGGATCCGTTGTGTATGCGAGCACCATGTAGGAATCATAAGCTCCTGAAACATGAGTTGTCAGGTCGAACTGGAGATACAGGGTGGCCAGCATCGGGTCGAAGTTGATGACCGGGGACACGGCGTAGTCTTCGTTCCAGTCGTTCACCGGATCAGCGACGTCGCCGATCTGGAGACCGATGGCGCTCGAGCAGCCGCCGCCGATAGATGTGCAGACCCAGGTGTTGCCATCGGGGCCGCTCGGACCACTGACTGCGTCATCATACATGTTGTCGACGATGGTGAGCGAGTGTCCGGGTCCCATGCATCCTTCGAAATTTTCGCTGTAGATGATGACGGTCGGGGCCGCGGTCGGAGACGGAGTCGGGGTGTTGGCGGTCGTGCAGGTCAGTGTCGCGACGTACGGTGAGCCGCAGGCGACATCGACGAACACGGACGGCAGAACAACCGCGTAGTAGTTGCCGGGAGCCACACCGATCATCGTGGCGGTCGCGGTTTCGCAGTAGTCTGCGGTCCCGGTGACGATGTCGGTCAGGGCGCAATCGGCGGAGGCGAGGCCAACGAGCATCGGGAATTCGCCGTAAGCGGTGAGAGTCAGGTCGGCGTATTCGGATACGGTAACCTGGAACCAGTCGGTGTCGCGGTAGTTGTTGGTGCCGAACAGGTATGTTCCGCTTTCACCGCAGATGGTTTCGCCGCAGGTGATGGTCTGGAACACGTTCGGTGTCGAGTTGCAGCCGCCGTTGTAGGCATCGACGTAATCGGTCGTGCAGACCGGTTCGCCTTCGGCTGTGGCGCCTGGCGGGCAGGTGACACACGGGGTCGGCGGAACATAGACTGCGATATTCAGTGTGAATGCTGTGATGCAATCCGGTGTCGGCCAGGTATCGAGCATGATGTAGTAGGTTCCGGGAGCCAGCAGGTTTTGGCCCATTGAGCCGCCGCCGGTGCCGGAGAAAGTAGCGATGTCGATACAGGTCGTCGGATCCGGCGGGCAGGCGTCATCGAGCAGGATGCCGGTCCATGTGTCGGTAGTCGTGAAAGAGATTTCAACTTCTGTAGCTACTGTGACATCGAGCTGATAGATGATGTCGGCACCGCCGTCATAATAACCCAGGCAGGTTGTCGCATAATCATTGTTCAACCCGCAGGTCGCGCCGGCAGCCGAGTAAGGCAGTGCGGCAGGAATGCTGATCGCGATCGCATTCGCGCACACATCGCCGGGGCCGGCCGGAGGCGGAGTCGGTGTGACTGTCGGAGGTGTTCCGCAAGCGCCGGAAACCTTCGTGCAAACGATCCCGGATGTTGAGCCATAGTTTTCCGCAACAATGATGTAGGTTCCAGCGGGCAATGTCGGGACCACGAGGGATGAAGAAGCGGTTGAGACCGGCGAACCGTTGCAGGTGTCGCCAACGCATTCCGTGTCATCATTGGTTCCCACGACGGTCGTGCAGTCACTCTGAAGAACGGTCAGATACGTGTCGTGCGTGCCTGTTCCGGATACGCAGAATGTCACGCTGTAGCATTCTTCAACTGTGGTGAAGGTGTAGAACACATCATTCCCGTGGCCGGGGTACTGATTGGTGAAGAGCGAGGTGTCGGCCATTTCCTGAGCGCCGTTGAACGTGATCGGAAGAGCGGACGCGCAGGTGTCGCCGGCCATCGGTGTCGGTGTGACTGTCGGTGTCGGCGTCGGGCCGGAAGAATAGGTCAGGCTGAGGTTATCGATCAAGAGCCAGTTGTCGTCATTACCGCGGTATCGGAAGGCAATCCAGAATTGAGAAGAGCCGATAACAGCAGACAGGTCCACGTAGCGTGCTTCACAGGTTCTGACTCCGGTAATCGGACCATCAACGATGGTCCAGGATGCCGGCGTCACATTCGGGTCGACATATAGCGTACCTGTGAGATACATGACTGTCAGTTCGTCGAGGTAGAAGTCGCTGATGGATAGGCTGTATGCCAGGTTGACCACATCCGCTGTCGGTGTGGTGAACGGACCCCATACGACATAGTCGACGTCGGCAACGGAGCCATAAGAGTGCCGCATGCTGGGTGAGGTACATCCGGCAGTGGTGCTGCGTACCCAAAGTGAGCCACCCGCGTCATTCTCGTAGATCGCGCTGCAGTCATTCGTCGCGAAATCGCATGACCATGGCAGAGACGTCTGCGCGTAGCTCGCGGTCGCCATCAAGGCAACCGTCAGAAAAAGTAACGCTTTCCTCATACATTTTCCTCCCGTAAGGTTAGGTTGGGTGAACACGAAAAAAGGGATTCTGCTCCCCTCAAAGCACACAGTGAAATGCAAAAATCATTCCGAACCATTCGATCCGGATCGTCGAATTGACACCCCGATCCCGAATTCTTCGAAAATCCTGATTTTTCAACCATATAAACGCGATGCCCCCCCGCGCTCGATACCGACCCTTCCATTCTAAGAATCGCCACACCCTTTTTCAACCCGGTCGGATTGACAAAATTGCGTTCGTGGAGTGACAAAAAATGGTTGGCAGACTGTAAACCAGCCCTGTTCCACAACGGATGGAACCGTCGATCAAACCAGCCCCAATAGCTGGACCGGGACGATTCTTCCGGGCATTCGGACACACCGCTGCACGCGTTCTTCATGACCGAAATTGGCATGCACGCCCGGAAAAAATCGCTCAATCCAACCTCCCCGTTGTCGCGCGGAATGGTCCTGGAGTTTCCGAGTATACTCCTGATCCTCACGGGATTCAAAGAAAAATCATCAGGAAACCGCGCAGACTCACGGCCCCGCCGCCTCCCGGTCACTCTCGATCCCCGATGTCTCCACCCGATAGTATGCACACCCCCCGGTTCCCCCCACATGTTGATGTTGGCTTCATTCGCAAAATTCTATATAGTGCCTCCAACTCAAGACCGATTTGCCGGGGAGGCGGTTCTGAACATCGATCGTTACCAGTCCTTTTTCCTGACGCAACTCCAGAACAGTCTGCAGGTCATCCTCCTGTGCCTGAACGAATCGACGCCCGTCCGGCCGGATTCCGAACCGCCCTTGCGCACCGCCGCCCGCAAATACCATAATCTCAAAAGCAGTGCCGCCATGATGCAGATGCCGGTTCTTTCGGATATCGCCGCCCTCGCCGAACGGATCCTTCTCGACGCCGCCGATACCGGCCTGCCGGATTCCGCCCGGACATCTCTGGAGGAAACGACCCGCCGGATCGGTCGGGAAGCCGCCCGCTCGCCCGACACTGGCCCTCTTTTTGCACTCTCCGACTGGGAGGGGTGCATGCAGAACCTTCGCGCGATTCTCGGACAGAAGGACCCGATCGGATGACCGGACAGACGCTGAACATCGTGATCGTCGATGACGACGAGTTCGTGGGCGAAATCATGTCCGCCGGATTCGAAAACGATCCCGGATTCCGCATCATCAACTGCCCCTCGGCGGTCGACTTCGAAGAATCCGTCACGAATCTCGATATCCACGGCATCGTGCTCGACCTGTTTCTGCCCGATATCAACGGCATGGATCTCCTCAAACGCATCAAAGCCGATCCGAAACTCCGGGATATCCCCGTCATCGTGCTCTCCGGAGTCGACGACATGGCGATCCGTCGGAAAACCATCGAAGCCGGCGCGATTCACTTCATCACCAAACCCTTCGCCATCGCCGATCTGAAACGGCTTCTGGTCCGCGTCGTCGGGAAGTCGGCGGATCCGATTCCTTCCTGATCTCTCGGACAGTCCTCCCCATGCTGATCGATATCCACGTACACTCGAAAGAACATTCACTCGATGCGCAGCTTCCGGCCCGGGACATCGTCCGATCTGCGATCGATGCCGGGTTGGACGGTGTCGTTTTCACCGATCATGGATATCGATGGCCGGATGCCGAGATGACGGAACTCCGCGAGACTTTTCCGGCGTTCCTGATCCTGTCGGGCGCCGAACTCATGTTCGATTCCATTCACATGCTGGTATTCAATGGCCTTCAGGGGGATCTCCCGGTATTCTCCGATCCGTCGGCGCTGACGCGATGTGCCGAGAGCCGCGGAGGCATCACGGTGGTGGCGCATGCATTTTCGCGGCACTACCGGGTCGGATCACTGGATATCCTGAAATCCGGCGCTCAGGGGATCGAAGTCTTCAACGCCCGGCGCGCATCCTGTGAAATGAGAAATGTGCTCTCCGCCCGGGAACTCGGATTGGCCGAACTGGCGGGATCGGACGAACACGGCCCGGACCGGGGACTGATCGGCCGCGCGGCGACGTTCTTCCCCGAACCGGTCGCGGATTCCTCGGATATCGTCCGTCAGATCCGCGAGCGCAAAACCAGAGCCTGGCGCAGGGTCTGATCAGGAATACGACCACTCGATCCGTTGAATGTTCCCGATCAGATTCCAGGTTCCCGCATCGAACATCGCGCCCCAGAACAGAAGCCCCGTTCCGGATCCCGTTCCCGCCGGCCAGTCGAACGACAGCACCGCCTCGTCCACACGTCCGTTTTCAGGCACATCGTAACGCTTGCTGTCCGCTCCCTCACTGCCGGAAATCCAGGACGGCCAGAACCAGTACTGGCCCATCACGTCCAGAAGAACATAGACGTCCGCAGAACAGGCCGGCATGGAACGATTGACCAGTTCAAAATGAAGATTGAAACGGTCACCGGCGGCAAGATCCCGATCGTCCAGCATCAGGGTGAAGGATCGATCCGGCTGCGGTGTTTCCGTCGGAACCGGAACGTCGGTCGGTGTCCCGGTCGGCATCGCCGTCGGAGTGAACGTGGGTGTCGCCGGTTCAGGCGTCTGCGTCGCCTCGGGTGTGAATGTCGGAGTGCCGGTCGGTACTGGCGTCTGCGTTGCGGTCGGAGGAACGGTCGAGGTCGGTGTTCGCGTCGCCGTGGCGCTGGCCGTCGCGGTCGGCGGAGGTGGAGTCGGCGAGACAGTTGGGGGAGGAGGGGATATCGTGCCGGTCGGCGTCCGGGTCGGTGTGGGGGTTCGGGTCGGTGTCGGTGCAGCCGTATATGTCGATGTGGGCGGAGCGGTCGGTGCCGGTGTCGACGTCGATCCCGGTGAAGGCGTCGCCGTGATGTCCGGAGTCGCGGTCGGGGTCGGGAACGTGAGATCCAGTTCCATGAAGACACCGGCCAGGCCGCATGTCAGGGCGGTATCGGAATCCGGATCGAGCGCAAATCCTTCGAAATCCCCGATCGAGGGAGACTGGTACATATCCCATTTGATGCCGGTGTAACGGAGCACTTTTCCGCTGTAGGCGACCGCGTAGATTTCGTCGGCGCTCACGACAAAAAGATCCTGGATGTCATCCGTGATGCCGCTGCCGACCTGGGTCCAGACCGAGCCGTCGTAATGGGCGATGAACCCGGAACTTCCGGCGACCCAGAGATCATTCGTCGCGACGCCGTCGATGGCGTTGAGGGTAGTGAGAGTCGGCATGGTTTCGAGTGACCAGGAGGAGCCGTTGAAATGCCGAATGTTGCCGTAATCGCCGCAGGTCCAGACGTCGCTATTCGAGAACGGGCGGATGCTGAACAGCATCCCTGGTCCCGGTCAGGAGCCTCCTTCGGTATAGACCACCCACTGCGAGCCTGTGTAATGAAGCACCGTCCATCCGACACAGGACCCATCGGAGTATCCGCCCGCGGTCCAGACATTCGTCGGAGACAGAGCATAGATATCGTAGACATTGTCCGGATTCGACGTGTTCTGGGTGATCCAGCCGGATCCGGTGTTTTTCCGGATCACGCCGCCTTCGCCCGTGACCCACATCGTATCGAACGGGTCCCGATACACCTTGAACAGATCGTTCGACGTGGCCAGATCGATGGGCACGAAGTCCTCTCCGGAATACTCGAACAGCTTCCCGCGGGTTCCAGCCAGCAGGATGGCGTCATCCGGAGCGATTTCGACGTCATAAAAGTCGACGCCGTTCGAGAGATCCACATCGAGACGCTCCCAGGTGGAGCCGTCGAAGCGGATGATGAATCCGTTGACGCCGGCAACGATGATGTCTCCATTGTCCTGCTCGGCAACTCCCCTGAGCGATACTGTGGCGGGGATGTCGGGGACGGAGACGACGGACCAGGCACCCGAAAGGCGGCGGATGACGGTTCCGGCATCTCCGACGGCCCAGGCTTCATCCGTCGAGATCGCTGCGACGCCGTACAGCGTCTGGGTGGTCGGCGACGTTTCGGTCTGGAAACCCGATCCGGACCAGCGGATGATCGTGCCGAGATCTCCGACGGCCCACGCGCACGAGTCCGTCACTCCGCTGACTTTTCGCAGAAAGCGGGTTGTGGACGAGCTGTAGTAGAGCCAGTTGGTTCCGTTGAAGACCCGGGCGGTGCCGTACAGGCCGACCGCCCAGCCCCGGGTCGGGTTCAGCATGTCGATGTCTTTGAGAGTCGTCGAGGTTCCGGTGGGCATGTCGATCCAGTCCGAGCCGTCGAAGTGGTAGATTTTCCCGAGATCGCCGCAGATATAAGCCTGCCCGTCCTGCAGCACGGCAGCGCCATAGAACCAGGCCGTCGTCAGCGGTTTGTTCTCGATCCAGTCACCGCCGTTCCGGAACAGCACCGTGGAATGCTCGCCCGCCATCACCCCGTAGTCGCCGCTGAGCGCGATGTCGTGGATCCGGTCGAGAGTCGGGGAGGGTTTGAGGACGAAATCGTCCGCCTCGAGTTCGAGAATCTGGCCGGCATCCGCCGCAAATCCGATCAGGCCGGACGACGAGGCGGCGACTGCGTTGATGGTGTTGCCGGAGGGCAACGGGTTATGCCAGGTCCAGGACGAAAACGCCGGCGGGCCGATAAGTGACAACATCCAGATGGCAAGGATCACACGTGACATTCGATTCATGCTGTTTGTTCCCTCAATGGTGTTTCGCACGCCCCATCCTGCATTTTGCGAATTCCATGCCACGGAATCAAGAGACTTGATTTGGCCCGTCGAAACCGGATAACATCAACGGAATGAGATGTTTTTCATGCGTTTGAGGCAGGTATTGAACGGATCACGGGAGGTTATCATGAGGCAAACCATCATTGCATGTGCGGCGATTCTCTGCATCACGGGATCTCTGCAGGCGGCGGTGATCTGGAGCGAGAGCTTCGAATCCGCCAATCTCGGGCATTTCACGGACTGCTATCCGAACCCGGGGTACTGGCTGGTGCGGAGCACGAATGCGCCGAACATTCAGTGCGACACTGCTCCGGCGATGCCCTGCGACGGAACCATGTGGGCGCATGGCGACACCTACGGATGGAACTCACCGACAACCATCGACCTGATGTGGGCGGGTCCGATCGATCTGACCGGGCGAACCGGGCGGATCGACGCCGTGTTCTGTTATCTGGTCGATGAGTATTACGGTTATGGCGACGAGCTGTATTTTTATGCCAGTTGCTCGCTGCCGCCCAGCCCGTGCAATCCGGATCAGTGGAATCTGCTCTGGAGCACCACCGGCGGCTGCACCACGGGTGAGGCGACAGTCGATCTGACATCGCTGGTCGGATGCCATGAAGCCGGAGCGCCGGATTGCGAACAGGTCTACATCGCTTTCGGGTATCCCGGCCTGTATTACCGCGGCGTCGGTGTCGACAATGTGCATCTCGTGGACGAAAATCCGTGTCTGAACCAGTATGACTGGGGCGATGCTCCGGATCCAACGTTCCCGACACTGGCCTCCTCCAACGGCGCCATGCATCTCGTGGTTCCCGGCATGAGTCTCGGCATGGCGCTCGATTCCGAATCCGACGGGAAACCGACGACGGATGCGTCGGGAGACGACACTGCGCTGCAGGACGATGAAGACGGCGTGACCTTCTCTCCCGGAACAACGGTGATGGTCGGGACCGAGATCACCCTGACGGTTTCGGTCTCGCAACCGGGATACGTCAGCGCGTGGGCGGATCTGAACTGCAACGGCACGTGGAACGAGGGTGGCGAGTTGTTTGTGTCAAGTCTTCCGGTCGTGGCGGGGACACAGAGCCTGGGTGCGATCACACCGACCGTGTCAGGCAACTGCTATGTCCGTGTCCGGTATTCGACGACGGCCGGTCTGTTGCATTACGGTCCGGCACCGGACGGCGAAGTCGAAGACTACAGGATCGTCGTGAACGCGATGCCACTGGTCGGGGACGACTGCGACAACCCGATCACCGCGACATTTCCGGCGGAACTGCCGTTTCACGATGCGATGACCACCTGCACCCTGCAGGCCGAGTATAACTCGACGTGCCTCGGCGGTTACGACAGCGGCGAGGATGTCATCTATGAACTGACGCTGACGGAGGACATGTGCCTGTCGTTCACCCTGAGCGGGGATATCGATTACATCGCGATGGCGCTCGATACGGGATGCCCGCCGGTCGCCGTGAATTGCGCGGCGTTCTGTCAGAGCGCGTCATCCTACACCTGTTCGATTCCGGCGCATCCCATCGTGGCCGGGACCTACTACCTGATGATCGACAACTTCGCTCCACCCGGATGCATTCCGAATTATACACTGGACATCATCGAATGCCCGACATCGCCTCCCGGGGACACCTGTGTGGCGCCTGCGTATATCACCTGCGGGGAATGCGTCACCGGAACGACTCTCGGCGCCGTCGACAATTTCGACTGCAACGGAACGACGGCGGGATTCGACGGACCGGATATCGTTTACGAACTGACGCTGGATGCCGACACGATGGTGACGATCCGCGGAGAAGCGGCGTTCAATGCGGATTGGGCGATTTCACATACCTGCTCGAATTCGTCTGCGGACATGCTCTGCACGCTGGATGCGGCCATCAGTTCCGGGACGTCCTGCAGTGATTTCTACAGCAATCCGAACAGCGATCTGTTTTACTCGGGTCTTCTGACGACCGGCGTCTATTACATCTGGGTCGACGGATACTCCGCCTCGGATCTCGGTCCCTATACCCTCGAAGTGGATTGCGCCACCGAAACGCCCGATGGCGATACCTGTTCGGATGCGATCCCGATTCCGGTGAACGGACCGCAGATCGTGAACGACAATTGCTATCCCTACACGAATGCCTGGACGGTTCACTCGGGGAACGACGTCTTCTACCGTCTCGATCTGACGGCCTCTTATCATGTCACGATCTGTCTGAGCGCCGGATATGACACCTATCTGACACTGCTCGAATCGAATTGCTCAACGGTCATCGCGCGGGATGACGATACGGAATGCACGGGGATTTTCTGTGACGGGGCGTCGCCGCAGGCCAACAATTCATCGATCTCCCGCGTTTTGACTCCGGGGGTGTACTACATCGTCGCGGAATCCAACCTGGCGGCGGATTGCGGCCCCTTCTGTCTGGATGTCATGGGGTATATCGTGAACACCTCCACGAGCGTGATGATCAATGAGGTCGATGTCGACACGGCGGGATCGCCGGATCAGATGGAATTCGTCGAGCTGTTCGACGGCGGCATCGGAATGCGTTCTCTGAACAACATGACGGTGGTGTTCTATGACGGCAGTTCGGATTCCGTGTACTACGCCATCGATCTCGATGCCTTTGCCACCAATCCGGACGGCTATTTCCTGCTCGGCAATCCCGGCGTGACCCCTGTTCCGAACATCACCTTCCCCAACAACACGGTGCGAAACAATGCCTGCGCGGTGGCTCTGTTCTGGGGGCATTCATACGGATTTCCGAGCGGCAGTCCGGTGACGACGACGGGCCTGATCGATGCGCTCGTCTACGATGTGGATTATCCGGATGACACGGGGCTTCTGCGGTTGCTGTATCCGGGACAGCCTCAGGTCAACGAGAATCAGGAGGGGACATCGACGAATGTATCGATGATGCGCTGTCCGGATGGCGCGGGAGGCATGAGGATCACGAGTGATTATTATGTCGGTTTGCCGTGCCCGGCCGGTCCGAACACGACCTGTCCGGCACTCAGGACCCCGACCCCGACTGTGCCACCCACCGCTCCGCCGACCGCCACACCGCAACCGGTTCCGTCGACGAGTGCCGGGAGCGTATCCATTCTGCTGATCGCGCTGGGAGCCATGTTGCTGATCGCGCGACGCCGATAAAGAAGGAGACTCATCATGCAATACGACTATACGGTCGCCGTCATCGGCGGCGGTCCGGGGGGGTATGCCGCCGCCGGACGCGCCGCACAACTGGGGATGAAAACCGTTCTGATCGAACGCGAGAGCCTTGGAGGCATCTGCCTGAACTGGGGATGCATCCCGACCAAAGCGCTGCTCGAAAGCGCCCACGCCTGGAAACAGATGCTGTCCGCAAAGGAATACGGCCTGCTCTGCACGGATCCCGCAGTCGATTTTCCGGCCGTGATCCGGCGGAGCCGCCAGGTGGCTGACCGGATGAGCAAAGGCGTGGCGTTTCTGATGAAGCAACGCGGTGTCACCGTCATCGACGGCCACGGAACCCTGACCGGTGCTCATGCGATTCATGTCGAAAAGAACGGCGTGACAGACGATGTCTCGGCGGAACATATCATCATCGCCACCGGCGGCCGCCCGATCGCTCTCCCCGGCGTGCCGTTCGACGGCGAAACGATCCTCCATTACCGCCATGCCATGACGCTCGAAACAATCCCGAAATCCCTCGCCGTGATCGGTGCCGGCGCGATCGGCATGGAATTCGCCGACTTCTACCGCAGTTTCGGAACCGAGGTGACGGTTATTGAAATGCTGCCGACCGTGCTTCCCAACGAAGACGAAGAGATCATCACGGAACTCATGCGGACACTCCGGCGGAAAAAAATCACGGTTCATACCGGAACGAAAGTCACCCATGTCGAAATAACAGCGGCCGGCGTGACGATCGACGCGGAAGGGCCGAAAGGTGCTGTCCGGATCGAGGCCGAAAAGCTGCTCGTCGCCGTCGGGACACGGCCCAACTCCGAAAATCTCGGACTGGAAGCACTCGGTGTCCGCATCGAACGCGGGTTGATCCGGGTGGACGCCGCAAAGAAAACCGATGGTGAGGGGATCTATGCCATCGGCGATGTCATCGGCGCCCCGATGCTCGCCCATAAAGCCTCGATGGACGCCCTGATCTGCATCAACGCGATCGCCGGACATCCCGTGCCGCCTGCGCAACCCATCCCGGGCTGCACCTACATCCATCCGCAGGTCGCGTCGGTCGGCCTGACCGAAAAGGCCGCCGTTGCCGCCGGATACTCCGTGAAGAAAGGCCTTTTTCCGTTCCGGGCCAACGGACGATCCATCGCCATGAACGAAACGGACGGTCTGGTCAAACTGGTCTTCGATGCATCCAATGACCGATTGATCGGCGCGCATATCATCCACGCATCCGCCAGTGATCTGATCGCCGAAGCGGGTTTAGCCCTGAACCTGAACGCCACAGCCCGATCACTGGCTGAAACGGTTCACGCGCATCCCACGTTGTCGGAAGCGATCATGGAAGCGGCCGCTTCGGTCCTGGGGGAAGCCATCCACATTTAAGGTGGGGTTCCCCTCTTACGGTCTTCCCTCTTCCCCGGGCAGAACCACGATCGTCGCACCCGCGCTGTTTCCGGAAACGGCCTCCCGATACATCATCTCGGCGAACGCGGGCGGTTGCGTATACTGCCCGGCAAACAGCGCCTTGACGCGGAAGTAGAAATCGAACGTACCGGCCGGCAGGGTGTCGAAGTAGAAGGAAACGCGGTCATCGAGATACTCGGCGTGATCCGGTTCACGCGTCAGAGCATTGGCCGGCTTCGCTTCCGGAGGCGCGGTCAGAAGCTCCGGGTTGAGCGGTTCCATCCCCGCACACAGCGGCACCGTCACCGCCACGTAGTTTCGTTCCTCGGGATTGACCACCCGCACATGATCCTCGATCACCGTTCCCGCCGCCAGTTCCAAAGTCCCGCCTCCCCGGTCGATCGGCAGTTTCTCCATCGGTTGATCCGGACCGATCAGTCTGAGGAGTTCACGCGTGACGACAAAACCGTTCTGAGCGGGGTCGACCGTGCAACCGAGCGATCCCGGAACATAACTCGCTTCATGGCGGATTCCCACCGGTTTGTCCGCGCGTAACTCGATGGCGGCTGCACCGGTCCCCGTGTAATACGCGATGGGGGTTTTGGCATCGAGGGTCAACGTGATCGATTCGGTACCCGTCACGAGATGAATTCCGTTGGTTTCACTCGTCGAAAGGTGCCCGTGTGCGGAGGCATCCGCGAGTGCCATCAGGGCGGCCGCATTGGCGTTGGTGGATCCCCAGCCGGATTCTTTTCCGAGATCGATGATTCCGCGGACAAGAACCGGGATTCTGGCATGATCCGGTTGCGTCTGGTACAGCGCCCTGAGTGTTTCTCCGGCCGCCCTGACATCGGACGGCAGGATCAGTTCGTTCCCGGCCGTGGCCTGCAGTCCGCTGAACTGTTCGATCCCCTGACTGAGCTTGAAAACGAGACCTTCCATCATCCGATCGATCAGGCGGGGGAGGATTTCCGGAGCGGTCCGGCCGGTTCCCGTCGAGGCCAGAATCACCTGGGCCACATCTTCGGAGCTGAGAAACTGGGCCCGGCGGGATAACTCGGCGGCATACGCCGCATTGGACTTTCCCGCATCCGACAGCGCCCGCAACGCCAGCGCGCGCTCGACATACTCGGCGCCGTGAATGAGGCGGGAGTAATCCGACCGGAGGGACTGTTCGAGAGCCCGGCAGAACGTGTTCAGTGTCGGTGTATCGATCGTGTATCCCGCCGCCCGGGCCTCGCTCATGAAGGAAACCGCATGAGCGGTCAGAAACACATTACCACTTGAACCATGCCAATAAGCACACAGTCCGGAATTGTCGATCAGGATTGGCAGAGCATCCAGAACCTCCTGAATCCGCCGATCCGCGCTCGCGCGGTATGCCGGATGGATCAGGAGATCCGAGATGCGTCTGACGGCCAGCATCGATCGGCCGAAACTGATCCGCTGTTCGGCGCACCCGTACGGATAACCGAAAAAGAAATCGAGCCCTGACATCATCCGGAGAGTATCGGCCTGCCCCGCCGTGACGGTGCGTCGGAGTGTTCCCGCACGGATTGCATCGTCTATCGCGGGAATGACCCATGGAGATGACTCGCTCAGATCGTTGAACGACGCGAGTGTCACTCTGCGCCGGTCGTCGCGTATCGGCACTTCAATCTCGAAGGCATCACCCGCATCGTCCGATTCCCGGGACACGGCGACGCGAATCGTCATCGTATCATACTCGAAGGTTCCGTCCGGTCGGCACGGGGGCGAGGCCACGGTCAGCGGCAGTTCGATCCGGGACGGCTGTGTTTTCTCCCATTCGAATTCCCGGTCGGTGGTCCCATCGAGATTCGCGCCGATCACCTCGAGCCGGGCGCGGCCGTCACCCGCGTCACCCTCGACGATACGACCGATCGCCAGACCGTTGAACCGGTCACCGGGTCGGACAAACCGGGGAAATGACGGCTGGACGATCACGGGAAGCCGGACCGCCATCGAGCCTGTTGCAAAACCGAACCGATCCGATCCGCTCGATGCCTTCGCGCGGACGGCGAAGACGGTCAGATTATCGGGCAGAGTGACGGTCACCTGAGCCTTGCCGTCCTTTCCGGCGGCGATATCCGGCTTGTAGTAGGGCACCGCAACGAAGTTCTTCCGGATCGGCATCTTGTCGAACAGATTCGAATCGTCCTCGGGAGCGCCGCCTCCGGGCATTTCCGTATACGGAATACACCCGAACGGCAAGTCCCGTGTATCGTGCAGCGCCAACCGGCTGAATACCGGTTTGATGAAATCGGGAATCGGGTCGAGGCGTCGTTCCTTTCCGAGTGACAACACAGCCTGATCCACCAGCCACAAGGTGATCTCGCCGGGAACCGGTTTTCCGGCCGCGGTCAGAGCGATATCGATCGTGACAGTGTCGCCCGGTTTCGCCCTGGGAGGGTATTTCAATGCGATGTCGAGCGCGTGTTCGACGGGTTTGACGTTCAGATACACCGTCGAGGCCATGGTGGCGGGTTTCCCGAGATCCAGGGTGGCGCCGGGCTGAGGCGTCACGCCGGGGATCCTCCCGCGCATCAGGACGCAATGCACCGGCACACGCGGCACGTAATGCTTGCGAATCGGGACCTGAATCACTCCGGAGCCGTCGCGTACCGGTACCCATGAATAGATATTCGCTTCCGGAGCTTCGATCACGACCAGCGCAGACGCGTTCTGGAACGGGCTCTGGATGACGATCGAGGCCGTGTCGCCGGGGGCGTAATCCGAGCGGTCCGTGGCGAGATCGAACACGCGCGTCACGGGTCGGGACCAGGTGACGGGTTCATCGCCGCCGACAAAGAAATCCGATCGGACCACGTAGGCGCGTCCGAGCGAGTCGGTTCCTTCGAGTTCGACGACATAGACGCCGGCGGACGGAATATCCAGATCGATGTTCCGGGGTGTTTCGCGGCTGGTCAGCCGGTCCTCCCGGAGCGTTTCGTCCACCACATCCGTCACGTATCTTGCGACACCGTCGGTAAAATCCGACGCGCGCAGATGGGAGTGCCACTGACGCCGGATCAGACGCATCGTGACTTCCCTGCCGGCGACCGGTTTTTCATCCGGTCCGAGGACGATGAACTCGGCGGCCGCATCCGAGGCCGTCTCGAAGTACCGCCCCGTTTTCAGTCCGATCGCGAAGGGCGGCACCGCCACGATGCGGCGGGCGGTCGTCACCGTCATGTCGTCCACATCCCGGACGGTCGCTTCGACGGCATAGATCCTGGGCTCGGCCGACATGTCCGACGCCGGATTGATCGAGAGAAGATCCGAGCCGGTATCATCGGTCGTTCCGTCGGAATCGAGTTTCGGCCAGGACTCCGGTGGTTTCCTCCCGATGAACTGCTGATGCACCGAGAAACCAAAGCCGGGATACCGGGCAGGCTTCCAGTCATAGGGCAACTGCGTGACTTTCCAGTTGACCGGGCGCGCCGCAACACTACCTCCGGCATAATAGGAGGCGGTCATCCGGATTTCGAACGGCGCATCGAGAGGCACGCGGTCGGGACCATGCAGGGAAACCTCGAAACGCGGAATGCGATAGGCATCGATCCGGAAACTGGTTGAGCAGATTACATGCTCGATCGGCTCGATCACCTCAACCTGATACAGACCGGTCGGCAGGTTGGGTTCGGCGAACGCATGGTAAAAATTGCCCGGTTCCTTCACCGAAATCGGAATGCTCCATTCGGAGTCTCCGGGGCTCCTGATTTTCAGAACAATGTCTTTCGCCATCGGGTCCAGTCGGCCGTCGATGCGATTCCTGATATATCCTTTGATGTGCACGGTATCGTCCGGACGATAAACGGGGCGTTCCGTGAAGAGATGCCCGACGGATCCATCCGCCGGATCGTCGCCGTGTTCGTAGCAGATGTACTGCAGCCAGGTCTGACGGGAGGGCGTCCAGTTGCCGTCCGCGTATGTGTCGGGAATCTGATTCGGGTCGAGCACGAGTACATCGTCGTCCTTGGTCACGACAATCCGATGGATCCCGCACTCATTCATTTTCGTTATCCGGAACCGGAACAGGCCTTCATTATCCGTCGTTCCTTCGATCTGGGCGATCCCGGTTCGGGAGTCCCGTTCGAAGCGTTCCACACGGATCGACGCCCCCTGAACCGGTTGGGAAGTCGACAGGGATGTCACCGAAAACACCACGGTTTCATCGTTTTCGATGGTCGTCAGGGACAGGTCGGTTGCCTGGATCCGCACGAAACTCCGGCGGGTGGAGGTGTCGAGCGTGCGGATTCCGATGATGTAATGACCGGATGTCTGTGGTCCGAAGGTGTCGGCCAGAATGGGTTCGAGGTCGATTCCGGCGTGTCCCGCCGGGTCGGATGCCGAGAAGGGCAGATCAGCCAGCATGCTCACGTCCGGAACATTCAGGTTGCCCAACTGCCGAGACAATTCCCACGAATGGATCATCGAATAGCGGAATTGATAGGGTTCCGGTTCTTCTCCGGCAGGAGGAGGCGCATCGTTTTCGTCGATTTCCACCGGATCGTCGGGGAACGGCCAGTAGGAGATGTCGAGAGGGTCGACGCGATAGATGCGCAGATCGACCTGATCGAATCCGCGGCCGTCGATCGGAATCTGCTGCGGCCCGAACCGTTCCACGATCCCTTGCGCGCGCGTCCATTTGATGTAAGCGGGCTGATTCGGAAAATAGAAAAACAGCTCGCTCGACGAACCGAGAACGAGTTTCCGGCCCGATGCATCGGTCAGTGGAGAAGGTGCCAGAGTCACGTGATACAGCACATCCCGCTCAAAATCGCCGTTCAGATAGAGCAGCTTGCCTTCGGCTGTGAAATCCAGGTTGGAGACCATCGGGGCGATGCGTACGAGATCGCGTCCTTCGATGGGGGTGACCGGGCGCAGGGTCGATGAAAACTCGATGGCGAACACGGCCTTCCCGACCCCGCAGTTCAGTGCCTGATCCTTCGAGTACACCGAACCTTCAACCGTGATGGGAAGCCGGTTCGTCCGGGATCCGAACGCGATGGGCCGGAACGGTTCCGCCGTCGCGAACGTCAGCGCGGTGAATCGGCCGAAGGAGGGGTCGTCGCCGAGTTGCATGGTCACGGACGCGTGCGTTCCCGCCGGAATCGGATCATGACAGGTCACCACGATGGTCATCGGATCATGGCGGTCGGACCGAGGCAGCGACTTGAGTTCAAAATCCTGGCGGTTCAGAACCCGGAATCGATCCCCCGGTAAACCGGGCAATGGTCGCAGTTCGATTTCAAGCATCTCCGCAAAGCGGACCGGATCGACCGGATCCGGAAAGGTCAGTGTGAACGAATCGATCGGATCCAGATTCTCGGAGGCTGACGCAGGAGACGTTCGGATCGGCGGAGACGCGAGACAATGCAGAGTCCGTTCGGATCCGTCGAGGCGAAAGGTGAAAGACGCATGGGGAGGCCATGCGTCGACGGGGCGAAACTGCAGGGTTCTCGAGTCGATCCAGATGAATTCGCCCGGATAGTCAGGATCCATCTCCACGTATTCTTCAGGATTCGGTTCAGTGGCCCCCGGTTCGATATCGGATGCGTCCGACATGAAAAACGTGACGGGATCCCAACGTCTGAGGAATTGTTCCGGAACGATTTTTCCGGATGCCCACACCGTGCAACCGATGGGATCAAGGCACAGGACCAGACTCAGGAGGGACAGGATCAGAGAAAGACGAGTTGCAGGTTTCATGGATGGGTACCCTCCAGTTTCGACATGCCGAGATAATTTTTTATCACGTCGTCCGGCGGTTGTGCCGGCGGTTCGTGCAGCCCGGCGAGCGCCGGCCGGATCCTGACCGGGCCGTTGTCCGGAGATGCCTGCACCAGAATCGAGTATGTGCCTGGTTCCAGCTCCGGCATCTGAACCACACCGGTTCCGATCCGTTCACCGTCGGCGTCGAAGAGCTCACAGTGCACGACACCACCTGCGGATAAAACACCGATCCCGATCGCTCCGGTTCGCGACACCTCGAAAGAAAAAGCCGCGCTGTACCCGGGCTGCAGAATTTTCCAGTCGCCGGGTCCTTCTCGGATCGTCTGGGCGGGTGAACCGGCGATCTCGAGAGATCCCGAGAGTTGCCGGTCGTTCAGGGCCCGGATCGAAATCTGCGTGTTTCCGGGGCGCGCGAGTGTGTCGATGATGCCTCCGTCCGGTAAAGCATGATATTCGGGCGTTTCACCGTGGGCCAATCGGACGATCGCCGGGCATGGAACAGCCAGATGCAACGCCGACAGTTCCTCGATCGAAATCTCCGCCGCCACCGCCCCGCCGCTCAGATTCAGAGCAATCGGAAGCACGACCTTCCGGATCTCGGTCTGCACATCGGGCCACAGAGCGCTATCCGATCCGGTCTCGCCGTCAAGCCACACGACGATCGATCCGGACTCGTGCGGTACGAGACAGGTTCCGGAATCGTAAATTCGCAGAGGACTGCCGGTGCCGATCAACCCACCTTCACTCTGAAACAGAACCTCGCCGTCTGCGCCCTGCACATGAAGGATCCGGGGTGTTCCGGGTTCGGGATGCACAATCCGGATACACCGGTTGCCGCGGGTGGCAAACGTGCGTTCGACCGAGCGGGTCTCCGAGACGTCGAAAGAAGCCGAGGATGGATCTGTAGGATACAGAACGACCGACGCGACGGCCGGAGACGTCCCGGGGTTGGCCAGAAACAGAGCGCCTCCGTCGACATCGAACGTCATCAGACCCATCGTGCCGTGTCCGGCCAGAACATGGACGGGTCGGTCATCGACGAGATATGCGGCGACAGCCGTGTCGTCCACCGAAACCGTCAGACTCCCGGACGTCTCGTGGAGGGGCAGCATCCGGGACTCGCCGGGCGAAAGTGAGAGTGTTACCGGAGCCGCTGAAAAGGACTCGCGGATCGGATCCCTGACCGGAGTGATCTGCAGTGTTGCTTCGATCGTCTCGCGGCTACCGGGATCGGCGTTCCAGACGACTGCCCGGTTGCCTTTGCCGTTCAGAGCGACGGTCACGGCGGACGAATGCCCGACGGACATGGCTCGCGCATCGGCATTGAACGGGGATCCGGATGCCGCCGATACGCCCGGAACGGCATCCTGTGCATACGCCGTCAGAATCACGGGGCCTTTCAGAGTGCTGTCGAGATCGCACTGGATGAAGTCTCCCGGAGCGCATCCGATCCGAAGCGCTCCTTCGGAACCCGCCCCGATTCGCAAACGCTCGCATCGGATGATGGGCGGTGGACTCCCGGATTCGATATCCGACGCGATCCAGAGCATGGATCCGGTGACCGGGAACCGGGAAAACGGAGACGGTTCGCAGGGGCGTGCCGAGCCTGTCGACGTGCGGATGTTCGGGGCGCCGGACGGGTCGATCACGGTAAACAACCCGGGGTGTTCGCAGCGCACGGCGGTCAAGCCGATAGACAGATCGAGGCAATCGACGGGATAAACGGATACTCCGTGAGTCAGATCCGCTTCGCTGACCTCGGGGATCCGGGCGGCGGTGATGCCGAGTTCCGCGGAACCGGGACCGGCCACAAGCGACACGACGCCGACAAACACCATCGGGCGTTCCGGTTCGGATGATTTCCGTTCCGGCAGTTCGTCCGGGAACGGGACATCGAGCCGGCAGGATTTTCCGGATGTCCAGACCTGCCGGGAGTCACCCCGCGGGGATTGAAAAACCGCCGTGATCAGGAACGGGTTCGACGATTCGCCCCGGATCACGAGCACATTGGCATCCGGCGCGCATTCGACGGGGAAAAACGTCAGATCGTCCGTCAGGGCGACCGAACCGTTGTACGGAGATGTCACCTCGGCACAGAGAATCTCTTCGGGGACCGTCATGGAAACGGATCCGGCGGTGATCATCCGCCGCGGCTCGGGCTCGATCGGTGCGACAACCGGGAAATACGCTCCGGGATCATTCTCGACCTGCGAGTCTTCACTCTCTTCGTCGTAAGATTCCTCCCCCTCCCCTTCATATTCCTGCCCGGAATGACTCCAACGGGTGTCCGGCGCGCCATCACCCCGCGGTGACTGGGAACCTGGATCGAGGGAAGCCTTGTCGATCCGGAGTGTGTAGCGGCCCGGTTCGACCCGGGCTGTCAGCAGGAAGTTCCAGTCATCGGGCAGGTCATCACCGGCGGCGACCGACACGCCGTCCGGGTCCAGGAGGCGGGCCTTGAGATCCATCGTTCCGGACGATCGGAGAATGGCGAAGGCCGGATGGGCGATCGACACGTCGAAAGCCCCGGCTTCCGTGACGGGAAGGGTCACGCCGTCCACCAACTCGTCGCTGTCCGCACGGATTTCATAATCCAGCGCGTTGTTGGATCGTGAACAGACCGCCGCGATCCGATAATCGCCCGCGTCGATCGTACCGTACCACGGGCGATTCGCCGGAAGTGTCACGGAGGGGTGGCCCGGGTCCGACACGCACGTCAGTTCGCCCTGCATCTCGCTCGACAGGCGGATGGTCGCCGTGATTTTCGCCGGCACGTGCAGCGTCCAGACATCGGGTTCGCGTGCGGCGCCGGAAGCCGGTTCCATCCATCGGCACCGGGCGGTGACCCCGAGCGACAGCGGATGGGGACCGTGTCCTTCCAGGATCGATTCTTTCCGGATCGGGTCGACGGACACGAGGCATTTCGATTCCACGGTGAGCGGCATGATCCGGACGATGTAATCGCCGGGATCCAGATCGAGATCGAGGCTTCCGGGCGTGCCCGGTTGCGTGATCGGCCATCCGTCGGGATCTTCGATTCTCAGGCGGAAGGTCTGGTTCAGACCATCTGCGGTGATGCGATACGCGCCTTTTTCCGGAATCGCCACTCCGAACGCGGCGGCATGATGCGCGGGGATGGCGACGCGTCCGACGGCTCCGGCGGCAATGCGTCCCGCGTCGATCGAGTCAAGCTGTTGCAGCCTGGCGCCGAAACTTCCCCGAGAACCTCCGGTGAGACGGAACGAAACCAGATAATCACCTTCGCGCAGATAGGGCAGAAGAACGGCGTTGCGGCCCGGTCCGTTCTTCGTCGCGCCCAGAATCCCCGATTCCGTCCGCGAACTGAGCGCCGCTTCGATCGCCAGCAACCCGGTCGATTCGATCATGTAAAAACCGGCCTCGTCGATCCGGGCCACGCACGAACGGGTCTCACCCGGCTCACCGCTGAACGAGACGCGGTTCCGGGTCGTGAGCGCCTGGAGGTCGGACTCGAAGAAATCCCCCTCCGCCTGATCGGTGTCTCCATCATGTCGCACGGCGATCAAGGTGACGCAAGTCGTCTGATTCCCGGAATTCCGCACCTGCAGGAGCGTCTCTCCTGCCGGCATGGCAAACTCCCGGGCGAATGAACCGTCTTTCCCGACGATATCCAGCAACGTGCCGTCTTCCGCGAGCGCTCGAATTGTCACGTCGCGTTTCGACCGTATGTTCGGAACCGTGATGGTCTGGCCGGCCTGGATAAAAAACGAGAGTGAATCGTCGATGTCGATGGGAAACGACCGGAAACAGATACCCGTCAGTTCATCCGGAAGCGAATTTTCCATGAGCCGGTATTGCTGGCTGTCGGTGATCCGGATGGGGGCCATGACGCACCCACCCTGCGGCGGGTCTTCCTGCGGGGGATCCGCCGCGAGACGTGTTTTCAAGGCATCCTCGGCCATCGCCGGCGGACCGATCGCCAGTTTCAGCACACCGGACTGCTCGGTCTGCATGGTGAGGAGATAATAGCCGGCATCGAGCGAATACCGGTAACCGGACGCGCGGAAGGGGGGCGGCGAGTAGTTCGGGGGCGGGGTATCGAAAACCGGTTCGATCCGGAACCGCGTTTCGGGACCGTCGGACACAATGGCATATTCGCCTGCAGTCTTGATTTCCAGATGCAGCGTGGCTTCGGATGTCAGGTTGAACCGGCGGGCCCAGGCGGCCGTGTCGGTAATCGGGATCGCCCGTGTTTCGATGACCTCGAACGCGGGTGAAGTCCTGATCAGAATCATCGTCTGATCCAGATGATCGATCGGATTTCCCGAGCGGATGGACGACAGCCAATGGACACCCCGGCCGATGTAGCGCTGTCTCGCGATCTGGAAATTCTGCACGGTATATCGCAACCCTGCGCCGCCGCGGACCAGAATCAAACGGCGGTTATCGGTTCGCGTCAGACGCATCTCGGTGAAAGGCAGTTTCGATTCCGGCACGATTTCGGCTGTCCGCTCTGTCCTCCCGAACAGCTCGGAGGGATCCTGGAACTGCACATCGATGTTCAACCGGTTCCGCTCGGTCAGTTCGGCCCGGAGATAGTCCGACTGGCCTGAAATCGAATACAGGTCCACACCGATCGGACTCATGATCCGGGATATCCGGCCGGTGTCGCCGATCGACAGAAGGCCCCTGCGAACGTAAAGCGGATAAGCATCCGAATCGACCGCCCAGGGGAGGGGTGCGCCGGCGTACAGAGACAGGCGGTAGCGACCGGGAGACAGCTTGCGATACAGAAAATGGACCGAGAGAGAATGGCCGGGGACCGGCTGCGAGGCTTCCTGCTGATGCACGGATGGCTCGATCCAGCCGCCTTCGCGCCAGAGTTCCATTCGTGCGAGCGCTCTGCCGGCGGCGCACACGACCAGGTCAGACACGGAATCCACGGTGATCCACCACGAGCGGATCTCGAAGTCGCCCAGCACGGTTTCCTGCACATCGAACTCGGGAAGTTCCTGAATCGGGTTCTCGGCGGGTTCATCGAACGGCCGGACTGTCAGTTCCGTTTCACCGGTAGCATCAGGATGTCCGGTCACCGTCAGTCTGTAGGTTCCGGTATCGAGAAACCGGTCGATTCGACCGTCCTGTTTGCCCGGTTCGCCCGAGATGTCACCGGGACCGCTCATCGGGTCGACCAGTTGCAGGGCGACTCCGGTGTCGCTTCGGGCGATCACGGCATAGTAGCCGAACTGCGGGATCGTCAGGGAGACCTGATGGACGCCGGCGGACGGCAGCGACGAGGGTTCCACGACCGGAGAATCCGCTCCTTTACACAGAGCCAGACTGGCGACACAGGCCAGCATGACCGACCAGACCGGGCGCGAACGGAACGGACGGCCGTTTGTAAAAGTGGAATGCCGTGTCGATCGATTCCCGTGTCGCATCATGCTGAACCTCCCTCAACTGGCGTGCATATTCAAAATATCATCTCTGTTTTTTCCCGGATCGTCAAGAAACCTTGACTCGTTCGCACGTTAATGTTATCTCGCGTCCGCCGGTCCGGATGCTCTCCGGGCGGCGGGAGGTCATGATGAACAGGAAGAAAGTGCTGAACTCGGTGTATGACTACATCCGGATCTGCGGAGGTCTTCTGCTGATCGCCGCGGGTCTGGATCTGTTTCTGGTGCCCAACAAGATCGCCGCGGGCGGGATTTCGGGTGTGTCGGTCGTGCTGTTTCACCTCATGCAAATTCCCGTCGGCGCGTCGATGCTGGTTATGAACATCGTTCTGTTCGTCATCGGCTTCATCGTGATCGGAAAAGGATTCGGGCTCAAGACGATCATCGCCAGCGGGCTTCTGTCCGTGTTTATCGACGCACTGGCCTGGCTCAATCCGATGGAACTCCTCACGGATGATCTGCTGATCGCGGTGATCTTCGGCGATCTCCTCACCGGAATGGGCATGGCGGTCGTTTTCAACCAAAATGCCTCGACGGGCGGCACCGATATTCTCGCGAGGATTCTCGGGCGCTACGCCAGTATCAACATCGGCCGGGCGCTCCTCATCATCGATTTCGTCGTGGCGGCGTCGGCCGGTGTGTTTCTGAAATCGGTCGAAGTCGGCATGTATTCGTTGCTGGCGGTCATCGTGAACTGCCTGTCGATCGACGCCTTCATCGATACATTCAACGTGTCGAAGAAGGTGCTGATACTGAGCAAGAAAAGCGAGACGATCGCCGAGCGTGCGATGGCGGAATTGCAGCGGGGGGCCACGTATCTTCCGATGGAGGGGGCCTGGACCAACACGCCGATGAAGCTGCTGATGATGGTGATCCGTCCGAGGCAGACCGCGCAGCTCAGGGAGATTGTCCGCGAGATCGATCCGGGGGCGTTCATGATTGTCAGCAACGTCAATCAGGTGCTGGGCAAGGGTTTCCGGGACATCCGGGATCCGGCGGCCGAGATCTGACAGGGAGCGAGAGCCGGGTTTGTGTCGAGTCCGGGTTTCCGCTATGATGCCTCCGCTCGCTCGACGCGATCCATCAACCTGTCTTCAAGGAGGCATCGAATGAAACTGGAATATAATCTCAAGAAACTGTTCATGGACGCCCTGGCGCCTCAACCCGGAGAAAACGTCGTGTTCATCAACGATTTCCCGAAGGCTGCCGAGACTGCCAATGAGGGACATACACACCGGCAGGAAATGACGCGGCTGTGGCATGAACAGATGGTCGAACTGGCCAGACTGGTCGGTTTCACGGTCGAACCGGTCGTGACGATCGATCTGCGGGATCCGAATCCCGGAAAATTCGATGCGGACGGATTTGTCGGCGGGAAACCGATCGATCTGAAGGCGAAGATGGATGCATGGGGCGAAAAGGACATCGTGGTCGCGATCACCGGACCGTCGATCACCGGAGAACTCGTGCGCAGGCTGACCCAGAAATTCCGGTTTGCCTCGGCGCCGAACGTCCGGGTCGATTTCGAGGGGTTCAAGGCGGATTACTCGAAGATCCCCCTCCGGTTCGACATCCTGACGAACAAAATGGGGCGTGCGAGTTTCGCCGAGATGACATTCAGACTCGAGGGCTGTCAGTGGAAATGTACGCTGGACTTGCGGGGTCAGCGGTACATGTTCAAAGAAAACGGCGAAGCGCACCGGCCCGGTGACTTCATCAACCTGCCCTCCGGGTGTGCCAACGTCGGTCCGTATCCCGGCATTCCGGGTGACGTCCGCGGCAAGAGTCTGTCGGAAGGCGAGATTCCGGCGATCATCGAAGACGAACTCGTCATCTTCTGCATCAAGGAAAACCGGATTGTCGAGATACTGGGTGATGGTCCCGAGGCGGAAAAGGCGCGCAAGCATGTTCTGGATCCCGCGCATCCCGAAGAAGCCGTCGTCACGAAACTGGGTCTGGGAGTCAACGACGAAGGCCGCTGCAACGGCACGCATGTCGGCAACGAAAAAACGATGGGCATGCACTGGGGCTATGGTCCGAAAAAACACTTCCCCGACACGATCTGGATGGAACACCCGATCCAGATGGACCTCGACTTCGTCTTCCCCGACGGGACGTACGAACCCATCTTCCGCAACAGCATGTATACCACGAACCTGGGAGAGTTGTTCTAGTCGTTACCTTTCGTCAAAGGGGTAGGGCAGCGAAGGGGGAACAGACCTCGTCGACTGTGTCGTATGGGCGGATCGCGATCCGCCCATACTTTTTCCCCCTTCGCGTTTGACCCAGGCTTTTTTCCCCTTCGTGTTTGACCCAGACCCGCTTTACCTTGTACCGCTCGTGCCCCGCCAACCTCTAGTCGAAGCCCAGTAACGCCTTGACGTACTGGGCCCGTTCGAACGCGTAGGGGTCCGTCGTGCGCTGGCGGCTCACCTTGCCCTGGAAGTCCCCGATCGAGCGGTAGCCCTTGACATTCATCCATTCGGTCAGGCCTTGGTTCAGCGTCGAGATGTGTTTGACGCCGTGCATGTAGAGCGTCGAGACGACCTGGACGGCGGAAGCGCCCGCGAGCAGTGCCTTGATGAGGCAGTCCGAGGTATGGATTCCGGTTGCGGCGCACAGGTCTGTTTTGGCGATGCCGTGCATCAGGCCGATCCAGCGCAGGGAATGTCCGATCTCCTCGTGAGCGCTCAGGACCATGCCGGTCGAGAGTTTTTCCGAGTGGATATCGATATCCGGCTGGGCGAGACGATTGAAAAGCACCAGGGCGTTGGCACCGGCCTTTTCGAATTCGGCGGCGGCGTAAAGCGGTGCGGCAAAGTACGGACTCATCTTGATCGATATCGGGATCCGGACCCTGGAACGGATCTCATGGACGATCGACAGCATCGCTTTCATGACGTCGTGTCCCGAAAGGCCGGGATCGGTGATCACCGAAAAGAGGTTCAGTTCGAGAGCATCGACGCCGGTATTTTCGAGTTGAACGGCGTATCGGGTCCATTCGCCCGTGCTGATGGCATTGAGGCTGGCGATGAGAGGCATTTTGACCGCTTTGCGCGCCTTTTCAACCCACAACAGATGTTCGCTCGGTCCCCCATGTTCGAATTTCGGGTGGAAGGACAGGGCTTCGCCGATCATTTCAGCGTAATTATTCAATTCGGCGTCGAGTTTGACGCTTTCGAGCTGGATTTGTTCTTCGAAGAGGGACTTGATGACCAGCGCGCCGGCGCCGGCGGCTTCAGCCGCCTGGATCGCCTCGACCCGCTTGGACAGAGAACATGAACCCACGATGACCGGGCTGGTCAGTTTCAAACCCATATATGTCGTTGATAGATTCGGCACGGTGAGGTCTCCTTTCAATCATTGGACGGATTCCGAGGCGTCACGTTACATGGGACAGCCTAATTGTTTCGGTCCGCAACGTCAAGTTTGCCGAACCTCATTCACCACTACCTATCATGCTGTTTTTGTGTTATACAGAAGCGCGGACCGGAGGGGAAAGGAACACGAGTATGACACAATCCGGAAGAAATCTGAAAGTGGCGATCATCGGTGCCGGTATCTCGGGACTGGCCGCCGCCTGGGAGTTGTCTCAGGCCGGAGCCCATGTCGACGTGTACGAACGGGATTCCACGCCGGGCGGCCTGGCGGGCTGGTTCGACATCGGCGGCGTCACACTCGAAAAATTCTACCACCACATCTATAACAAAGACACCGATCTCATCGGCCTCATCGACGAACTCGGCCTCGGAAAGAATCTCGTGTTCAAAGCCACCTCCACCGGTTGTTTTTACGTCAACCGGATCTACCGCCTGAGTTCCCCGATGGATCTCCTCCGCTACTCGCCCCTGCCGTTCCCCGACCGGATCCGCCTCGGCCTGATGGCCGTCCGCGCCCGATTCGTCAAGGACTGGCATCGTCTCGATTCGATCTCGGCGAAAGACTGGATCGTGGGCATGGCGGGCCGGAGCGTCTATGACATCGTCTGGGAACCCTTGTTCCGCTCGAAATTCGGACGCTATGCCGATGAGGTGTCCGCGGCGTGGCTCTGGAGCAAACTGGTGCAGCGCGGCGGGTCGCGCGGGAAGACCGGCGGCGAGGAACTGGGGTATTTCAAGGGCGGCTACGGCGTGCTCTTCAAGGAACTCGAACGCCAACTCCTGGCACGGTCCGTCCGGTTTCACTACGGCCAGCCTGTCGAGGCCATCGAGATTCATGACGGATCGGCCCGGGCGGTGAAGGCGGGATCTCAGACACATGAATTCGATGCTGTTCTGGCCACGGCTCAGGTGCCGGACTTCATCGGAACCCTGCCACCCGAAACCGATTCCTACCGGAAGGATCTCGGCCGCATCGGCTTTCTCGGCAACGCCTGCCTCGTCATGGAACTCAATCACCGCCTGTCCGACACCTACTGGCTCAATATCACCGATTCCACCTGCCCGTTCGTCGGCGTCATCGAACAGACCAACCTGCTGGGAGAAGAAAACTATCGGAACCGGCATCTGGCTTACATCTCCCGATACATGGATACCGACGATCCCCTCTATTCGCTTTCCGCAAACGACCTTTTCGAAACCTATCTCCCATACCTTCAGAAAATCTTTCCGGCATTCCGGCGCGACTGGGTGATCAATCTGTATCTATGGCATGAACCACACGCTCAAGCGATCGTTTCAATCAATTATCACGACAAGATCCCCGCGTCCCGGACACCGATCCGAAACCTCTATCTGTCGACCATGGCTCAGGTGTTTCCGGAAGACCGCCAGATGTCCAACGGGGTCAAGCTGGCGCGTGCCGCGGCGCGGCAGATCATCGAGGACGCCTCAACATGAAACTGATCCGCGTCTTCGAGCGCGCCATTGTGGTGGTGCTGATCGCATTGATGATGCTGGTCATCTTTCTTTCAACGGTTGAACTCGGTTACCTGGTCATCACCGATATCCTCTCTTCACCCAACTATCTGATCGGGATCACGGAACTCCTCAAAATATTCGGTTTCTTTCTGCTCGTTCTGATCGGCATCGAGTTGCTTGGAACCATCGAGGCTTATTTCGAGGAGCATGCGATACACGACGAGGTCGTACTGATCGTCGCCATCATCGCGGTGGCTCGAAAAGTCATCGTTCTGGATCTCGAAAAGTACACCAGCGACACGTTGTTTGCCATTGCAGCCATCCTCCTTGCTCTCTCGCTCGGATACTTTCTCGTCAAACGCGCCCGGATCAGCCGAAACGTCTCCGTGAAACCCGACCGGGATACCGGAGTCTAAGTTTTTCGGAGGCTAGACGCGATGAACAGTCTGGAACAGACCATTCGGGATTGCCGCCCCCAGTCCATGCTGGATATGGGATGCGGGTGCGGAGCGTTCACGGTCGAAATTGCCGATGCGGCGGAAACGATCACGGGAATCGATCCGTTCGAAGGCATCGTGAAGCGGGGCAGGCGGGAAAACCCGGCGCCGAACATCCGGTATTTGTGCATGGATGGTCGGAGTATGGGTTTTTCCGACGCCCGGTTCGATCTGGTTTTCGCACGCTATTCCCTGCATCACATGACGCGATGGGAGGGGGCGGTTCACGAGATGCTGCGGGTGAGTCGCCGGCATGTGATTCTGGCCGAGCCGTTCGATGATGACCGGAGCGAGGCCAAACGCAATACGCTCAGGCTCTGGGGTGACATGCTCGAATTGCAGCGCGAGATCGGGCATCCGCATTATCCGCACATGACGGTCGACGCGATGGAGCGATTCGTGAGGAGTCTGAACCGGCCGTATCGGAAGATGATCGATTGGATCGATGATCTCAGGTCGTGTGAGGAGTTCTTTGCCGGATTCCGGGTATTTGCGGAGCGGAGTGAGCGGCGGGGTGAGTGGATGGATCGGATCGAAGGGCTGGAGCGTGAGATGCAGGGGGCGGAGATGAGTGTCCACGACCGGATGGTGTTTCTCATAGAGAAGTAGATCGAGTGCCCGGCAGGGAATGATCCGGGATTCCGGTGAAGGGTCCAGAAAAGAAGGCGGGATGAAAACACATATTACATGGGTGATCTGGATGGTGTTCGTTGGGGTGCCGGTGATTGCGGGAGACACAACCCCGGCCGTATCGTCCGATCTTGAGGATTTGACGGGCGTTTCCGCTGAGCGTCTCGGGAGCCTGACGTTATCCGAGATCATCGGTCTGGCGCTTGAAAACAATCCCGCGACGCGGGCTTCGTGGAATGATGCCAAGGCAGCGGCGGCGCGGCATCGGATGGAAACGGCCGATTACTGGCCGTCTCTGACCGCGGATGTGAACGCGCAGCGCAGCCGGGCGCTGTCCTCGCCGGACCGGCCGACAACCCCTCAGAATACATGGTCCGCGGCTGCCGGACTGTCGTGGCTGCTGGTTGATTTCGGCGGTCGCGAGGGTGCCGTGGCGCGGACGGACCAGTTGCGGATCGCGGCGGAGCTGACGCATGAAGGCAATATCCAGGATATCATTCTGCAGGTGGCGACCGCATATTTCCGTTACATGTCGATGAAGGCGCTGCGGGATGCCGAGCGGATCAATTCGGCCGAGGCCGAGGCGAATCTGGAGGCGGCCAGGCGGCGGCACGGGGTCGGTCTGGCGACGATCGCGGATGTGTTGCAGGCCGAGGCGGCCGAGTCCCGGGCGCGACTCAATCTGCAGCGCATCGAAGGCGAGTTGCAGATCACACGCGGTGCTCTGGCGCTGTCCATGGGACTGCCGGCCAACATTCCCTACGACATCGAGGCATTTCCGGGAGACATCGATATGGACCAGGTGCTGCTCACCGTCGATCAGTACATCGCGGAAGCGCTGGAAAAACGGCCGGATTTCGCGGCGGCGAAGGCGCGCGTCGAGGCTGCGGGGCAGAATGTGCGCGAGGTGCGGGCCAAGGGATTGCCGTCGATAAAGCTGACGGGCAGCATGGGCCGGATGTACTATCCCGATCTCGATGCGGTCGACGACAATTATTCGGATTATTATTCCGGAGGACTGTCCCTGCATGTGCCTCTGTTCACAGGCTTTTCATCGCTCTATGAAACCCGTCAGGCACAACGTCAGGTCGATGCGGAAACGGCGCGCAGGGATCAGCTTGAGCAGCGGATCGTGTTTCAGGTCTTCAGCGCATATTACAGTCTGCAGACCGCCTCACAACAGGTGAAAACATCGAGGGATCTGCTCACGAGCGCCTCCAAATCCGAGGAAGTCTCGCTCGCACGCTATAAAGAAGGCGTCGGCACGATCATCGATCTGCTGTCGGCCCAGAGCGTGCTGGCGGATGCCCGATCGCAGGACGTCCAGTCGAGGTGGGCGTGGTTCACCGCCCTGGCACAGCTCATTCACGATACCGGATCCATGCGCGCAGAGTTCGGAAAGGAAATCGTTACAGGAATCGAACCGTCGGCCCGGCCGTTCCCTCAGAGGAGTTCATCGAATGAATTGGAATAGAAACAGTCGTCTGGAGCGCGCTGCGGGCGGGTTGGCTGCCGCGGCGCTTGTGATCATGATCGGTTGGACGGGATGCGGCAGGGATGCCTCCGGGGGCATGGCGCCGGCCGGAGCAAGAGGCGCTCAGGCGGCGGCCCCGGTGCGCGCCGGAGTGGTCGAAACACGGGAGGTGCCGATCGACATTCATGCGGTCGGGAACGTCGAGGCCTACCGGACCGTGTCGATCCGGTCGCTGGTCGCCGGCGCGCTGTCCCGGATCGCTTTCCGGGAAGGCGATTTCGTGCAGGAGGGGCAGTTGCTCTTTGAGATCGACCCGAGACCGTTTGAAGCGGATATGAAACGCGCGCAGGCGTCGCTCGAGAAGAACCGGGCGCAACTGAAAAACGCCGAAACACAACTCAAGCGCTACGAAGATCTCGTGGAAAAGGACTTCGTCACCAAGGCGCAATATGATGAGGTGAAAACATCCGTCGACGTGCTGCGATCGTCCGTCAAAGCGGATGAGCAGGCCGTCGAGAACGCGAGGCTGCAGCTCGAACACGCCGGTATCCGGGCGCCGATATCGGGTAAAACCGGCGCGCTGGCCTTCCATCAGGGCGATGTCATCAAAGCGAACGATTCGGTCGCGCTGGTCACCATCAACCAGATCCAGCCCGTGCTGGCCGCCTTTACTGTGCCGGGCAACCAGTTTCCTGAAATCCGACGTTCCATGGATACAGAAAAAGAACTCATGGTGAACGCCCGACCGTCGGGATCGACCGGCGAGTCCATCCCGGGGAAACTCGAATTCGTGGACAACACGATCGACCAGACGACCGGCATGATCCTGCTCAAGGCGCGCTTCGACAACGCCGATCAGGCTTTGTGGCCGGGACAGTTTGTCGAGATCGCCCTGACGATCGGCACGCTCGACGATGCCCTGGTCGTTCCGAGTGCGGCGGTGCAGATCGGGCAGGAAGGATCCTTCGTATTCGTGATCCGTGAGGACAGCACCGTCGAGAAGAAAGTCGTGACGGTCTCGCGAACGGTGAATGGGTTTACAGTGGTCGAGAACAGCCTGAAGGCGGGTGATCGGATCGTCACAGAGGGTCAGTTGCGTCTCGTCGATGGCTCGAAAGTGGACGTCCTATGAGAATCTTCATTGAACGTCCCGTCATGACGACGCTTGTCATGGCGGCGATTCTGATTTTCGGATGGATTTCGTATCAGAAGCTGCCGGTGAGCGATCTGCCGAACGTGGATTTTCCGACCATCGTCGTCACGGCGTCGTTGCCGGGGGCGAGTCCCGAGACCATGGCGTCATCGGTCGCGACACCGCTCGAAAAGCAGTTCACGACGATTTCGGGTCTCGATTCGATGACCTCGACCAGCGCTCAGGGCGTCTCGCAGATCACCCTCCAGTTTTCGCTCAAACGAGATATCGACGCGGCGGCTCAGGATGTGCAGAGTGCGATTGCGGCGGTGCAGCGACAGCTCCCGAAAGATATGCCGAGTCCCCCCTCCTATCAGAAAGTCAATCCGGCCGATCAGCCGATTCTGTTCATCGCGCTGACGTCCGAGTCGCTGCCGTTGTCGGCGTTGAACGAATACGGCGAGACCATGCTTGCGCAGAGAATTTCGACGATCAACGGCGTTGCGCAGGTGCAGGTCTACGGGGCGCAGAAGTATGCCGTCCGGATCCAGCTCGATCCGCGTGAACTCGTGACGCGCGGCATCGGAATCGATCAGGTTGTGACGGCCGTGCAGGAGAACAACACGAATCTGCCGACCGGAACATTATGGGGCACGTCGAAAGCGTTGACCATTCAGACCAACGGGCAGCTCGAGTCGGCGCAGGAATACCGGCCGATCGTGGTGACCTATCGCAACGGATCCCCGGTGCGTCTGGAAGAACTCGGGCGAGTGGTCGACAGCGTGCAGAACAACAAGGTGGCGAGCTGGTTCCGGGACAAGCGGGCGATCATGCTCGCGGTCCAGCGGCAGCCCGGGACGAATACCGTCGAGGTGGCCCGTGCTGTCAAGGCGCTGCTCCCGTCATTTGAAAAACAGTTGCCGGCGTCCGTATCGCTCAGCCTGATGTTCGACCGGTCGGAATCGATCAACGAGTCGGTGACGGATGTCAAATACACCCTGCTGCTCACACTTGTCCTGGTGGTGCTCGTGATCTTCCTGTTTCTGCGCAGCACCGCCGCGACGGTGATTCCGAGTCTGTCGCTGCCGATGTCGATCATCGGGACGTTTTCGGTGATGTATCTGTTGAATTTCAACATCGACAATCTGTCGCTGATGGCGCTGACCCTGGCTGTCGGGTTCGTGGTGGACGACGCCATCGTCATGCTCGAAAACATCTACCGGCATCTCGAAATGGGCAAAAAGCCGTTCCAGGCGGCGGTCGACGGCGCGAAGGAAGTGGGATTCACCATCGTGTCGATGACGCTGTCCCTGACGGCCGTGTTCATCCCGCTTCTGTTCATGGGCGGCATCATCGGGAGACTCTTCAGCGAATTTGCGGTGACCATCACCGTGGCGATTCTGGCATCCGGCGTCGTGTCTCTGACGCTGACACCGATGATGGCGAGTCGTTTTCTGAAGCCGCATCATGAGATCAAGCGGGGACGGTTTTACTATGCGACCGAGAAAATTTTCGATCGGGCGCTGGCGTTTTACGATCGGACGCTGGCCTGGTCGATGCGGCATCGTTTCTACATGCTCGTGTTTTCCGTCGGCATTCTGGTCGGGACGGTTGTGTTGTTTCGATGGATCCCCAAGGGGTTCATGCCGAGCGAGGACAATTCGTTTCTGTTCGGGACGACGGAGGCCGCCGAGGGCATTTCGTTCGATGCCATGATCGCGAATCAGCAGCAGGTCGCGGCGATCATCCATGCGGATCCGAATATCGAGTCGTTCATGTCGGCTGTGACGTCGGGCGGCATGGGGTCGGCGGCGAATCAGGGCCGTGTGTTTCTGAAATTGAAGCCGAGGCATGACAGGGACATGTCTGCGGATGAAATCCTGCAGTCGTTCAGGAAAAAACTCGCGATGATTCCCGGGATGAAGGTATATCTGGTCAATCCTCCGTCGATCAATATGGGGGGGCGCTTCACGACATCGCAGTATCAGTACACCCTGCAGTCGACGGATCTCGATATTCTGTATGCATCCGCGCCGAAACTCGAACAGACGCTCAAGGCGATGCCCGAGCTGCAGGATGTGAATACCGATCTGAAGCTGACGAATCCGGAGATTGCGATTCATATTGACCGGGACCGCGCGGCGTCTCTCGGTGTATCGCCCGTGAAGATACAGGACATGCTCTACGGTGCGTTCGGCGCGCGGCAGATATCGACCATTCTGGCACCGAACAATCAGTATCAGGTCATCATGGAGCTGCTTCCGGAGTTTCAGAAGGACACCAGTGCGCTGCAGTTGCTGCATATCCGGTCGAAGACGGGCGAACTCGTGCCGCTCAGCGCAGTGGCATCGATCGGTGAGAGTCATGGGCCGTTGTCGATCAATCATTCCGGGCAGTTACCGTCCGTGACGTTATCGTTCAATCTCAGGCCGGGCGTGTCACTCAGTGAGGCCGTCGCGCTGGTGGACCGGGCGGCGCGGGAGACGTTGCCGGATACGATCACGACGAATTTTTCGGGGACGGCGCAGGCATTCAAGTCGTCGCAGGCCGATCTGAAAATTCTGCTCATACTGGCGATCGTCGTCATCTACATTATTCTCGGGATCCTGTATGAAAGTTACATTCATCCCCTCACCATCCTGTCCGGGCTGCCGTTTGCGGGGTTCGGTGCGTTACTGACGCTGTTGATATTCGGGGTTGATCTCAATTTTTACAGTTTTGTCGGGATCATCATGCTGATCGGCGTGGTGAAGAAGAATGCGATCATGATGATCGATTTTGCGCTCGATGCGCAGCGCAACGAGAACATGCATCCGCGGGAGGCGATCTTGAAGGCGTGCAGTGTGCGGTTCCGGCCGATCATGATGACGACGATGGCGGCGTTTTTCGGGACGCTTCCGATTGCGCTGGGTTTGGGGGCCGGGGCGGAGTCGCGGCGGCCGCTGGGTCTGGCGGTCGTGGGCGGGCTGGCGGTATCGCAGCTCATCACGCTCTATGTCACGCCGATGTTTTACACGTATCTCGATGGGGTAAGGCGGCGGCTCACGCGGAAAAAGGCAGGGTTGTAGTATCGTATCAATGAACAAGCAGCCGCGGCCAGAGCTCACTCACCATCCCGAACCGGTCCTTCGCCCGATATTCG
>CALFER010000060.1 GCA_937951895.1 uncultured bacterium
TCGGTGTTGGCGTCCGGGTTGGCGTATAGGTCGGCGGTACCGGTGTGTTCGTCGGCGTGTTCGTCGGCACCGGGGTAAACGTGGGTGTATTGGTCGGTACCGGCGTGAACGTCGGGGTGTTCGTGGGGATCGGTGTGAACGTCGGTGTTGGCGTCCGGGTTGGCGTATAGGTCGGCGGTACCGGTGTGTTCGTCGGAGTGTTGGTCGGCACTGGTGTAAAAGTTGGCGTGTTCGTCGGAACCGGGGTAAACGTTGGCGTATTGGTTGCGACCGCTGAGGTGTTGGTCGGCGTCGGTGTCGCCGTACTCAGCGGAGTCAGTACCGTGGAACTCTTGAATGCATTGCCATTCGGGTAGGAACCGGCGTACAGATACCCGTCGACACCCTGGTGGAGAGCGGTCACATACTGAGCGCCGGGAAGATCGCCGGAATCGGTCCAGGTCACACCGCCATCCGTCGTGACAAACACATCACCGCTTGTCCCCGTTCCGGCGTAAACTGCACCATCATTGCCGAGTTCCAGACTATAGACATCGGTGGCACCGGATAGATCCGCCGTGTTCGTCCAGTTCGTACCTCCATCGGTCGACTTGAACACATCACCGTTGGGCAACGTCCCCGCGAACAGAACACCGGACACCTCAAGCAGTGCGCGCGCATCGGTCGCTGAAGCCAGATTCGCAGTATTCGACCAATTCGCCCCTCCGTCGTTTGACTTATACACATCACCACCGGAAGTTCCCGCATACAGATACCCATCGGACGCTTCGATCAGGGAGTTGACGATTCCGACACCTCCCAGACCGCCCCCTGCCGCCGTCCAACTGGATCCGCCATTGTTCGATCGGTACACCAGCGATCCGCCTTCCGTGCCGCCGTAGATATACCCATCGGATGCCGAGAGCATTGTCCGGATGGATGATGCGCCGGACATCGATCCTGTCGTCGCGCGCCAGAATGTCCATGCCTGAGTAGATGTATGATAGTAAACTGTCGAGCCGCTTCCGGCCACATACAAAGTCGTGCCGTTGACGACCTGGCAGTAGATAAAACTGACACCCGAAATGTTCCCGGTGTTGGCCCACGTTGTCCCGCCATCGGTCGAGCGGATCACATCTCCGTTCCCCGATGTCCCTGCGATCAGATCCGTGTTGTAGTTTCCGATTGTGTAGATCCACGATGCGCTGGGCAGGTCGCCAGTCGCGTTCCATGTCCACCCGGAAACCGGTTGAGGAAACCACAGGAACAACAAACACAAAAAAGGGAACCCTGAAAAAACCGGAAGCTTCTTCATGATGATGAACCTCAAGCGTTGCAACCCTGCCCGGATATCGATCGACGATACCAAGCCCCAAGATATTTTCTATACTAATAACAAGCTCCTGTCAAAGCGGCCATTGTTTCAAAACAGCTTGTTGCGTTCAATGCTGAAATGCCGGATCATACCTGCAGGAGGCTCTTGAGATGATCCTGGAAACCATTCCCACCGGCCCGCTCGAAGTCAACTGCTATCTGATCGGATGCGAAAACTCAAAGCACATTTTCGTGGTCGATCCCGGGGACGACGCCGATCGCATCATCACCCTGATCGAGAATCGGGGACTGATTCCTCAGGCCGTTATCGCAACACATGGTCATCTGGATCATCTCGGGGACGTGAAGACCATCCAGGAGCGTTTCAGTATTCCTTTCTGGATTCATGTCGACGATGCGCCTTTCGTGTCCGCCCTTCCGGCTCAGGCGGCTGCCTTCGGCCTCCATCTGTCCGGAATCCCGACGATCGATCGCCATCTGGAACACGACCACATTCTGACCCTGGGAGACCTGGAATGGCGCATCATCCACACGCCGGGCCACAGCCCGGGATCGATCTGCCTGCAGTCGGGGTTGAGCATCCTGAGCGGTGATACCCTGTTTGCCGGATCTGTCGGCCGCTGTGATCTCCCGGGAGGAGACTGGAACCGCCTGCAGGAATCGATTCGCTCGCGGCTCCTGACATGCGATGAATCCACCATGGTCTACCCGGGACATGGTCCGCCCACGACCATCCGCGCGGAAAAGTCCGATAATCCGTTCCTGTAGATCCTGTTTCCGGTCGATTCGGGCGAACCGAACCCCGCCCCCGCGGCAGGCAAGCTCTCCTATTGACTGCTCATGATCGAATCCATACGATTTTCACGGCAGATGAACCTTAACCAGGAGAACCAACATGGGAAACTGCCCGGAATGTGGAGCGATGATCGAAGACGAAGGATTTGAACTCGGGGAAATCATCGAATGCGAAGGCTGCGGTGTCGAACTCGAAATCACATCCGTCGCGCCTCTTGAGTTCGTCGTTTTCGAAGAAGAAGAGAAGTAACCGGGTGTTTTTCGACATCATTCTCTCCGATGACCGGAGAGGCATGGCCGCCGCCGCCCGCACGATCCCGGATTCCGTCTTCCTCCATACCGCGCGTGATCTCGTTGCGACGGGTCATCCCATTTTTATCCTGACCGGTTTTTTTATCCCGGAAGCTCATGCTCCCGAGACTGACGGCCTGATCGGCGCGGCCGCGATCGGAAACGCACTGGCGCGAATCGGCAAACAGGTCCGCTTCTTCACGGATCCCCACACCGTCGACATTCTTCGGTCAATCGTTCCGGAATTCCCGATCGATTCCTTTCCGGTCATGGATCCCGAACCCAGCGAAATACTCGCGACACGCATTCTGCGCGAATTCAATCCCGGCGCGGTGATCGCCATCGAACGTCCGGGGCCGGATGAGACCGGTCGCTATTTGACGATGCGGCACGTCGACATCACGCCATGGACAGCCCGTCTCGAATATCTCTTCCAGGCACCCCTCACCATCGGGATCGGCGACGGAGGCAACGAACTGGGTCTCGGGTCCATCCGGCCGCTCCTGCCCGACCACCTCCCCCGAACCATCACCTGCGCCACACACACCTTGATCGGCGCGACATCCAACGACGCCGCCTACGCCCTCATCGCCGCACTCGGGGTTATTCTCAATCGCAACGACCTTCTGCCTGACCCCGAGCGCATCGCGGACATGTTGTCCACGATTGTCACCGCCGGCGCGGTCGATGGCGTCCTCGCTCGCCCCGCCCTCTCCGTGGACACGTATACACCCGCCGACGCCTCCCGCGTTCTGACCCGTCTCCGAGCGCTCACCGATACCCTCCGCCCGCTCCAGTTCGCGATCACTCGATTCGTCGATTCCATGCGGGCCCGTTACGGCGAGGCCATCTGCGACCTCCTCCCCACTTCCGATTCCCGCACCGGCACACTCGGAATCACCGGTTACGTCCTCCTCGACAGCCAACGCACCGCCCTTCTCCAATCGCTGCTCCCCGCATTCGACCACCTCGATGCCTCCATCCGCGTCCTGGCGAATCCGGACGATCCATCGCTCCCCGAAACACTCGCAACCTCCCGCCACCCCCTCATCCCGCTGCTCGATCGCCCGAACGGCAAGCCGGCATCCGACATCATCCCGTCCGACTACCCGATCCGCATTCTCGAACAACGCCCCGGCTGGATCCTGGCGCAGCTTCCCGATCTGACACTGGGTTGGGCCGCCCGTCATTCCCTTGATCTTTTTGAGGGGTCCCGCGCACGCATGCCCGGTTCGTGGACGCTTCCCCGCGCGGCGGCCGACCAGATCCGCCCACTGGATGCCTCCATCGACGATCTCATGCGGGATGCCACCGAGTGGATCGGGACACCCTATCGCCTCGGAGGCCGCTCCCGGTCCGCCGTGGATTGCTCGGCACTCGTCCAACTGATCTTCATTCGCTTCGGCCTGCTGCTGCCCCGGCACAGCGCGGATCAATCCAGAACCGGTCTGCGCGTTCCCATCGCCGACATGCTCCCCGGCGATCTCGTTTTCGCGCTCAATATCGCCCGATCGGTCCGCCACGCGGGTCTGTGCTGTCCGGACGGCATTCTTCACGCCTGTCTCGCCGAAGGCCGGGTCATCCGCGAGAGTCTTGCGGAATTCCGGAAACGCTATAGAATCACAGGCGTCCGCCGGATCGCGGCATTCAGGAACCCTGCCCCATGACGTTATCGGAACTGCTCACATTTCGTTCACGCGACGTGCATATCGTCGGAGCGTCCTCCGCGGAAGGCTTCGCGATCATCGACTTTCTCTGCGGCCTCGGCTTCACGCGCCTGACGGCCCACGATACCACTCTTCCCGCCGACATGCCCCGCTCCTTCGATGTTTCGCACGTTTCGCTTCCGCAACCCGAACGCGGCACGCAACTCGAACGCCTGCTCCATGAACTGCCGATCACCCGACGGTTCGGCCCGGACTACCTCACCGGCATCGATTCCGCCGAACTGATTTTCGCGACACAGAACTGGTTCGCCCACGACCGGAACCGGCCGATCCGCGCGGCTCGCGACCGAGGCATCCCGGTGCGCTTCCTGGTCCAACTCTATGTCGATCTCAGCCCGGCCCCGATCGCCGCCGTCACGGGCACAAACGGTAAAACCACTGTCTCGAATCTGCTCCATCACATCATCGATTGCTCGCCGATCCCCGTCCTCATGAGCGGGAACGACCGCTATCATCCCCAGGTCCTGAACCGGCTCCATTCGCTTCCCTCCAATGGCTGTCTGGTGCTGGAAATCTCCAATCGCCAACTCAAGGAACTCGAACGCGGCCCGCACATCGCGATCATCACGAACATCGAACCGGACCATATCGAAGATCACGGCAGCTTCGAGGCTTACATCGACGCGAAAGCCCGTCTGTTCGAACTGCAGCCGCCGGACGGCTTCGCACTGATCAACGCCGATAACCCCTCCGCCGCATCGCTCGCCACCCGCGCCTCCTCCCGCGTCGTGCGATACTCGATCCGATCGGTTCCCGCCGGAAGTATCTCGGCATGCATCCGCGACGTATCGGCTGGCATCGTCCGCAACACTCATTTTACGGAGCTATTCCGGGTCTCCGATCTGAAGATTCCCGGCCCGCATAATCTCGCCAACGCGCTCGCGGCCGCATCCGCCGCGTTTCTGCTCGGCGTCGCACCAGACACCATCCGCGCCGCTGTGTCGACTTTTCCCGGCGTTCACAACCGGATCGAACACATTCAGACGGTTGAGGGGATCGATTACTACGACGACCTCGCGAGCACCAATCCGGCGGCCACCCGCGCAGCGCTCGAAGCATTCGCAAAACCGATCGTCCTGATCGCCGGCGGAGACGCCAAAGGCAATCTGGACGATTACGCCACGCTCGGAACGCTCTGCTCGTCCCGGTTGAGGGGCTTGATTCTGCTGCCCGGTGACGCGGGCGAAGCCATCGCGGGGAGTCTCACGGAGCAGATCCCGATCCACCGCGTCACGAGTCTCGACGAGGCTGTCCGGGTGGCCTCTCAGACAGCGCGGAACGGCGACGCAGTCGTGCTCAGCCCGGCAGGCGCGGCATTCTATACCCGGTTCATCGTCCCGTCTCCCGGATATCGACGACTCATCCGCGATCTGCAGCGAAAGGCCCGCCGCCGGTGACTCCGGAACCGACACGTGCTCCGGTCACGCCGCTCGATCGACTCTCCGACCGGGATCTCGGCGAGATTCTCCTCAAACGCGAGGATCGCCAGCCGACCGGCTCCCACAAGGATCGCGCCGCCCGGTTTCAGGTCGATTGCGCGCTGGCACGAGGCATGCGGGCCGTTGTAATTTCATCCTCCGGGAACGCGGGGATCGCCGCGGCGCACTATTGCCGGCATGCGAATCTCCCCTGTTTCGTGTTTCTGGCCCGCACGACACCACCCGGGAAAATCATCGGCATTCTGGAGGAAGGCGGGGTGGCGATCCTGAGCGACAAACCGGTAAACTATGCGCGTTTCGCGGCACGCGTGTTCGGACTGCCGAATCTGAGACCCTCGACGGATCCGGACGCGATCACCGGGTTCATGTCACTGGGAGTCGAACTCGCCGGTCAGCTTCCGGAGGGGTTCGCCGGCCCGCTTCTGATGTTCAGCACGAGCGGCGCGTCGCTCACGGGACTCGCCAGAGGCATCGCATCCCAGGCGAATCACGCTCGCTGTAACCCTCGATATTACGCTGTACAATCAGGAAGAGCGCATACTCTGGCCAGTCGATTCGATGCGCGACCCTTCGACCCGAGCGACCGTCTTGCGGGACAGGGCGGGTTGCCCGAAACGGCACTCGCCGAAGAACTGGCCGGGCTCATCGCGCAATCCTCCGGAGGGGCGCTGTATGTGACCGACACGGAAATTCTCGCGGCACATCGCTTCCAGAATTCCTGGAACCTGTCCGTTTCGCATGAAACCGACGCCGCCATCGCAGCTCTCGTGCGCCTGAGACACACCGACGACTCACCGGCCTGCATCGTGGCGACCGGCGTTTCACGACCCGAAACCGCTCTTTCCTCCGAGCACTCCCGATTGATCACCGTCCACGATTATTCCGACGTCCGATCCGTCATCGAGCGGTTCCTGGAGACGTCTGCATGAACTGGCTCGACAGGCTCGCCGCGATTCCCGGAACGATCGTCTCCGCTGCCGCCGAGACCATTCAGCTTCTCCCGCTGGAGGGGGCTCTGCCGAATCTCGCGCTGGCCACGAGTTTCCGGCATCCCTGGATCGATCTCTGGCGTTGGAACGGCATCCGGACGTTCTGTCTCGAGGAATCGTTCCCCGACGCGCCCGCGACGACCACCGAACTGCTGCTCCACCCCGCCACGCTGGAATGGCTGTCGAGCCTGCCCGCGCCGGTCCGCGTTCTCGTGTTCAAACCCGAAGATCGTGTCGAACAGACTCTCGGTCGCGCAGGCATCGAACTCCTCAACCCGCATGCCGGATTATCGAGACGGCTGGAGAACAAGCTGAATTTTCCGGCCCTTGCCGCGGAAGCGGGGCTCGATTCGCTGCCCTACAGTTTTTTTACCCTGAGTGACGCTCTGGAGCCGGCGACGGTGTTCGATGAACTCGGCGATCGCGTCATCATTCAGTTCGCGAAGGGATTTTCAGGCAATCGCACGTTCCTGGTGCGCTCCGGTGATGAGTTTCGAGCCGTCCGCGATCGGTTCCGCGACCGGAAATGCCGCATCTGTGCGTTTCGCGACGGCGCGACCTGGACGGCGAACGGCTGTGTCGTGTCGCCGTTTCAGGTCACCGTCCGCCCGCCGTTCATGCAGATTACGCGCTGGTCGGATTATCGCGACGGATTGCCGCCGACGGTCGGGTCGCGAGGAAATCTCTGGGCCCCTCCCGCACCGGACGTGGCGCAATGGATCACGACCGCGATGGAAGCGACCGGAAGGATGCTCGGGAGGTATGGTTTCCGAGGCATTTTCGGGGCGGATTTCCTGCACACGCCGGATGACGGGCGAACGGTGATGATCGAGATCAACCCGAGGCTGGTGGCCTCGATACCGATTCTGACGCCGATCGAGATGACGCGGGGTATGCCGTTGATCGCGGCGCATATTCTGGCGTTGACCTCTGATGAAATTCAGCAGGAGATCGAGCCGATCGAGATTCCGACGCGCGGCGGTCAGATCATTTTCCGCGGTTCGGATGAGGGGGTGGATGCGCTGAGCCGTGAGATGGGATCCGGGATCTATCGGGTGTCGTCCGATCGAGGTTTCGAGTGGGTCAGCGACGGATGGTCACCCTCGCATGTGAGGGGTTCGCAGTGCCTGATCTGGAAGCCACCGATTGAAAAGACGCTGTACAGTGAGCGGTTGCGGCTGGTGTTTGACCAGGAATCGGATACATGGGGAGACGATCCGGTTTTGTTTTTCCACCGGCACCTTTAGTTTTGCAATGCACCCCTGATCACAAAATCCCAAGATCCAAATTCCCTCATTCAGCGAACCTCACGGGGCGGAATCCAATGTAACGGTAGTGGAAACCGGGCGTGAGATCGATGCGAGAGGCCGACCGGCAGAGCCTGGCGTCGTGATCCCAGCTGCCACCACGATACACCCGAGACGAGCCGGATATCGGTCCCGTCGGATCCGTCACACTCCCGGCCGGATAGGTTCCGTACACATCCCAGCACCACTCCCACACATTGCCATGCATATCCTTCAGGTTCCATGGATTTGCCAGCCTGCTCCCTGCCGGTTCCGCCGTTCCCGGATCGTTCGCACAATACACGCAGTATCGCTCCAGTGTCGGGTGGGTCCCGGCATTGCAGGAAATGCAGCTGCTGTCGTTGTAATTCGTCTCATCACATGAAAATGCCGTTGTCGTCCCGGCACGGCAGGCATATTCCCACTCCGATTCCGTCGGTACACGATATCCATTTGCGTTGAAATGGCAGTAAACCACTCCTGACAGGTAACTGGTCGAATCCACGGGTATCGTGAATGCCCCATCTTTGTAGTAACACTGCGTGTACCCATCCCGCAACGACATCAGGTTCGAAAACAAGATAGCCTCGGACCACGTGATATTCTGAACAGGATGACTCATCGTCGGACTATCTGCAGTAGAACTCGGATCATCCGGCAAGGTCGGCTGCACCGCTTTCAGATCCGCTCACATCTGACGGGTCACCTCTGTCTGGAGCATGTAAAATCCACGGGTCAATGTGACCTCGTGCTGCATCTCATCGGAATCCCGGCCCGGCTCGATTGACGGGGAACCCATCGTGAAGCTGCCGGGGGAAATGGATACCCAGCGGGGTAATCGATGCTCGAAGCCCAGCCAGAATGCCCGGACATCGAATCCGTTGTTTCCTGCGTTTTCGAACCACCCACCCCAGAAGTACATCGGTCCGAACGGTACCACTCCATCCACGTCCGGCAAGTCGAATTCAAGGAGTGTGATTTTTTCCACTCCCTGAATCGAGTCGCGCGTTTCGTAATCGATTTCATTTCGGAACGTCGGCCAGTAGAAGTACTCCCCTTCAATCTCCAGGATGCTGAAGAGTCGGACGTTCTGAATGACCAGTTCGTCCGTATCGATGACAAGTTCCGCCTTGAAATGATCGAATGAGATGAAACCGGTGTCGTTTAAACGCATTTCGACATCGATGGCTGCCAGGGCAATCGATGGCAGGCAAAGCAGTATTACGAGCAACATCCATCCCGCACGAGAGATCACCGATCCGTTGTATTCGTGCATTTTTTGACCTCCAATCCGGAGATCATACCATACTGAAAGATTCTCCGGAAAGGGGTTGGGGGGATTGTCAAACGTCAGTCTGCCGCCTGCTTACGGATTGGCAAACCAGACCGAGTAATCCGAAACCGGTTGCCTGTTCGCCGATGCGGTGCTCAGAAGTGCCAACCGTATCGCATTCGGAACGGGCCCCGCTCCTGCTTGATGGAAACATGTCTTTTCGAGTTTCAAAGCCCAGCGAATGAAGGGACCGATCTCGACGGCTATTTAATCAGAGTTTCTATCGTCTGAATCAAATTTTCTCCGCGTAACCCCACGTGAGTCACTTTCATTTCCGGATCGATCAGCACCGTGAACGGGATCGAATTCACCCCGTACTGCTGGGCGATGGTATTCTGCCAGACTTTCCCGTCGAACACGTGCGGATAATCGATCTTGAATCGCTGGATAAACGGAGGAATCTTGGCGGGATCGCTGTCGAGACTGATTCCGATGATGGCGAACTTGTCCGATCCTTTGTATTTCTCGGCCAGCTTGCCCAGAAACGGCAACTCGGCCTGACACGGCCGGCACCAGGTCGCCCAGAAATCGAGCAGCACGTATTTGCCTTTGTAATCCGCCAGATTCAGTTCCTTGCCGTCGAACGTCTTGCCCTGAAAAACCCGCGCGCCTTCGCCGGCCTTGATGATCCCGCTCGTCTTCGCGGTCTCGTCGATCCGCCCGGCAGCCTGATCCTGTTTCTGAACCTTGGATCGCACATTCCCCATCGCGGATATCCGATTTCCGTCCACCGCCTTCGCGTCGCCTGCCTTGGGCCCTGCGAGCACTTTTGAACCGTCTGTTTCCGGTTTCTGTTTCGCCCCGTCCGGCTTGTCCGATGAGCCGCATCCAATGAACAACAGAGCCGCCGCCACCATCACCGCATATACGCTCCGCATCATATCATCCCCTCCGATTCATCTCCCGATCACGCTCATTGGCGCAATCCGGTCGTTGTTTGCCGATACAGCATCCGGTAACATCCCAGATGCTCCGAAATACGTTTAACATACATCCGAGTCTGCGTAAACGGGATGTGCTCGATCCACTCCTCTTCATCCAATCCCGGATACTGCCGGTTCCACTCGTCCACTCGATCCTCACCCGCATTGTACGCCGCCAACGCACGGGCAGTCGAGCCGCCGAAGTGATCCAGAAGATGCCGCAGATACTCACATCCCGCCCGGATATTGTTCACCGGATCGAACCGGTCCGGCCCATCCATGGGAGGTGTCCAGTGCCGCGCGAACCGTTCGAACGTATCCGGAAGAAGCTGCATGTTGCCCGCGGCGAGATTGATCGATAGCGCTGCAGGATCGAATGCACTTTCCTGCAGAATCACGGACGCCACAAGGAGCGGATCGAGTCTGAATGCCGCAGCGGCAGTCTCGATCGGTCCCCGGAACTCGGGCGGCAACGGATACACGATCGCCGCGATCTCACGGTCAACCGTTCCCGCCGCAATCGCATCCTTGTACTCCGCACTGAGAAGACTCCGGGCTTTCGCCGTCAGCCCGGCCCGGTACAGCAACCCGGCCCGCTCCCGCAGACCCGCTCGATCCGAACCCCGGGATTCGACTTCCAGCGATGCCCGCGCATAGTAGCCCGCGGTCATCAGCACGCGCGCGTCGAACGCGATGTCGCCGTTGTGCCCTGGATCCGGTGTCGGCAGGGGAGTCGGCATCGTGAGATCCATGACCTCACCGGTTGCTTCCGCCAGTCGTGCGGCTGCGCATTGCCCCGCGTAGAGCCACGCGAAACGGGACGCCACACCCGCCAGCAGCATCGACCCGTTTACGGAATCTCCGGCCTGTTGCATCGCCCGGCCCTGCCAATACTCCGCCTGCGGCTCGAATTCCGTCCCCCGGTTCGATGCAGCGATCCGACCAAACATCTCAGCGGCACGCGTAAACTGTTTCTGATCGTACGCGATCCAGGCCCGACGCCACTGCGCGCCGACGGCCGTCGATCCGCCCTTCGCCGCAACAGCCTCGAAGTCCTTCGCCGCCAACTCCGGTTTGCCCTGACCGCGATAATACTCGCCCCTCGTCAGAAGCGCTTCAACCCAGTAACTGCTCCCGACATGGTTCTTCTCGACGATCCGCAACGCCTCCAGAAATTTCCTGTCGTTGCCGAGTCTGCGGTAGATGATTCCCTTGCGCAGAAATACCGCCGCCAGCGCCCGATCTTTCGGATATCGCTTCTGAATGGCGGTGAACTCCTCCAGAGCGGATTCATTCCGGCGCAGATCCATCAGAATTTTCGTTCGCAGCATCCGGCACTCCAGATCGAGCTCACCCGGAAGTCGGGTCTGAATCAACCCCTGGAGTTTCCCGGCCGCCTCCTCCCGCAACCCGGCAGCGTCCAGTTTCTTGGCCTGTTCGACGCGTTCGCCGATCGTGAACGCCTCAACCGCGGAGGCCATGACAGATCGGATCGCATCGAGATTTCTCCCGGCTTCGGCCGCATGCGGCGAACCGGGGTGATCCAGGACGATCCGCCGATACAGCTTCGCCGCGGATGATCGCTGATTCAGACTCTCATAGGATCGCGCGGTCGCAAACAAAATGTCCGCATTGGCCTGAACGTGCGCGCTGAGTGCCACCGCGTCGGTATGCCGATCGGCAGCAGCCATCAGTGCCATGCCGGTCAGGACGAGTTCCGTGCGGAGGGGATAATCGTCCAGCATCGGGATGAGGCGATCGAGCACCGCGAGCGCGCGTGAGGGATCACCGGCGTCGATCCAGGATTCGATCGCGAGATGCCCGGCATGTGCCGCGAGCACGCCTGCCGGAACCCCCTCGACCGGAACCATGACCCGCTCGAAGGTCTCCGCGGATTCCCGGAATCGGAGCGTTTCACGGAACACACGCCCGAGTAGAAGGGCGGCGGCATTCCGGGTCAGCGGATCCGATTCGTCAATCGCCCGGGTCAGATACGCCAGAGCATCGTCATAGCGGCACTGCTCGACGGCATCGCGGGCGGATTCGATATCCCCGCCAGGAGAAGACTCGACCGGCTGCGTGAGGCGTTCGTGGCGATGCATCGTGTCGAGATACTCCCGCAGAATGCGGGTTCTCGCGGGACCGTCATACGTCTGCAGCGCGCCAAGCTTGCTCTTCAGCGCATCGCGTGACGATTCGAGCGCACGCCGGATCGCATCCCGGTCGATGAAAGAAAGCGCAACGGTCGGTTCCAGAGACGCGGATGCCTCGGCGGTCGGAGATGAAGCAACTTCGGGAGAAGGAACGGATGCGGGATCGGGTTGAGGAGTACCCGCATAAAGCCCGGCGCATCCGCACCCGAGCACGATCATCAAAGACAGCAAAACGGTTCCGGCTTGCATCCGGAGACAGCGTGACAGGTTCATCCGAGCGGCCTCATGAGCGGGAACAGGACGCAATTCTTGATGTTGTCTTCGTTGAACAGGAACTTGAGCGTCCGGTCGATGCCCATGCCCCAGCCGGAGGTTGGCGGCATGCCGTACTCGAGCGCCCGCACGAAATCCTCGTCATACTCCATCGCCTCGTCGTCCCCCTGCGCCTTGAGTTTCGCCTGCGCCTCGAACCGCCTCCGCTGATCGATCGGATCGGCCAGCTCGGAATAGGCGTTCACGAGTTCGACTCCGCCGGCGACCAGTTGAAAGCGATCGACGATGGTGCCGTCCCGGTCATTCGCGCGCGCCAGCGGTGACAGGTCGAGAGGATGCCCGACCAGAAACGTCGGCTGAATGATCTTCGGCCTCGAAACCCGTTTATAGAGCAGGTCGATCAGATTGCCGCGCCCGAGTTTCGCGATGTCCGAAGGACTCATATCGAGATCGATCCGTTTCGATGCGATCGCCTCACGGAGCGCTCCCGCATCGCGATGATCATCGAGCCGGATCCCGGTGTCGCGCTCGATCAGCTCACCGAACGTGACCTTCGGCCAGCGACCGGAAAAATCCAGATCGTCCTGCCCGACGCGGATCGTCGTCGTCCCGGCGATCGCCTGGAGCACATGATGGAACAGTTCCTCGGTGAACGCCATGTTGTCCTCGAAGTTCCAATAGGCGGCGTAGTACTCGAGCATCGTGAAGTCCTGGAGGTGATCCGCGCTGATACCCTCGTTCCGGAAACACCGCGCAAACTCGAACACCCGGTTGAATCCGCCCACAATGAGACGCTTCAGGTAGGTTTCGGGGGCGATCCGGAGATACACGTCGATATCGAGCGCCTGATGGTGCGTTTTGAACGGTCGCGCCAGCGCTCCCGACGGCTTCGACTGCAGAATCGGCGTCTCGACTTCCACAAATCCGTTCCCGAGCAGCAGGTCGCGGATTGTCTGGATGAACCGGGTCCGCGCCAGAAACTTCTTCCGCGATTCCTCGCTCATGATCAGATCCAGATACCGCTGCCGGTAGATCGTCTCGGTGTCGGTCAACCCATGCCATTTTTCCGGGAGGGGACGGAGCGACTTGCCGAGAAATGCATAGGAGGAGCAATCGATCGTCAGTTCGCCCGTGCGTGTGACGAACATCGTCCCCTCGACACCCAGAAAATCGCCGATATCGATGTTTTCCTTGAACAGATTGAAGGCGTCCTGTCCCACTCCGTCCGGACGGATCGCGATCTGGAGCTTGCCCGAGATGTCCTGCAGATGCGCGAACACGAGTTTCCCCATCTTGCGAATCGACACCAACCGTCCGCATGTGCGGATATTTTGCGAGCCTTCCGGTTGCGTCGCCGCATCCCCTACCGATCGCGCATCGGGATATCGGTCAGGATAGACCGGGATACCTTTTGCCCGGAGCGCTTCCATCTTCGTGATCCGGAACTGCATGTACTCGTTTTCGGACATGCCCTCTGTATTGATTTCATTCGTCAAATCAGCCACATGACCTCCTGAATGTTCAAAAAAGACCGATCAGGCCTGTTTCCCCTGCATCGCGCTCCAGATATCCGATGCGCGGAAGGGTGCCTTCCTGAGCCGGACGCCGACCGCGTCGAAAATGGCGTTGGCGATCGCCGGCAAAGGCCCGTTGGTGCAGATTTCCGAAACCGACTTCGCGCCGTACGGACCGGTGTCTTCGTAGGTTGGAACCAGAATCGTGACGATCTCGGGGAGATCGCGAATATTCGTGATCTTGTAGTTGGCGAACGTCGGATTCCGCATCCGGCCGTTCTTCGTGAAATCATAGTCTTCCCACATCGCCGACGAGAGTGCATTGAGCAATCCGCCCTGCGTCTGGCCTTCCGCGAGCGACGGATTGATCGCCGTTCCGCAATCCACCGCCGCCACGTATTTCAGCACGCGGGGACGGCCAGTCCTGACATCGACCGCGACCTTGGCGTAGTGAACTGAAAACGGGGGCGGCGAACGGTGTGAGATCGCCGAGGCTTCCGACTGGATCTGGTGCTGATCGACCGAATAGAGCGATCGCAGGGCCACTTCGGAAATCGGCAGACGCGCCTCCGGTTCGGACTCCGCCGTAATGATGCCGTCCCGGATATCGAGATCCTCGGCGGGAATCCCCAGCATCTCGGAGGCAACCTTCAGAATCTCGCCCCGGATTCTCGCTCCGGCGCGCCGGCACGCCTCACCGGAAAGATATGTCGTCGAAGATGCGTACGCGCCGACGTCGAAAGGGGTCAGATCGGTATCCGATGAATACACGATCATCCGGTCGATGCCGACACCGATCGCTTCGGCGGCGATCTGCGCCAGGACGGTATCGGAGCCTGTTCCGAGATCCGTTGCGCCGAGATTCAGGTTGAAGGAGCCGTCTTCATTGAGCTTGATGTAGGCGCTGGCCATATCGATTTCCGGAATCGACGAGCCTTGCATCAGGCACACCATTCCGACTCCGATCACCTCGTCGCCGATCCGCACGCGCGTGTCGCGGAATCGCTCCCACTCGATCGCCTCACGGCCCTTTTCGATGCATTCCGCCAGCCCGCAGGAGCCGATCAGCATCTCGACGCCTTCGCGCCCCTCACCCAGCGCCTTGAACACCGGCGATGTTTCGCCTTCGCGGATGTGGTGTTTCTTCCACAATTCGAGCACGTCCCAGCCGATCGCCCGGGCCATTTCGTCCATCTGAACGCCCAGCGCGAACGATCCCTGGGTCGCCCCGTAGCCTCGGTAGGCCCCGCCGACCGGTAGATTGGTATAGGTCGAGCAGGCTTTGAATTCGACATTCGGAACCTTGTTGAGCAGTGGCAGAACCTTCGCGCCGGTATTGCACACGACCGTGAGCGCGTGGCTGCCGTAGGCGCCGGTGTTCATGATGCAGTGCAGGCTGAGCGCCGGGATCGAGCCGTCGCGGTTGATGCCCGAGCGCAGGGTGATGATCTGCGGGTGGCGCGTGCGGGCGGACGTGAAGACTTCCTCGCGCGTCATGATGAGGCGGACCGGGCGGCTGCATTTGAGCGTGAGCGAGGCGGCGATGGCTTCGAGGAACACTTCCTGTTTACCGCCGAACCCGCCTCCGATGCGAGGCTTGATGACGCGGATCCGCGAAACCGGCAGATCGAGCGCTCGGGCGACGATCCGGCGGACGTGGAAGGGAACCTGAGTCGAAGTGCGGATGATGAGGCGGTTGTCGGCGTCGAGCCAGGTGATGGCGGAGTGTGGTTCGATGGCGCAGTGTGAGGTGTAGTTCGTTTCGTAGCGCTGTTCGAACCGGAATTCGGATTGCTGCAGTCCCTGATCGATGTCTCCGACACAGAAATGAGCCTCGGCGGCGATGTTCCGGTCGGGATGATACGGCACGGGAATCGGCATCCGGCAATCCGGTTCGTCGTGGATCACCGGGGCGTTCCCCGAGATCGCGAATTCGGGATCGAAGACCGGTTCGAGAGGCGTGTATTGGACGGTGATTTTGGAAACCGCTTCGAGAGCCGCCTCTTCGGTTTCCGCCGCGACGGCCGCCACGATTTCGCCGACGAAACGGACTTTCCGGTTGAAGACGGCAGTGTCGTATGGAGAGGGTTCGGGATAGCCCTGGCCGGCGGTGGTGTGCAGGACACAGGGGGTATTGAAGCAGTGCGAGATCGCCAGGACGCCCGGCACGCGTTCCGCTTCGGAGGTATCGATCGATTCGATGCGGGCGTGCGGATGCGGGCTTCTGAGCAATCGGGCGTGGACCAGTCCGGGCATACTGAAATCATCGGTGAACGCCCGGCGGCCGGTAGCCAGACCGATCGCATCGATTTTCGTGACGGAATGGTTGACGACATGGAATGGCTGTTGCTTCATGGTACCTCCATTGTTGGCGGTGGCGCGAGACATCTGGATATCATCCCGTGAGAACCTTCCGGTGTCAAGATCGGAGGCGGGACAGACGGGTATCCGGACGTTGTAAAATGCCGTCAATCACCCCAGCCGAACTCCCATGAGTCCATCGTACCGAACAGCGTCGTGATCTGTTTATCCGTCATCGCGGCATACCATCGGATACCGTCCGCGGATCCCGTGCCTTGCGGCCAGGAAAACATCCCGAGAACCGTGATATCGGAAACTCCGGGCAACGCCTGGATCGTATAATATTCGAACGCACTGAATCCCGGCGCGAAAAAATACGTTCCATACACATCCAGTATGACGAATAACGGGACATCGGAATAGGTGGACGAACCCGGGTTGCATATCGTAACGGAGCAACCGCAAGGATCTCCGGCCCGGAAGTGAGTCGCTGGCATCCACAGACGGACTCCGGGATCCCCGCAGGCGGGTGTCGGTGTGTTTCCTTGCGGAGTCGGTGACGGACTCGGCGTCGGGCTTTCTGTCGGGGTGTCCATGATAGTCGGAGTCTGCGTCGGAGTCGGTGTCCGTGTGGGGGTCGCCGTGTTCGCCGAAGTCGAAGTGACGGTCGGGGTCACAGTGGCGGTTCGAGTCGGAGTCGACGTCGGCACCGTGGTCGGAGGCGCAGTCGGTGTCCGGGTCGGAGTCGGGGACGGGGAAGCAGTTCGCGTGGGGGTCGGCGTCGGAGTTCGCGTGGCACTGGGAACGGTCGTCGGCGTCCGCGTCGGCGTCCGCGTCGGCGTCGGCGTCGGCGTCGGCGTATGGGAGGGCGTCGGTGTCGGTGAGATCGTCGGCGGGATCGATTGCGTGGGCGTCCATGTTGGAGTTGCGGTCGGAGGCAGTACCGGGGTTACGGTCGGGGTCGATGTCGGCATCGGTGTCCCGATGATCGAGTATTCCAACGTGTAGGTCCCGGTGATCATGTCGGCATTCGTGACCTGAAAATAGAAAAAATCGGGCGTGCTCGGACTGTAGATGATTTCCGATCGCACTCCGCACGTGTCGTCATTCCAGACCAACAGATCGCAGGCCGAATTCTTGAGTGACATCCATGAATTGAAGTCGGCTGTCCCGCCATTCTGGCAGAACGAAAAACGCATTGTGTACCCATCCAACATCGCCAGACGATATATATTGCATCCGTTCTGAGCGATAGAGGTTGTGTGATACTGGGAACTGGACGACATATAGAGTTCGTAGGTGTAGTCCGGGCAGGTGCTGCAGGTGTCCCCGTAGTAAGCGAGCGTGTAATTACCTCCGCTCCCGCCGTTGCAGCAGCTCGTGATCTCGAGCGTATACTCGCCTGTATTCAAAGGTTCACAGATGATCTCCGAACGTGTTTCACATGTATCATCATTGGAGTACCACCAGTTGCAGGCTGAATCCCGGAGAATCATGTATGTGTCGAAATCCGCCGTTCCTCCCCCTTCACACAATGAAAACCGATACTCGATCCCCGCCACGAGGTTGGCGCGATACTTCACGCACCCCGCGAGCGGAACGATACCGGAATGAGTCTGGTAATAAGGCCCCGGATTGATGATGTAATCCGTGGCGGGACATGACGTGCAGCCGGGATATTGCATTTGATATTCGATTCGATAGGTCGCATTCGCGGTGGTCGTCGAACGGACTTGAAGAAAGTAGATGTCGGTGATCGAAGGGACAAAGTCGATCCTCGGCCCGTCCGAGCAATAATCGTCATTACTCGTGATCATCTGGCAATACGAATCGAACAACTCGAGAATCGGGTCACCGGTGTAGCTTCCCCCGCCATCACATGTGCTGAACTGGTACGGATATCCGGCATACAGATACATGATGTACCGCCGGCATCCCCCCGTTGTCATCAAATCGTTGTGGACGCGTTGCGATATGTCGATCTGGGTCAACCCGTAATCCGAACTGGGACATTCCGTGCATCGTCCGTATTTTTTATCCGCAATGACAAACTCGTCCCAATACGCCATCGCCGACACATCGTAATTGAAGATGTGCAACTCGCTCAACGATGTCGTTTCCGCGGCATTGAACGGAATACCGAGCTGTTGAAGCTGCCCGTTGACAAAGACGCGATACGTGCGACTCGGCCAGTCCAGTACGAACTCGATCATCTGCCATGCGTCCGGAGTGTACGCGCCACAATCATAGTACCCGTTGGAGTATGCCATCCAGTGCCCGGAAGCGTCCGCATAGAAAAAAACGACGCCGTTGTTGACCACGGTATTCCCGTCTCCAATGACGATGAAGGAACTGTTCGTTCCCGACAAGACAGGTCGCATCCACACACTGATGTATTGCGGAGTCATTTCGTTCAGCAGGTGATAGAGCCCCTGATAGGTCGATGACGCATTGTACATGAACAGACTGATGAGCGTCGCTCCGCCGGCCGTGTAGTTCGTCAGATAGGCATCATCACCCACGCCGGCATCCAGCCATCCGAACATGTATCCATCTTCGAAATTCTCGAGAAACAGACTCGTCCTGTCTTCTCGAACCGACCGTCGCAGATCCTCCGCTCCGAGTTCCAGCGAGTATGCGAACAACGGATCCATCTCGGGTTTCGGGATCCAATCATGCCCGCAAAGATCCTGAAGTCCGCAAAAAGGATTCCCGCTCACGTTCTGTGTCGCCGATGCCTGTCCCGGGATGCAACTGCACACGAAAAGCACCACAGCACAAATCTGTCGATGCGTCATGTTGGATGAACCTCCCCTGTTTCGGTTTTAAAGAAAATCCAGCAGTGCGTCAAATCGTCACGACAGATCGACAGGGCCACATACCGCACTTGCTCTTTGATCCGTTCAACTCTATCATTCAGGCAGATTCAAACTTCCGAATCGGATGGAACAGGAGGACTCGGGATGCCGCGACTGAACAATGCACTTTGCCTGACACTTCTTATATTTCTGGGAACGGTATCCTGCCGGGTTCCCGTCGCCCGATGTCAACTGTCCTGGTCCACCGCAACCCAGATCTACGGCGCGACAAACACCGCCGCCCGGGTGATCGATCTCAAAGCCGACCCCTCCGGTGCGTATCACCTGGTTTTCTCGGTCGAGATGGCCGAACAGATCCGGTATATGAAATGGACACGGGAAGGATGGTCCGTGCCGGAACTCATATCGAGCGATGCGTTCACGCCGTTCGGCGCAACGCTGAGTCTCGATCTGGACGACACAGTCCCCCACGTCCTGTTCGATTCGGAAACCGACGATGCGCTCAATCTGTCCCACCGCACGTCCATGTGGTTCACACCCGAAACGATCCCCTCGACGGCCGATACCATCTACATGGATCTCGCGATCGACTCGGCAGGTGATCCGCACATCATCTGGACACGGGCGGACAATCCTGAACGGGATGTGGTCTATTCGTATAAATCCGGATCGACCTGGCATCACGAGGTCATCGAGCGCATTTCGGCACACCTCATCCGGAAATACATGTCGATCGCGGTCGATTCGAACTTCGTGCCCCGGTTCACATGGTTCGACGACGATACGCAATCGTTGAAGTACGCCATTCGTCAGGGCGCAAACGATTTCGATGTGTACTCGATGGAACCGATGGATGCGTGCGGCTGGATCGACATGGTGATGCTCGATGGCAACGTCCCCCTGATCGCCTATATCGATATTCCGGATGTGGACGATGAGCGTCTGCGATACATCCTTGTCATCGGAACATCCTTTTATGACGCCACGATCGCCACGGAACCGGCGTTTTTCGGTTGCACGATGGCCGCGGCGGACAACGAGGGTTTCGGCATCCGGAATCTGTATTTCGTGTATTACTCGACTCAGACCGGATTCCGATATGCTTACTATAACATGGACTGGATCACGGAACCGATGTCCGGAATGGACGATTATTCGCCGCATTCCGTCCTGGCGGCGGATTGGAATGTCGAACAGAACCGGGTTGGACTGGCCTTTACGGATGTCAACGAGAACAAAATCTATTTCAAAACCGGTCGCCCCTACACCCCCACACCGACACCCGGATCCCCGTCACCGACACCATCCTCACCTCCCGCCTCGACACCGACACCCCCTCCCTGTTCGCAACTCGGCTGCACGATTCTCATGCCCGCCAGTGAATTCGCTCCGGGCGATCTCTGCGCCTGCCATCTATACATCTGCAATCCCGGCGCGATCGCGATGGAAAATGTGCCGGTCTTTGCGTTGCTCGATGTGTATGGATCCTACTTTTTCGCCCCGGCATTCTCGTCGTTCGATCACTACACCGAAGATGTCCCGCCGGGTATGACGCATATCACGGTGCTTCCGTCATTCAACTGGCCGGAAGGGGCTGGATCCGCGAGTGGTATCCGGTGGTATGCCGCGATGACGGACGATGCCATCACGACACTCATCGGGACTCTGGGTCAGTTCGAATTCGGCTGGCACGAGTGAAGCCGATCGGAAAACGGATCATCCTGTCATCTCTGACGCCTGTCAGGGATGCCACCCGAACTCCCAGATGTCCATCTCGCCCATCACAGCCGTCTGCTCGGGATTCGTCATCGCGGCCAGCCAGCGCACTCCGCTCGTAACCGATCCGGCACCTTCCGGCCACTGAAATGGCTGCAGAACCGGATAGATGAGGGGTTGCATATCGAGCGTGGGAATCACCTCAAAGGCATAGGCTGAAAAATCCGGCCAGAAGTAATAGTCTCCGAAGACATCGAGGATCACGAACAACGGGATACTCTCGTAGATCGATGGGCCGGGGTTACAAATCGCGACATGGCACGAGCATGAACTGCCTGGACAAAAGTCGTGTGCAGGCATCCAGAGGGTCACACCCAGCGATCCGCACACCGGAGTCGGAGTCATTGAGGGAGTGGGGGGAGACGGAAACACACTCGGAGTTTTCGTCGGAGTCACTGAATGAGTGGCGGTTATCGTCGGAGTCAGAGTACAGGTAGGCGTCAACGTGGGCGACGGTGTCCAACTCGGAGGCAGCGTTGCAGTTGGAGGCTGAGGTGTATAGGTCGGTTGTCCCGGTGCCGCGGTTGGAGTGGGAGTCGGTGTGCGTCTGGGCATGTACACGCTGATTCGCGGCTCATTCTTCCACCTCGCAATCGCTCTCAAATAATGGATCGTATCGGACGGTTTCAGAATATAACCACTCGTTGGAGACGGATCGGAACCAAACAGATCATGCCGAAGGACATCTGTGACATCGATCGAGTATGTCTGAGGCGGGATCGGAATATCATCGAAAAGGTGGGCAATGAATTGTCGTTCATCTTTATCGTTGTTGGTCAACATCCCATCCTGGCTCAAGTCAGCCATATCCATCAGGTTTGCCCCCAAAAAAGTTCCCTGCCAAGCAGAAGTCTGAAAGATAACAAGATGATTGAGAGATGCTGACCAATTAAACGAGGTCAGTCCCGGAACAGGGAACGGGCCTCCTGAAATCGTATTCCGGATATCGAACTCAATCACTCCCCTCGTAAAGAGAATGGTCTCATATGGAACGTAACTGACGGTGGTTGTCCAATAACTCAGCCCGTTGACGATCACATCCTGCCAGAGTTCCGTGCGGAACCATGATGGGAATGATTCTCCACAGCGGAAGTAGCTGAAATGGACATGCGTACTGCACAACCTCGGTCCAAGGACAACCTGAGCGAATGCCGCCTCTGCGATCAGCAGCACGATCAGCCCGAACAGAATTGCTTTCATTTCGCACCTCCCCTGATTAAGAAGCGATGCCTTCCTTTTGGAACCAGCTCATCTATAAAGAGTCGGATTACGAAAATATTCGTGCGCTCGCTTCTGATATCACGGGCTCAGGGATGCCACCCGAACGCCCAGATGTCCATCTCACCCATCACAGCCGTCTGCTCGGGATTCGTCATTGCGGCCAGCCAGCGCACTCCGCCCGTAACCGATCCGGCACCGTCCGGCCACTGAAATGGCTGCAGGACCGGATAGATGAGGGGTTGCGTATCGAGAACCGGGATCACCTCAAAGGCATAGGCTGAAAAATCCGGCCAGAAGTAATAGTCACCGAAGACATCGAGAATCACGAACAACGGAATGTTCTCATAGCGAGTCGGTCCGGGATTGCATGCCACGACATGACACGAACAGGTGTCTCCCGGCGTAAACTCGTGTGAAGGCATCCAGAGCGTCACACCGAGGTTGCCGCATCCCGGAGTCTGGACAGGCGTTTCGGTTGCGGTCATCGTGGGAGACGGGGTCCAGCTCGGAGGCAGGGTTGCGGTCGGCGGATGCGGCGTGTTTGTGGGCTCACCCGGCCCCACGGTCGGAGTGGGTGTCGGCGTGCGCCGGGGCATATACACGTTGATTCTTGGTTCATCCAGCCAGGTTATCAGCGAACGCACGTACCAGGTTGACTCCGTCGGCTTCAAGATAAAACCACTCGACAGGGATGGATCGGATCCGAACAGATCATGGCGGAGCGCCTGGGTGATATCGATCGAGAAGGCCTGCCCCGGCGATGGAACGGTGCTGGATATCCGCTGCACGAACTGTCGCTCTTCCCGATCACCAATCGTTAAAACGCCATCCTGCGCGGAGTCGACCATATCGAACAGGTCGATTCCGATTCCTGATCCGGGTGCGGTTGCATCGGAAACGATCAGATCATCCAGTGAAGCCGACCAGTTGTACGCTGTCAGCCCGGGGACAGGAAACGGAGCGCCGGAAAGGGTGTTCTGAAGATCGAATTCCATAATACCCCGATCGAATGAAAACCAGTATGACCGGAACGGGCCGGCCGCTGTTCCGGTATAGTTCAACCCGCTCCAGATTGCATTGGGAAACACGCAGGACGACGTTGTGACGATCTGTCCTCCATAGGTGTGCGTGCGATGCGAGTGAGTCCCTGAAATCTCAGGCCCCAGAACAACTTGTGTCGAAGCGGTTCGACAAACGAACAGGAGCAGCGCCAGAATGTATCCTTTTTTCATGATCCACCTCCAATGAGATAACAATTCCCTCACGTGCATCACAGTAACATCTCATTGATAAAGGGGATGATGCTCGGCACATTTCGTGCAAAAAAAACAGCAGGGTCCTAAAATTCGATACGGAACGCACCACTCGAAAATTCCGGTGACGATCCCGGTTTCGTCAGCATTCTCATCGCACGCTCCCGGTTTCGATATCGAGTATTCGAATCTCCTCCTTCAGATCCGGTCGATCCGGCGCGACTTCAATCGCATGATTCAAGTGCTTTCGCGCGTCGTCGAATTGCCCCTGCTGCCTGAGCGCATTGCCGAGACTGAGCAGTACATCCGGATCATCCGGGGCAGTTTCGACGGCCTGCCGGAGTAACGCGATCCCCTCGACACCCCGATTCCGTCCCTTGATCTCGATGTAACCCAGATTGTTCAACACACGGGCATCCTTCGGATTGAGCCGGAGGCATTCGCTGAACACCCGGAAACCTTCATCCCAGCGCGACCCGGAAATCGCCAGGATCCCGAGCTGAAACAGTGACGGATAATGGTTGGGATTCTGCCCGACGATGTGCCGGAACTGCGATTCGGCCTGTACCGGATCTTGTTCCTGAAGATAACACAACCCCAGCAGATACCGCGCCTTGACATCCTGATCATTCAGTTCGAGCACGCGCGACACATGCCTCTTCGCCTCGTCCCACAGCGCCAGTTCGATGCATGCGTTCGCCAGATCGGTCAGGAATCTCGGATTGTCCGGATCTTTCGCCACCACTTTTTCCAGCACCTCGATCGCGGCCTCGTACTCACTGCGCGCAATAAACATCTGAGCCTGCTGGTATTCCTGAAATGCCCCCACCATGTCTTTCGGATCCGGCAATCCGCTCTTCGACGGCGTCAGATTTTCGGTTGAGCCCACCAGATATCCCAGCGCCTGAAGTTTTCCTTCCATTTCCTCGGACACCGCCACGGTCTCCGGAGCGTCCTGCCGTTCCGTCTTGAGCAGTCCGCCCAGCATCCCCTCCAGACGCCCGCTTTCGCCCGGATCCGTATCATACCGATTTCCCTGCTCCGACCGCCCGCCTTCGATGTCATACAACTCGGGCTTCGGTGCCCGGATATAGCAGTTCGATGCCTCACGGATCCCCTTCAGCTCACTCCAGTTGAAACTCCGCGGAATGAACACCTCACTGTAAACCGGACGAGTCTGCAGCGTGCCCCCTTCCCTGATTCGCGCATTCAGATCGATGCCGTCGAAGGCGACATCGCGTGTGATGCCCAGATATCCCAGGATCGTCGGGACGATATCCACGGATGAAACCCGATCGACGATGCGCAGCCCCGCCTCCCGGTCATGCGGAAATCGCAGGATGAGGGGGACGTGCGTCGTGGGCCGGTAGATGAAGAGCCCATGGGTCATCTCGCCGTACTCACCCAGGCTTTCCCCATGATCCGCCGTGAGCACGATGATCGTGTTATCCCAGTGACCATGCGTTTTCACGCTGTCAAAAAGGTATCCGAGCCAATCGTCGAGATACGCGATTTCACCGTCGTAGGGGTTGGAATACGCCGTGCGGTAGGGCTGCGGAGGATCATAATCCGCATGCGGATCGTAATAATGAAGCCATAGAAAGAAAGGCCGCGTCGCGATCTCGTCGGCCACCGCATCGAACCACTCGTTCGCCAGAAAACTGATCTCGGACGCCCGTCGATCGACCGGCAACTGTCCTTTCTGCTTCGGGCGGACGAACGCATCGTTGTAGAAATGAAAACCCTGATCCAGCCCGAACTCGTGCGACAGAATGAACGAACCGATGAATGCCGTCGTCAGATATCCTTCATCCACAAGTATTTCGGCCAGAGTCTGTTCATCCTGCGGCAACTTGTAGATGTTGTTGTCGCGCACCCCATGATGAAACGGATAACGGCCGGTCATGATCGAACAGTGTGAGGGGAGTGTCACGGGCTGCGCGCTGAATGCCTCTTCGAACACAACGCCCCGGGCCGCGAGCCCGTCGATGTTCGGAGTCCTGATCTGCTTGTATCCGTAGCATCCGAGATGATCCGCGCGGGTCGTGTCCATGGTGATGACGATCAGATTCGGTTTACGGGAAGAGGAGTCATGACATGCCGTGACCAGCAGCATGAGAGCGGAAGCGAACAAGGGAAACGATCGACGGGTGTGCTTCATCGGGAATCCGTGTCGGGAGACCCCGCGTGTCGCGCGATAAAAATCCTCAGATCGGACACATGTGTATCGTACGGATAAAGCCTCAGATACGCGGCGATCTCACGAGCAGCCAGGTTGTATTCCCCGAGGCGAAGATGAATATCACCTCTCAAACGATGAATCCGCGCCTGCCGGTCGATGTCATCCAACTCCGGAATTCCATCCAGCAGGGTTCGGGCGGTTACAGGGTCTCCGGAGTTGAGATGGAATCGAGCCAGTTCGATGCGCAGTTCCGGGGAATCGGCCTGACGCGTCGCGTGTTCGGTCAGATACCGGAGAGTGGCTTCGGAGTCGGACCCGGAGTTCACGATTCGTATCAGCAACTGAAAGGCTTTCATGTGCCCGGGATCCAGTTCGAGCGCTTTCCGGGCTGATGCGATGGATGCCTCCATCTGATTCCTGCCGGCGAGAACCGCGGCGAGCCAGTACCAGCGATCGGCCGTTGGCGACTTCTGGATGAGAGACTCAAAAATGGCCTGAGCGGCGGGCAGATTGTTCACACCGGCCTCGAACAGACCGATGTGTTCCCGAAGATCGTCGTCGTCGGGAAATCGTTCGAGATTCCGATTCAGAAGGTCACGTGCCGAGACTTCTTCATCCGAGCTACGGCGGGAGCTGCTTTTTGGGGACAACGATTCCGAGCGGATATTGATCAGGTTGCCAGAAACGATGCCATTGCGATCGCAAAAACCGTCGGGAAGCAGCACACACGCTACGATAGACGCAGGAGAGCAATACACACGGCCGCTTCGGATACCGCGATTCAACCCGACAATGACATGCTCCTTCGTGATCATGAGTAACTCACAAGGGGAGGTGACCGACCCGATCGTGACGGGACGGATCGCCTCACGAGGAAAAATCACGGCGCGGGCCATGTTGTCCGGCATATCCGGGATCGCAAACAGGACATCCGCCCATTCCGCATCGGATTCGGCCAGACTGCCCGGGACAGGAACAAGTCGGGCGGGATGGAGCAGTTCGATGTCGACGGGTCGATGCGCCTGACCGGTCAGGGCAAGGCAGGCGAACAGCACCGACGCGAATGTCACACGGATACGCGGGATCTCCATATCCCGTTTATAACATATTTTCTTTCATCCAGTCGACAATCCGATACAGATCGGGGAACACTCCGATCGCGCCCGAGTAATCTGCCGGAGGATAGCGGAAGCAGGGCACGACCAGACAGGGCATACCGGCGGCGCGCGCGGCGTTCAGTCCTTTGAGTGTATCTTCGATGGCGAGACAGTCGGAGGGCGGCGCGTTCAGGGTTGTGGCGGCGGCGAGAAAGATATCCGGGAACGGTTTTCCGCGCAGCCCGTCGCGGCCGCCGATCACCGGAATCGGGCAGTCGTCGACACCGGCCCGGCGCATCATGATCCGGATGAAGTCCGGGGGTGTGTTCGAAGCGATCACGCCTCGGAGATTCATACGGGTGATGAAATCGAGAAGCGCGCGGGCACCGGGGAGCAGAGGAATCGGTTCGGATTGAATGAGGCGGGCGAAGGCGGTGCGTCCGAGATTCCGGACGATTTTTTCCTCGATGTGCGTCAGGTTGTGCCGCGATATTTCCCCGGAAGGTCCCTCACCGAGAAGGCTCCAGTGCCGATAGTATTCGTCGACGTCCATCCGATGTCCGAACGCTGCAAACGCTTCTGAATTGGCCTTCAGATGAATCGGTTCGGAATCGACGATTGTCCCGTCGAAATCGATCAGCAGGCAGGTATCGCGCGAGAATGTCATATCAGACCTCCCTGGCCGACGATTCATACCACATCACGATCTGAAGAAAAACCCTTTCGGATCGAACGAATGACCAGAACGCCACGATCTCCGGAATGGTGCGGCAGGCGTCCCAGCCTGCCGCCATCTCAAAAAACAAGAATCAAGCGGGGCGCACCGGCCTCCGTGCCGGCGTTCCGGAAACGGCAGGAAACTCGACGATCACTGTGGCGCACCGGCCTCCGTGCCGGCGATCCGTAAACGGCAATCAACTCTCTGTTCATGCATCCTTCAGCTGTCATACTGCAATATCCCGTGTACGTTCAGTTATAAACATAGCTTCAGAAAACGCAGGAATCCTTCCCATTCTTCTCTAGCGAGATCTCTGGTAGTACTCAAATGACACTCCGTTGGTGTACCCTTGAGTCCAGACGAGTTTCAATCGGTTTTCAGTGTTCGGCAGGATTAACCGACGGGACATCCAAGCATAGTTATCAATGTAATCCTGAGTTTCCAGAATGGAATTCGTTGCAATCCTGATCACCAGGCACGAATGAAATCCACGGGCGCTCATCAGATCATCCAGTTTGAACCCGTCCAGCTTGTTATCCCAGCGAAGCAGTGTCGGGATACGCCTGGGAAAGACATTTCCTGCTTCGCATAGATACCAGGAAATCAATGGCGGACTGATATTATGCGAATCACCGATGACGGCATCAACACGTTCATCTTTCAATCTACGGGAGACATCAATCAGCGCGGTTTGAAGTTCCCGGTCAAATGTCGTCATATGCCTGAATTCGACTTTCAACAGGGGATTCATGATCTGATAACTCTTCGGATAGAATAAAAGAGGCAGGTGGACGACAACGAGAATGATGCAAAACCGACCCCAGACCTGTTTTTTCCCCTGAGACGCCCCCGCAGCGCAATCAACTATTTTCGCACAGTCGGACGCTGCAATAAACGGCAGGATCGTGAATACTGCCCGGGCCAGTTTGTAGTGATAGACAGTCAAGATCAGGAGCGAGACCAGAATATATGCATTGACCAGGCGCCGGGCAGGCAAAGAAATTCCTCTTTGGGGAACGAAGGAATACGCCAAAACAACGACAGCCATCAACGGGCTGGCAAAGTAATACAGAATCAGAATGACGGGATACAATATCCAATTATATAGTGACCAAAAAGATAATCCAGACTCCGGATTCTGTAAGCAGACAAGATATCCCTGAAGTGCATCGGATCGAGAAAACCATAATGCAGCAGCGATGATGACCGGTGTTAAAAAACTGATGGTCGATATTCCCAAACACGTCACTCGCGACACAACGGAATCCTGCGATGAATGACGGAATACGATTTCGAATAACACGAATCCGATGAACGATGCGATGAAAAGTTGGGCATATGCATATTTCAGGAAAAAAAGCAGTCCAAGCACACATCCGGCAGCCAGTGAATTCGGCCATTTGAAATCGTTTCGACTGGTCAGTGTGATCATGACCAGCATTGTTAAAAAAGCTCCTGGCACTTCCAGCATGGGTTGCACCGAGTATTGAACGAACATGGGGGAGGTTATCACAACTGCACCGGCCAGAAGTCCGGAAACATTTTTGTATTCTGACCGAGTCAGACGGCGACCCAGGATGAACGTCAAGACCGCAGTCATCGACCATAACAGTAGTGATACCAGCCGGGCGGATGAAAACCCGGGCGAAAGAACGCAGAAAGTCATGCCCAGAATCCAGGAGTGAAGGAACGGCCACATGGTCTGTTCCAGAGTAAACTGCTTGAACATCTGGAAATCGCTTGTCTTCAGAGCATAGTAGATGCGCAATCCATGAAAACTGTGCTCGGATCCATCCCATGTCGGTGGCCCCTGCGGCATCAGAAGCGAAAGCCATGTCGTCATGAAGGAGAGGAGGAGAGCACAGATGAAGACAGCAGTGGCAATTTTTTCGAAACGGATCATGAATGAACATCCTCCTGATCGATGATACTCTGAATTCGCGTAACCTCCTACATTATTCAGCTATTTTCTTTAATCCAGTCGACAATCCGATGCAGATCGGGAAACACTCCGATCGCACTCGAGTAATCTGCCGGAGGATAGCGGAATCAGGGCACGACCAGACAGGGCATACCGACGGCACGCGGGCACCGGGGAACTGCGGAATCGCTTCGGAATCGACGATCGTCCCGTCGAAATCGATCAGCATGCAGGATCGCACGAATGACCAGGACGCCACTGTCTCCGGAATGGTGCGGCAGGCGTCCCTGCCTGCCGCCATCTCAAAGAACAAGAATCAAGCGGGTGGCGCCGGCCTCCGTGCCGGCGTTCCGGAAACGGCAGGAAACTCGACGATCATTTGGGCGCAACGGCCTCCGTGCCGGCAATCCGTATTCGGCAGTAAACTTTCAGATCACTTTGGTCGCGCCGGCCTCCGTGCCGGCGTTCCGGAAACGCCCGGGGAATCCTGAACCGGTCGACTCAGTGGCCGGATTTGTTTTTTTACGTCAGTGGATTATACTGATATCTCGATCAAGGAGGATTTTTATGCATGTGATCGCCTGGATTTATGTATCGCTGGCCGTGATTGCCCTGACGATCTCAGGTGTCATTCTGTTCTCCACCCAGTCGATTTTGACCGTTCAGATCGCCTCCGGTGTGCTCTGGATCGCGCTGCTTCTGAATGCCGGGTACCTGGTCTTTTTATCTCTGGAACGAAAACGCCTGTTGCGAACCATCGACGAAACCTCGCAGCTTCATTTCGCCACACAATTGCCGAATCGGCAGACATCGCTGCATTCCCTTCATGGTCTGATTAAAAGCGCCACACGGCATGGGCATGCGATGGGCGTCATGATCATCGACATCGATGATTTCAAGGAAATCAACGACCGGTTCGGGCTTTCGGGTGGCGACATCATCCTGAAGCAGGTGGCGGAAGCGATCCGTGCGGAATGCCGGGAAAGCGATCTGGTGGGGCATTTTACCGGAGACCGTTTTCTGGTTGCCTCACCGCATTCCAATCAGGAAGGCACTCTGGCGCTGGCTCGCCGGATTCATCGGACACTGACTCTGGGAAAATTCGCCTCCAAGGGTGGTCAGACAAACATCTCCGCGAGCATTGGTGTTGCTGCTTCGCCGCCTCAGCAGATGGATGGAGACGAGCTGGTGCGCTCGGCGGGAGCCGCGTTGCGGGCCGCAAAAAAGCAGGGGAAAAGCCGGATCATGTGTGAAACGGATGTGGTGCGCTGAGGACACCGAAGGAACATTACTGAACACACCTCACAGGAAGGATAGGGTTATCGTGGCAAAGAGACTGGTCAACATCATCATCCTGAGTTTTATACTTTCAGCGAGCGTTCCGGTTCTTGCGGATTCGTTTCAACTCAGTCCAGTGAGCGGTTTTATCGGCACAACCGTCGGATTCACCGGACATTGCGACTCCGCGCGCAACGCGACCGTGTCGGTCTACTGGCCTTCGCTGCTGCCTGCGTCACCTCCGTCCGTGATCGCGGGGGCGTTCATCGATGGTAACGGTGATTTCTCCGGCAGTTTTCAGGTTCCGTTCGGGTATGCCAACGGTCGGTATGCCGTCACGCTCATGACCGGCAATTGGACGATCGGACGGACGGATTTCACGATCGGCGCCGCGGACGGGTCTATCGATCCGCCGCCGGACGTTCGCCCGATGTCTTCCTGGGAGGTGTCTCAGACGGTCCCGGGCTATGAGCACATGAGTGGTGTCGCGATGGTATCGGAGACCGACGGATGGGCGATCAGCAACGCATGGGGAAAGGTATTCCATTACAACGGTTATGCATGGCTGTATCATTCCACCATTGCCCCGCAATACACATTGTCCTGCATCGACATGATCGATTCGACCTCGGGCTGGATCGGCGGAGTTGGAAAATTCTATCATCTCGAAGGATCTGTCTGGGAAGAGTATCCCGCCCCGATCTCACGGGCCATCACTGCGATCTCGGCGCTCGGGGAGAATGATGTCTGGGCTCTGGCCTCGACCAGCGAATTCCCTCCCAAGATCGGTTTTCTGCACTTCGACGGCACCGAGTGGACGGTTGCCTATGAGTTCTCCGTGTGCGATCCCATGCGGTTCGAGCCTGCTGACATCGAAATGATCGCCTCGAATGACGGCTGGGCGATCGGCCGTTGCGTGACGCTCAGTCCGGCATATTACTATTCCAAAGCCTATCATTTCGATGGAACCTCCTGGACCGAAATGCCCCTCGGAGACCGGATCGAGATGACGAGTCTGTCCTGCGTCGCGTCGAACGATGTCTGGGCGATCGGACGCACCGATAGCTTCCCTTACAAGTTTGTCACTGCTCACTGGAACGGCTCGGACTGGACATTGACCGAGCATTCTTCCGTTCAGGTCTCATACAACGATATTCAATTTACCGATTCGAATCATGGCTATGCCGTTGGATACGGATGCTCGGCAACATACGAAAACGGCTCGTGGACACACGAGCAGATGCCGGATCAGACGAAGAACATGGCCGCAGTCGATTTCATCTCACCCAACGCCGCTTTTGCGGTCGGGAGCGACTTTTTCAGTTTCATGGGAGACGGATCCCTGCACGTAAGCCCGCGCGTTGCGGTCCCCGGCCAGAAACTGACGGCTCATGTGGGAAATATGCCGCCGTCCACCCCGTTTCTGATCAGTTGGGAAGACACGCCGACCTGGTTTACCGCGCAGTTTCTCTCGCCGATCGAAACCGACATCAATGGAACCTTTGAAACCGAAGTGTACGTGCCGCCCGATGCGCAACCCGGGACCTATTCGTTCATCCTTTCGACTCTCCAGTTCGTTCCCGGCAGAGGGGTCGAGTATGTCGCTGTATCCGAAACTGAAGTCACGGTCCGGAGCGGTATCTTCTATTCCATCGCGATCCCGGACACCTTGTATGTGCGGCTCGGAGGCTGGGGAGGAAAAGCGGACCGGGATCCGCAGATCGAAATCACCGGCCGGATCAGTTCGATGCTTCCACCTCAGCCGGCTGCCTCCGTGCCGATGTCCGTCGTGATCGAATCTGCGCCGGCATCGTGCCAGATCGTAGCTGCCGAGAATCAATCCGGCGGTGACGGTTTCTTTCGATTCACGGTCGCACCGGCCGAAGGCGACAACATCATCGCGGTCTATCCGTCCGGCAGTCCTCTCGACATCTATACCGTCCGCGTCATCGGCTACATGCAGCCGCCTCCGCCCGCTCAGGTTCCTCCAGGGTTTACCACAGCCGCATGGATCGGCGAGGGCAGGTTGCGTGAGATCGAACTGACGCCGCACTGGGGGCTCGAAACGACGGAGTTCACGATCCGCGGAACGGGATTTTCGCCGAATCAGTTCGCATACGCATACTGGGATGGGTCCACGCTGCTGGGTCAGACCCATACGAGAAACGGAACCTTCTCGATCGATACACAGCCCGCAAGCGCGTCGGGAACACATACCGTCAGCGTATTCACACGCGACGGAGACTATGCCTCCGCCGTGTTTACCTGCGGAGCCAGCGAACCGGACATCGTCGCACCGGTCGTCACGATCGATTACCCGGCCGAAGGCGCTGTCGTGAGCGGAACAATTACCATTCAGGCGTCGGCAACGGACAGCAATGGAATCAGCCTGATGGAAATCGCACGAGACGACACTCGGATCGCCCAATCCCCGAGTGGAACAATCTCGGCTTCCTGGAATACAGCGGTTCTTGCGGACGGAGCATACAATCTGATGGCTTCGGCAACCGACACATACGGCAATCGGGCGATACAATCCGTCCGGGTCACGGTGGACAATTCCAGTGGCGATCAACTCGAACCGGATCTGACCTTCAATGAACCGGCATCGGGCGCGCCGGTCCAGGGGACCGTCGACGTCGCAGTGACTGCGATCGACAATGTCGGTGTCACAGCCATCGCCGTGTATCTGGACAACTACATTCTCATCGGGCACTCTCAGACCGCCTCATGCAGTTTCTCGTTCGATGCCAATCAGTATCCGGAAGGGACGCACACACTGACGGCAACGGCCTACGATGCGGCGCGAAACATGGGTGACGAAACGATCTCGATCAGTATCGTATCGTCTACTCTGGATCCCGAAAAACCGGTCATCACGATCCTGGAACCCGAATCCTGGGACACGCTCTCGGGAACAGCACGGATTCATGCGACTGCCACGGACAACAGCGGTTCACCGCCTCAACTGTCGGCATGGCTCGGAAATGAGCAGGTCGCAGGACCTTCCGCGGGGCAAATCGATGTTCAGATCGATACCACTCAGTTCCTTTCGGATCTGTATGAACTCCGGTTTTATGCCGAAGATGATGAACACAATACGGCATTCGAGACTATTCCTGTTGGAGTGTGCAATATCGAAGCGCGAGGTGGCACAAAACTGTCTCGAAGATGCGCACCGGCAATTCCGGATATCAACATCGACATCCTCAGTCCGCAGGAAGGTGCGGTAGAGATTTACAGAGTATGCCAGTATCCATTCAAAGCGATCGCGTACTCTGCAAATTCGAGCATTTTTACTGCGAGAGTCGAGTTGATTCACGAATCGACCGGGACCGTCGAAAAAAAAGAAACGATCTTCGATTCCGACCATCCCGGATATGTTCTGATCGACTTCACGGCAACTTTTGCGGGAACAGGGGACTACCTGCTTAAAATAACCGCGGAAGCAATCAATGGAACCACACATACCGTCGAGAGACGCTTTTCGGTTATCGATATTAAAGATCGTGTCTTTTTCGGATGCGCATTCCCGGGAGTCCGATTGAGAGTGGAACCGGATCCGCTGCAGTATCGGATCACCGTGACACCTTACCGCACCGAAAACGCCAATCTGAGCACGGTCAAGCTGGAGATGATCAACGGCCACACGCAGGCTCATTATGTTCTCGCCGAAACTTTTGGAGATGCGATCGAATACTATCTCGATGTGGATACATTCCCAACCGGTCGATACACCATTCTGGCTTCCGGCGAATCGGCAACGAATGCTCCGGTGCTGAGTGACAATCTCGACGTGATTCTCGACACGCCGATTGCACCCGAAATCGGATTCATTCAACTGAAGTGTTACAGACCTGCATGGATGGCGACGCTCACAAAACCCGCAGTTTTCGATTGTTCGCTCGAGGTCATGAATGCCAAGGGATATCCCATTCCATATACTGACCTGATCGAGATCACCAGTTCCGATGCATCCGACCGGATCCGGGTCGAGGGTGTGGAATTCAGTCTGCCATCCGTGCAGGCTCTCGATTCATCGGATGAAGGTCTGTTCGAGTTCGAACTACTCGCAACGACAGCGGGAAGTCATGTAATCACAACGGAAACCGCCGGAAAGACCGACTCCGTGACTCTCGATGTTTCTTACAATTATGAACCAACCCCGGGGTATAGACTCGAGACGGTACTGGAGCCCTACTCGGATGTGTATCTGTATGTCACTTTTTCAGATGACCAGATGGGATATGTGCCATTCAAGGCGCAGTTCACGCTGACTGATCCCCAGGGGGAAAAGCATGTCACGCTCAGGAATGGGATGCTCAGGAACTGCACGGAAGTTTGGCGAAACGCCGATCTTTCATTTCAGAACTTGGCGCATTATACAATTTTCGTGGAAATTTTCCCGCTGACCGGAGGATCCCTTCTGGCCGCCCGGACGATTGAATTCGATTACATCATGCTGCGAGATCTCCCATCCTTGAAACTCGAATTCCGCTCTGAAAACCGACATCAACCTCCCTGGTGTGTCGGGGTCACCACGACGCTCGATATCGATCCGCCGATCCATAGAGATATCCGTGACGCGGAACTCACCTATTCGATCCGATACCCCGATGCAGTCGTTAGATCAGGGACATCGAGATCCCAAGCAGATGGGGATGCATACCTCGATTTCGACGACAACCCGCCCAGCACGGGGGCCGGGATCACCGTAATCGAAGTCAATGCCTATAAACAGGGTTACAAACCGGATTCAACGACGTACCTCGTTGAATATGATCCGACTGCGCGCGACGGAGTGCTCTCGTTCAACGCCACTGCGCCGGTTTATCTTGAAAACCAGATGGGAGATCGGATCGGGTCACGACACGATACGCTTGTGCTCGATTATCCAAACGGGAGTTTTCTCAATGGGGTCCCGAACAACGGGATGGTTCCATACCAATCCGGTCAGCAGATCACCGCCTACACGGATGGATCGAACGTTTATCCTCCTTATGGAACATCACTGGACTTGCAGCTTCGAGCCGGATCAGATACTCAGTCGATCGTGCTGACTCATCCCGATCCCGTCGATTACTCGATCCAGTTCACAGCGTCGAAATCCGGCAGGCCGTTTCTTCTGACCGGAGAGTTGCCGGTTCCGGCTGCCGAATTGAGCCGAACAGTACCGGTCGATTACGCGACCGGTGTGGCAACCTCGATGCCGCTGCAACTGTATTTCTCGAAACCCATGCAACCTGCGTCTATCGTGTTCGAAATCTCACCGGATCCCGGAGGCTGGACACCGACATGGAACACCTCGCATACGCTCGTGACGTTCGATCATACACCGTATTCGGCAGACACGTATTATGCGGTCGAAGTTCTGAGCGGACTGGATGAGGATGGTCAGGCCCTGTCCCGCGGGCATGTGCCGATGTTCTGGACATTCACGACGAAGACTGCCTGCGAAGGAGCTGATTTCGACGCGGACGGATACAGCGATGAACGATGCGGAGGGGATGATTGCGACGATATGGATGAGGCGGTTCATCCCGGAGCGGCTGAAATGCGCAATGGACGAGACGATGACTGTGATGGGATCATCGACAACGGGTACGGATCGATTCCTCCCGCGGCGGTGGCCGATCTGTCGGCGACCTATGGGGAAACAGACGGGTCGATCACATTCGAGTGGACGGCTGTTGGCGGCGATGGGCTGCTCGGTACGGCAGAATCGTATGACTTCCGTTACGCGGAAGATCTCGACGAGACCTCGTGGAGTCATGCGGATACGCTGACCGGTGAGCCTTCGCCTCAATCTGCGGGATCGAGTGAAAGCTGGCAATCCGCGTTGACACTTGGAGAAGGCGTCTTTGATTTTGCGGTGCGCGTGATCGATGCCGACGGGAACGTTTCCGACATCTCGAATATCGTTCGAATCGATCGCAGTGGTCCGACGTCCACTCCGGGACCGGCGACACCGACTCGTACTCCGACGCCGCTTCAGCCGTCGCCGACCGCATCGCCTGCTCCGACTGTCACCCCCTCACCGCAGCCACCGACACCGACCGCAGCGCCATGGACTCCTACCTTTACGGCAACACCGACCATGACCGCAACACCCCTCCCCTTCACATCCACACCGACAGCCTCGTTCACTCCGACACGGACTCCAACGGGAACGCCAACCCGAACTCCGACGAGTACCCCGACGTCGAGTGCCACTCGAACGCAGACTCCGACACCGACTCCGACTCGAACCGCGACTGGCACGCCCACACCCTCCCCGTCTTCGACGCCGGCTGTGACGTCGACGCCTTCGGACACGCCGACTCCGACCGAAATCCCCTCGACATTCACGCCGACGCCGCCGCCTACGTCCTCACCGGGGTGTGGCGAGACCGGAGTCGCAATCTGGATGCCGTCCGCGCTTTTCCGTACGGGAGACGTGTGTGAGTGTCGTGCGACGGTGTGCAATGCCACGGGAGGTACGATCGAGAATCACCCGCTGTTCGTGATACTGGATGTGTATCAGACCTATTTCTTCGCGCCGGATTTCAGCAGTTACGACAATTATCTCGATGAGTATCCGACATTCGGCCCCGGCGAGACAGTCGTGCAGGTATTGCCGCAGTTTGCGTGGCCGGCGGGGGCGGGGAGTGCATCCGGGATCCGGTGGTATGCGGCGATGACGGATCCGTCGATCAGCGAGCTGTACGGAACGCTGGGAAGCTTTACATTCGGATGGATGGAGTGACGGGCAACTGAAGCGCAATCGTCAACGCTATTTGTTCACGGCCTCGTCGACGGCTTCTTTCGTGTTGTCCACGACTTTTTCGGTGCCCTCTTTGATTTCCTTGGCCGCGTCCTGAGCGCCTTCCTTCAGATCGTGTGCTGCTTCCTGCGCGTCCTCTTTGAGATCCCTGGCAGCGTCCTGGGCACCTTCTTTAATGTCCTTGGCGGTATCTTTCACCGCATCGGCTGATTTCTGGACCGCCTTGTCGATCTTCTTCCCGGCCTTTTCGAATGTGTTTTCCTTTTTCTGGCAGCCCGCAAACACGAGAGCCATGGAAACCATCAGGAACATTCCGATCGTCATCCAGCGTTTCATCCCGAATCTCCTATCCGGTAAAGCGCACCAGGAAATAGGTTTTCTTCCCCGAGCGCAGAACCAGGAATGACGGCGAAGCCAGATCGTCCATCGTGACGATCTTGTCCAGCCGTGTCTCGCGATCGTTGTTGATATAAAGGCCGCCGGAGGTAACCAGCCGCCGGGCTTCACCTTTCGATTTGCACAGTTCGGTCATCGGGAGCAGATCGAGCAGGGGAATGCCCTGGCCGAGCGAGTCCCGGGGAACATCGACCGACGGCGCGTCGCTGAAGATGGCCGTGAGCGTATCGTCGTCGTACCCGCGAATGCTCTCGGCCCCGAACAGGATCCGGGTCGCCCCTTCGGCGGCGCGCACACCGGCATCGCCGTGCACCATGCGGGTCACCTCGTAAGCCAGCCGCCGCTGTGCCTCGCGCTTTTCGGGATCTTTCGCCACGCATTCGGCGAGTGCTGCGATCTCCTCATCCGGAAGCAGCGTGAAGATCTTGAGGAATCGGACGACGTCGCGATCGTCGGACTGGAACAGATACTGGTAGAATTCGTATGGTTTGGTGCGGGTTCCGTCGAGCCAGACCGCGTTGCCTTCGCTCTTGCCGAATTTCTTGCCTGCCGCCGTCATGAGGAGCGGGAAGGTGATGCCGTAGAGTTGTTCGCCGCCCATCCGGTGATTCAGGTCGATGCCGGCGGTGATGTTGCCCCACTGATCCGACCCGCCGATCTGGACGCGGCAGCCGTGGCTTTTGCTGAGGTGGTGGAAGTCGTAGGCCTGGAGAATCTGGTAGGAGAACTCGGTGTAGCTGATGCCCTGATCCCGGGACTCCAGGCGCTTTTTGACCGATTCTTTGGCGATCATCGTGTTGACGCTGAAGTGCTTGCCGACGTCGCGGAGGAACTCGAGATAGCCGAACGGGTTGGTCCAGTCGAAGTTATTGACCAGAATGGCGGGATTATCGGGGCGATCGAAATCGAGAAACCGGCTGAGTTGCGATCTGATGCCGATTTCGTTGGCGCGGATGGTGTCGATGGTGAGCAGGTTTCGTTCCTGATCTCGTCCGCTCGGGTCGCCGATCATGCCGGTCGCGCCTCCGACGACAGCGATGGGGCGGTGGCCGGCCTGTTGGAAGTGCATCAATCCGATGATGGGGATGAGGTGTCCGAGATGCAGGCTGCTGTCGGAGGGGTCGAAGCCGGCGTAGCAGGACACGTGTTCTTTTTCGAGCAGGTCATACAGTGCGGGGTCGCTGATCTGTTGGATGAATCCGCGGTTTTCAAGATTTTTAAGAAATCCCATGGGTGCCTCCTGAGTGCGTCGTGTGCTGTGAGTAATGAGGTTGAGCCGGACGCGACGGTTGATTGTCTATGTAATGCAAACACGGCACCGCGTCAACTGACGATATCGGATGTATTGAGACGACCCGTGTCTTTCCCGCGAAAGTGGGAATCCAGCAATAATCGGCATCTTCCCTCATATGCAGCCTGGATACCCGCCTCCGCGTGTATGACGCTGCTAGCCTCTCCATCCTTGTTCTGGAAGACTCTCCGCGTAGATCCTTTCATCAGCAAGTATGACTTCACCACGACTTCTGAATCGGAGCGCTACTCGATCCCGGATTCCCCCGCATCCACGCGTTGCATCACCCACAGCTTCGCATACTTCATGAACACGCTGAACGCCGCCAGCCAGCACAACACCAGCCCGGCCGTGCCATCCCGGAATCCCTGACGCAACACATACATCTTGATGAACCGGAACACCGGCCTTAAAAAAATCCGCCCGAACGTCGCCTTCTTCCCCTGACGCCTCAAATCCAGCGCACTCCACGTCGTATATCGCCCGAACTTCTCGAGATACTGGTCGAAGGACCGATACGTGTGATGCTCCAGCTTCCCCTTGAGCACCCCCACCGTCCCCTCCACCATCACCTCCGCATGCACATGCTTGTCCTGATACCGGCTCCGATCCCGGCGAAACAACCGCAATACCTTGTCCCGCTCCCAGCCGCAATGATTCACCGGCTTGCCGAAAAACGTGTTCTTCCGGTAAATCCAATACCCGTCACACGCCGGATCACCGCCCCCGAGCAACCCCCGGATCTCATCCTGCAACTCGGCCGTGGCACGCTCGTCACAGTCGATCACCATCACCCATTCATGCGTCGCCTGCGGGATCGCCCAGTTCTTCTGCGCGGCCGAATTGACATACTCGTGTTCGACAACCCGGGCCGTATACTCCCGGGCAATCTCCACCGTCCGGTCAGTCGATCCCGAATCCACCACGAAAATCTCATCGGCCCATTTCACCGACTCCAGACAATCGCGAATCATCGTCTCTTCATTTCGGCACGGAACGATCACCGTCAGCTTCGGCATGTCTCTTATCCCGCCTCAGTTCTCCGTCGGCATCTTGCAGCGTCCGCCGGTCGTAAAGTGAGGATCCGCATAGGTCCCGGCGATCTCGAGCGCGATCTTCTCCGCGGTCAGAGGCATGCTCTTGATCCGCACACCCACGGCATCGTTCACCGCATTCGCGATGATCGGAGCGCTCGGAATCATCGTGTGCTCGCCGACCCCCCTCGCCCCGAACGGTCCGTCCGGCTGAGGCGTCTCGATGATGATCGGCGACACAACGTCCGGAATATCCCGCGCGGTCGGGATCTTGTAATCCGTAAAATTCGGGTTGAGCAACTTGCCGCGTTCATCGAACTTCATGTCCTCATACAGCACGGTCGCCAGGCCCTGCACCATGCCTCCGACAACCTGACCATTGACCAGATCGGGATTGATGGCCTTCCCGACATCGACGGCCAGACTCGTCTTGAGCACCCGCACCTTGCCCGTCGCGCGATCCACCTCGACCGACGCCGCGGCGGCACCCACGGTGTAATGCACGTTGGGATGCCCACCCTGACTCGTCTCCGGATCTCCGGTGGCCGACGTGAACTCCGGCATGAACATCCCGCTCCCCAGAACCGGTCCACCCAGAAAATTCCCGTGAGGGGTTTGAATGCCGCTGATCACGAAATCCCGGTATGCCAGTGTAAAATCCGGTTTTGCACGACTTTTCACATGTTCGTTTTCCAGATACAGATCCGCGGGATCGAACCCATACGCCCGATGGACGACATCGAACATCTTCTCACGGGCCTCCCGCGCGGCAGCCCGCACGGCGTTCCCGCATCCCCATGTCACATGCGACCCGACGGTCTGCCACTCGTAGGCGTTCCGGTCGGTATCCGGAGTCTCGACACGAATCTTCGAAACGGGCAGCGCGAGTTCCTCGGCGGCAATCTGCGCCATGACGGTGAGAAATCCCTGCCCGATCTCCATGCCCGACACCATCAGATTGACACTGCCGTCCTCGTTGAACTTCAGAAATGCCGACGATGCCGCATTGGGAGGCATCGCGGGCGATTTCCAGAAGAGCGAAAAACCCTTTCCGGTCGATACCCCGGGCCTCGACGGCGTCTCCTTTTTCCCCCATCCGATGTCCGCCGCCACCCGATCGATCGCCTCGACGAGATTCCCCGGATTCATCTCGGCGCCATACGGCAACGTATCGCCTTCGCGGATCGCATTGTGCCGGCGGAACGCCACGGGATCCATGCCGATCATCTCCGCGAGCCGGTCGATGTGCGACTCCAACCCGAAATGAAACTCGGAATAGCCGAAACCCCGATACGGACCACCGGGCGGCAGATTGGTGTAGATGCACAGCGAATCGATTTTCACATTCGGCACGCGATACGGCCCGGTTGCGGACAAGCCCGCGGCATTGACCACATTCGCGCCGTATTCGACATACGCGCCGGCGTCGAAATGAAGCGTGTGTTCGAGCGCCACAATGGTGCCGTCCCGCTTCACACCCATCTTCAGTTTCGCCGTCAGCCCCTGCCGCTGATAGGTATTGCAGAACTCCTGCTCCCGCGTCCACCGGACCTTGACGGGCGAACCGCGAACGGCCGTTGCGAGCGCTGCACCGAGGATCTCCATTGAAACCCCCGCCTTGCCGCCGAATCCTCCGCCGATATACGGCGTCACGACACGGATGTCCTTGTGACTCAATCCCAGAGACGCCAGCGTTTCCGCGAACACGTTCCGCTGCGTGAACGGTGACTGCGACGCACTCCAGAGCGTCAACCGCCCCGCCAGATCGTACAGCCCCACGATCACATGCGGTTCGATCGCGCAATGCGCATACCGGGGCACGACATACACATCCTCCAGCACAACATCCGCCTCACGCATCGCCGCTTCCGCATCGCCTTTGCGTGTCTTGCGCCAGTGAGCGATATTCGTTCGCTCTTTCGGAAAGAACCATGGAACACGCGGATATGCGCCCAGTTCGGGATGAATCAGCTTCGCAGTCGGCTTCAGCGCATTGTCGACGTCCAGAACGGGCGTCAACTCCTCATAGGTCACTTTCACCTTCTGCGCCGCCTGTTTCGCAATCTTGGGACTCCGCGCAATGACCGCCGCGACCTGCTCCCCGGCAAACCGGACCCGATCCTGAGCGAAAATGTAGCGGTCCTTCATATACAACCCGAATTTATAAGGGAAATCCTTCCCGGTCAGGACCTTCACGACACCCGGTACCTTTTCCGCTTCGGATGTGTCGATGCTCGTGATCAACGCATGCGCATACGGACTCGCGACGATTTCGGCATGCAGCAGATTGGGGCCGAACTCGAGATCATCGACGTAGCGCGCGGCCCCGGTGATCTTCTCGAGACCATCGATCCGGACTTCGTTCTGTCCGACATAATGCATCTTATTCATGTGGCCTCCCTGAACGCCCGCTCTTCCCGCGTCCTCCGGATTTCCCGCTCCGCGACACCGTCCGGATCGCATCGACGATCGGCTGATACCCGGTGCAGCGGCACAGATTGCCTGAAATCCCTTCCTTGATCTCGTCGTCGTCCGGCGTCGGATTCTTCTGGAGGAGTTCCGTGGCGGTCAGGATCATTCCCGGCGCGCAGAAACCGCACTGGAACGCATTGTTGTCCAGAAACGCCTGCTGGAGCGGCGTGAGGGTCTCGCCGAGTCCCTCGACCGTGACGATTTCGCATCCGTCCGCTTCGATCGCCAGCACCAGACAGCTCCTCACGGTCCTGCCGTTGAGGAGGATCGTACACGCCCCGCAGTCCCCGCGTTCGCACCCGATTTTCGGGCTTTTGATCCCGAGTTTTTCACGCAGAACATCGAGCAGCACATCGTTGGGCTCGACGATCACGCTTCGCACTTCACCGTTCACCTTCATCGTGATTTCATGCTTTTTCATCCGGCGGCCTCACTTTCCCTCGGCGTCGGCCGTATAATCGTCCAGAACATTGACCCCGTATGCCGGCCCGGAGCCTTCGAGCCGCGATGCCACTGTCTTCACCGCGCGTTCGAGCATGACCCCGAGCATCCTTCCGCGATATTCCTTGCTGCTCCGCAGATCGGTGATCGGCGAGGTTTCTTTCGGGATGGCATCGATCGCCGCCTCCAACGCGGCCTCAGGCGGCATCCTCGATGTGAGAATCCGCTCAATGTTCGGCGCGCGAACGGGTGTCGGCGCGACAGACCCGAACGCGACGCGACAGATCGAATCGCTCCGGAGCACGGCAACGCTGGCCTGCGCGAGATCCTCGCCGCGGTAGCGCTTGAGTTTCGCGAAGCACGCCGCATGGCGTCCCGCCGGTTTCGGCACCGTCACACCGGTCACGATCTCACCGGGACGCAGGGCGGTCTGCCGGGGGCCCTTGAACCACTCCGACATGGGAATCTCACGATCACCCTCCTGCCCCGTCACCTGGAGCACCGCCTCGTAGACCATCAGCACCGGTCCGTTGTCGCAACACGGCACAGCGGAACAGATGTTGCCGACGACCGTTGCCCGATTGCGGATCCCGGTGCACGCCAGCATCCCCGCCATTTCGACGAACAGAGGAAAATGCGTCCTCACCGCCCGCGATTCAGTCAGTTCCGTGATCGTGACACCGGCCCCGATCCGCAGCATATTCTGCCGGAAGCTCAGTTTCCCGAGCGAGCCGATACCTTTGATATCGATCAGAATGTCGGGTTTCACGAGATCGTCCCGGAGCCATCCGATCAGATCGGTTCCGCCGGCGAGAATCCGAGCCGACTTGCCGTGCCTGCCCAGCAGCCGGACTGCCTCGCGAAGCGTCTTCGGACGAGCATATTCAAATTCGGTGCTGATCATGTCCAAAACTCCTTGAATCGATCAGGGTTCGAGCGCCACGATACGGCACATCGATGATTCGAATTCCATGCCGCGGAGAGGGAAGCAGCCGACCCACAACCGTCTGTTGCTGACTTTCTCGATGTCACCACCCAGGTTTTCTGCGTGAACGATGCCCTTGGGGAACAACTTCAGATGCATGACCTGATAGTAGGTCTCCTGCGGGAACATCTCGTCCCATGCCTTCCCGTACTTCTTCTGCAGTTTCTGTTCGGCTTCCACGAACAGTTTGGGATGCCAGGACCGGATGATCGTGTTCATCGGGTGATCCGCCGAACCGCAGTCCACGCCGATCCACTTGAATTTCATCTTCGTCGCCCACTTGTGGAACTCGGGGCCCGGCCCGGGATGTTTGACGAAATACCGCACTTCGTCGGATTCCGGCTGATTCCATGCATACCGGTGATATCCTGTATTGATGATCAGAATATCGCCCTTGCGGATCTCGACCTTGCTCGTCAAGAGATCCGGCTCGTACAGGTCGTAATCCCCGACCTCTCCGGAAATGTCGACCACAACGCCCGGTCCGACCCACTCCTCCATCGGAACCTGTCCGATCGACCGGCCACACGCGTGGAAGTGAATTTCGCCGTCCATGTGCGTTCCGACATGGTGACTCGTGGTGATCACCTGCCCGTTGGCGCCCTGCCCCATGTGCGCGCCCGCGATCCGTTTGAAGTACTGCACACTGAGCGGAATGTAACTCGGCCACGGCGGCGTATGGATGCTCAGCGGCTGCGTCAGATCGTGCATTTTGACTTTTGCCATCAACTTGAGGAATTCGTCCATTTTCATGTCTGTCTCTCCTTCATTGAACTCACAGGGTGAGGTGCGAACAACCTTCTTTCATTGTGACAGATCCGGGAGGCTCAATGCCACCCGAACGTGAACAGACCATAGTTTCCCACGAGCGTCGTGATGGCCGCGTCGGTGATCCCCGCATACCACCGTATGTCGGATGCCGCACCCGTGTCCGCTGGCCACTCGAACGGCGGCAGCACCTCGATCGTCTGCTGCCCCGGAACAATCTCGTAACTGTAATGATCGAAACTCGTGAATCCCGGTGCAAAGAAATAACTGCCATACACATCCAGAATCACGAACACGGGCAATGTCCCCAGCGATTCACTGCCGGGATTGCAGACCTGCACCTGGCAGTAACAGATGTCACCCTCCTCAAACAGCGCCGATGGCATGTACACCTCGCACCCCAGCTCGTCGCACGCAGGCGTCGGTGCGGGTGAGGGTGTCCAGGTCGGCACCGGCGGGATGGTCGATGTCGGCGGGACGGATGTCGGGGTCGGCGACGCGCCGGAACGGCAGACCCGCACGGCGATCCGATCGATCATGATGTGGGCGTTGTATGAGGCCGTCACGAAGCGGAACTGGAGCCGCATGTTTTCCTTACCCGCCAGATAGGACATGTCGAACTGGTAGAGCTGCCCAGGGCCATAGGGCGAATAGTCGCTGTTGAGCGTGAACATGTCGTCGTTGTCGGACTCATCGACCCAGGATACCTGCAGATAGTCTCCCGCCTCGACGAACTCGAACGCGACATAAAACTCGAGCCGCACATCCGATTCCGTCGTGAGATCGAACTCCGGAGAAAGCAGATCCGTGCGGTACACCCCCTGCGTTCCACAAAACTCATTGCTGCAGCACGCCGCCATGCCGTCATATCCCGCATAATTCGGCAATCCGCACGTCACATTGGACTCCCACTGACAGTCGCCGGTATTGATCGCGATCGTCCAGCCCGCCGGAGGCCATTGCGTGAAATGTTCCTCGACCAGGGCCTGCTCGAAGAAGCCGGATCCGCACAGATTCTGAGTTGGTGTGGGAGACGGGCTGTTCGTGGGAGAAGGCGACGGAGTCGGAGTGATCACCGGAGTCGCCGTCGCGCTGGGAAGCGATGCGGGGTAATGAAATCCCATGTCGACGGTTCCCTGATCGGACATCCGATCGGTCCGCGTCGAGAACTGATCCATGCACAGATTCCCCATGAAAGTCGATGCACAGAGTTGTTCGGAGGGATCGCTCCCCGCATCCACGCACGGGCTGTCCCGGGACTGCCCCGAAGCGATACTGGACAGGTAGTAGCGGTCAGAAACGGCGAAAAGCGGATCGTCATTGATATTGCCGGTGCCCGGGTATGGATCGTCCCACATGATGTTGCAGTACGAGGCTGGCACCTGCCCCTGATCACTGCCGATATCATACCCGCCGTTGTTATACACAATGCAGTTCCTCAAAAACGGCATTCGCGTCCCGTAGGCATACACCCCGTTGCCCCCGGACGGCGAAAAGTTGCTGAAGATCGTGCAGTTGTGGAATTCTGCACGACTCGTGTCATACGTGACGATGCCTCCGCCCACGGCACTTGCATTGTTGTAAGCGAACGCGCAGTTGTAGAAATTCATGGGAACGATATTGGTCACCATGATCGCTCCGCCGGTCGACATCGCCTGATTGCCTTCGAAGAGCACCCCAAAATAATCCCCGGCACCCGCATCACAAGCCAGCCCGCCTCCGAATGCCTCCGTGAGATTGCCCGTGACCCGGCAATCGAACATCTTCAGATTGCTGCCATTATTGCTGATCCCACCACCACCTCCCTGCGCATAATTGTAATTGAATTCACAGTTTTCGATGTGCGCCTGCGAACTGTAAATCAGAGCCATTCCGCCCCCGCCAGCCTGAGAGGAGTTATCCCGGATGATGCAGTTCCGGAATGTCGCCTTGCTGCTGTTGAGCAGGATTGCGCCACCTCGATTCACATGCTCCGTGCCCGTCGTCCGACCGTTTCGAATCGTGAACCCGTCTACGACCGCAGCGAGAGTCTCGTCGTCGTCAAACAGGAACCCCCTGGCCGCCTGCTGGCAATCGATGATGCAGTTCTCCGCGCCCCCGGTCGACCGCAGCGTCATATCCTTGCCGCCGAAATTGAGATTCGTATTGTTGGAACCCGTGTAAGTCCCGTTCGATACTTCAATCGTGTCTCCGGCCTGCCCCGCCGTCAATGCCTGCTGGATTGTCGCATACTGAGCCGGAACGCGCAGCGTGGCGGCATTCGTGATCATGGCGTTAAAAAGCACGAAACTGAACGCAACAGACAGTATTCCTCTTTTCATCGCATTCCCCTTTGAAATGACCCTCCGGATTGCGCCAGAGTGTTCGAAAATGCCTCGAATGCTCGAATGAACGGCATGATCGGAGCGCTCAGCACACCCGCGCCGATCTGTCCAACCCCCGGATTCCGATGCGCCACGCCGGTATCGATGAACGGCGTCAGATTTTTCCGGATCACCTTCACCAGATCGATTCCGGATGGCGCTCCCCGGAAATCCATCGACGGAATCTGAAACGCCGGATTCTCCCCCGCAGTGATCTCATACATGTCAGTCGTATACCGCAACGCATCTCCCGCATGACCGCCGACAAACTGAACGATGGCAGGCGCCGCCGCGATCGCGAACCCGCCCAGACCGCCGGTTTCCGTGATCGCGCTGTCCCCGATATCCGGATTCGCATCGGCCTTCGAAAACCCGGCGAAATAGAGCGCATCGGGAATATCGGCAGGCCCTGTAAACCACGTCGGGCCCGTTCCCGACACGCGAATGCCGAAGTCC
>CALFER010000061.1 GCA_937951895.1 uncultured bacterium
ACGAGGAGCGCGGGCTTTGAGACTGTTTTGCGGTAGGTCGGCGTTCCCTCCACCACTTTTAAGCCAGCAATTTCAATAACTTAGCTGGCTTTTGTGTTTCATCTGCTACCATTCTGCTACGGGTGACAATTTGCGGCATGGACTCGATTACCCGCTTCGCCCTCTCCGGGTGGAGATGGTGGTATATCCGGAGAGTCATGTCCATCGAGCCGTGCCCCATCAGTTCGGCGACCGCGGCAGGATCATGCCCTTCTGAAAGCAACAGAGTCGCGAACATGTGCCTCAGATGATAGAGGTGCAACTTCGGAAGACCTGCCTTCGTCCTGGCGATCCAGTGACCGTGCGACAGTTTCGTTCGCTTATCCTTCCGTCCCGTTATCACGAACTCCGATTCATGACTCGAGAGTTGTTCCTCGAGGATTGGCCGGAGTTGTGAGTTGATCGGGATGTTGCGTCCTCGGTTGTTCTTGAGGCTGGCAGTCGACCGCACACGAATGATTCCCGCATTCAAATCCACATCGCTGCGCTTGAGCGATTTCAGTTCGATCGGTCGTAGCCCAGTGAAGATGAGGATGGCAGCGATAGGGAAGAAGTAGCCCGGGCAGGCCTCGAGATACTTCTGGATCTGCTCGGGAGTGTAGATCTCGATCTCGGGTTTATAGAGTTTCGGGAGTTTCCCGACCGGATCCTCACCGGTGAAGTGTTCCATCGAGATTGCATAGTTGAACAGGCATTTGAGAGTCTGCAGGTCGTTGAACTGTGTTCGCTTGGATGCCTTGCGGTTCAGTTTCCATTCCTGGATCACCTCAGCTGTGATCTCGGAGAGCATCCGGCCGTTGAACGCCGGAAGCCAGACACCACGAATGCGCCATGCTTCGTTTTTGTAAGTGGTGTACGCTTTGTCTGCGTAACAATGATCAAGATATTTTTCTGCGATTTTTTCGAATCGGATGTCGCGTTTTTTCTTTTTCTTCGGCAAATCGGGGAGATTCAATTTGTCCAAAGTCATTCTTTGGCGGATGGATCTTAAAAGATCCGTTGCTTCCGATTTGGTGGAGCCCGCGAACTTCCAGATCTGCTTTCCTTCGTGTTGATATCGAATATACCATTTGCCCGGCAACCGCTCCCAGAGCTTCATGTTCTTTCTCCCGCTGTTCTGACTGCTGATCCTCTTGCCTTCGCACCCAGGAATCAAATGCAGACTGCCGCATCCGCCATTGACCACCGATTTTGAACATCGGCAGCTCGCCTTTCTCGGCCATGGTGCGAACCGTCGATTCACCAAGGACGAGAATTCCGGCGATCTGTTTGACGGTCAACAGCGGTTCCATAATCCAATTTACTTTCTGTTTTCCCGTTCCGCAATATAGCTCTCGATCGAGCGAACCGAGACCATGAAAACCTTGGTCCCGGCCTGCACATTCGTCACATCAACGTATCCGGCCAGTTTCCCGGATTTGAACAACTGGATGACCTTCACCTTGGACCGCCCCAGCATCTTGGCGGCCTTCCCGGTTCTGACGTATTCGTTGCCCATCCTCGATCTCCGATGTGGGGGATCGCATGCTGTCTGCGATCCCCCATCGCGTTTCTATTGCCTCACCTGCTCGTCGAACTTGCGAGCCAGGCGCATGAGTTCTTTTTTAGTCGCCTTCAGGTTTCCCATGTCGTCGATCCATCCTTCGACTTTGCATTCTGGCTGGTAGTAGTCCTTGCGGCCTCGGGTCCAACCCATCAGGTAGAAGAATCTCTTCATCGCTCCGGCCGATCCGCCTCCGGCGTATTTGGTGCTGATCGCGTCGAAGCCGGTGTCGTTGTCCATCGCCCTGGAGGCGGCAGCCAGTGCCATCTGGATGTATCCCGTCATCTTGAGCGCGCTGGTTGTTCCGGAGAAGACTCGGAACTCTACCGTTTTCCGCCAGTCGAAAACCGGGGCTACATTCAGAAGCTGGTATCGATCGATGCCGGCAGCGGCGAGTCTCAACTCTTCCGCGTTCAGGTTCTTCTTCGCGAGTGCGCCGTCTTTCCGAGCCGCCCATTTGCCCTTCGCGATGCTCGCGCAGTATCGGCTGGTGTATCTGCTCTCGGATCCGGAGGCGCCGTAGAAGGCCATCTCGTGCTGCGCGGTCAGTTTGAGGAGTCTGCGGACAAAATCCGCAACCTGGTCGTAATCGTGTCCGGCGATGCTGCGAACTCCTACGTGAACATGGAATCCGCAGGTCTTGTTTACCCGGGCTCCAAGTTCGTTGAGAAGGTCGGCCACCTTCTTGACCTGCTCGATGCCGTCTGTGCCCTTCAGAATCGGGCTTACAATCTCGACTCCTTCGTATCCGCGCAGTGTGGTGCTCAGGCTGGAATCTTTCTGTGCATTCCATCCAGTGGGGAATCGGCCGCCCAGTTCGCGTCCGGCGTGATAAGCGCCTGGGCGAACCGTTCCGGTCGGCAGGAGGCATTCGATCTCGATCCCGAAGGTGATCTCGAATGCTCTGGTGTTGGGAACCTGAATCTGTCTCGGTGTTCTTGTTGTTTCGTTTCGCTGTTCCATCTCTTCCTCCTTGGTTGGTGTCGTTCCATCGACAGCTTCATTCAGCCGTGACGGTCGGAACTCATCAAGGAAAAAGACCTTATTTTTCAATAAGTTATGGAGCGGCCTCGCGTGCATTTATCGGCTCCAGGCGTGTTTCTTCCAGATAGAGTTTTTCGTTGAATGCGACGTCTCTGTCAGCACGTTGGTGAGCTGCCGACCGCGGCTCTCGATGAACCACTTCCCGTTGCCACCGTCGACCAGTTTCAGATCCTCGATCTTGCCGAAATGGTTCACATTGCCGCACATGTCGACGACCTGGCAGCAGCGCTTCAACGGGTGCGGCCGAATCCCGCGACCGATCATCTGGTAGAGCAGACCCAGCGACATGGTGGCCCGGGCGAGAACGACTGTCTCGAGTTCGGGGTAATCGAATCCAGTCGTGTAAACCCCGCAGTTGCAGACGACCTTGATCGTCCCCTTCCTGAAGGCGTTGCCGATCCGGTCCCGCTCAATCTTCGGTGTCTCGCCGGTGACGAGCACCGCGCCCGGGACATTCCGGACGATGAATTCCGACTCCTCGATGAATCGGGTGAAGACCAGCGCGTTCTTCCGGAGGAATGAAACCTCGCGGACCTTCTCGACTACGTGATCTAGGAAGTTCGTGGCGCGCTGATAGGAACGCACTGAGTTCTCGTCGAACTCGGCACCGGTGGAATTCGGCCGGAGCCTGGATCGATCGAAACCGCGAACATCGATGTATTCGATCGGTGCCAGGAATCCCGCATCGAAGAGGGTGCTGTTCTGGACGTAGTAAACGACATCCCGGAAGACCCTTGGGCGCGTCCGGGTGAGGAACCGGAGCTCCGATCCGAAGGAGTTCGTGGCGAGTCGGTAAGGTGTGGCCGTCAATCCGAGGACTCGGCACTGCTCGATCCCCTCGATGAAAGTCTTGTACATGCCGCCCTTGGCGTTCACCAGGTGGCATTCATCGATAAGGATGAACCGGAATTTCGAGAACAGATCCGGGTGATTCTTCACGCTGCCGATCGTGGCGAGCGTGATTTCAGAAACCCGCTTCAGTCCCAGTGATGCCGAGTAGATCCCGGCCTTGTAGCCGTAGGATTCCAGTTTCGCGTGATTCTGCTCGAGGATTTCCTTGCTCGGCTGGAACACCAGAGTCGGCGCCTGCAGGCGCTTCACGATGTTCGCTATCACGAGGCTCTTGCCGCTGTTGTGGTGAACCGTGAAATCCTCGGTCATGTACAGATGGTCACCAGTCAGTTCGAACCCGTAAAACTTCCCAAATCCCGCTGGTTTTACTTGGAATCCAGTCCTCAGTGGGTCTTTTATCTGGAGCCGCTGTGATGGTGGTTTCTTCCGAGCAACCTTGCACGGGATTCTGTGGGTGAACCCGCTCAGAGACACTCGATGGTAAATTCCACCCGCTCCGGTCTGGCACTTTTTGAATGCCGGCCGAAGGTGAGCGGTTATTCCAAGACTCCGAGCGATGAATGCAACGTCTTCAGCGAGTTGCTTTGATTTTGAGATGTAGTCGTATCCACCTCTGCCATCATGATATCCGTCTGTGTCAATAAGGCCTGCGAGAATCTCGAACCGAGTTTCGATGCTTCCTCTCTTGTAGCAATCTGGGACAAACTTCGACTCTGCCTTTTTACCATCCAGGCCGAGGTATCGAATGGCGGCCATCAGCTCATTTTCTACTGTTCTGTCATGGCGGTCATACGCTTTCACGATATCCAGACCAACTGCTTTGTTCTGATTTTTGTGTTTGACCGTTACCGTGCATCCGTGATCGATCTCGACGATATGTTTGACCCAATCGATGATTTCGATATCCGGATTACAGACGCTCACGTGTCCATTGGTTGTGCATCCATCGCCGAGTATTACTCCGAGAAGCCAAGGTTGAATCGGGAGATCTTCGGTTTCAATGTGTTGTCCAACCATCCAAGAACGATACAGTTTCCGGAGGTGTTTCCAAGATTTTGACTTCGCCAGATAGTCCTCAACGGTGATGTTCGTGATTTCAGTTCCGGTTTGATACGATGGGCAGGATTTCCCTTCATTTGTGCTCACGAGAGAAAGCACATGATTTCCATTCACGATAAATGGTTCTGAGCCACGGATCGGTTCGATCCGGTACAGGCTCTCATACCCTTCAACCAGCCTGATTACCTTCCGCGGGTTTCCATCCGGACCCATGAGCAGGTCACCGACTTCAATATTTTCGACTGCTCTCGTTGAGAGGTCATACATGACAACTTTCGTTCCTGCGACATGACATCCTGTCGGGAGAACGATGATCCCGTTCGCAGGCTTGTCCTGCTGCAGATATCGTACGGCCGCATTGACCGCTTCAAGCTGATAGTTTCGTAGCGTGAACATCCTGTTCCTCCTCGTCGCTTGCCTCGACGACTTCGCCTGTGAGTTGATCGATCGTGTAACGCTTCACGCGGGGCACCCAGCGTTCAGCCTTGCCGCCACGCTTGAGCTTCAGCTTGCGCCAGCCCCAGAGTTCGATGATGCCTCCGGACTTCATCCATTCCGGAGCGGTTTCGTTGTCGAGAATCTTCCGGTCGTGCTCCGAGAACGACTGGCCGCATGACTGGATGGCGCAGATCCCATCCGGATACAGCGCAATGATGTCGACGAACCCGAACAGATCCTGGCGGATGCCGAACGGGCCAGCGTAGTGGTTGAACCGCTCGACGATCCCGCAGATGCAGCCGCGCTGCCGGAGTTCACGGAGGGTCCGCTGCGTCGGTGATAGTCCGCTCATCTTGCAACCTTCTGCTTTTCCGGAACGATATGCGCGATTCTGGCGCACCCAACGCACTTCGCCGGTACTTCCAATGGCACTTCGTTGTCGATGCAAAACCGTGTCCGGCAGTTGTTCTCTGTGATCCGTTGGTTCAGGTATTTACACCAGATCATCGCCCTTCTCCTCTCGTTTCCGCTTCTTTATCTGGCCTTTTTCGTAAAAAAACAGTTCATTCACATTGAATAAGAACCCAACATCCTGCATCGCACCATACGAATCACGTGACTTTTCAATGTAAATACTGCGATTCACCAGTTGAGTGCTTGCCCCTCCGTTCGGACTGCCGACATGCTTGAACGTATCCGGAGGATATGCGGTCAACTTGAGAACGCAATGGGAGAACCTGGTGAGTGCAGCACCACCCATAAGCATCGTTCCACTCTTGTCCGTATGCGATATCAGGATGATGTTGCCGTGGTGTTTGTCTGCCAGGGTCTTTGCCGCGTTGATCAATTCGAGGTCTGCGATCCATGGTTTTTTTGCTGAGGTGCAGACCGAGATCGGATCAACAGCGACAATGCGATCGCCTGCTACAAATCGGCTCTCGATCCAATCAAGGGCATACTTCGTCGTCGTCTTCGGACCGAGGGGGGACTCAAACATGCAGTTGAAAAATGTGTCGTATGCAAATCCGTCTCTCTGAACCGATTCCTTCAATTCAACTGCGTGCTGTTCGACATACTCGTGCTTAGTCAGATTCGAGTCACGTTTCCACACAGCCATGAACCGACGAAGATGATATTCCTTCGTCTGCTCAAGCTGAAGGATCGACCACTTGACACCCAGGATTGACCATTCGATGCACTCCTGAAGCAAAAACAAACTCTTTGACGAACCGGGAGATCCGTAAATGATCGTGACTGTTCCAGGTGTCAAGGCATAAGTCGCCGAAGTCAGGAACGTGTGCGACCAAGGGATCGATCGGTGGAGGCCCGCGAGCACATTATCAATGTAGCGGATGAGGCACTGAGACCCTGTAAGTTCTGAACGCGCATCCCGCATGATGGATTCTATCGTTAACTTGATCGCCTCTTTCGCTGTTTTCTTCTGTTCAAGATCCCGTACCAGATCGGCAACATCGCCCTTTTCTGGAAGATCCAAGCCATCAACCCAAACGATCCGGATCTCTTCCGGAGGCTTCGGCAGGTTTTTCAATGCCGCAATCACCATCTCTTGCCATTTCATCCCAGGCTCATCATTATCGCGCCAGATCGTGATGCGCTTCTTCCCGGCTAATGGCGACCAGTCTGCATACTCCGTTGAATTGGATCCGCCCATGTTGCATGTCCCGACGAACCCGTACCGTGTCAGAGCATGCACCTTGTTTTCGCCCTCAACGATGATCACGTGATCCGCACTTCTGACGCGTTTCCGATTGAAAATCGGCCTAATTCCTTCAAGTCCTTTTTCGAGCCATCCACCGTCAACCGGAGTGTATGGCGGTATGTGTTTTTTCCCGTCGTCTCGACGAAAGCGGTACACCAAACACTCGACCGCGTCAGTATCCGGATTGGTGTATGGAAACTTACCCTCAAGCTTCATTCCGGCGTGTGCCGCCTCAATTTCTTGCTCGCTGGCAAACCATCGAGGTTTCTTTTCCTCCTTCGATGTTTTCGGAACCGTGCGAGGTTTGTATGTGTTTTTGCGTTCCGAGTTCCAATCATCTCCGGATTCTTCCTTCAAAACATCGTCGACGCTCATCCCGGTGCGCTGCGCCCGAACATCGAAAATGTCGCCGTGGAAGGAACACGCCGCATTCCAGCACTTGAACCGCCAGACTCCATCAGACGACTCGTACACCGAATTACCTGGGTTCCGGTCATCGTGAAACGGGCAACAGATCCGCTTTGCGTTCTTGACACATCCCGGCCTGGCCGAGTTCAACTCATCAAGCAGCGCCTGTTTATCCCGTCTCAGTTCATCTGTTCGGGAGTTCATAACCCTTCTCCCTGAGTTTCGCGATTCCTTCTTCGCGTCGCTTTTTGATTTCAATTCCGAGTCGCTCTGCTTCGGCGAGATGTTCTGCATGGTTTGGAGGATCTGGTTCGTAAAATGCAGCATCTGTGTAATCGCCATGTCTCGAGAAGAACAATTCCATCTTGAAGTTATTACTCTGAGCGAATTGGTCATCCATCATCCAATTCCGCCACCGCTCCATCATTCCACCGACACCATCGATTCCGAACTCCTCGACTGCATCCAGGATCCGTTGTTGAGTCTTCTGTGTAAATTTCTTCAGATCCGATGGATGGGAATACTTCCCAAAGCGACCTCCACAGATCTCCTGGTGCATGACCCGCATCTGCATGAGAAGCGTCAGTGCCATTTTCCACAGATCACGTTTTTTTTCGGCGTCGTCGCGCGTGCTACGAGTTTCTGTTTCTGTTTCAGTTTCTGTTTCAGTTTCAGTTTCAGTTTCTGTTTCAGTTTCAGTTTCTGTTTCAGTTTCAGTTTCAGTTTCAGTTTCGTCGCGAAACTCTCTCGACTCCCCGCGAGACTCTCTCGACTCCTCGAGAGACTCTCGCGAATTACTCGCGAGTATGTCGGAAGGCGGTGTCGGGTTCCTGATTTTGGATGGATGATCAACCTTCTGATGTTTCACAAAACACCTTATGAAATAATAACTTTCACCGTTTTCTTCGAATCGAATGATGAATCCTTCGCGATTCAGCTCATTCATCCACTTATCAAACTGAGTCATTTTGAGCCCATCGTCGTACGGGAATAGTTGAGCGCGCAGCCAACGGTGATTTCCCTTCGTCACTCCGAAGTCATCGGCTGTTGTCCAGAGCCCTATGAAAACCAATCGAGAGTCTCGCGAGACTCTCGCGAGTTTCTCGTCCGACCAGAATTCAGGTTTTATTGATCTAGTTCTTGGCATACGACCATCCAGTTGAATGTGAAGGTTTGCCCCGCCAGGCGATGACGGGGCGTGCCACAAGACGACTCGATCAGTAATCGCGACGCATATTGCACCTCGTTTCTTCGGTTGCAGGATGTATGGATCACAGAGCGCTTCTCCGTCTGGAGGTGTGAAGGGAGTTAACCCAGTTCCGGAAAAACGGTCTGATGTGATGCAGATAGATCATCACGGCGCATGTCGTGGCTCCCAAAGCCACCGCGCCGACAGCGATCCAGACGATCCCCAGGACGACTTGTCGGGGAAGGAGGGAGAGAATGCAGTCGAGCCATCGATCGGCCGCCTCATCCCCGCCCAGGATGATCGGCGTGTAGATACACGCGCCGAGAACGATCAGTATCCACTTGAATACGGTGTTCATCAGAAGCTCGGATTCTCGTCGAGCTCATCGCCGGGATCTGACTCATCCGGATCCGGATCGGTCTCTTCGTCGGAACCATGGATCAGTTCGTCGGGACTCGGGACATGGAGTTCTTTCCTTTCATCCAGAAGGAGCTGATCGAAGATCTCGCTGATCGCAGGCAATTGATCGATGATGATGGAGAGCTTCTGGCCGATTGCCGGGTTCGCCTTGGAGGCATCCTTGACGAGTTTCCCGAGTTCCCTTTTCGTGAGGACTTCGATGCCGCGATAGAAATTGACTTCCACTTGCCCGACCATCGGAGCACAACCCGCCTCGACCTGAAGATCGTGAATCCTCGTTTCAATCCGTTTGTAGATATCCCGCCCGGCGTCCGCGTTTTCCGCATTGCGCATCTGCCCGACAAAGTCATCCTCATCGATCTGCGGTTCTTCCGGAGGCTGATCCTGCTCTTCCGTCTCATCGAACTCGAATCCCGGGAGGCTGCACTGCAGTTCGTCTGCAGTCATCGGGAGATCCTCGACGAACTCCCCGTTGTCCTTGCGTGCGATGGTCTTCATCCGGCGCTTGAGGTCATAGAGGATGTCGCACTCGATATCCCGGAACTCGTAACCGTTCCGGATGTTCTGTGCCGCCATGTTCGATGTGGCCTTCTTCTCATTGATCTTGGCGGCGTACTGGCTGGTGACGGTTTTCTTCTCGTCCTCGAGCTGGGACAGTTCGCAGATGGTCGATGCGAGGGTGTCCCGGAAACTCAGCATCTCGGGTTCTGTGAACGTGTGTTTCAGATATCGTTTCGTTGTCTTAGCGAGCGCCATTCAATACCTCCACTTCCGTTGTTTCATTGACCTTCTTGAATCGGATCTGCGCCGGCAGAACCGCGAGTAACTCGTCCGAATGCGAAACAATGAACACCTGATTGAATCGGGAGAGCAGGTGCTGGAACACAGCGAGCAGTCGGATGGCGTTCTCGCGGTCGAGGGCGTCGAAGGCTTCATCAAAAATGAAGACTTTGAGGGACTTTCCGGAGCGCTCAGCCTGCAGCATTCCCAGTGCGATCCGGAGGATTGAGCGGAGGAGATGTTTCTCGCCACCGCTGTAATCGCTGATGTCGCCCTCTCCGTTCGCGTCGATCACGCGGATATCGATGCGCTCCTGGATGGTTCCGGCCTTCGTTTCCCGCTGCGTGTCCAATCGAATCGCCCATCGATTGTCGAACTCACCGAGGAGCTCGCTGAGGAGCTGCTGCAGCCGGGGAATGGCGCTGTCAACGATCAATTGCGGGATTCCATCTCTGCCGAACGCTGCCTGCAGGGCGATCCATTGCTCAGCGCGTTCTCGGATCGATTCGAGAGTGTCCTTGGCCTTACCGATCTCAATCTGGATCTGTTCGAATCGCTTCAACTCGGCCTGCGCTTGCCCGATCAACTGATTGATGGTGCTCAGATCATCCTGGCGCATCCGAATGTCCAGTTGGATCTCCTCGATCTGTTTTTCGGTCACGGCAGTATCCACCACCTCGGCGGCTTGCAGATCGGTTTCCAGAGTTGCCTTCCGGGTAGTCAGGTGAGCGATGGATTCATTGAGCTGATCGATGTCGCCCCGCATCGCCACGATCGATTTCTCGACTTCCTCGAGAACCTTCAGTTCGCGCTCTGCTGCAGCGATCTCACCATCCAACTGACTGCGAAGTGTTCGGATCTTCGAATTGTCTGGAATCGGAGTCGAGTCGAGAGCGGCCTTGGTTTCCAGACCGACCCGCTTATTCTCGGCGAGCTGATCACGCAGGCTTGCGCATTCCGGCGCTGTCTGCATCCATACTTTCGGATCAAAAGCATAGAGCCGATTCTTCAGTTCATGCAGGAGAATATTCGGTTCAATCAGAGCGGATTCGCGTTCTGTTGCCAGTGCCTCAAAAGCGGATTTAGCTTTTTCGTAATCCGCTGTTAGCTCAGCGATTTTGCCCTTGGCTTCGAAAGCATCCTTTGTAAAGGGGCAGGTGGCACAAACACTGTGGTTATACTTTCCAGTCTCCAGGAGCCTTGCTTTGCTCTCCGCTGTAACAAGTTCAGATTCAAGTGTTCTGAATGCTTGTTCCTGCTTAAACCCTTTGGTTTTGCTTTCTGACTCGATCGTCCCAATCTTGTCTTTCATGTGGACGATGGCTTTTTCGATTTCGACCGTCTGCCCCTTCGCTAGAGCATCCATCTGGCCGAAGATCCTGGCGTATTCGGTGCGAAGATTCGCGAGCTTCAGTTCGAGAGATGAACGCTGATCCTTGGCGGCGTTGTATTCAGTCTCGGCCTGGGCGATGTCCTTCTCTACGTCGGATCGCCTTGATGCGGTGGCGACCAGACTGGGGCGTTTTTCGAGGCGTTTCTGAGCGTAATCAATCTGCTGCTGTTTGCCCTGAATCTTTACCTGGGTGTTCGTGATCTCATTCATCACTCTTGTGAGTTCTTGGGATACATCATCACGCCGCTTCTGAATGGCCTTCAGCTCGGCATGGCGCCGTCGAACCGTATCGAGTTGCTCATTGAGAACGCGAATCTGAGCCTCTACCGGTGCGACCATCTTGCGTTGCTCTGCGAGGTTTCTCTCCGCTTCGAACCTCCCCGCAAGCTGCATCTCCAGATCGGCGATGCGGCGTTCCTGATAGAGCAGATCCCTATCGTCGTTGCCCAGGAGCTCCTTGGCCTTCTCCCCGATCACCAGCAATCGATCG
>CALFER010000062.1 GCA_937951895.1 uncultured bacterium
CGATCCCGGCCACATCCAGGTCGCAGGCAGGTATCCCCGCGCCGATGGATTCCAGCGAGATCCGGATGCTTTCCTGAATCCGCTGCGCCGCCCGGCCGGTCGGAGCGACGAGCCGGATCCGGGCGGCATCGATTCCGCTGCGCACGAGACCTCGCAGAACGGAAACCACGATCGATGTCTTGCCGGATCCCGGTCCGCCGGAGACGATCGTGAGATTCCGGCTCAGCGCCCGCCTGAGCGCTTCGGTCTGGTGCAGATCGAGCAGGATGCTCGAGGCGTCGCGCCGGAGGGGGCATCGAATGAGAATATCGTCGAGGATCGCTTCGACGGCGGCTGAATCGATTCGTTCCCGATCCCAATCCCTCAGCCGGCTCCGGATCGCCCTGCGCAATCGGGTTTCGGCATCGTGGTATTTCTGAAAATACAGCCGGCTCCCGTCCTGAACGATGGGGAGGAACGACTGCGGGTCACGGGAAACGAGTGATGGATAGTGATCCGCGGCCCCCCTCAGCGTGCTCAGCATCGATCCCAGCACGATCTCGGGAGCATCCCCGCACAACTCCCGGCTTCGCGCCCGGAACGCCTCACCCGCCACATCCGCGCATACGCTGCCGTCGCACAGATTCGTCAGCATGACAACGAGCAGCAGATGGAGGTGCGGGTCGGCCGGTGGTGCGCCCGACAGGCGGATCAAATCGCGCATCAGGAGCCAATCGGCGGGTGTCAATCGCTCATCGTCGATCGCCCCGGAAAGAATCGTCCGGGACAGGGACGCATCGGGATACCCGGCGATCGGGATGATCCCGAGTTTTTCCATGAGATCCATGCGGAGCGGCTTCATCGCTGCACTCCGCGCGCCGCCTCAAGCGCCCTGCCGACCCGCGCTTCACATTCCCCGACCGTCGGACGACAATGGAATACACCGTTGCGGCCGTCACGCGCTGCGAGCCCCCGCAAAAAGAGATAATACACGCCGCCGTAATGGGCTTCGAACGACCAGTCCCGCGGTTTGACCGTCTGCATCCACCGCTGAAGACTCAAGGTGTACACGGCATACTGCAGATGATAGTTTTCTTCGTCCATACACCGCGCGAGACTCGCCGGGTCGTAACGATCCAGCCGGTTCGATTTCCAGTCCACCACGAACAGCATCTCCTGCCCGCCAATCTCTCGGCGGAACACCAGATCCACGAAACCATGCATGTATTGTTCGACACGGGCATCCATGGCGAGCAGGAATTCGAGTTCCGGGAGGCGATCGGCCCGCGCGATCTCGTTCAGACGGATCCCATGCGGCGGAAGCGTCGTATTGAGCGTATCGTACGCGATCCGGAGGATACTGGTAGCCCGTGCCGGATCATCGGAAACGAGGTTGTATTTCCGCATGAGCCGCTGGACGAGCAGGGTGACGTCGGAAGAGCGATAAAACGTATCCGGGTCGACCGTCGTCGCGGTGAAATCGAGTTCCTCGAAGAGCTCATGAAACATGTGCCCCGTGCGTTCGCCGACCGGAAGATCATCATCGAACCCGGCGGACTCCTCACCCGGAAGCACGGAGCCGGGTTCATCCGGTTCGATGGGATGATCGTCGAAAACGACGGGTTCCGGTCCGGCCGTCATGTTCCGGTGACGCAGCGCCGTGAAGGACCAGCGTTCCGCGCGCCGGTTCGCCACATACGGAGGGTGCGCCAGCAGCTCGTCCGCCGACTGCATCCTGCGTTCGGTAACCGGGGTCGCGATCCGGTCGGGATCCGGTCGTTCATCCAGTGTTGGACGGGAGACGGAAAAGGGCATCCATGTCGCACCAACAGGCGTTTGACCGGCGGATGCCATTGCGCTTTCGATGGCCGGATACAGGATCCGGGACAGCATCCCGGAGTTGCCGCTGGGCGCGCCGGTTCGCGTGCGGACACAGAATCCCGGAACATACAGCTTGATCATGGCTCGGGTGAGTGCGACATAGAGCAATCGTTCGTCGTCCTCCTTCCGCTCGCGATCAGACTGTGTCTTGCCCGCTTTGTTTTCCCTGTCGAGATCGATCGTGACGCCTCCGGAGGAATCGTGATACTTCAGATACCGGGGATGCGCGCCTCGGCCGAATCCACCGGCCAGAAACACGACGGGGAACTGGAGTCCCTTGCTGACGTGCATCGTCATGATCCGAACGCCCGGCGTTTCCGTTTCAATCCGGTGCAGACTGGTCTGTTCGTCCTCCTCGATCGCTTCCAGGATCCGGAAGGTCAGGTGTCGCCAGAGCGATTGGATGTCCATGTTCTTCTGCTGTGCGATGGTCTGAAGATCTTCCGTGATCTGAAGACAGGTCGCGATGGTGCGTGCACCATTTGGCCTGCCGGCCGAATCGATCAGCAACCGTGAATCGTAGACGATGGAATGAAGTAATGCCGGCCAGTTGCGGAGATAGGCATCGCGCCGCCATTGCGCGATCCGTGTTTTAACGGGATGGTTCGGATCCAGGTCGTCGAACGGCTCGAGTTGCGTGAAAGCCAGACCGAAGAACGGCGACACGAGCGTTTTCCGGAGCGCGCCGGGATCGTCCGGTCGCGCCAGCATTTCGAGCGCTGCCGCGATCCACAACGCTTCGTCGGATTGATACACCCCGGTCTTCTTGTAAAACGTATGCGGAATCCCGCGGTTGTCCAGCGCATCTTCAATCGGGACGGCGTCCTTGCGTTTTCGGACCAGGATGCAGATATCGCCGGGCGTCAGCCACCGCGAGCGATTCCCGTCGGTAAACGCGATCATCCGGCTGTCCGTCAGACGCCGGATTTCATCGGCAACCCATTCGGCATAGCGTCTCTGGGCATCCCCTGAAATCTTCAGATCGAGCAGATTGGCGATCGACACACTGCTCCGACCCGAACCATCCTGAAAGACCCTTGCACGCCGCCTGGACGGCTCGGGAGGAACGACCTCGATGGTATCCCGCTCACTCTGCCTGAACCATCCGCTCGACCCGAACAGGTGATTGAAATCGGCGATCAGATCCGGAATCGATCGCCAGTTGGTGCGCAGGAGATACCGGCGCGCGCCGTGCGTTTCCAGAAGTTCCCGGCATGCCGTCCGATACGTCGTGACATCAGCACCTCGAAAACCGTAAATCGCCTGTTTCGGATCCCCGATCACCATCAGCACATGACGGCCGCTCGCGACAAACAGCTTCCGGAAGATGCTCCACTGAATCGGATCCGTATCCTGAAACTCGTCGATCAACGCGATCCGGCATTGCGCCCTGAGCACTTCGATCAGGGCGTTGGGCTGCATCGGGTCGCCGAGTGCCCGGTCGAGGAGTCGGATCATGTCGTCGTACGAGATCAGACCTTTTTCGGTCTTGTATCCGGACATCCTCCGCACCAGCTCGCGTGCGGCAAACACCTGGAAGAATCCGTCCGGAGATCCGGTGCCGGATGTCCGCAGTTCATCGAGCGTGACATCGGGTGCAATCGTGTCACCTCGCATCAGATGCAGCGCCAGATCCATGATCATCTGTTTTCCGAAAGCATTTTTCTGGATCTGCGTCCGATATGCCGGATCGAGCGACCGGATCAGGGGAACCCAGGGCCCTCGCAGCATCTCGTCGAACAGATAATCGGCGATTTCGGGATCCGAAACGAGTCTGAGAGAAAACGGCTGGCGGTTTTCGAAGGCAAACTGTTGCAGCGCGCGATTGCAGTAACTGTGGATCGTCATGACCGACGCCCGGTCGAACCCGTCGACCGCTCGCTGTAACTTCACCCGCGTCCCGGCATCCCCGCATGCCGCCAGCGCCTGCTCGATGTTCGCCCGGATGCGCTCCTGCATCTCACCCGTCGCTTTTTCAGTGAACGTCATGACGAGAATTTCCGACACATCATATCCCTGTTCGATGATGCACCGGCTGACCAGGTTCTCGATGGTCCACGTCTTCCCGGTTCCCGCGGCCGCCTCGATCACGGCATGGCGATTCAGATCCACGGCTCGGACGTCCTTCAGCTCAGTCGTCATGCGATCGCTTCCCCGGAGACCCGCCCGACAGAGCCGCCTCGAACAGATGACCATACCATCGTCGTGCACGGTCCAGAGCGTCGATCGGCACCGTCAGATCACGGACGATTCGTGCGGCGCCCGGAAGATGAAACGAGGAATACGGATCGGCGGCAGCATCATCGATCCGGTCCCGGAGTTTTCGCCTGAACGCTTCGGGCGGCGTGTGTTCGGATACCGCCAGATCATACCACGCGTCCCAGACCGATTCGAACGGGAACAGATCGATCGGAGGCGGTGATCGAAGATAATCCCGGATGATGGCATGCATCACATCCTCCCCGCAGCACCCGTTCACCATCACATGGGTCGAGCCATCGTTGAAATACGCGGAGATACCGATCGTGTCGGAGTCGATCCGATTCGGGTTGTCGCGCATTGCCGAACTGTTGAGGGCGAGTATTGCAAGATAGGGCTCGAGCATCGATTTGTGCAAGGGCCCCCGTTTCGGTTTTGCACTGTCCGTGGCGGTCACGATGACAAGCTGGCCGTTCTGACGGAGCATGATGTACGGGCCGCCCCGCAGTTCGATATGGGTCGGAGGATGATCCGGCAGAGAAACAGGAATCGCAGGGAGGATTCGATCGAAGGGGGTCGGATGAATCGGCGTTTGACCGATCCATAACCGGAAAAAATCCTCAGGCCCCGCCGTCTGTATGTGATTGACGACCCCACCCAGGATCGATTCTCCGAACAGTTTCGCGAGTCCCTCTTCGATCGATCCGCGCTGCCAGGCCGCAAACGGTTCATCCGGAGCGTCACCCGTTTTGAACCGCCGATTCAGAATCGCCTGCAGTTTCCCGGAGTATCCCTCCGTAAACTCGGGTAATTCCTGAAAAGTGGCTCGAATCACCTCATCGAAAATCCCCCAGCGATCCAACCGGTCAAACTCGATCGGTTCATACTCCGCAAGAATCGACTCGGTCGTCTCGGATTCGAACATATCATAGAATCGTCGCAGATAACTGTCGAAGGGATCCCTCAGGAAACGCCTGAGATCTTTCAGGTCGATCACGGAGCGCGCTTCGGGCAGCGCAGCGGGGTCAGCCGCCTGGATCGCCGGATCGGGCGTCGCCCGGATTTCGGAAGCTTTGATCCGTGCCAGCAGATCACGCGCGGTTTCGGCATCCGGGTCGCCCGTGATGCGGCTGAGAAGGTCGAGAGCCAGGGCGAGATTTCCCGGGGCGGGACGGGCGGGCACATCACCGATCGCCTGATCATCGGGTTCGCCCCTGAACAGATGCTCGGGATCGAATCCGTTGAGGGGAATCCGCAGTGTACGAAAGGGTCTATCCAACGGGAGCACGCAGACGTCGAGATATCGACGCAGCTCATTGAGAACAGAGCAGGGGTGGAACGGTTTGTCCTGTTTCGGGTCGAGATTCTGATAGGACAGATACAATTTGTCGCGGGTGGAGAGGAGTGTTTCGAGAAACAGGTAGCGGTTCGAGTCCGGTGTGCAGACATCTCCAAGCCGCCGGTGGAAGAGTCGCAGGTCGAGCGTGCATCGTTCTGCACGTCCCGGGAATTGGCCTTCCTCGAGACCCATGACATAAACGATTCGGAACGGAACGGGGCGCATCGGGCGGAGGGCGGAGACAGAGATGCCTCCGGCGAGATATCTGCCGCGGGTGCTCGGCAACTCGTCCAGCGCAGACACGATGAATTCGCGCACAAAAGCGAACCCGAATTCCGGCCGTTTCCCGACTTTTTCCATCCGGTCATCCAGCGTCTCGAGAGCACCCAGGCGGGACGTCAGCGCCCACATGATGGTCTCTTCCTGGGGCATATCCGAGGGGGCCGCCAGATAGGCCCGCATCAGAGCGATCATTCCGTGCGACCAGAGCGTTCCTGTCTGCCGGACCGCCGCCAGATCCCCCAATTCCAGGAACAGTGTTTCAATCGTCAGACTGATCCGGGAAAGAGCATCGGGGTTCTGGCTGTCGAGATCGGAGTGAGGAACATACCCGCAATAATCCTCCGTTTCTCCGTTGCCACCCTCCCCCATACGCGGCTGCATGATCCGTCCGAGTCTGAGGCGGATCAGCGAGCGGCTCCAGGTGAACCGGTCGTTGCCCCCCGCGGCATTGCGTTCCTTGTGCCCCGCATCCCAGAATCGAAACACTCTGAGGCGATCCGCCCATTCCAGCCAGGTTTCGACATCCGTCCGATCGAGACCGCATCCGGCGAGAAAGCAGGGATTGAGTGCGAGATCGAAGAAACGGCGGCGTGAGAACGACCCGGAGATCAATTCGAGCAGCGCGGTGACGGCCTGGGCATAGAGACTGTCCGTCGAGGCTCGGGAGTCCGACAAGCTGAACGGAAGGCGGCACGGCCCGGTTTCAAACATGGCCAGAATCGCCGGTTTGTAGCGCTCGATGTCCGGCGCCATGACGGCGATATCGGTCAACCGGAGATCCGGGTGGCGCGCAAGATTGTCGATGATGCTGTCCCGCACCATCTCGGCTTCGCGATATACACCCGGACAACCGACAATCTGAATACTCGGATCCTGATCGACCCGGGATTCGCGCGCACCCCGGCGTGACCCGATATCGGCCTGCACACACCGCAACAGCGATCGATGCGGATCGACCCTCTCATCCAGCCAACTGCTGACAAACTCCAGATGGCCCGCGGATCGTTCTTCGAGTTCGCTGAGCAGTTTGATTTTCTCACGCCCCAGCTTCCCCCATCTCGACAGAATCGGATTGTCATCCGGATTGGGTTCCAGCAGGTCGGTCTCGGGGTCCGAACACGCCTCGACGCCGCGCATCCGGATCGATTTGACCCGCCGCCAGCGATCTTCGGAGGGGCTTGAAACATCCTCCCAGAACTCCGAGCAGACATTCAGTTCGTACAATTCGATGTCATAGACGCGGCCCAGAGTGAACAGGCACCGCACGTACAAGGGGGCCGTGATCGACAGCCCGAAGATCGACACGGTTTCAGGCTTCGACTGAAGTGATTCCGCGGCAAGTCGGCTTTCCAGGAGGTCCAGTGCACGGGCAAGCGTCGGTTCGGGCCGGTCAGCCGGTGTTTCGGGTACAAAGATCTGACGATACAGTGCGCGCTGAGCGAGTTCCATGCGGATCTGATCCGGCCGGGCGTTTTGCGGCAACCAGGCGACATCGCGACGCCAGGCCGCGACCAGATCCTCGCGCTGATTCTCATATTCGAGAAAGTACCCCGCCAGACGCTGCGAAAGCTGCCAGAGCCTGCGGCTGTAATCTGTTGGGTCGGAGACCTCCGAGAGATAGTCGCGCAGTGCGAACAGGGGATTTGCGGGATCCGGAGAGTCGAAGACGGGCACACCCGCATGCGTGCGGATCGGTTCGATCAGGATGGAGAGAATCCGGAGAGCCAGTTCCGAGCGGTCGGTATATGATCCGCTTCCGGAACAGGACGTATCGATGAGTCTGCGCAGGCCGTTCTCCAGAAAATCAAACCGGATGTTGACCGCCGCGCCGAGTTGTCGCGCGATACGCTGTTTCAACCACAATTCCAGATTGCGGTTGGGGATTATGATCCGGAATGGATCGAATGGGTCTGTCGCTTGTCGGCTGGCACGGAGTCGGGCGCACAATTCATCCGCCAATGCCTCGATCGTGCGGCCGAAGAGCAGACGGATCCCCATGGGAAGCTTTCAGCGGAGTGTGGCGAGCAGCACGCCGGCGGCGATCGCCGAACCGATAACGCCGGCGACGTTGGGCGCCATGGCCTGCATGATGACAAAGTTATGAGGATCCTCTTTGGCGCAGATAACCTGAGCGACACGCGCCGAATCCGGAACGGCGGACACTCCGGCCGCGCCGATCACCGGATTGATCTTGTGTTTCAGAAACAGATTCATGAATTTCGCGAACAGAACCCCGCCCGCTGTAGCGACGGCGAAAGAGGCGGCACCGAGAGCAAAGATCTTGATCGAATCGGGCGTGAGAAAACGAGACGCATCGGTGGAAGCGCCGACTGTAAAGCCGAGCAGGATGGTGATCGTATCGATGAACGCCGTTCGGGCCGTCTTGGCCAGACGTTCCGTGACGCCACTTTCCTTCAGGAGATTGCCGAAGAACAGGGTTCCGAGCAGGGAGATCGCGCCGGGGGCGATGCAACAGGTCACCAGGAAGGCGACGACCGGGAACATGATCCGCATCCGCTTGGAGACCGGCTTCGACGGCTGCATCCGGATCAGGCGCTCTTCCCGGGTGGTGAGCAGCCGGACGATCGGCGGTTGAATGACCGGAACGAGCGCCATATAGGAGTAGGCCGCGATGGCGATGGCGCCGAGGTATTGGGGTGCGAGCTTCGAGGAGAGGAAGATCGCGGTCGGTCCGTCGGCTCCTCCGATGATGCCGATGGCGGCGGCGTCGGTGATGCTGAATCCGAGATAGACTGCGCCGATCAGGGTGACGAAGATTCCGAGTTGCGCGGCGGCGCCGAGCAGGATGAGCAGCGGATTGGACAGCATGGCTGAAAAGTCCGTCATCGCGCCGATTCCCAGGAAGATCAGAGGCGGATACCAGCCCTGCGTGACACCCTGGTACAGGATCGACAGCACGCTTCCTGTTTCATAGATACCGATCTGCATGCCGGAGGCGAAGGGGACGTTGCCGACCAGAATACCGAATCCGATCGGAACGAGCAGCAACGGCTCGTAATCTTTTTTGATGGCGAGATAGATGAAAAAGATGCCGACGGCGATCATCGCCGCGTTGCCCCAGTGAAAATTGTAAAACGCTCCGGCTTGCAGGAATCGTAACAATATATCCATACTACTTCTCCGGGATTCGGATGATCATTCGAACCGAATCAGCACCTGTCCTTCCCGTACAGCATCCCCCGCAGCGACCTCGATAGCTGTGATGCGCCCTGCAGCGGGTGCGGCGATGGCGGTTTCCATCTTCATGGCTTCGACCAGCAACAGCACCTGGTCCTTCGAAACCGTGTCGCCCGGTTTGCATCTGATCTCGATGATATTGCCCGCAATCGGGGAAGCAATCACTCCGCCTCCCCCGGAACCGGCATGCACCTGCACGGAAGGGGCCATCGGCGGTGATGGTTTCGGGGGCGCTCCCGTTGCCATCGGTTGCATCTTCGGCAACGGAGACAGCGGGGTGCCGGGATGGAACCCCTCACCCGCATCCAGAACCTCGACTTCCACCTCATATGCCACGCCATGAACGGTGATTTTCAATTTCATCACGATCTCTCCTTCTGTTCAATCAATGGTCACAACCGATCACCGGTCCGCGGTTGGATGACATGGGATCCCGTCAGCACGAGTCTGCCCTGCATCGACCAGGGACTCGCTTTTGTTTCGGATTGAATCATCCGGATCCCGCGAATGCGATGCCGGCCAGTCAGGTACGTCGCGACAGCCGCCGAGATCAGCACCAGCGTCGTCTCATCGATGGTCTGGGTTTTTCCGAGCGCGGCGCGATCCTGCTTCTCTTCGCGATCCTCCCATCTTGAATCCACGGCACGGATGATGGCCACGACAGTCGAAATGACGATCAGGGCGACAAACACGATCGACAAACCGGCGATCGTCAGTTTCAAACTCAGTATCATGGTTCCTTCCATCCCGATCTCCTTCGATCACAGCGGAATCAGGCCGTGTTTTTTCTGGGGACGCCAGACGCGCTTGGCTTTGATGACTTCGAGTGCGGCGGCGAGCACGACCCGGGTCTGTGCCGGAACGATCACATCGTCAATATAGCCGTGTCCGGCGGCGGAATACGGGTTGGCGAACACCCGTTTATACTCGCCGATCAGTTCCTTCCGATGCGCATCCTTGTCCTCGGCGGCATCCAATTCCTTCCGATAGAGCACATTGACCGCTCCCTCGGCGCCCATGACCGCGATTTCGGCGGTGGGCCAGGCCACAATCCGGTCCGCGCCCATCTCCTTCGAGCACATCGCGAGGAATGCCCCGCCATAGGCTTTGCGAACGACCACCGTCAGTTTCGGGACCGTCGCGGCGGCGTAGGCAAACAGCATTTTCGCCCCGTGCCGGATGATCCCGCCGTATTCCTGAGCGACTCCGGGGAGGAATCCGGGTACATCCACGAAGGTCATGATCGGGATATTGAAGGCGTTGCAGAATCGTATGAAACGAGCGGCTTTGTCCGATGAATCGATATCCAGAACGCCGGCTTTCTGAAGCGGTTGGTTCGCAACGATCCCGACTGTTCTGCCCAGCATTCTCCCGAACCCGATGATGATGTTCTCCGCGAAATGCTCCTGGATCTCAAGAAAACTGTCCGGATCGACGACCCTGACGATAATCTCATGCATGTCATACGGTTTCCGCGGGTCGTCCGGCACAACCCGATTCAAGGAGGGATCCTCGATCAGTTGATGCTCGGTCGCACTGGACAGGATGGGAGGGTCTTCGAGATTGTTGCTGGGGAGGTAGGACAGCAGTCGGCGGGTCAGTTCAAAGGCATGCGCATCATTTTCGGCAATGAAATGGACCACTCCGGAAAAATAGGCATGACTTTCGACGCCGCCGAGCTGTTCCGCCGAAATGACTTCGCCGGTGACCTGCTTGATGACCTGGGGTCCCGTGATGAAGAGCTGCCCTTCATGACGGACCTGAATGATGAAGTCCGTCAGAGCCGGAGAGTACGCGGCACCGCCGGCACACGGACCGGCGATGATGCTGATCTGGGGAACGACCCCGGAGAGCAGGACGTTGCGATAGAAAATACCGCCGTATCCCGACAGGGCATCGACGCCTTCCTGGATGCGGGCGCCCCCGGAATCGTTGATGAAAACGAAGGGATCACCCGTTTTCAGCGCTTCATCCATGGTCTGCTGGATCTTTCGGGCATTGGCTTCACCCACCGAACCGCCGGCGACGGTGAAATCCTGGCTTGCAGCGTAGACCGGGCGGCGATCGATGAGACCGACTCCGGTCACGACACCGTCACCGGGCAGTTCCTTCCTGTTCATTTCGAAATGGACACATCGGTGCTGGGTAAACGCATGACTTTCCTGAAAGGAATCCGGGTCGTACAGCAGGCCGAGACGTTCCCGAGCCGTGAGTTTTCCGGCTTCGTGCTGTTTATCGATGCTCTTCTGTCCGCCGCCAAGATAGATTGCATTCTTGCGCTGGATCAAATCCTGAATCGGGTCGTGCTTCATGACGATCTCCTCAAAAAAGCGTCCCCCTCGGGGAGCGATCTGTCTGTTTATAGCAGAATTTCCGGGAAATCCAAGTTTGCCCATTTGCCAATGCCATTCGTTTCCCGGTAAACTGACGGCAGACGTTCAATCGACCGGGCGACCGGCTCGGATTCATCCGTAAAGGAGGCTTTATGTCCTTTTTTTCACGCACACTCCTGATCGTCGCACTCATCATCCCCCTTGCCCACCTCACCGCACCCATCGCCACGGCATGGACCATCGATCACACCTGCACGGATCTGAGTGCCATCCCCCACGAGTATCTCGATGGCGCGCGAGGCGCATTCCGGATCTGGTACGGGCACACCTCCCACGGCAATCAGATCACCGTGGGAATCACCGTGCTGCAGGACCTGTACGGGAATCCCTATTCGTGGAACGAGGATGGATCCGGAGGCGCTCTGAGTTATCAGGAAACCTATGGCGATCTGGGCCATAACGGCGACCTGGCATGGGAAACCGCCACCCGGGAGCAACTCGATGCACCGGACAACGACCGGAACGTCGTCATGTGGTCATGGTGCGGCGGCGTTTCGGACAATACACCGGACGGCATCAACACCTATCTCAATGCCATGAACCAGCTCGAACAGGACTATCCGGGTGTGCATTTCATCTATATGACCGGTCATCTGGACGGATCGGGAACCGAGGGCATATTGAATCAGATGAACAACCTGATTCGGACGTACTGTGCATCGAACAACAAAACGCTATTCGATTTTGCGGACATCGAGAGTTACGACCCGGACGGTGACTTTTTCATGGATCGGTACGCCGATGACGGATGCAATTACGATGGAGGAAACTGGGCCATGGAGTGGTGTTCGGAGCACTCCGGATCGGATCTGTGCACGGATTGTTCCTGTGATCACTCCCAACCGCTCAACTGCAATCTGAAGGGACGCGCGTTCTGGTGGATGATGGCTCGGATGGCCGGGTGGCAATCCGGCGGCCCGACACCGACGCCGCCTCCTGCGACACCGACGCCGGCCTACACGCCCGTGCCTTCGCCGACCCCGGGCGATTGCGGATCGACCGGCGTGATTCTCTGGATGCCGTCCGATCTCTTCCACTCCGGTGAATTCTGCAGTTGCACCGTGACGATCTGCAACATGGAAGGTGGACGGATCGACGGATATCCCCTCTTCGTCATTCTCGAAATCAACGGCATCTACTTCTTCGCCCCCGATTTCAGCTCGTACTCCAACTATCTCGACATGTACCCTTACTTCGATGAAGGCCCAACGGTCATCACTGTGATTCCGGATTTCCAATGGCCGGCCGGAACCGGTTCATTCTATGGCGCTCACTGGTATGCCGCGCTGACCAACACTGACATCACGGAACTTTTCGGAGACATGTCCGAATGGGAATTCAGCTGGGACTCGCCCTGATTCACGGCCTGTAGATCAGGCTTACATATCCTCGCCAACCACCCCTCTGCTCACCATCCCACAGGTGCGCGACGCCCGCTCGCATCCCGAGAGCCGGAAATTTCACGATCGGCATCGGAGGTGTCTCCGAGGTCAATTCCATTCCGGCAGCACGCATCCGCCCCTCCCCCGAGGACTCCTCCCACAGATCGGTGCGCTCCGCAAAGAAAACGAACGGCGCAAACCCCGCCAGACCGGCTTCGATCCGCATGTGACGCATCGCGCTGCCGCTGTCGCGAAACGCCGGAAGATATGGGAGCCGCAATAATGTCCTGATATCGGCCGTCGAATCAAGACTCGTCGTCATGCCACCCGGTGAAAACCGGTTCGTCCAATGATCCTCGCCCCATGTCCGGCCTTCGTACAGATCGAACCGGAGATACCCCGCGTCGAGATGCTGGACCGTCGTGTACAGATGTCCGAGCGCCTGCGTCCAGTCGCCCGATTCGATCGTTCCAGCCTGGGATGCCGCATGAAAACCGATTCCCGTTGCGACGGAGCCGAATCGCCATGCCCCGTCCGCTCCGACCCGAAAACTCAGGAGCTGTCGATCCAGACTGGATTCAGCCCCCTCAACATCAATCCGCTCGGACAGCCCCCCCAGCAAAATCGAAGCCGATCCATTGCGGAACGCGACGCGTCGATCGGCTGAGAATTGTGCACCGAGAAGCGTGACGTCCCGCAACTCCGATTCCTCCGGAATGTCCCGCTGATCGGCCGGTGATCGTTCGCTGTAATACCCCTGTATCCCGAGCGCGACCGGCCAGCCGCGGTACGACGCACCGATCGTTCCCCCCGAAGCCCCGCCGTTCCAGCCGACTGAACCGACCGCCAGACCATCGAAACGCCCGACGAGATCACCCGATCGGAAACCGATTTCCACGGTGTCGCCCATCGGCAGCCAGTTGCCGCCCAGCAACATCCTGAACTCCTGATGTCGGTTCGCCCGGAAGACATCGATCTCTATCGGATCCCGGCGATGGGTCACCAGATCCGGATACTCGACAGGAGGCATCACCCAGTTCGGACGGCGAAACTCCGGTTGATCCGGCGAGTCCACCTCCAGGGGAATGCGGCGCAATTCCAACCCTCCGGTCGTCAGATTCATGAAATAGACCATGCCTTCGACCGGATCGAACGCCGGTCCCGCCGCTCCGCCCAAAACGCTTGTGAGGGGAATCCGGTCCATCTCTTCAGATATCTCCAGGATTTCGAGGTTGGGAATGCCTGAGCGATCCGATACGACAAGGACTCGGTCGGGCGCGATCCACTCGAGATGCATGATGTTTTCCCGCGGCAGAGAAGGGATGTCCCGGATTTCTCCGGTAACACTGTCGATCAATCGCACGCGGCAGTATGTCTTGGCGGATTCGATCACCGCTATCCACGTTCCGTCCGGAGACACTCTCGGAGACGTCAGCGAACGGTCGATTGATGGGGGAACGACAGCGGTGAGCACGGCGGAGGGAAGATCCAGTCTGACAAGCTCCGATCGGCCGAACTGCTGCCGAACCGCCACGAGCCATCTGCCATCGGGCGCTGGATCTGCCTGCCGCAAATCTGCGTTCACCGATATCCGCCGATAGTCTCCGGAATCGACCTCCCACACAAACAGATCGGGATGCAGCATTCCGTCATGATCCCGGACAAGCGCATCGAAAAGGATCGCCTTGCCATCCGGCATCCATCTGGGATCGGACGGATTGAGCCCTGTGCAGGAGGGAAATCGTGCAAGTTCCTTGCGTACAGGCGGTCCGGTTGTGATATCCGGAACGTCCTCGGGATCCTTTTCCAGTGCCTTGCGTCGAGTCTCTTCGCGCCTGACCTCCGACTCATCCGCTTCCGTCATACTCAGAACCACCAGCGAAGGAGGCCGATGCGCGGCGCGGGTCAGGAGTGCCATCCGGGATCCGTCCGGTGCGATATCCGGCGCGTCTGTGGCCTCGGAAGCGATCCGCCACAACTCCCCGGTTCGCAACGCATCCGCCGCGTCTCGCTCGAATTCGATCGCCGCCGCCGTGAGTTCCGCTCGAAAACGGTTGTAGAGTGTTTCCGCGGAATCCCCGAACAGACCTGAAAATGATTCATCAAACGATCGCCGCTGCCTGGCCGTCATCCGACGCCATAGTTTGGTCCAGATTTCCGAGTCTCCGGAATGGTGTTCGAGCCATTCGAGGAAGGCGGAGCCGACAAGATACGGCATCGAATAGCCCATCCAGACATCCGATCCGCTCAGAGCGGCATAGTCGGGAAGGCGACCCTCGATTGCCCATTGTCGCAGAACCGCCGAACGAAAGGAGGTGAAAGGCCGGCCTGAACCCGTCAGCTTACCCTCGAGCACGACCGCATATCCTTCGGTCAACCAGGTCGGCGCTTTCATGGCAATCGGCCCGATCGGCACCAGCCATGCAATCATGCGATCGACCATGTTCCGGGATGGACGGATCATATGAGCGATATGAGCAAACTCATGCGAACCGACCAGTTCTCCCCAATCGGTATAACCCGTGAGGCTCGATGCGGCATCCGGAGCGGATGCCCACAATACGATTCTGGGAGCATTCATGAGGGGCAGGGCCATGCCGTTTGCCGCCCCCATGGGGTCCATGACCAGTACATCGACCCTGCGATCCGGACGATAGCCAACAATCGCGGTCACTTCTTCATGAATCGATTCCATCCGTGAAGCAACCGCAACCGTCCATTCCTCAAAACACCCAGGAAAGAAAATCCGGAAATGCGTCGTCTCCGTGACCCGCCAATCCCAATGAGGCACGCCTTCGAACTGTGCGTCCACGGCAGCAGCATGTAGAAACAGAAAAAACACCCATCCGGCAAAAGGCAAACATCGGTTCGATTTCATGTGAAGCACCTGTTGAATCGGTTAGTGATGGATGTCCCGAAACCCGTTGCGTAAATCTGAGATCGCATCGATCGTCGCCGCACGCGCCGCTTCAGCATACCGCTCGGGACCGAAATGGGCATGGATCCCTTTCTGAAATGCGAAAAGGATAGCGCGCGACGAGTTAACGATCCCACCATGGCCATGCCGATCAAACGTGATCATGGCATCCCGTGAACCGCCGCCCTGAAATCCGTATCCCGGAATCAGAAAGATGGTTTTCGGCATCCGCCTGCGCAATGCAATCGCGGCCTCCGGGTAGGGTGCACCGACGACAGCGCCGATATCGGAGTACCCGCTGTCTCCCTCACGTCCCTCACCCCAACCCACTACCAGATCCGCGACACAGTCCGCAACCGTGCCTTCGTGTGTCGGAATATCCTGAATCTGGCAACCGGAGGGATTCGATGTCTTCACCAGAACAAAGACACCTGTTTTCCGATATGGACATATAAATGGCTGGATCGCTTCAAAACCCATGTATGGATTTAACGTGATGGCATCCACACGGACCTCCGGGCACGGGAATCCGTCGTTCGGGGGTGCGAGATACGCCTCCGAGTATGCCTCGGCAGTCGATCCGATGTCGCCTCGCTTCGCGTCCCCGATCACGATCAGATCCCGGGCCTTCGCCTCTGCACACAAACGGGCCAGGATGCGCAATCCCGGTGAACCGAGCCGCTCGAAGAATGCAAACTGAGGTTTGACGGCGGGAACAAGATCCGCGACCGCATCCAGAATATCCATACAGAATGTTTCGACCGCACGCGCACACCTCTCAAGAGGATCGGCATGCTCGGCCACATTCAACAGATGATTCGGCATCAAGGCCAGATGGGGATCGAACCCGACACACAGAGGCGTTTGCTTCTGATCTACAGCTCGAAACAGGCGATCGGCAAAATGCATGGTTTTTCCCCTTATTCGGAGGATCCTTCGACATCGATCGGCGGATGATTCATCAGCGCAAACATCAACTCACCTTCGGCCGCGACTTTTCCACCCACGATTTCTGCCTTACCCTGAGCCGTATAGATTCGGCCTTTCCGATTCACAAACTCGATCGTCAAGCGGAGCTGATCCCCCGGTGTCACGGGTTGTTTGAAACGAAACTGCTTCACAGACGCAAAATACCCCATCACCCGCGCATCCCGTTCCCCCGTCTGCCCGATGGCCGTACCCAGAACGAGCGCAGCCATCTGAGCCAGCGCCTCGATCATGAGCACACCCGGCATGATCGGCTGTTCAGGAAAATGACCCGTGAAATAGGGTTCATTGAAGGTCACATTCTTGATCCCCACTCCCGATTTCCCGGGGACATAGTCGAGAACACGGTCGACCAGCAGGAAGGGGTACCGGTGAAACAGATACTTCTGAATCTGGTTGATGTCGAGTTCCGGCATGATTGTCTCCTTTTCCGCGCTCGTTCATTGGTAGCGCAGAATCGATCAAAGTTCAAGATGCCCGGGCAGGTCATGCAACACCCGATCTGACCCGTACAGAAACAAGACCGGGCCCCGCGAAGGGCCCGGTCCGATTGATTATCGTAGCAGATTCGACTTACAACGATCGACGAAGCGTTCCGAGAGCGAACAGGATTCCGAACGCCAGGAGCATCAGACCGATCCCCATCGGGCCGGATGCCGGTACCGGCAGCGGCGTCGATGTCGGCCCCGGAGGCGTATCCGTCGGCACCGGGGTCAGAGTCGGAGTCGATGTCGGTTCGGGTGTATGCGTCGGAGTCGATGTCGGTTCAGGCGTGAAGGTCGGAGTACTGGTCGGCTCTGGTGTAAACGTCGGCGTATTCGTTGGTACCGGCGTGAAGGTCGGCGTATTGGTCGGGATTGGCGTGAAGGTCGGGGTGTTCGTCGGTGGTACCGGCGTATTCGTCGGTGTACTGGTCGGCTCTGGTGTAAACGTCGGCGTATTCGTTGGTACCGGCGTGAAGGTCGGCGTATTGGTCGGGATTGGCGTGAAGGTCGGGGTGTTCGTCGGCGGTACCGGCGTATCCGTCGGTGTACTGGTCGGTGTGGAGGTCGGATCGATACAGATGTTCGCCGTTCCTACAGTCGGCAGATACAGAGCGCATGTGTCGGTATTGCGTGCACCACCACTCCCGTTGGGGCAACGTTGGATCGAATGCGCATCCTTGTTGACTCGCTCGTTCTCGTTCACCTGCGGTTGCAGCGCATTCAACAGTACCAGAAGACCCGCATCGTCCGCATCATCCGTATCATACACGATTGCGTCGATCAGATCGGTTGTCGTCACCGCCGTTCCGTTCGGGAAGTCAGCTCCGTCACCCCAATACAGGGCCACGGCATCCTGTCCGTTCTGGATCCAGCCGCCAGCCCCGGGAGCCAGTTCGATATCGGTTCCCATTCCGGTTGAACCGATCACAAAGTAGCCCGATGCGCCGGTTGAATATCCATCGAGGTCGACCGCGAGATAACTCGTGTCGGTCGCTCCGTTATAGAGCACCAGGACCATTCCGGTCAGAGATGTACTGCCGGTCCCGCCGTCAAACAATTCGATGAATTCCGCGACGTCCGTCCCCGCTGTATCGGAATCGATCTCGTTGATCAGAACTGACGTCGTGGGCACGGAAGTCGGCGTATTGGTCGGAATCGGCGTGAAGGTCGGGGTGTTCGTCGGCGGCACCGGCGTATTCGTCGGCGTACTGGTCGGCACCGGCGTAAAGGTCGGTGTATTCGTCGGTACCGGCGTAAATGTTGGCGTATTGGTCGGAATCGGCGTGAAGGTCGGGGTGTTCGTCGGCGGCACCGGCGTATTTGTCGGCGTACTGGTCGGCACCGGCGTAAAGGTCG
>CALFER010000063.1 GCA_937951895.1 uncultured bacterium
TTTGAAACATCAATTCTAATTGTCGTTGAGGCTCAGACACAATTGTCGCTTGACAATCCTGACAGGAGTGCGCCGCGAACCTCAAGATGCGGTTTGTCGAACGCTTACGGTGCAGTGATAGTAGATGTATCTCCCTTTATGTATTTCAACGACAATGGAGCACCCGCAGTGTGCGCATTTCAACAAACCTGAATAGGTGAAGTCCCTTCGGTTGGTTCGGTCGGTTGTGCATCGACCACCGATTACTCTTTGAACATTGCGAGGCGATCGACTATCCCGGAGAAGAGACCTTTCGATAGGGAGAATCAGCGATACGAATACGCAATCGTCACACGATCGTAGTCGCCACGGATTGCGGTGAGATCGTCGGTCAGCATCGCGCCGTATAGCAGGATACCGGATAACTCATCAGTAATGTACGGCCAGATCATCTTCGGCAGAACCTCGATTCGATTGATTCCGTGCGCAATGTCCATCCGCTGAACATCAAATCCCTCGCCGGTCTGCGGATCATACTGCGACCATGACGGCCAGAAGAACATTTCGCCGAACACATCCAGAAGGATCACCACCGGGACATTCTCGATCGGTTCCTCGAAGTTCTGCACGTAGGCATACATATAGACTTCGTCACCGGGATGAAAATCAAACGATGAGAGCACCAGGCTGAAGGTGATCCCCTGCGGCTCCCAGGTCCAGATGCTGCCGTTCCCCTGGTAACTGTACAGCTTTTCACTCAAATCCCCCCAGATGAAGCCCGAATTCAGCGCGATGGGATGATGGGTGTCCAGGTATTCCCAACGATCTCCCAGATTGACCAAGGTGTTGTGACCGCTTCTTACGATGATTTCCCCACTGAATAGAGAATCGATTTCCTTCAAAATGCTCTTGGCATTCATTTCTATCGGGTCCCAATTGACTCCATCATAATGCAGCATGAATCCTGGGAACCCGACCGCATAGATACTGTCAGTAGACGATCCGAAAACTCCATAAAAACTTCTTTCACTTTTCATGTCCTGACGGATCAACGACCACGATTGTCCATCAAATCCGGCTATTGTTTCACACATTCCGACTGCATAGATCGGATAAGGTTCGATTCCCCAGATATCCTGGATGTAAAGATATTCATCAGGCAAGACCTCTGTCCAGTCATGACCGTCATAATGATACAAGCCGTCGCCGGGGTAAACGGGATCGAAACCTCCGATATAGATGTCGTTCTCACTGGAACCCCAGACCGAATAGAAATGATAATAATCCGGGTTGAAGCATCGCACCCTGAGAGTGACACCGTCGAATGTCCAGCAGTACCGATCCGATACCAGATAGATCAGTCCGTCTTCATCCACCCACATGTCCTTCACGGTCTCCTGCAATCCATCATATAGCAACTGGGTAGTTATTCCGTCGAACCGGATGATGGCATCACCCGCGAGGTATACTTCGGTCGGCGATTTACGAAAGATACAGTTTATGTTCTTCGATGTAATGCCTCCGCAGGGCGTCACGGTTTCTCCCTCGACACGATACACGCCGCCGCCCAAGGTGGTGAACATGGTCAACCCCGCATCGTTGGACGAAATCTGCGAAATTGGGTAATGATTCCCAGTGTTGAAGAGTTCCTTCCACTCCGAACCATTCCAATGCACCAATCCGGGAGCGAGAAGGACATCATCCGAACCAAACACCCAAATTTCATAGAAGAAATAGGACGATGGAGCATTCAGGTCGATCCACTCACTTCCGTTGTATCTCAGAACGGTTCCCTCCGGGCCGCATACAAAGACATTGTCCGGCGATGAACCGTGGATGTCATATAAATCCTCCGTCGTGTTGCTCGTCATCCGCTGCCATTCCGTTCCGTCGTAATGCGAGATACATCCATCGTCCCCGATGACAAAGAGATCGTCCTCGTTGAAACCGAAAAGTGATCGGTAAAAGGTATCCAGCACATGTTTCTTTTCCCACCTCGACCCGTCAAACTCGAAAATCTCTGTGCCGCCCACCAGGACCCAACCCAGCGTGGGAGATACGATCTGTATCACCCTGGCCGTATCGTCTGTATCGAGAATACTATCTGTGAACTCCGATCCGTTATAATGCCTGATGATGTTGCCAATTCCAAAATACAGATCCGACGCCGATGTTCCGTCCAGGACATTAAAGGAATCGTAACTCCAGGTCGGAATGTACGTCCACCTTGATCCGTCGAACTGCAGGATTCGACCATCCTCCCCTCCGACGGTCGCATAACCGTCCGGAGTGACGCAAATTCGATGACCCCAGGATGCCGGGGGAAATCCGTCATCATTCTGCCAGAATGCAGCACGAGAGGATGGGTACAAGGTCATCATCAGGAATAACAGGATGAAACCCGGCATCCCTTTTCGGGATGCCGGACGTTCGATCAGTCTCTCAGTAGATTTGTTGCAGCGATTCCGCTTCGTCATAATACCGTCCTGACTCCGTGCGATGTCTCTCGATATGACCCGATATCTTCTCCCCATCGATGATGGATACTCCACAGACCCGCTTCGGGAAGAAAATCCGTCGTTGAGCAGCAGATACGCTGTTTCGTTCATCGCGAGACTCAGGTTGTACATCAACCCGTCCTGATTCACCAGAGTACCGGCTTCGTCATAAAAAGCAATGTACACTGTCGCCTGACGGTTTCCTGAATTCGTCAACGACAAAAGGGATTCATGCTCATAATTAGCGCTGCTCTCCGATAAATAAAGGCTTGAGTACTTCGCAGGATATTTTTGGACCAGATCGATGGCAGATTTGACATCCTTGCAGAGGATACGTGAAACAGGTCAAAGTCAGATCATTGAAGGATTTCATCGTTGACTCCAAGAAAACACCCATTCGCCGGACACGCCGAGAATGGAGTTGACGGAGGGATCGGTCATCGCTGCGATGAACCGGGCATTGTCAAAGGAACCGGCATCGTCCGGCCAGGTAAATGATGCGATCAGGTCGATAGCGGTTATACCGGGAGCGACCGAATTCAAAACAACACCATCCGGATCGGAAGACCAGGACGGATAGAACCAGTAGTCACCCAGAATATCGAGAATACAGAAGAACGGAGTTTGGTTGATGGGTTCATCGGAGGGGTTGCAGAGTGTTGCCGTCAGAGAACACGGATCTCCGGGCTGGAACAGATGAGAGGGCATGGTGAGTGTGACACCGAGAGGGCATGGCGGGGTTGAGGAAGAAGTTGGGGGAGGGGAAGACGTCGGGGTGATCGTCGGAGGAGCAGTTGGTGTCACGGTCGGTGTCGGAGTCGGCGGTTCGTAGTATTCCCACGTGTCGTTCAGCCAACCCCATGCATACCCGCCAAAAAGGACGATACGTTGTCGGATGGAATCGTAACAAATGGCAGTATTGGCTCTTCCGACAGGTTGAGGATGAACATCGATCTCTGTCCAGTCGATTCCATCGTATTCCCAAGTATCCTCCCAAAAATCACCAGGTGCTGCTCCAGAAAACAATACTGTCTTTTGTCGCTTCTCATCATACGCCATCCAATGCTGGTCACGAACACCGGGGATGTGTTCAGTTTCAATTTCATTCCATGTCTCTCCATCGAATTCCCAGGTGTCGTTGAGCCTTCCTACTTCTCCGTTGCCACCAAAAACCACAATTACATTACGATTAGAATCGTATATGTACCCGAAGCCAATCCGGGGTTCAGGCGCTACCTCGGATTCGTGTAATTCCCAATTTGAGCCATCCCATGTCCAAGTTTCATTTTTACGGATAGGAGTCTCATCCGCACCTCCGAATAACACAGTTTTTGAAATCACAGTCATGTATTCCATGCTATGGCCATAACGATCTGTTGGTTTGTTTATTGGATTCATCTCAGTCCACTGAGTCCCATCCCACTCCCACGTGTCACCCAGATAGTCGAACCCACCTCGAAACCCACCGAAAATCACGACGACTTCTCGTTCTAGATCATACGCCATCCCGAAATTCATTCGGAAATTCGGCCAATCTCCTGCAGGAGCGTATTCACTCCATGTCGTTCCGTCGAATTCATAGTTGCCATAGTAACGCTCATCTTCACTTTGTATCCCACCGAAGAGAAAACACACTTCCCTGTTCACATCATAAATCATATTGTGGCTATCCATTGTTGGTGGTGAAAACTCAGGAGCAAGCTGAAACCACTTCGGCATCCCAAACACTTCAGCGATGACTATCAGAAGAAACAGATGAACGATCAGCAGGCACTTGTTCATTATCAGTCCTGTGGATTCCCGACAGCTTCTACATCGACCGGTAGCACGATCTGGACTGGTGTGCCGACTGCTGGATAGGTGATCAGTTCCGCAGGCTGTCCATTGCGGATCTTGAATCGGCGAATCACATTTTTCCTGAAATATCCACCATTTCGATCTGCAATCCAACAATCGGAATTAACCGCATCACCCACTGGAGAGAGCATCAATGGTATTGAACTTGGTTTCTCCATCCATACATATTGACCAAATTGATTCCGACTGACCCGCTGAATCATCGGATATGGCGTAGGTGTGAAATCAGGAATCGGTGTAAAGGTTGGAGATCCTGCAGGAACTGTGGATGTCGGTTGTGGAGAAGGGGTTGATGTCGGATACGGAGTCCACGTTCCCTGAGGATTCGGTGTGCCCTCTATGTTCCAGCGGTCGGCTACCCAGACAAATTCAGCAGTCGTATATCCCCCTCCCGGTGCTTCGACTGACGTACGTTGAGCCTTTACCGAAATAGGCCGGTAATACTTAGCCAGCGAAGCCACAGCAGACCCGGACGCAGTAAGTTTCACAATCTTGTTACCTTCGAAATCCGCCACGAAACACGAGTTCGGATCACCACCACAGTCCAACGCACAGGGATGAATGATATCCGTCGGACCATACCCCGGTGTCGAAATCGGTGTCACATCTCCGTTCGGCATAACTTTCACTACGGAGTTACGACCCCAATCCACCGCCCAGCAACTCCCATCATATGCTGCCGATACGGCATTGGGCGCAATCACAGCACAGTTCTCCAGAGGCGACCATGTCGGAGTCCCAACTGGTGTCGCGACTCTTGACTGAGCGATGATCTCGTCGTTGTAGTTCACTCGTACGATCCGGTTCCCCCTCATGTCGGCCACCCAGTAACTCGGAGGCCCTGGGGTGACGGTCGGTGGCGGTGGCGAGCCCGATGGTGTCGGTGTCCAGACCGGAGGCACGATATCCACATCGAACGGGAAATCGAACCGATCCAGTTCCCTCTCCTGCCCTTTGCAGTTCATCATCAGCCCATTACTGTTCCAGAGTATCTTCGGACCGGTTGCAGTCATCACTTTGTATACCAGATGCATCGTGGAAAAATCATCCGACGACATCCGGATATCACTGATATCTCCGGTTTCCGGAGACATGGTTACTCGACGAAGACATTTTTGAGAAAAACCAAACATCCAGTCCGGCAGATTTGTACTCAGTACTCCCGCCGGCAAAACCACTCCGAGAGAGAGATGCAACCAAGGGTGATTCCGGATTGTATCCGTTTTCAGATTGGAAGACGGTAACAGGCTCGCTCCACCACGCAGAGACAGAGTATAAAATGGCAAGGACAGCAATGATAAGTCTTCCAGTTATCGAACGATTCATATCCATTCTCCTGATTCCCCGATGACCGAAACCGTTTTCGAATACGAAACTGAAATGTCACCAAACAATTGAACTCAAGTTTCGCACCCCTGCATAAACAGTTGAGGATAAAGAATTTCGGCGCA
>CALFER010000064.1 GCA_937951895.1 uncultured bacterium
CTCGAATTTTCGGTCACCTCCCGAGCCGATCTCACCGCCCAGCGCCAATCCCGGGTCGCCGATCTCCAGAAGAAACTCGCGGATCGCTCCTGATTCACACCCGGGCAGCAGGGTCCGATCATCCCCTCCCGTGCAGATCGATTGTCCGGTCGGGATCATACTGTGCAGGGAGCCGGATGAGGACGCATGCGCCGTCCCGAATCGCCGGATCAAACTCGATCGTTCCGTAATGCAGGGTGACGATTTTACGGGCGATGGCAAGCCCCAGTCCGGTTCCCTTCTGTTTGGTCGTGAAAAAAGGTTTGAACAGGTCAGGGAATACCTCCGGCCTCACGCCGCTGCCGGAGTCCATGACGCGGATCCGGACGCCGCCGCCTTCGGATCGATCCGAGCCGGCAGGATATGTCGATACATCCAACCGGATCACACCGTGATCATCGACCGCCTGAACGGCATTCATCAGGACGATCAGGAGCACCTGACGCATCAGGGCTTCATCCATCTCCACCGGCGGCGTTCCGGGCTGAGCATCCACCGCGAATCGAACGGTATCCGGAGAGGAGTGTCTGATTTCCGAGACTGCATCGCGGCATAACTGAACCGGGTCCACCAACTGTACCTTCAACTGGACCGGACGGGCGAAACTGAGGAAATCCGTGATGATCCGGTTCAGTCCCGACACTTCGTCCTTGATGGCCTGCACGATCTGGCGGCCGTCATCCGAGCCGACTTCATCCATCAATAGATCAGCATTGCCGTTGATGACGCCGAGCGGGTTCCGGATTTCGTGCGCAATACCCGCGGACAGTTCACCGAGCGCCGCGAGATGCTCCTGTTCACGGGCACGCTCTTCGAGTTGTTTGTTGTCGGTGATGTCCATGATCGCGAAAGCCGTGCCGGTGAGTGCGCCGGCGTCGCTGCGCAGGAGCATCGACGAGACACTCACCCAGCGCTTGGTTACGCCCGGAAGATCGATCGGCATGCTGCGGAAACAGTGCGTCCGTTTCTCTTTAAGGGCTTCCGTCAGCATCGTCCCGATCAGCCCGTCGCTCCCGAAAACCGCCTCACAGGATCTTCCGACCGGATCGGACATATCCAGCCGCAACATGGTACGCGCGGGTGCACTCACCGAAACGATCATCCGTTCCCGATCGAACACCAGCACTCCGACACCGATCGACGCGAGTACCATCGTGCCGAGATCTTCGCCTGCGTCAGCCGTCCCGGAACCGATGGATGACGCGACGGCATCGAATCGAAGATGTTTCTCGGTCAGATCCCGCGCAGCCGTCTCGACGATTTCGATACTGCGCAGGATCACGTCCCGGGAACGAGTCTTAGCCGTGAGACCCGATGCTGAGGCAAGCGGTTCGATCGCGTGATCGAGACGGGCGAAGACCCTGAGCAGTCCGTTCGCCTGGTAGATGATGAAGATGACCGAGAACAAGAAGCCGGCGGCGACGAAGGCATTCAAGGCAGTGACGAAATGATCCATCCGCCGGGATGGCTCATCCAGACGCTCGACGACCACGAGATACTCCGGAGCGCTCGAGATGGGCGGCTGCGGAATGACATGAGCGCGCACCCGTTTCTGATCCTGAGAGAGGTAGGGGGGGGTCAGCAGGCGAGTGCCTTTCCATGCCGGTTGCCATTCGGCGACCGTACGGACGGGCTGTACCGTGCCGGGCGGCCCGATTCGCTCAGGGAAGACCCGGTGGCATCCCCTCCGTGTTGCGATGTAGAGGCGCTCTCTCGAGTTCAGACGCAACATTCGCATGGAAGCCCGAATCCTGTCGATCGAGGAGTCATCGATCACCGGGATCCGGGGAGAAGCGTCGAGTTCTCGGGCGACCGAGAAGGCAAGGCTTTCGGACAGGGCCAGGAAATCGAGATCACGTTGATTTTCCATGATGGAACGGAAGAGATGGATGTTGAGCAGGATCCCTGCCGAGATAATGGCCAGCATCAGGATATGAAGGACGGCGATGGAACGGATGGCGCGGCCCCCGTGCGTGTTCTCGACGCGTCTACTCATCGCCGGCATCTCCGGGAATCGACCACAAATCGTATACCTTGATGTATCCGATCGAAGGGTCTGATTGTCTGAGATTCGGCACGTCGGCCGGCAGGTAGTTTTCGTGGAGCGTGGCAAAAAAATCGACCATCGGATTGCGAACGGCGAAGACAGGCAACACGCGTGTCTGGATGGTCATCACCGACGGCAGCGGCCGCACGTACTGCTGCCAGTCCACGACCAGATACCGATACCCCTCCTGCTCGACCTGTCGCCTCAGAGCTGCTTCCGTCGCTCCGGGTGAGGCGACCGACTCTTTGCCTGCATAGAATGCCGAGATCGGCAACATCGTCGAGAGATGACGCCGGGTACCGGTCTGATCGAGGAACGCGATGACTTCCGGGTATGCCGAATTGACGGTGTAAACCACTGGGAGGTGGAGCAGATAGGATATCAGAATCGAGATCGTACAGACGGCCATCGCGCCACGGCGGACGGCAGTCATGAAAAGGCTCTCCCCCGCTCTCCGCGCGCTCCCCCTCACAAGACAATCCGCCGTCAGAATCGCCGCCCAGGGAAGAATGCCCGTGACCGTACGGGCCAATCGCGTCGTCGTCACGCTGTACAGAGCGAACGGGATGGCGAAGAGAACGACGATCCGCCGGATGGCCGGTGTACCGGAGATCAGAGCGACGAGTGCTGCGAAGCAGACACACGCCGTCGGGATCAGGCCGTCGAACTGACGGAACATATCGAGATAGAAGAAGGGGAAATCGAGATCCATGGATGATTCGGGTGACAGAAATTTCCTGCTCAGCAGGGCGATGTACGAAGCCGGCTCGGACCACTCGAGATCCGGGAAGAACGTCGAAAAATGCAGCAGTTCCAAAAACGTGACCCCGGCAGCGGCTCCGAGAAACATGGATGCGAGGCGGTTTCGAATCCGGGAGAATGTCGACTTCTGTGTCACGACTCTGAGCAATTCGAAGATGCCGATCAGCAGCATGTTGATGAACAGCCGATAACTCGTTCCCATCGATAGAACCAGGAACAGCGCAGCCCCGCAGGCCGCGCGGTTCGAATCGCGCTGATCCGAACGGACCCACAGCAGCACCGCGCACACGAGCAGCAGCATCGAATCGGTTTCGTGCAATCCCACACGCGAATAATGGACATGATAGGGCTCGAAGCAGAGCAGCAGAGCCGTCAGAATTCCGGTCGCAGGAGACGCAATCCGTGCGGCGAGAACACCGGTGAGTCCGACGACGGCAGTTCCGTAGATGGCGGCATGAAGGGTGCCGGTCTGCGATGAGATACCGAGGAGAAGGCTGGAGACAGTCAGCAGAACGACATGAAATGGTTTTTGCAGAAAAACCGGGAATCCGGGATATGCGGTTGAAAAGAACACCGTCCCGGGATCCGCACCGCTCAACACGATGGAGGCCAGAGCATGCATGCGCCAGCGGAAGAAACGGACGCCCATCAAAAAAATGCCTTCGTCCCAGTAACACAGATTCCGACTGCTCAGGAGGTGAACTCGGATTGCAAGCGCAATCAGGGAAATTCCTGAGATCGCCACCAGGAACCAGCGAGACCTCCAGCCCGGCGTCGGATCTCGGTGTTCAGGCCCTGTCATGCCGGCCGTTCGGGCATCACTTCGATGCGGAATTCGGCTGAGGACGTATCGGGATGAACATGAAGTTGGATGTGAGTTCCACCGTGGCGGTTTCGCCTGGTTTGAGATCGACGCGATACAGGTAGGTCAGAATTCCGTATTGATTGCTCCAGATCAGCCAGGGCCCCGGAATCAGGTTCGGAAGCACCGCTCTGCCGCCGGCATCGAGTCGCGTCCGGTAGACATAGGTTCCCCACTCTTTCGATGCGGCCATATCCTGAATCAGATTCTCGACGGTCGGAACTCCGCTGGAGTCCAGGCTGAGGTCGATGCGGGCGAGCAGAGCCGGGTCGGCAGGTGTCAGGAACAGAACCTCGTGGTTGTCCGTTCCGAGCATAGAGGCGGCCTGGTTCTGAACCGGATAACCCTTCACGATGATCGTGCCGTACTGGGGATTTTCTGCTCGTTTTCTGAACGCCTTCAGAAACGCCCGGGAGTCCCGTTTCGTTTCCTTTGCTTGCTGCAGCATGACATACCCGCGTCCCTCCGGGGATTCCAGGCGTTTCTTGAACTCCCCGATCGCTTCAGGCGTCCACCCGGAATCGCCCGGGAACCCCTCATCAATCATGGATCGGATGAGCGGATCGACCTGGATGCCATCCTTGACACGCTGGAAGTAACCGTCCGGAGACCCGAAATGGAAGGCACCGGTCGAATCGAACCAACGGAGATCCGGTGCGGGTGACGGCGACGCGCCAAACGCAACACCGGTCATGCAAAGAATCCATATCAACGATCTCATATCCCCTCCTTTGGAAGCGCGCCGGCATCGCTCATGGCGCCTGTGGCGTTCTCATCGCGAATTTCCCTGAATGAGATATGCTCGCGCCACATGAATATCAACCCCAGCAGTGTACTCGGTATCCATTGAACCACCACGTGCAGAATCAACGCAAATGCCGTGGCGGTCTCCTGATTGAAGGAGGTCATGGCGCCGTATCCGCGGCTGCCGAGAATCGCGACGCATGCAAACTCAAATGGGCCAAAATACCCCGGTCCAGCAGGTGCGATGATGAACAGGTTGACGAGTGCCATTGCGCTGACTGCAACGACGAAATTGCCTGAGAACCCGAAACTGATCAGGACGATGTGGTAACTGAGTGCTTCGACGAGCCAGGTCAGGATGGAGAGCACCAGGATATTGAGCATGCTGCCGACACCCTTGAGAATCCCCAGGCCGATGAAGAGATTGTTGAACATCTCGCTCAATCGGGGTCTCAGGCGGATCGGGAACCAGACCACGATCATGGCGAAGGCTCGATGGGCGAGTTTCCGGTTGAAGAGGAAGAGGTAGCAGGCCAGGATAGCGCCGATGAATATCGTGGAACCGATGTCGAGTGTTTTCTGGATGGCAGGATTGGAGACGGGATACAGCATGACGGCGATACTGAGCAAAAGAAGCATGGTCAGGCCGTCGAAGATGCGTTCGACGACGATAGTCACCAGTGTTGCGCTCTTCGAGACATGTTCTTTTTTGCCGACGATGTAAGCGCGGTAGATGTCTCCGATCCGCAGAGGCAGAACATTGTTCGCCATGTAGCTGATGACGTAGATCGGGAACAGCCTCCAGGTCGAACACGGCTTGACGGAACGCATCAGAAGCCCCCATCGGGTCGTCCGTACGACGATGCCTCCGAAGTAAACCGCGATCGCCAGTAGCAGCCACAGAGGTTCAATGTCACGCATCGCCGCCCACACTTCGCCAAAATCGATTCCTCTGAACACCAGGAACAGCAGGCCTGCGCTGATGAGCAGTCCGATTGTGATGCGAATCTGTTTCAATCCTGTTCTCCTCCCCCCGGTCCGTCTCGTTTCAATAACGTCAGTTCCTGGATGTCGGCAATCTGTCTGAGAACCAGATCGGTGACATTGAATACGAGATCGAGTGTTTCGAGGGCTTCGTGGACATGTCCCGATCGAACCATATCGTTGGCCTGGCTCAGCAGAGCAATATCATCGAGATATGAGCGAGTATCGAGCATCATGTCCTTGAACTCGTCGGTCAGTTCGAGGTTTCCGATCCATGACAACAACTCGGCAAACTGCTTTCTCGATTCTGTAAAATCACCTCTCGCATACATTCCGCTTGCGGAAGTGAACATCTCCTCGAGTTCTTTCGCCACGGTTTCCTTGATGGCGGGAATACCGGGAGCGATGTCCCGCACCTCCGCAGGAAGTCGTTCCCACTCCGGACCCGATCCCGGGTCGAGCTCCGGGTTTTTTTCGAACTGCATCCAGATTTCGAGCATGGCTTTGAGGTTTTCTTCGTCGAGATACTCCCGCATCATTCTCACGTTTTTACGGATCACGGAATCCCGGGCAACGCGCAAAGCGGTCAGGCTCGAATCGATCCGGCTGTTCGCGAAAGCACCTCCCAGCAGCATCATGCCGGGGTCCTGCAGATATGCCGATGCAATCTGGCGAAGCCGCTCAAGGCAACGAATTCTGGAATTGTAGGCTGCGACGGGCAGGGTTCCGAGTTCGCTGCGGACGCTCTCGAGCAGCCCGATGTCCGTCTGTTCCTTGTCACCGAGTTTTTCCGCAAGGATCGCTGCGGACTCCCAGGCTCCGTTCATCAGATACCGTTGAAACCCCTTCGAGATGATCTCGATCGATACGTCTGTATTCTCATACAGGATCAGCTCCTGAGATTGCTTCTCACGGGAAAACGCGATCGTGTTCGGTCCCGGTGTACGGTTCCGGGAGTTCCCGGCGGACATGGTCGAATACAGATAATGACGGCTCTGATATTCGGCGGAAATCTGCGCTGAAACGCGGACCCGGCCGACCGGAAGCACCAGGCGGACAATCCCGGTTGCATCGCTCTGCAGCGGGATCCCGCCATGCCCCGCTCCCGGTTCGATCGTCACGGCAACTCCTCCGGCTTCACGGATCAATGCCTCCGAAACCGACTCGTCCAGGCCATCGAGTCTGCACCGGATCTCGACTGGAATCCGAGTCCGCAGATAATCGACGGGCCATAACGGCAGATTGAAGAGATCCCCGGCGACGGCAAACAGCAGTGCGAAACCGGGCAGAATCCATCGTTTGGCGATCCGGCGGGAGTGTTTCATCTACATGAGATCCTGTCGACCGAGTGTTTCGAGCAGCAGTTTGTGGAGATGCAGACGGGTATCGATATGGAATCGACCGGCATTTCGGATGGCGGCGACGCCATCGAGGAGTTCGATGATGGATTCCGTGCGCAGTGCCCTGCCGCCGGGGAATACCCGGGTCATGTCAGCGTTGCGCTCACGGGACATGATGCGCTGGAGAAGCATGCGGAGGTACCGGGTGAAATCCGCGAGTCTGCCCCGCGTTTCGATCCGGTCGTCATCGGGCAGAATTCTGCCGAGCACCTCCAGGGTCCACTCAACCAGTCCTCTCCGCTGTTCCATGGTGTCGAACAGCTCATCCAACGTCCCGCAGTACTGGAAAAAGGCCGGCCAATCCTTCGAAACAGCCAGGTTCATCGAGCCTTCCGACTGTCCAGCGACCTGTTCCGCCAGGGTGTCATCGAGGCCGAATCGGGATTGCAGCGCAGCCCGGATCGTCTGTCGGGGCAGAGAATGGAACGGCACCGTCTGACATCTCGAACGAATGGTCGGCAACAGCATGTGCGGTTGAGCGGTGATGAGGATGAGCAACGCCTCGCCCGGAGGTTCCTCGAGTGTTTTGAGCAGGCAGTTCTGGGCCGGTGTGAGCATGTTATGCGCATCATCGATGATGATGATCTTGATCCGGCTTTCAAAAGGCTGATAGGCGATCATGCTCTGCATCTCCCGAATCTGCTCGATCTTCAGCGTTCCGTCATAGCCGCCGGATTCGATCGAACCGGAGATCTGTTTCAGGAGATGGTACCGGAGGGGATTCTGCGTCGCCTTTTCCACCGTGGCACGAGTGATTTTCTGCGTGGAATCGACGGTGATGCGCATCAGGCGATCCCCGGCAACCGGAGACGCCTCGCAGTCTCTCAGGAATCCGTCATCACGAAGCCCCTGAAGCGTCTCATGCCAGATCGCCGGTGCATGGTCCCCCTCGTCAGGAACCGGGCTGCCGGCTTCCCCGCATAAATCCCTGATCTGGTGCAGATGGACGGGAATCGGTTGCCGGAGATCCCGGAAAATGGTGACATCGGGATGTTGAGGGAAGGGGCGTCCGAGGCGTCGGCAGTTCCGGCACGTTCCACACGGTCTCGGATGGTGCCCCTCACAGATCAATCGGGTGGCCAGTTCGACAGCCGAGGTAAATTTCCCGACACCCTCGGGACCCCGGAACAGCAAGGCATGATGCAGGTGATCGGACTGCACGGCACGGTCCAGTATCCGAAGAATCGAATCGTGACCGGAAATCGCCATGGCGACGTCTCACCGACACAACGGCAGCAAGGCCATTTCAAACAGAACCAGGGGTGATTTGTTCGTGCTTTTGACCGCAGAATCGATATCGGCAAGTTCATAGATGGCGTATTTGAGTCTGTTTTCGTCGAATATCGAAGCCTGCTGCAGGGTCATATAAAGCGCATATGGGTGCTGTCCCGCGAGCATCTGAACAAATGCGGGATCGTTCCGTGCGGATTCCTGGATAGAGGCAAACAGCTCGTTTTTAAACCGCCAGTACTCCATCCTGGAATTCCATGCAGCCGGGCGGTATTTCGCGAGAAACGCTTTGGAGGCGAGCAGCACGTTGATACGGTTGATGATCAGTTTGAGGATCACGAGTGCGGGCGTGCCCGTCGATAGGAGGGCATCGAGCGACAGGCTGAGGGCGGCCGCATCGCGTTTCCCGAGCGCATCCGTGACAGAGAAAACCGGGATGTCGTCGCTGAATCCCAACAGCGCATCCACATCCGCCGCCTGGATCTCGGGCCGCGAATCGATCGATGAAATCAGCATGTCGATGCTGTTCTTGACTGCCCAGAGATTGTTGGCGGTTTTCTGGCGGAACCGCATCCAGGCGTCGGCGCGGATCTGTTTGCCGCACCGATCCAGAATCTCGTGGATAACCGGATAATAGGGATCCTTATGGAGATCTCCGCGGTCATAACCGGCCGGTGTCGGGAAATCGAGATGGATACCGGATTTTCCGATCAGTTTGGCGAGTTGGGTGCGTTTGTCGATTTTTTCGGCCGTGCAGATCAGCACGGCGGGCAGGGCGAGACCGGGTTCGGAGAATCGGACGATCCAGTCCTGAAGCGCCCGGGCGTCGTCCGCCCTGCCGGGTTCGAATATTCTGGCATCGCGCAGGACGATGATCTGTGTCGGTTCAAACAGGGACGGGGAATGGAGCCGGTGCAACAGGGCAGCCATGTCGACTTCGGATCCGTCCAGCACTTCCAGACCGGCTCCCGACATGATCCCGCCGATTCCTTCGGCGATACGCTGCCGGGCCTGAAACACGAGAAAATCCTCTGAACCGGTGATGACATAGATCGGACGGACTTCCTTTCGTCCGATCGCGGCGACAACGGACTGTAAATCCTGAAGATTACCGGAAGCTTTCATCCAGATCGATGACTCCTTCACTGATGAATAAATCCGATGCGCCGGATTTCGGAACATGTCCGGCGGGTACGCGGACGACACGGATCGTCATGAGCCTGTCTCCGATCGTGATACTCAGAACATCCCCCTCCACGACCTCATGTCCGGCCTTTGCCGGCCGGCCGTTCATCTGAACGGCGCCCTGATCGCAGAGTTCCTTGGCACGGGCCCGCTGACGGATGATGCGCGACACTTTGAGGAATTTATCGAGGCGCATGTCGGGATCACTCTTTCCGGGGATTCAGATCCTGTCGTTCGATAAACGTTTTCGCTCGCTGCTTCTCAAACCATTCCATTTCGTAATCCTTGGATTTGAGCATCTGGAGGCTGCGCTCGATTTCGGCCCTTTTATCGTCGAGCGGCACCGTGCGGGGTTCGACGACCTCAAGAATCTTGATGATGTTCCAGCCGTAGCGGGTTTTAAATGGCTCGGGAATCTCACCGGCAGGGTGCGAAAAAGCGGCTTCCTCGAATTCCGGCAACCCCTTGCCGCGCTCGATGAATCCGATGTCTCCACCCGTCTCCGTTTCGGGGCCGTTTGAGTATTCGCGAACGAGCCGGGAAAAGTCGGCGCCCGCACGGATCTGATCGTGAATCTCGCGAATCTTCCGTTCGACGGTCTGCCATTCCTGTGGTGAATCGCCTTTAACTTCCAGCAGAAGCAAGGCGACCCGTACCTTTCCTGCTTCTCCATAGGCGGCCCGATGCTGTTCGTAGTACTCCCGTATTTCGGCTTCCGTAACCTTTACCTTGGAATAGATCTCACGCTGCAGCACGCGGCGTGTGAGAAACTGGCGGCGGATCGTCTCGCGGAACTCGTCGATCGAAATGCCTTCGCTTTTAAGGGCCTCCCGGAATTCATCCTCGGAAGGTATTCCGGCATTCTTCCAGATCGAGGCGATCTGCGCGTTGACTTCATCATCGGAGACCGTGATTTCAAGATCCCGCGCGGCGCGGACACAGACATACTCATCGATCATCTGCATCAGCACGCGTTGCCGTGCATCCGTAAATTTCTCCTCCCATTGATTCTCGGGGTAGTTCTTCCTGATATCGGCCAGTGACGGGGCGCAGGCTTCTTCAAGATCCGAGAGTGTGATGATGGAGTTGTCGACACGCGCGACGATCATATCCACCACACGCTCTTCCGCCTCGACAACACATCCCATCAGCAGTATGGAGAGAATCAGGCTAGCGGTTGTCTTCATTCTGGAACTCCTTGGCCGGGATCGGCGTGCCGATCTGAATATTCATCGCAGCGACCCGGGCCTGCATCCAATTGCGATACCGCATGGATCGCTCGCGCGATAACACATTATCATATATCGAATCACGCACGTCTTCAAACGGCAACGTGCGTTCCGGGAAACGCTTTTCGATCCTGAAGATAAAAAAACCTTCGTCGGTTGCGAGTACCGGTGAGATTCTACCTTCCGGAAGGGACTCGATTTCCGGAGCAAAGGCGGGAGGAAGCTCCAGAGCGGTCAGGTGGACAATCCGGCCTCCGGCACCATCGTCGCGCAACGTCGAATACTGCTCGGCAAGCTTCTGAAAACTCCAGCCCTTCAGAATATTCTTCCGGATGGTCATCGCGAGTTCACGATCCTTGACCCGGATCATCCGCAGTTCGAAGTGAGGCGCTTCGACATAGGTGTCGATGTGGTTGCGGTACTCCTCCAGCAACTGCTCGTCCGTGATCGAAATGCCTTCCGATAACTCATTGGAAATCTCTGCCGCGATCCCGATCAGCTCGATCCGCCGTTTTATGCGTTCCTTCCAGATCGATCGATCTTCCGAAAGCGATTCGAACCCGGACGGGAGATCTTCGGAGAAATCGGAGAGGCCATCGAGTTCGTTGTCGCTGATATTCTGAGAAAGCCCCCGCTTTTCCGATTCCTTCAACAACACCTCGGTCTCGGCGATGTCCTGCAGCACGTTGAAGGTAATCTGCCGATACAACATCTCATCCGTCGGAACATCCATCCCCCGTTCCGCGAGATAGATCCGGATCAACCGCTTCAACTCCTCATATTCGATCGGTTTCCCGGCCACCCACGCGCCGACCGGCACATCCGGTCCGGGCGTGGCATCGTTCCGTCCGGAGCAGCCTGCGAGGAGCAGGGCAACAACCACGATGATCTCACCGAAGCGCATGGAGGGTGTTCCGAATGGTCTGGATCAGCATGGGATCGTTCCGATTCGTGAGAAGCAGACGCAGTGTCCGGGGCGGATCGAACGCATAGCGTCCCGGAGATTTCAGCAGCAGCCCGGTGAGCCGTTCGGGACTCGCGGGCGTGGATTCACGGAAGAGCATGCGAACGGCCGACCGATCCATGTCGATCGACTCGATGTGGAGTCGGCGGCATTCCGCCCTGAGTTTCATGAAGTCGGCAAGCGCGAGCATCTCGGGGGGAACCGGACCGTACCGGTCAGATAACTCGTTCAGATAGGCGTCGATCCCGTCCGGGTCATCGAGCACGGCCAGTTTTCGGTAGACCGCGACCCGATGCGCCGGCTCGGATATATACTGATCCGGAATCGACGTCTCCACCGGCAGCTTGATGTCGCATTCCGGCAGTTCTTCGGGGGGGTCTCCCTTGAGTTCGTGGATCGCGTCCCGCATGAGCTGGCAGTACATCTCGAAGCCGACCGCCGAGATCTGGCCGTGTTGGTTGGGACCGAGAATATCCCCTGCTCCGCGGATCTCGAGATCGCGCATGGCGAGTTTGAACCCGGAACCCAGTTCGACGGCCTCGCGGATCGCATTGAGTCGCTCCCTGGCCTGGCTGGTCATTTTCGCGGAGACCGGGACCAGCAGGAAGGCATAGGCCTGATATCGATCGCGTCCGACGCGCCCCCTCAGCTGATAGAGCTGCGCGAGTCCGAGCCGATCGGCGCGATTGATGATGATGGTATTGACGGAAGGGATATCGAGACCGGATTCGATGATGGTCGTCGCGATCAGCACATCGAATTCCCGTTCGAGGAACCGGAGCATGATCTTTTCGAGCTGAGCTTCCGGCATCTGCCCATGCCCGATTTCGAACCTCGCCTCGGGGACGAGCTTCCTGAGGAGGTCCGCGAGCGCATGGATCGACTGCACATGATTATGCACGAAGAACACCTGCCCCCCGCGCTCGATCTCATCCAAAATGGCCTTCCGGATCAACCCCTGGTCGAATTTCTGAACACGGGTGATGATGGGGAGGCGGGCTTCCGGCGGAGTATTGATGATCGAAATGTCGCGCAATCCGAGCATGGACATGTTGAGTGTTCGGGGGATGGGCGTCGCCGTCAGAGTCAGAACATCGATTTTTTCTCGCAGCAGTTTCAACTTTTCCTTGTGTTTGACGCCGAATCGATGTTCTTCGTCGATGATGAGCAGGCCGAGATTGCGGAATTCGACCGATTCCGCGAGCAGGGCATGTGTGCCGACCACGATATCGATCACGCCTTCGCCGATTTTCTGCCTGACGACCCGTGCATCCTGCGGTCGCAGAAATCGAGACAGCATCGCGATCTGTACCGGGAAGTTCCGGAACCGGTTGACGAAGGTCTTGAAATGCTGCTGAGCCAGAATGGTAGTCGGGACGAGTACGGCGACCTGTTTGCCGTTGATCGCTGCCTTGAACGCCGCCCGCATCGCCACTTCGGTTTTTCCGAATCCCACGTCTCCGCAAACCAGCCGGTCCATCGGGTTCGGCTTCTCCATTCCCGTCTTGATCTCGGATATCGCCTGCAACTGATCCGGCGTCTCCTCATACTCGAAACCCATCTCGAACTCCCGCTGATAGGTATCATCCGCCGGAAACGCGAATCCTTCGATCGTCTGACGCACGGAGAACAGTTTGAGGAGTTCGGCGGCCAGTTTGAGCACTTCTTCACGGACCTTCGCTTTGCGCTTGCGGAACGTGTGGGTGCCGAGGTGATCGAGGACCGGGTGGACGCCTTTCGCCGCGACATAGCGTTGAATGAGATTCAATCGATCGACCGGAACATAGAGCTTCTGGCCTTCGGAATAAACGATCAGCAGAAAATCCCTCGAACGCCCCTCTACGGCGATCCGCTGGAGTCCCTGATATTGACCGATCCCATGATCGACATGGACGACGAGATCTCCCGACTTGAGATCCTGGAAGGACAAACCGGGTTCGTCACGCTCGACCCGCCGCCACGCCTGCTGCTTCTTGACGCCGACAACATCGGTCTCGGACAGAAACACCCACCCGGCGCTCGGGAGCCTGAACCCCCGGGACAGATGCCCCTGCACGAAATCCAGTCCGGCCCGGCTGACTCCCGTCGGCAGAAAACGACCATCAACCTCCGCCTCGACAATCCGCTCTTCGATCAATCGCCGGATCGATTCACGATGATAGACGATTCTGACCTGCGATCCCTTCATGAGCCAGTTTTCGAGTTTGGTCAGAAACAGTTTCAGATCGCCGTTGAAGGTGTCGGCCTGAGAGACTTCGAGTTCGATCGGAGTATCGTCGCCTGAAACCGGAACGGCGATCGAGTCCCAGACGATTCGGCGGTCTCCGGGAAAACGATCGATCGGAAAGGTTTCGAAGCGATCCGGGTCTGCAGCGTGCAGAATGTCCTGAATCTGCTCAGGGTGCAGCCAGACCGACACGAACCGAGTCCCGAACCAGTCATCCAGGATCGACATGAAAACGCCGCTTTCGAGGCTGGTTTCCCGCTTCCCTGCCGGGATGATCCGGGCGGCCTGTACTTTCGAGATGGATCGCTGGGTGAGAGGATCGAACTCGCGGATCGAAACGATTTCATCCCCGAAGAATTCCAGGCGGACCGGGAGCGTATATGCGGGAATGAACACATCGAGAATGCCGCCTCGGAATGAGAATTCCGCGGCATTTTCGACGCGTGAAGCACGCTGGTAGCCGATATCGGCGAGTGTGCGGATCAGATCGTTCAGGGCGATGGTATCGCCGGCCTGCAAAAGACGGGTATCCCGTGAGAAATCGAGTTTGCGATGGCAGCGGACGGCAAGAAACCGGGCCGGGATGACGGCGATCGGAAGATCCTGCGCCATGACGGCTTGCAGCGATGAACTCATGTGGGCCATGAAGACCGATTTTGCCTGCTCGGTGTCGTCCTCATCCCGGACAGGCTCGGGAAACACGACGACCGAACCGGCCGCCTCCTCACGCAGGACAGGTTCGGATTCGTCCGATCGACCGATCAGCAGCGCTTTGCCGGCATCCGCTCTGAAAAACCGGATATCCCGGGCCAGATCGACGGCTGTCGCGACTTCGGGAACGACGATGACCAGCGGCCGGCGGATCGCCTCCGCGAACGCTGAAAGGAAGGAGGCCGCTGCCGAGCCATCGGGGCCGGTGACCGCTGTCGTGCGACAATCGCCTTCGAGCCGGGATATCAGCAGTTTGAACTCAGGGGTGTTACGCCATATCGTTTTCATCGGCCTCCTTTGTACTACAGCCCCATGCAGAATACCATGCAGAGGAATCGTGCATCCGTTCAGGGGATGTCCGGGGCATCCACGCGCTGCGGGATCCGAAATGTTTGCAACCTGGACTGTTTCAGCCGACCCGTCACCGCATCGGGAAATGCCGCACGAATGGTCTCGGCCGCCCTCCGATCGCTGCCGGCAAGCACAAACACGGCGCCTCGCCCGTTCAGTATCGATGCACGGATGGCGCATTCCGACTCGTATCCATCCATAAAACGCAGGGGATCGGTCATGAAAACGTAATATTCGGAAAGCCTTGCGCCACGTGTCAGTTCGAAAATGGCCAGGTCCGGGAGACACTGTTCGAGATTCCGGGAGAAAAAGTACGGTTCACTGCCTGCCGATTCGAGATCTCTGAACAGGAGTGTATTCTGGTCCTGGATCGTTCCCGGCGCAAATGGGCTGGAGAAAAAACCCGGGACGCGTGTGAGGCCGAGCAGTAGAATGAATGTAGCCAGTGCGAGATCCGGGAGACCGCGACGAAAACCGAAAAGGCCGACCGCGAGCAGGCCCAGGAAGCGCCCTGCGATCAAAGTCGCGAACGCCACCAGCGGCGCGAAGTAGACGCCCCTCCAGGGCCCCGGAGTGAGTGCACAGAGAGGGAGCGCGGTGAAGGCGAAGGCCGCCAGGAGTCGCCGGGCGTCCCGACGGGGACGTTCTGCCAGGAGCGCGATCAGACCACCGAGAAACAGGATTCCGGTCGCGCGGCGGAACAGGGGGAAATCCGGGGAAAACATCTGATGCAGCGTCGCGCGATAATTGAGATTTTCGATGACCGATCGGCAACTGTGGACCAGGAGTTCCCATGTCAGGGGGTACTGTTCGTGCCGCCCGAGCACCTGTCGGCCTTTGAAAAAGACATAGCCCGGATGCTGGTGAATCTCCCAGAGCAGATGACCGATGGCCGCCAGGCTGATCACCCAGAGAACAGCAACGACCACTCCCGGACGGCGCGCAGCGGTTCCCCTCATCCGCGGGAATTTTAAAAACAGCAACACGGTCGTATAGATCGGGAGCAGTCGGCCGTAACTGTGAATGTAAAGCCCGATGATGTTCAATAGCACGAGCATGGTTGCCCGAGTCGCATAACGGGATGATGCGTCGAGTCTGTCGATCAGGCGGAGAATCGCGATCATGGCGATGGCCAGCAGGGTGAATCGGAGCATGCCGAATATCGGATCGGTTTTCTGAAAGTACTCCGACAGCACCAGAAGCGATCCGGCGCCGATCGCCGCTTCCGAGCCGGTTGTGCGGCGCAGGAGCAGGAAGGCGGCGGGAATCAGCAGTGAGGACGTGAGGATGGAAAACAGCTTGATCGTATCCCACGAAATACCGAAGATCTCGAACCACGGCACAATCAGGAACCCGACCAGCGATTCGTCGAATTCATACTTCGGGATGAAGGGGAAATGGACGACGCCGCGCATGAAATCGAGAGCGACCAGTGAATAGCGGGCCGATAGTTCATCGATCTTGTGAAACTCGGTGATCCGATGGGTGCGAATGGCGATGGCGCAGAGCCACAGGATACTGACGCGAATCGCGTCGAATACCGGTGAAGCGGCTCGTGATCGGATACGGATCGAGCCGGGGTGGGTCAGGGCGCAGAGCAGTGCTGTCAGGAAGAGCCCGGCAGCGGGGAGTGGGTGACCGGCATCGAGCAGCGCCTGCGTCGCGCAACCGGCGATCAGTGGCCACAAGACCGCCCGGGCCCGCCGCATGGAGTGATCGGTCGTGTCGTCCTGTCGCGTCCAGTGAGCCATGGCGTTCATACGTTAACCCGTCGCCGTGAAGGTTTCAACCGATCGGATTGCACATTGACGATGTCCTGATTTCATGGTCAACTGACCGACGATGCAGCAGACACCCCGCACAGACAGACCCTTTGCATTTGATCGATCCATCGCGGCGGTCCTGGGTGTCGCTGTCCTGTATCGGATGATTTTTCTCGTGCAGATCCGGAGTTCCGCGTTTTTTCAAGTGCCCCTGATCGATTCCTGGGAGTATCATCTCGATGCGCTCAGGATTTTAACCCACGGCCAGCCACACCACATCGCATTCTGGCATCCACCGGCCTATCCGTATCTCCTGGCGGGAATCTACGGGCTGACCGGCAGCACCGCGATGCTCTGGCCCGCGCTGGCCAACATGCTGTTCGGTGTTCTCTGCGTGTATCTGACTTTCATCATCGCCCGGATCGTCTCCGGTCCGCGCTCAGCGCCCATCGCCGCGATTCTTGCGTTGATGCAGCCCGTGCTGATGACATTCGAGGTTCAACGGCTGTCAGTCTCGCTCGAGTGCCTTCTGAACCTGCTCTGGATCCTCCTGATGCTGCTCGCATTCCGGGCTCCCGACCGGCGCCTGGTGGTGTTCGCAACGGGCATCGTCCTGGGCCTGTCGATCGTGACACGTCCAACCGTCCTGCTCCTGGTCCCGGTAGCGATCGTCGTGCTCGCCAGTCACCGGAGGCATATCATGCCGTTCATCATCGGCGTGCTTCTGATCGTGAGCCCGGTGACGATCCGAAACTATCTGGTATCCGATGAAATTGTGCTGGTGTCGAGCAACGGGGGCATCAATTTTTTCGTCGGCAACAATCCGGATTTTCGGAAAACGACAGCGTTGCGTCCCGGTTCCGAGTGGTCGATGCTGATCCAGCGGCATCCCGATCAGGATGGCGCGATGGCCTCGGCGGAATGGTACAGGGAGGGATTTCGCTTTATTGCGGCGAATCCCGGTCAGGCCGTTCGCAACAACCTATGGAAGCTGTTTCAAACCATTCATGCTTCGGAGATCATCCGAAACATCGATTTCAAGGAATTCCGGAACAATGCGACGATCATGCGCTTCCCGGGAGTCGATTTCGGATGGCTGATTGCGCTGGCGGTCCCGGGGTTGTGCATCATGACGCCGGGATCGAGCCGCCGTGTGATTGCGCTGTATCTGGTAATGATGATGGTGTCGATCGTCATCTTTTTCGCGGCGACTCGCTACCGCCTCCCGATGGTTCATCTCCTGGCGGTGTGTGCATCCGTGACGATTCTGAGGGGAACGGATGCCATCCGTTCGAGGCGGTTCAGGCGTGAGGACTGGATCCTGGCGGGTTCGGCGGCTGCACTCCTCACGCTCACGCATCTGCCGGTTCAGACCGGACTCCCGACCGATATTCAGCGAAGAGACACCTTGATGAACCTGGCGGATGTCGAGGAACGATCCGGTGATCTGTCCGCTGCCGCCGGTTATCTCGAACAGGTGATCGCAACGGACGCATCGTTTCCGGATGCCTACCAGCGCCTTGGGGTCTACGCCTTGCGTCGTTCGGATCTGCAATCGGCGCGAGGATACTTCCAGAAATCGAGAGAACGATGCCCGGGAAGTCCGCTGCCGGTCTTCAATCTGGGGATCGTCGCTCTGCGGCTCGAGCGGTATGAGGAGGCCCTCGGGTTGTTCGGGGAAGCGGCTCGTCTGGATCCCGTCAATCCCGAGTATGCTTTGTATTCCGGTCAGGCGGCGAAACTGGCAGGCGATCAGGAATTGATGCTCAAGGAAATCCGACGGGCGATCGAGGGATACAGGAAGAAGATCCGGCAGTATCCGTTCGACGCGGCCAATCATCGATCGCTGGGGCAGGCATCGCAGATGATCGGCGACAGAAGCGCTGCGATCGGCGCGTATCGGACGACAATCGAGATGGATCCTTCGGATACGACAACGCTGCGCGAACTGGTGGAGAATCTCGTGCAGATTCAGGATTTCAAATCGGCCCTTCCACTTGCCCGACGTTTGACGGCGATTGACGGGGCGGACGCCGAAGCCTTCGATCTGCTCGGGAACGTGTTGATTGCCCTGAGACAGTATTCCGGAGCCATCAGCGCATATCGGACGGCGTGTCTGAAAGCGCCACGATCAGGCGCGTATCAGAACCGGCTGGCTGTCGCATATTTTGCCGTCGGCGATCATGACTCGGCGCGGCGTCACGCCCGAAGCGCCATGGATCTCGGTTTTACCATCGATCCCGGCTTCAGGCAGGTTCTGGGATTGACGTCTCCGAACGGGGAGTGACCGGTTCCCGGGACTTTGTTCACGGAGTTGTCAAACCGCGACCATGCTGCTAGCATTTTGCGGATTTTTCCGTTCGCACTGAAACTCGAGAAAGGAGAAGACATGATCAACGCCGAGTATTTGAAAACGATCAACGATGAGTACGCCCGCCAACTCGAGGCTGCTCAGAAGCCGTCTGCGCGTGAACAGATGGAGGAACTCAACCGACAGCTCCTCGCGAACAATTTCACAATGAAGGGCAAGCCGTTCCCGACATTCCTCAAACCACTGTTCGTCGAAGCCCGTCTCTTCGATCAGCTCGTGAAAATTACCGACACCATCATGCAATGCATCGAAAAAGTGGGCGATCTGTTCTTTTCCACGCCCGACATGGAGCAGTATTTCGAGATGGACCCGCTCGACCTGGAACTCGCACGGATCAATCCCCGGTATCCCCGCAGGGTGATCAATGGACGTCTCGATGCATTTCTGAGTGAAGAAGGCCTGAAGTTTCTCGAGTTCAACTGTGACAGTCCGTGCGGAATCGGCTGGCATGACAAACTGATTCAACTGATGATGGATGTTCCGATCATCCGCCAGTATCTCACCACCCATCATGGGCGTTTCGATGCTCTGTTACCGAATTTCACGAAGATGATCCGGGCCAAGAACGAGCAGTTCGGGGGACCGAAGGAATTCACGGCGGCGGTTGCCACGGACTGGAACTCGAGTGTCCGGTATGACCTGGAACTCGTGGCGGATTATCTGAATCAGCAACCTGGGATCACGAGTTTTTTCTGGGATCCGCGCGAAGCCGAGTATGACGGCAGGCAACTCAGGATGAACGGCAGGCCTGTTCATCTGATTTTCCGGGATGATATTCGGGATTTCACATCCGAGATGGCCAAATCCAAACCAGTGCTCGATGCCTATCGCGACGGAAAGGTATGCTTCCTGAATCCGTTCTCTTCACGCGTCGGCGGTCTGAAATGCGTTCTTTGGTTCATGACCGACGAGAAATCCCAGCATCTGTTCACCCGCGACGAGTTGAAAGTGATCCATTCCACGATCCCGTGGACACGGTTCATGAAGGAAACCAAAACCGATTTCCACAGCAAGCCGATCGATCTGGTCGGATTCGTCCGTGCCAACAAAGATCAGTTGGTGTTGAAGCCGAATGCCGGATATGGTGGTTTTGGCGTGACGATCGGATCCGAGGTGGATCAGCATCATTGGGATCAGGTGATCGAGAAGATCCTGACGGGTGAGAGCTGGGTCGTGCAGGAGCGGGCGTACATTCCTGCGGATCAGTTCCCGTACTTCGATCCGGATCTGAAGTGGTCGATCAAAAACATCAACATCAATTTCTTCGCATTCGATGGGAAGTTTGGCGGCGGAATGGTTCGCGTATCGGATTCCAAGGTCATCAACGTGCATCAGGGCGGCGGATTGATTCCGATCTGTTACATCTGATCGACGGGGTGAAATGCGAGAGGATGCCGGAGTCCGGCATCCTCTTTTTTTTGTGTGGCGATGTCGAGTGGATCGATCAGTGGATGGTCAGGTAGGGCCAGATATCCGAGAGATTGCCATCGACGTCCTCGGCGCACAACTCGAGCAGATAATCACCGGCGGGGACGGTATACGGAGGAATATCCTGTTGCAGTCCCCACAGGCCGTCACCGACACCAAAATCACCGGACTGACCATCATCGTAAAGGAAAACCCCTGTCGGCATCCCGGCGTAATAAATCTGGACATTTCTGACGGACGAGTCCGGATCCATGACATATGCGAGCATATGCAGGGTTCCGCCGTCCTGGTAGGAGATATCGGTATCCATGTAGCCGGCGAGCATGATGAAAGGGGGGCTGCTGCCGGGAGCGGGAACCGAGCCGAACATCGCGATTTCGGTCAGAAACCAATCGAATTCATGGATATTGAATTCATCCGTCGGGGGGAGAGAACTCAATGCCTCTCCTGAAGACAGGGTGAAAGAAGGAGCGATATCGGAGGGGAATGAATCGAGTTCCGGCAGAGTGAAACCGGATACGCTGCATACCGGAAGGAAAAAGCACGCAACAATGACTCTGATCAGAAGTGA
>CALFER010000065.1 GCA_937951895.1 uncultured bacterium
GCTGGATCTGGCCGAGGATCTTCTTGAGACCCTCCTGGAGTTTCGCCAGGTCGACTTTGCATTGTGTGGCGTCGTGCCAGTGCAGCAGAAGGGATTCCGGCGATTCGTCCGCTTCGATTCCAGTTGTCCGGGATTCCCGGACGACTGCCTCGATGATCGGCTCGTAACAAACGCCTTCAGGAAGGATCGCGGGTCTGATTGTGCCTTTGACCTTCACCCGATCGCCAGAGGGTATCTCATCGAAGAAGTCTGCATACCACTGGGTCGGAACTGTCCAGAATCGTGCAGCCTGAATCTTACGCCATTCGATCGTGTTACTCTCGGTATCCCACACCATGAATCCCTGTGGCTGGTGTTCGCGCTCTTTCCCGGGAATGGCGCAGAAGCCTTCACCGAAGTTGCACTGCACCAGGCTGCCGAGATATCCACCGAACACTTTACCGAGGCCGAGATCCTGACGTTTGTGAATGTGACCCAAGGCCACCACATCCGCGTTCAGCGATCGAATCCAGTTCTTGTCAAGCGAGAATGAACCGCCAACCATCATCCGGTCGGTGTTGGTGATCGCTCCATCGATGTCGCAGTGGGCGATGATTGCGCGGCGTTTGGCATTGTGCCATGCGCCCATTGCTGTCTCATCAAGGAGTTCAGCACTCGGGAACTTGCCCCAGGGGATGAACAGAAATGCGATGCCATCTGGAGTGACTTGAAGTTCCGGTTCGCGCTTGACGTCCAGGATACCGTTGATCGGTTCGAGTGCGTCCTTCTGACCAGCACCGGCGAGATCATGATTGCCGGTGATTGCGATCATTCCTTTCGGGATTACGTCGAGGATTTTCCGATAGATTGTTCCAACACTGGCATCTCGATCGGCCACATTGAAACGATCGAAAATATCTCCGGCGACAATTCGGATAGAACAAAACATCGAATCTACAAATACCTGAGCGAGAGCACTCGCAGTGCGATCCAGATCCGACCCCTTCGCGTGTATATCTCCGATGAAAGCCAGCTTCATATCAGTACCCAGCCTGTCCAAGGTCTTCGTCGTCGCCGGGTTCTCGCTTGCTCAGACCACCGTTCTTGATCTTCTCGATGAGCGCCGAGGCCTGCGCCATGGTCAGATCCTTTGAGCTGTTGACCTTCAGTTCGTCCCGCAGGAGTCCCTTCATCACCTCATCGGAAATGTTGTGCTGATTCACGAGCGCGTACAGGCACTTCAGCTGTTTCTCGGTGGCTGGCGCATCGGGATTCTTGATTTGCGTGTTCTGCTGGCCTTGGGACTGCTGATGATTCTGCTGCTGCTGTGCGCTGTGGCCGTTGTTCCCGATTCCGTTGCCGTTCGCCTGGCCATAATCCTCGTCCGTCGAGTTCTCGGCGTTCACCATGAAGATGTCGCCGGCAGCTGTGCATGTCTGGATGCCGTCGACGTACGCTCGTTTCTTGGCGACTTTCAGTGCTGTGTTCCAGACATCAGCCGGATCTTGGTTCTCGACCTTCTCGCCCTGGATGGCGATCTCATAGAATCCTGTGTCAGGGTTCTTCTTCGCGGTGAACCCCCGCCCACCCAGCAGCTTCTGCGCCGCCTCCGGATCGTTCTTGCGGAGCTCCCAGAACTCCTTCGGCACCGGTTTCCCTGTGAACTCGAAAGGCCCTGTGCGGTACCGGTGCTTCGATTCGAGAGTACTGCAGGACCCGAGGCCGTAACCGATGACCGTCTGCGTCGGGTAGTGGATGATGCAGGCCGTCACTGCGACGTTGATGTGGCCGTTCGGCATCGGCTCGATCTTGTGGTCGTACTGCGCGCCAAGGCGGAACATCTTGGCGATCATTTCGGCGCCGGGCTTCAGCAGCGATTTCTGCTTTGTCCCGGGGATGATGCCGAAGTGTCCCTGATAGTTGTTTTCCTTGTTCGCCTCAACCATCTTCTTCCGGAGAAGATCGTTGATCATGTCGGACTGTTTCTGGATCTCCGCGATGTCCATCGCTGTTGCGCTCAATGAGACGAGCGCTCCAGGCTGTTCGAACCTCTGAACCGCTGTTTCCTGATTCATGCCTTGCCTTCCTTTCTCCTCACCGGGTCCTGCCGGTTATTGCCTTTCGTATCCGCTCGATTCGCACCGCTTCGTAGAGCTTCTCCAGTCCTGCCTGCATCTCGATGTCGCTGATGTCCTCATATACTTCCCTCGCCTTTTCCGGTCTGATTCCGTCCGGAAGAACGATCGTTACAATTCCGCACTCAATTGATGTAAACGACATACGTCGTTCCATCGGGTTTCACGATGAAGATCCGGGTCGGCGCGTCTTCCTCGATCACGATTGCGAGCTCGCGTTGAATGCCATCGTTCGGGGTGTACTTCGCGAACGTCTTTGTCTGATCTTCGGAGCTTGCAACGAGGTCATTCCGGAGCGTGTAGGAACCGTTCCCGCCACTTGTCGAGTTCTTGATCACCATCCATTGCTGGCCATCACAGCTCCAGAACTCCAATGTTGCGCTTGTAAGACCGAAGTTTGAGTTCGTGAAATTGGAAACGGTGTGATACGGGCCGCAGAGCGCGAAGGATGCTGCGGTAATGATCAACATGGTGACCCATACGATTGATTTCTTCATTTGATACCTCTTTCTTTTTTAACCTTCTGGATGTCCAGAAGATGCTGTTTTGAGAGTCTCAGCGATTCCTGATCTTGAGCGATCTTGGCTCTTACCTCGTCTTCCATCCGGAGAATGTTCTCCTCCGGATCGATCATGCGGGCGCCGAATACTTCCGCCAGTGATTCGAGGACTTCCAACCCGAAGATGTCAGTCAGCTCCAGGATGGTCTCGATTGCCTTGATGTTTCTGTACGCGAGGCTCTCCTGTGTGGGGAATTCGGTATACCTGCGACTCACTGTGGATTTGTCGATTTGCAGGCGTGAGGCCCAGTATTCGAGAGACTGGGAGCGCAGAATCTTCTGGATCACTCCCCAGATTGGATCGACTCGCGGGTCCGTGTATTTCCCTGGTGAAAGTTTCACTTTTCAGGATTTCCTTCCGACAAATCAGTTGGGGATGCATATTGACCAACAGGGAGGTCGATCTCATGAAAGAATTCGGGACCGGACACAAAATCGTGATCATTCAGATAGGCGGCGATGTCGATCATGACCTCATGGGTCAAGTCGTCCCCTCGGTGTCTCATAAGTTCAGTCAATGCACGCCGGAGGAGTTCGTTCGCTTCTTCCGCATAGACACGGGCGATACTGAGTTCCCTGTTGGCGGATCGACTTTCTTCGACGACTTGCTGAGCGCCATCCTTAGTGGTCCGGAGGCATTCTAATGCGATCTCCCATGCCGGCGTCATCGCGAGACCTCAAGCTGCCAGATGTCCTCAATTTGAACTCCAAGAGCTTTTGCGATGGCATTCGCAGAATCGAGTCCAGGGGTCGCTGCTCCATTCTCAATCACACAGATCTGCCTCTCGCTGATTCCGGTTGCATCGGAGAGTTGGCGCTGCGTCATTCCTTTCTCCGATCTGATTTGCTTCATTTTGTTTTCCATCATTCAACTCCTTTCGCAACGTCTATCATAAAATATATGATCGTAAGATCATGATGTCAAGCGACAAAATAAACATGATCGCGCGATCATAGATAAGGAACTGGAAACAATGTATCTTCGAATTATGTGGAGAGCAGACGAACTTCAGATTTTAGCTGAAAACATCAGACGACTGAGGGAATTGCGTGGAATTTCACAAGAAAAGCTCGCGCAATATGCTGATGTCTCAATGCGTCATGTTTCGCAATTGGAAAACAACAAGGTCCTGAGTCCAAAGTTTGGAGAGATCCAACAGATCGCCCGGTACTTTGGGAAGAGTGTTTCTGAATTGCTTTCCCCGAATGTAGACAAACCTGGAGATCTCTCTTTATCTGTTGGATTGTCGGATCTATTGAGCAACCAGATCAGCATCCTTCCTCAGACTGAACCCCTGATAAATGACATTGAGATTGAAATTCTGAAACGTCTCCCTGGTGATTATCCGATGGAAGCGTACAGACAGGTTTTAACGGCAATCCGAACCGTAGCGCGTTTATATCCGACTGAAGAAGTGAAAATTCGAATTCATCCTGAACAGGACAAAACAGATTGATGATTCTCATTATCGATCCCCTCCGATGTCACGATCAGTTTTCCAGAAGTCGTTTCGTGTGTCAAGTGAAAAGGCGAACCAAAGGCGAAAACGGAGACTTCTTGCCACACCAAAGTCAAAGGATGATGCTTAAATCAAATTTCGTTCAAGAATTGTGAGGATATTTTTCTACACTGTCGCAACTTGCGAGTAACTTCAGAAACTGAAACGAATTGCAGGGTTGAGCATGGTGAAATGTCCGGGGTGCGGAAAATGGACAGTCGATGAAGAGAAATGTGATGGGTGCGGGAAGGTTCTTAAAGCGAATCCTAATGATTGCCCAATCGCAGCTCCATCGAAGGTCGATTACAAGGGATGCTTCAGCGCAATCGGAACAATACTCGTCTTTGTTGTCAGCCTTCGTGCGTGCTATCAGGCAGGTTGGTTCTCCGCCGGATCAGAAGAAAAATCTAAGGCCACTAAAGAAACAAGCAAGACTGTTGCTTCAATCGGAGATTATGTTCCGATCACGAGAGGTAATTTTTACGGTTTTGTTTTAGAATCTGATCTCGACAAGATTTCTGAGTATTTGGTCGCCAAAGACGAGGAGGCTTTCGAGAAGGCGATGATGGTATTGCTGCTTTCAGACATGGCGATCCCACTCCAGAAAGGGGACATGGTTTACATTGTGGATCGGAATGTTTGGAATCATACCGTAAAAATCAGAAAAAAGGGCGAGCTTACAGAATACTGGGCGTTTAAACAGGTTGTGGAGCAGTAAGAACATGAACCTCCACACCCTCTCCGAGAAAGACCTGCGGGCGATAGCATGGCCAGATCGGTTTGAGACGGAGGTCGTTGATCGGAATTATGAAGGCTTGTTTGATGGGGATGTGAACAATCGAAAATTATAGGAGAAGAAGATGTCAAAGAAAAAACGTGCCGTAACGGAACCACCAGCAGAAGGAACCATAATGAAGCTTCAACCGGTCTTGCAAGATCAATTTCAAGCGCGTGTCTATTCGAACTTCGTTTTCGTTACGCATACCGAGTATGACTTTGGGTTGGATTTTGCGGAGATCATGTCTCCAAGTCCAATTATTGAAACAGAAGGAGAAAAAGCAGTTGGACTGCCGATAAAGACACGAGTTGTTCTTCCGTTGAAAATTCTGCCTGGATTGATTGACGCCTTAAAAAGACAACTCGAAAAGTATGAGTCCGAGCAAAGCGAAAAGACAAAAAATGACGATAAATCCGCATGATCCAGAAAACGCCGATGAGGATATAATCATCGAAGACGGTGCTGTCGTTTTCCATGATTTCGATTCAACTTCTCTTGACGATGTTTTGATTTGCACCGATTACAAAACTCGCCCAGTAACTCTATCCTGTTTGAGATGGGAAGACCATATTCAAAGTCATGCTGACGAGCAGAATTTCGACAAACCTCACGTAACAATTACTGTCCAAAAACCAAAGGGGGTATTCGACACAGAATTCCCGCACCGTGAATTGTTCATCAGGCAGTTTGATCGTGATTCTTATTTATATGTTCCTGTTGATTACGCTGGATCGGATCTCAATGCTTCAGGCAAGGTTGTCACGGCATATCGAAAAGACTCACTTCCAGACCCAAACAGATCTCGTCAGCTTTACCCTGAGCCTAAAAAGACGTATAACAGAACCAGGAAGCCCCGAAAGGGACGCTGAGGCGGCAATGAAAATCAGCTACGACCGAGAATTCGACACTCTATACATCACATTCAAAAAATCGACAGGTGTGGTGTGCCATGAACCTAAACCTGGATTTCTCTTGAGATGCGATAAATCTGACAACTCACTTGTTGGAATCACCATCGTTGGGGTTCGATCGCAATTCTCTGATGGACCGATGGACCTACCTATCGATGATGTTAACTTGCAGATGGAAATTTCCAAGGTTATAGAAAATCTCAAGCATCCGCGTTGTTTTCATTAAAATGAATACTGAACCAGTTGCGTTTTACGGCGGTATTTCTGATGTCGAAATGATTCATGATAAGTTCGAACTAGGACATGGACTTTTTCTGAGAAAGACATATGCACGTTTGATGAATCCGCTTATATTCTCATTTTCGGCAGCTAAAGAAGGGGAGCCACATCCGGCTCCTTGGCGCATCGTGGATCACGACAATGGAACAGATATAAAAATAGAACTTTTCATTCCAGGATCGCTCAAACTTCCAAATTTTTTTGATCAGCTTAACACGATCTGGTGGATCATCGCTCTGATACGTCTGCGAGGTGCTGGATTTTCACGTGTTCCAGTTATATCTCAATGTCCATTTGCAGAGTTTGCTTTAAACCAAAACAAGTTTCATGTAACACAGATCGAAACCTTACCAAGGTATTACTCCAGAGAAGCCGTTGTTTCAGTTCTGTCAGAAGAAGATCTTCAATGGTTGCGGAAGACTTGGCTTACCGGTGGAACGTTAATGTCACAGAGTCAGTCCTTCCGTGATGCATTTTATGCGATTGATCGAGCCGGTGAACTGCCCATCCGTTCAGTCTCAGTTCTCCTGATTTGGAGTGCTCTTGAAAAACTGTTTTCTCCAGCGAAGCAAGAGCTGAGGTTTAGAGTTTCAGCGCATATTGCAGCATATCTTGAACCTATTGGTGATTCAAGACTTCGGCTCCACAAACAAATCATGAAACTGTATGATGCAAGGTCTGAAATTGCTCATAGTGCGAAAGTAAAAACTGGTGGAATCTGGTCTAGCACTTATTCTTTGGCAAAGCGCGTCCTCATGAAAATTCTGAGTGATAATTTTGTCCCATCGATGAAAGAACTCGAAGGAATGCTCTTTGCACCAGAACTTTGATCAGGGAGTCGTGTCGGTATTGATTTAGCTTGATGGGAGTATTTAAATGACCAACACCCTTTACTACGGCGACAACCTGGAAGTTCTGAGGCGATACGTCAAGGACGAGTCAGTGGACCTGATCTATCTCGATCCCCCGTTCAACTCGAACGCGACGTACAACGTTCTGTTCGCCGAGAAGGACGGGAGCAAGGCTGCATCACAGATCAAGGCCTTCGACGACACCTGGCACTGGAATCTGGACGCCGAGACCGCGTACATCGAACTGGTCGAGCGTGGCGGGAAGGTCGCCGATGCCATGCGAGCCTTCCGGACGCTCCTCGGCGACAACGACATGATGGCGTACCTCGCGATGATGGCACCGAGGCTCGTGGAGCTCCGGCGCGTGCTGAAGCCGACTGGGAGCATTTATCTGCACTGTGATCCGACTGCGAGTCATTATCTGAAGCTGATCATGGATGCGGTATTCGGGCTCGATAAATTCCGAAGTGAAGTTATTTGGAAAAGAACGTCAGGGCATAACGATGCAATTGGATTTGGATCGGTCCACGATTCTATTTTGTTCTACTCGAAATCTGAGCATGCGCTGTGGAATGAAACCTTCCAGCCATATGAAGAAAATTATATCCAACAGTATTATCGCTTTAAAGATCCTGATGGGCGTTGCTGGATGTCAGATAATTTGAGTGCCTCCGGATTGAGTGGAGGTGGATATCATTACGAATGGAAGGGAGTAAAAGGATTTTGGAGATGCCCGGCTTCAACAATGCAAAGATTGGACGAGGAAGGCAAGATTTATTACACAAAAAATGGAATTCCTCGGCGGAAAAGATATCTTGATGAAGCCAAAGGAATGCCCACCCAGGATCTGTGGGTTGACATTCAAGCATTGCGATCATGGCATCAGGAGCGCCTCGGCTACCCAACCCAGAAACCAGTCGCCCTCCTCGAACGAATCATCAAGGCATCCAGCAACGAAGGCGACATCGTCCTGGATCCGTTCTGCGGCTGCGGCACAGCAATCGACGCAGCACAGCGTTTGAATCGCCGATGGATCGGAATCGACATCACACACCTGGCGATCACCCTGATAAAGCACCGGCTCCGGACGACATACGGCGAAGATCTGAAATTCAACATCGTCGGCGAACCAGTCGACCTCGCCAGTGCGCAAGTGCTCGCCGAAACGGATCCGTATCAGTTCCAGTTCTGGTCACTCGGTCTCGTGGGCGCCAGGCCGGCAGAGCAGAAGAAGGGGGCCGATCGCGGAATCGATGGCCGGATCTACTTCCACGACGAAAAGGGTGGAAGAACGAAGCAGGTGATAATCTCGGTGAAAGCCGGGAAGGTGCAGGTGTCGTTCATCCGGGATCTGCGCGGAGTCCTCGATCGCGAGAAGGCCGAGATCGGTGTCTTGATCGCCATGAATCCTCCAACACGCGACATGGAGCGGGAGGCGGTCTCTGCCGGGTTCTACGATTCGCCCTGGGGAACGCGACATCCCCGGATTCAGATCCTCACCATCGAGCAGCTCCTCGACAACCGGAAGATCGATTACCCAGGGCGCGGGATCGCGGATTCGACGTTTAAGGAGGCGCAGCGCGTGAAGAAGGAAGCGGGGAAGCAGGGGGAGATGTTTTGAGAAGTGAATATGAAGGGATTAGCTTTTAGATTGCGATTTAGTGATAAGGTGACGATAGGTAGTAACCTGTTGATGTAAATGAGGGTGAAGTGTCAACGAAGACAATAACCAAACTTGAAGCTACTAGGCAACAGCTTGAACGTGCAATTGATCTTTACTTGTCAGGTTTAGATTACATCAGCGCGATTACACTCGCTGGTGCAGCGGAGGAACCATTAGGGAAGATGCGTCGGCGAGATGTGCCAAGCCTGAGCGTGGTTGAAGCGCTTGCGGAGGATTTTCGATACCAGGAATCGTTTCCGCCAATCTCCCGAAAGGAGATGATCGCTAAACTGAATATTGTGAGGGATTGGTTGAAGCATTACACAGATGGGAGCAGTTTGGAATTTGATGAAAAAGAGAGTGCTTTCAATATGATTCTTCGTGCGATTATCAACTATATGATCGCTGCTAACGGCCCGACTGAGTCGATGAAGGTTTTTCTTCACATGCATCCAGTTCATCCGGACACGGATGCATGTCCGGAGACTGAGAGCTTTTAATTCCGAGGATCGCGGTCTTTGCCGTCGCTGACGAGGAGATTATCGAGAGGCTGCTAGGGGAATCTGGAGAGGGCTGGGAAGGGATGAGCAAATGGTTCGAAAGGCGGTAGAAACAGGGGGAAGATGGTTTGATGTGTTTTTTCTCCGACATAATAAATTTTGTTGGTTTTCATGGACTAGATGTTCAGGAAATAAGGGGTAAACATGATTGATTGGCTTCGAAGTAGTTATGATTGGATTGTTGATAATAAAGAATGGCTATTCAGTGGTGCCGGAGTCTCCATTATTAGTTTTTTTCTTTGGTATTTTTTTCATCCAAAGACGAGAGGAAGTAATCTCGATATATCGGATTATCAACCTCAGATTATTGAAGACAGCAATCTCTATTCTGATATCTCATATCAGGAAGAAAGGGGACCTAACCATGATGTAGATTTGTGTATTTTAAAGTCATCCATTCACATTCTGTTTATTGATGACGATCAAAAATTTAAGGTTGTGGACATTTTAAGAAAAAGTGGTTGGGTTCATACGAGAAGAACTAGTGATTTAGCCTCGCTCGATGATCCACAAGTTGAACTGGCACAGATTCTCTTCATTGACATTCACGGAGTAGGGAGACGGCTTCGGTTTAAAGATGAAGGGCTTGGTCTCGCTTCAGCAATACTAGATAAGTATCCAGAGAAGAAAGTCGTGATTTATTCTGCCCAAACTCAGGGGGAACGATTTCATCCTGCACTAAAAAAGGCAGATGAATGCCTTCCTAAAAACGCCGATCCATATGAGTTTCAACAAGCAACAGAGCGTCTTGCAAAAGAAATTTTTAACAAGTTATGAAATATCAAGTTTATGGATTAGGTGATGTTATTATTGCCAGTAATACCTTGCTCAAGTGCGAAGACTGCATAAATTCCATTCAATCCGGAGATAGTTCAAAGATCAAATGCTCTGTTGATAAAAAGCTTCGCAAATTTGGGGTACTGAAATCTAATGTCGGAGGAGTATTTTTATGCTCATACCAAAATAACGATCTAGCGAGCTCACGTGTTTTCCGTGCTCGTTTGGATGCATTTCTCACAATGATTAATTATATTAAAGATATTCAATCAGACATTCTCACTTCATACAGTAAGCAGCTAAACCACGTTATCCACAACCTCAAATCGCTGAATGCACACTGCATTCAAGAATTCTTTGATTTTATTCCACAGGAAAACCTAACTAAAGAGATTGCAGATCAGATAAAGCTCTTGAAATATGAGATGAAATCTTATCCAGATAATGCCGCTAGAACGTTTCTTCGCATCGCAAAAAACAACTTGGCAATGAAACTTGAGTTCGCTGCGTTGTTTTATTTAGATGAGCATGCACCATATCCCAAGATGCAGGAACATAATATTAGAAAAGTTATATTAAATGTACTTCATGTCTTCTTCCAAGATTTTTCTGAAAAGGATGTTCAAGTAACTGTCGAAAAATCAGAATTCTATTCGTTATTGGATTATGAGACTTTTCATGTTGCAATCTACCCGATAATAGACAATGCCACCAAATACGTGATGCCAAAGTCTGTTGTGACAGTTAAGTTTATCGCGATTCAAAAACGATTAATCATTGTATTTGATATGATGAGTATTCCGATACTTCCGGAGGAAGTTAGCCGGATTGGTGACGAGGGATTTTCAGGATATGTTGCAAAACAACTACAACTTTCAGGTAATGGCATTGGCATGTTTCGAACAAAGCGATTATTGCATGTAAATAGTGGTAAATTAGAAATAAAAAACAATGTCACTCCTTCAAGACGAACAACTTACAATGGGTTTCAATATGAGCATAATCAATTTATAGTTAACATGACATTGTCACCAAAGTCTCGCACGTGACTTTCATGACACTAGTTCCATGGTAAACTAAAATCAATTATATATTATTCAACAACTATTCGATTCTGCTTCTTTTTTTGAAGATCTTTATGCTGGAAGTACTTTCCAGCGATATACGCTGCGGCAAGAACAAAAACTGTTGAACTTCCAAGAATGCATGCTGTCATTTCATGGTTGTTTACTGCGAGATATACACTAGCGAAGATACTCAAACTAGCGATAAAAAAACCTATCAATTGTCCAGTGAATTGATTTCTCTGTTGGCTGGAGATAACAAGATTTTCGATTTCAATCCTGTGCGAAGACTGCTTTTCCGTGAGTGCCAAGATCCTATGAGCGCTACCCGGCAGGATTCTTTCATAATGCTCAATCAACGCCGGATGAGGAATCAAACCTGAATAAGATTCAAACTTAGCTGATTGAACTGTAACAACCTGATTTTCGCTTCGTTTCTTTTCGATTATATTTGGCTTTTGCGGCATTTTAGTTACTTATCGGGAATGCTTCACCTGGTCTTGACTAATGTCTTGTTCAAATCGACTTAACGCGAGTACAATATCATCTCCAACAATCTTCCAATCCGACATTAGTGCTTTGGCATCAGCTTGGCTCGGTGTTTCAGAAATGTTATATCTGAATTCTTCGCAGCCAAACACACATACAATCGAACCAAGGCCAGTTAACAAAGTGGAATTTGGAACTAAAAAGTCAGTCTGAAAATCATCTCCCACGCCATTCTCCTTTCAAAGCCAGAATACTGGCCAAGAAGCAGAATGTCAACCGATAGAACATTGAACAGAGTATGTCAAGCTTTAATTTTCCTCTCGCGCGACCCAGAAAAAAACACCCTGTGCTTCCATGAGTATATTCGAGAGCCGTCACTCATCGCACCTTACCCACTCCCCATCCTTCCAGATCCGAATCTGACAACTCTTGTGCAGAGCGAGCGCTTTCTCTGCCCCATCGCTTGTCCTGCGCCTGGCGACGACTTCCTGCTTCCCGTCTCGAATGCGAACGATCAAGTATTTCTCCTTCATGTTTCCTCCTAGTGGCGGTACGTCTGGCCACTTCAAACGCACGGTTTACAAGGTCTCAAAAGTGTGAAATCGATTTCACACTGGAGCCTCCTGGGCGGTGATAATGCGAACTGACAGGTCCGAATCGGGTGTCCTGATGACTTTACCGACGAGTTCGACCAGGTCGTCCTCAGGCATCGGCTCTTGGATGAACCCGGCGATCCGGATCCCGGCGTGACGGATTCGCGCTAGGGTGAACCGGGATTTCACGATCGCGATTACTGCGGCGTCAGGATGACGGGACAGGGAAGAGCGCACCCGGATCAGATCCCTCGCGGTGAACGACGAGAAGTCCGCCACGATGCAATCCGCATCCAGTTCCTCGTGAAGGAACATGAAGAAGTCCGCCTTGTTGTGGATGCAGATCAGCTTTGGCCACTCCGCGAACAGTGGCTTCATCAGTCTCTGCGCAAGATCCGCGCTTTCGCTGAAAATAACGATGTCCATCAGGCCTCCTGTGCAGAACGTCAAGTTTTAAAAGCTTTTTAGCAGAAGAATGCACTACTGTCAACGAAACTGACCGATAATACTCCCAGAAAGCACGGAAGGGTCAACAGGAGCTTCTCTGGTTTCCACTGACCCAAGAACAATCAAAAACGTGCAGCATTCCGTCTTTAAATGTTGCTTTTCCGTAAATCAATCCTTGGTTCGGGAATCCTGTCACACAAAGTTGATTATGAAAATGCAGCACGATTGACTTGCCGATGAATACAAGGATACTTCCCATATCTGGTTTCATTGAGTCATCCAATCGTTGGTTTACAGAAACAGCCACCTCTTTTCCGTTTAATAGACTCACGAGAAGATCAGGTGCAAATCTTAGCATCGACTCAACATACGGCGAATCGACAAGGAAAAAGCTTTGATTGTTTATAGACACACAAGTCATCCTATATTTCACATTCACATCAACGGTGCAGACGCTCGTTTGCTGTGCAGAACAGAACACTGAAAGGAAAATCATGACCGATGCTAATGCTAACTGTTTCATTGTAACATCCTCCAAGATTGTTGCCGTCGTTACCAGAAGCATCCTGTTCGTGTAGGCTACGAATCGCGGCTGAAATCCCTTCCCCAGTGACCAGAGATCAGGGCGAGGCTCCGGGGTAAATGCCCCCTCCGGCTCCGGCCGGTCGGGCCGTTTCGCTTGTTACCTACTCTATCTTCTCGAACAGTTCCTCGATCTCTGACAGAATTTCTCCCACCTGTGCATCATACCGCTGTCGAATCCATCGTTCAAGCTGGCAGGGCGCAGGCTTTAATACTCCCCCGGGCTGACCTTCTGGCCTCTCCGAAGAACGCGGTCGCTCTCGATGATGACGGCTGGGATAGCTCCGTCCTGGATCTTCGCGTTCATCCGTTTCAGTGCGACCTCCGCTGCGGGGAATGTCTTGTGCCCGGATATCACGACTCCGGATTTGTCTCGCTGGGATTTGTTGATCAGGTAATAGCGTTTCATTAACCCTCCTCGGTTGGTGGACCTGAGAGGATGATAATGAATTAATTAATGGTAGTCAATGCTGAGATTTCTTTTTCGGCTTCCTGATCGGTGTCGATATATTCTCTGATCGCCATTTCTCAAGAATCATTGATAATTCATTAGGCGACATGGACTCATCAAGAATTTTGATGAGATTTAAAATAGCTACTCCTGATCCGATCGAGGGGAATGTATTCCCATATGCCATATTATAGATGGCCTTCGGCGTGACCCTCATGATCTCTGCCATCACCGCGACCCCGCCGAACTTCCTCACGAGCTTCTTGATTTCTTCCGGTGTCCAGTCCATGGGGAGAATATCGCACCGGCCAGCCTGTGGCGTCAATCGGAAATTTTGTGTATCCGGTAGAGAAGCTTCAGGATGATCTTGGTCTGCAGGCCGGGCTCTTTGAAAGAGAACAGATTCCGTGCGGTGGCATCCGATACCCCGAGTTCCTTGGCGAGGGCTGCAGCCGCCCCGTGGGGGACACGAGCGCCTGGCTTATAGTGCAGTTCCTTCCCGAGTAGTTTAAACGCCAGTTTCCTGATCTTCTCGGTTTCTGGTGAGTGTTCCATGTGCGCCTTCCTTCTCCACGACGAAAACCGGGCTCGCGCCCGGCGCCGGTTGAGTGTTTATCATCCATGCAGCAGTCTGAGCAAGTCGCTAACCATCTGGTTGATCTGCGGATTCTGATCCATCTCGGCCAGTCTCTTTCCAGCTTCGCGGATCGCCTTCGCAGTGTATTTCGTCGTCGCTTCTTCCATCTGGGTCCAGATCGCGCTCGGGATCTCGTCCCTTACGATCGTGTCGAGTCTGCTCGCAGTGCTGTGTGCGCACTCGGGTTCGCCGTTGTTGATGTAATCCCTGACCAAGCGAAGGTCTTCCCGATCCTGTTCGGTGAGGTGTGGCGCTTCTGTCCAGTCTGCTTGCTTCGCTTCCATCCGCCTTGCTTTCCTCGCTTTGGTTAATGCTCTGAACATCGTATCTGTGTTTTTGAATGTTCCTCTTCTCATCTTGGCCTCCTTGTTGTTGTGGGCTTCGTTGCCCTACACCCATGAATATAATCCCAGAGAGACAGTAAGGCAAGTTAAATCATTGAAATAAAACGCTTTTTTATGGGATGCCTCGCGCATGAACGGAGAAAAACCAGGCCCTTTCGGAACCTGGTGGATCGAGCAGATCCTTTGCTATTGATCGAGTTGTTCGAGTTCCGTTTCGATGTCTCTGGTTTCGAATCCGGTCAGCTGGCTGAGGATGTTCATCAGGCCTTCTTTTGCGCTGCCAAGATCGCCAGCGTAACCCCAGTTCTTCGGGTCTTCTTTTGCGCGTGCTTCGTGCGCCTCAAGTTCATCTTCCAGCCATCCCATCAGCGTGGCGATGTGTTTGCGGTTCTGCTGGTATTTCTCAGCTGCTATTAATCCTGCGATCCTGCTCTTTGTCGTGAATGTTCTCATGTTCTTGTTCCTTTCTGGCATCCCTGCCTGTTGTCTATAATATAACTCCAGGAAGATGTTTAATCAAGTTAAGTTATTGAAAATAAACAACTAGCCTCGCATTATGGAAAGTTGACACACGGAGCGGCCTATCAACTTTTTTCGATGTGCATAGCAAAGAGTGCGCCAATGTCGGCAATGCCGGCAATGTCGGCACGCCGAGGTTGCCGACTTAACGGATGAGTTGTCCGATTTCCACGGACGACTGAACTGTTCGAGAATTTCAAACAGTTGAAAAAGAAACAGCCCCGGATCGTTCCGAGGCTGTCCCAAGTGGGGGTCACTTGTAATGAATTGGGTAGAGACTCAGAATCAGCGCGCGTGCTTATCTCAGAGCCTCACGGAAAATGTAAACTTATCGGTTTGTTTCGTCAAAGGTTTTCTGGATTTGGGATTCAAGAATTTGTCGAATGTGTGTTGAGTGTTTGGATTCCCATTTTTTTTGCACGTTTTTTTTAATCTGGATTATCCTTGTCTATGGATGGTGTTTATAGTGCATGCCATCGGATAGTTCGCGTTTTTGAGTCTTTTCTGGGAAGGAGGAAATCATGAATTGGAGATTCGGGTCAATTTCGGTAATGCTGATTCTCTTCGGGAGTTTTATTTGGGGATTTTCCCACGCAAGTGTGATCCACGTGCCAACCGAACATTTAACCATTCAGGAAGGCATTTCGGTTGCCACACATGGAGACACCGTTTTGGTTGAGGATGGAATTTACAGCGGCACAGGAAACCGAGATCTAGATTTCGAAGGAAAAATGATTTCATTGGTCTCTGCGAGTGGGCCAGTGAGCACGGTGATAGACTGCGAGAACATCGGACGTGGAGTAATCTTCGCGATGGGTGAGGGACGGAATTCAAGGATCATCGGTTTTTCGATTGTTAATGGGAGAGCACCAGTTAACGGATCAGGCAGCGAAGGAGCTGGCATTTTCTGCGTTGGTAGCTCCCCGACAATTCGCAATTGCGTCATTGCCTCTTGTTCCGCGGTTGAAGGCTCAGGTGTGTATTCGGAAGGAGGATCTCCGTTGATCGAATCATGTCGAATCGAAGAGAATCTCAATTCTTCCTTGGGAGGGGGATTATCAATCCGGGGTGGGAGTCCTTGGATTGTCTCTTGCGTGATCCAGAACAACTCGGTTGCTTCCAATGGTGATTCAGTTTTCGGTGGTGGAGTCTTCACCCTAAATTCGAACGCGACGTTCACAAATTGCGTCATCAAAGGCAACTCAGCGACAGATGGAACTGGTTCATCTGCATTGGGTGGAGGACTATACATCCAGTTATCAGGATATTTTCGAGTCTCACTGATCAACTGCCTCATCGAATCCAATTCTTCTGTTCATATAACTTCCGGAAACGGTGGATTTGGTGGAGGAGTATTTTGCGGGAATGGTTCTGTTTCGATGAATTCATGCACAATCGCAGAGAACAATGCTGCGACATCAGGTGGATCTGTTTACGGCGAGGGGGGGTCGAACATTGAGATGATTAGGTGCATCTCCTGGGGAAACAGTCCGCCTGGGCTTCTGGGTGTGCAGTCTATCTCCTATTCTGATGTCGAGGGAGGTTATCCTGGAATTCATAACATAGATGCAGATCCGCTCTTTGTGACAGGATCATCAGGTGATTTCTATCTCAGCCAGATCAGTTCGGGACAGGCAACGGATAGCCCTTGCGTGGATGAAGGCTCCTCAACAGCATCCGCTGTATGTTATGAACTTCCTTCAGGGAGCGTTTGTTTCGATACTCGCACAACACGAACCGATGATGTCATCGATGGAAGCATCATTGATCTCGGTTATCATTATCCAAGCAGCAATGTTCCAACACCGACGCCAACTCCCCCGCCTTCTCAATCCGACTGCTCTGATCCTGGAGTAACAATTTGGATGCCTTCACACTTTTTCGAACCCGGAGATCCATTCTCGTGTCATGTTGATGTTTGCAACACAGGATTGGATACTTTAGAGGAGCACCACTTGTTTGTGGTCGTCATGATTTATGATCTGGTATTCTTCGCGCCTTCATTTGGTACTTCAGTGGACTATTGGACTGATTCCTTCGATCCCGGAATGACAAGGGTTGACGTGATTCCGGCTGGTTATGTATTTCCTGCCGTTACAGGAACAGGGAATGCGTTGGTTTTGTCGGCTCTCATGTCAAGCGATTTTGCGTCGATCTACGGAGGTATCGGAGTTTGGAATTTCGGATACTGAGGCTGCGTTCGAATGTGCCATACAATGGCATATCACATTCGTCGTGAAGATCAGATTATCCCACATCGAATCGGGACTCGCTGCTTCTGGTGGAGTCCCGAACTCGTATCCGATTACCTTGAAATACGACCACGCCGCGACCCATGAGCAGATCGGGTAACGGTCCATTCTGCAGAGTCGTCGAAACACGAACCGATCGCCAAGTATCCAGTCTCCGAGGTGGGCGAGGATCTTTGCGTATCCGTATCGGCGGCCGACGTAGGACATGGCGGTCTGGGCGATCGCGATGCGCTGGTCGTCGGTGATGCCATCAAGACGGTAAACTGCGAAGGCCTCGGATGGATCGAACGGTCGTTCGATGGTGGTGTGGAGGGACTCGATCAGTTCGCCATCCGGCGCGATGATTCCGACATGATTCACTTCTGTCCTGGACTCTCCGATCGACCTAGTGAAGATCCGGATCGCTTTCGACAGGAATCCGGATCCACGGAAAAACACCAGATCAGCCGGTAAATAAGGACCGTTCCCAGACTCTACGTTTCGCCAGGCCATCGAGTTTCTTTCCGGAGGCATAGACCCACCTTTCGAATTGCAGAGCCGCCTCGGCGAAGCGTCGCTCGTTGACGAGGCGGAATAGGGTGGACTCCCGGGCTTGTCCGATCCCGAGGTTGAAAACGAAATCGATCAGCGCGAGTTTCTGGCCATCCGTCAGTGGCACGCGGATCTCCCGGTGCATCTGCAGCGCTGCCTCGGCCAGATCCCGATCGAGCAGGACTTCGGCTTCCTCGAGAGTAATCGAGGTGAACGACTCGTCCTCACGGATCCGGTGTCCATACCCGATCGTCTGGTGTCCGCCCGGGCAGACATATGGAGTTGGAAGGAAACCCTCGAACTCCTTCACGCAATCCTTGAAGCTCAACCGATTTGGTTGAATTTCTGAAAATCCAACTGATCTGGTTGTATCGATCTGCATCGGGAATGGATGTTCAGGATGAAAATGAAGTGTGCTCGTATCAGGCGGCATGTCAATCCATCGCGGCCCGGAATCGAGTTGTTCCACTTTTTTAGGAGTTGCATCGCACATGACTTGCCCTTTCACCGCATGAACTGCATACAGTTGCTCCTGCCTTGTTAAACGTAAACCACGCTGATCCACATTTTTTACACGTCGGAGTTGGGTCTCCAATAACCGCATAACCTTTTACAATCGATGTTTCCATGTATCACCTCACCTTCCTGCAGAACTTCAGGTAGTCAATCCCGTCCCTGAAGTTTAAGAATGGAATCATCTTCCGTGTGTCCGGGAACAGAATAACCATCGGATGTTCAGGCACCGCGTCGTTGTATCCGTTCGCCCGACTGTATCCGGACCATAGTTGATAAGTGGAACACCGGAATGCCAGCCGTCTGGCTCCGTGCCGCAGGAACGGCTCGAACGTCGATTCGTGGTGGTGGCACACAAACCCGACATCCCACTGGTAATCGCAGAGATCGTAAAATCGTTTGACCGTGTGCGTCTGATTCAGCGATGAGTTGAAACGATACCTGTGCCGGATTGCCACTCGATACATTACAGAGCCGATTGTGAGCTGCAGCCAAAGTTCATCCGGGTCATAGAGATATCGGAGCAGTGATGAGAGTTGTGGCGCAAGACCATCAATCCCAGACACAAGCCGCGTCCATTCATTATGATTCCCGCCAACAAGCCCGAGCCATTTGTTCCCGATGATCCCGATGTAGTAACCGAACGCATCGAGCTGCTCCCGCGGAGTGCTGTTGCTCCCGATGATCGCACACAGGTGCTTGATGTGGTTGTCGGTTCCGTCGCCACCGTGCAGGGCATAGAGGCCATCTGTATCTCGCACGAGCCGAGCGTCTTCCTCCATCGTGGACATATCGGAAGTCTGACCGTCGATGTGGTGGTCAGAAAACGACACAATCCCGATGGGCTTGTCACCCGGAATGATCAGTTTTTTGACCTTGCGGGCCTCGCCATAGTTATCTCTCGAAAACTCCCCGCGTCGCTTCAGTTCGTCGAATGCTCTTGCTCCACGGTCTGATGGTTGCGGTTTGAATTCAGGAATGGTCAATCCGGACTCCGCACGTCCAAACGAATTGGGAATCCATTTTCTGTTCTTCGCTGCAGAGATCCTGACTCGGATCCGATCGCGTTTGAATTGAGACAATTTTTCGCAGACAGCATCAAGCGTCATACTTGGGTCTGCACTTGCGAGTTCGATCAGTGATTTTGTAATTAATCCTACTTCGCTCATGATCCCCTCCTCGAGATGCCCGGGCCGGAATTGAACCGGCTGCCTTTGGTCACTCCCAGGTGTGTCGATATTCGCCCTGGCTTTTGGGCGTGAATCACAATCTGGAAGGCGTGTCACCGTCCACGCCGCCGGGCACGAGAGCTATTTACACAATCGCGCTTCGGCCTTCGACGGCCACCCGATCGTTTCGCAGGCCTCGTCCTCACCGAGCTGCGGGACTTTACCCGCCGGGAACTTCCAGTCAAGATGCTGCGAATCCCCGGTTGTGAGGCAAGTGACCTCGATGGCTCCCGAATAGTCGATCAAGAACTGCGCAGATTCCCCGACCAGTTTGTGAGCATCAAAGATGTACCACTCCATGACCTGGTGGTCTCCATCCCATGCCTCGATTCGCCAAGCCGGAAACCATGGATTGCCATTCTTCGGTTCGACATATCGATGGTAGACACCGATTCGCTGATCGCCTGCAGATGCGCAGAATAGAAGTTGCTTATTCAGTTCATCTCTGTTTTCAAGCGTCATGATGGGTATCTTCGAGACGCAAACCTTCATACTTTTCTCAGGCGTTGGTTCCGGAGTTGGTTTCGGTCCCGGAGGTGTCGGCTGAGGTGGAGTCGGTCGAGGTTTGACCGGTCCCATAGTCGGTTTCTGAGTCGGTATCTCGGGTGTTTTGTCAGGCGGTTTCGTCGGCTCTCCCGGTCCGATGTATGGCGTTGGAGTGGGCGCTGCCGGCGTCGTTTCGATCACGGAGTATGATTTTGTTTCTCCGGATCCGGACGATACGCTCACCTCGGGAATATTGTCGAGGTCGCTCTTGATCGATACGTCCACTTCGGTCTTGTACTGCTTCGCTTCGCCCCCGGTCTGAACAAGGTCGTTGACCTTCATGTCGCCCAGATCCGGCAGTTTCAGATTCCCTCCCGCGCACCCGCTGAGAGCCAGCACCGCAATGCAGAACAGCGCCACTAGGAGCACGCTCACCGCGGCGAGTCGCATCGGACTTCCAAATATCTTCGAGATCATGATTCCCTCCTGTTTTTCGACAGAACGTTGATAAAACTCTCACCGAACAGCCACCCACACGATGCGTAGGTGATCACATTGAAACTCGTGATGTCGGCGAGAGTCGGTTTGAAAAAGATCGACGCGACGACGGCAGCGGTTAACCCGAACGCGCAGAGCAGCCTGGTCCGCTTATCCGTCGCTTCGGTTTTGATCCGGACGACATCAGCCTGATCGCCTGAGAGGATCGACTGATGGAGAGCGATCTTTCCCGCGAGTTCCGCGAGCTGCGATTGGAATGATGTCATCATGGTTTCGATCCGTGCCTGCGCGTCCTGGATCGTTTTCAGGGCCGTGAAGAACGTCCCGCTCGGCATCGGGTCCCGCGCCTCGAGCATCTCGACACGATGATCGATGTCGAGGATCTTGGCGTCGATGATGCTGAGTCGCTCATCGTGGTCCGGGTATCTGCATTCGTGTGTCATTGCCAGGTTACTCCTACGATCATGCTGATATTCGTGATCGTCGAAAGGCTGCCTTGGTTGTCGACGTAAGCGGAGATGATGTCGTTTGCAGAAAACGTATCGGTTCCAACGGCCTGAGTCGTTGTCCCGCAGATCACGCCGGTTCCGGATGGCGTCAGGCGGATCTCGAAGACGTTGGTGCCACCCTTGCGGACCTCGAAATCGGTCCTATCGCCAGGCGTATACGTGCTATAGTTGGCGCACACCCATATGCTCGTGATGCTGCCTGCGTATGGCATGGGATAGCCGTATGTCGATGAGGTTTGCCAGTTGCCGAGATACAGGTAGGCGTCTGCAGAAACGTCCCGGTCGTTCTCGAAACAGATCGGATATCCGGCAACAGGCGTGCTGGTCGGCGTGTTCGTCGGTGCTGCTGTGTAGGTGGGTGTGGCAGTAGCCGTTGGCGTCGAAGTTGGAGTCGGGGTGTTCGCGATCAGGATTTCTCCGCTTCCGTCAATGACGAGTGGCGTCCCGGCCCCTGCATCGCAGTTCGCCAGAAAATACCCGTTCGGAGATAGCGTCAGAGTTCTTGCGGTGCCGACTCCGTCATTGTTGGACGAGATCGCCAAGGTATCCGTGCTCGCATGGAATGTCAGGTAGGCGTCGTATTGAGCGCCACCTGATGTTCCGGTCGACCAGCATAATCCGTGTTCATAATCTCCGGCCGCCTCCATCAAAAACGAAACATACTCATTTTCTCGTCCCTCGATTGCCGCTATGGTGTTTGAGATACCTGTTGATGCTACATCTGTGCGGAATAAATGCAGTTCGTAATCCGGCGAAACCGCCCCTCCAGCGCCAAACCTGGGAGCATAGATCCGCTTGGAAAACACGAATTTTTCATTCGCATTCTCCCACTTCAGAGATTCGTTGCGATCGAATATGATTTTGTCATCGTCAGACGTAGATGCATACCCGACTTCTGCGTCATAAGCCAGTCTCATACCGCTGGATTGATCGGGGTCTATATAGTAGGTTGAATTTCCCTTATCAATGAACTTGGCGAATGTGAACTCATAGTTCCCACCGTCCCAATTTCCGGTCATTTGAGTCGTTCCATCCCGTTTCACGTAGTCGCCGATCGGGATGGGAGTCAGTGTTGGCGTCAGAGTCGGGGTGACAGTCGGAGTATTCGTCCTGGTCGGTGTCGGTGTCACAGTGGGTGTTTGTGTCACGGTCGGGGTATTGGTCGCCGGGATATCCGCATTCCCGAGCTGAGTCCCACCGCCCATGACCATCATTACCTGGCCGTCGACTGGTCCGGTGATCACGAACTGCAGCTCCCCCTTGTTCTTTTCATCGCAAGCATGTGAAGCGTGATACTGGCAATCAGTCGGATCTAGCGGGGTCATCGTCGGAGTCACAGTCGGCGTTGGCGTGCGAGTAGGGAGTGGGGTGTTAGTCGGTGTCCCCGCCCCGACCGTTGGAGTATGGGTCGGGAGCGGAGTCACTTCGAACTGCTGAGGGATGAGATACCGGACACCCGGCTCGAAATCCGAAAACCGCAGATAGAACTCGTTATATGGATCCTCGAGCATGTACGGAGTCGGAGTCTCCGTGGGTGTTTCGGTCGGTGTCTCAGTGGGCGTCGGTGTATCCGCTGCCAGACACGCCGATGCCACAAGAATCCAAGCAAGCGTGATCAGAGACCGCATCTCTTAATCACCTTCCGAATCGATCTGGAACATGAATGAGCCCGGCAGCATTTCCTGCCCAGGAGCGTAGATGTCGAGCGATCGGAGCGACACCTCGACGATGATGGATTCCTTTGGCGGCGCGATCCGAAACGTATCCTCTCCGGTAGAGTTCAGCACCCCAGCGCGATCGCCATTGATCTTGCCACGGGAGACCGAGAACAGGACGTTGGTGTCCTCGACTTCGGTCGTCAACTGGACCCCATCCGCATCGAACACTTTTGCTCGCACCTGGATGTATGAGACACCCTCTGTGGTCGGAAGGCCAACGAGCTGCAGGCCGGTGTACGGATCTGTCCCGAGATCCTGCACGCCGCACCCTCCCGGGAACTCCAGATACGGCTTCAGATACGTCTGGCGATACGCAGCCGAGAGAATGGATTCAGCGACGCTCTGGATCTGTCCTCCGTCCAGTGTCACGACCAGGTCGTCAACCAGATTCGTGATCTCCGGAATGGTGATCGCGAGATCCTTGATGTATTTGGCCTTCGCGCCGGTGTCGATGCCATAGGCAGCGCACGCGGCATCGGTCAATAAACCGGTTTCCGGATCAAAGTCGTCCACATTGTAAACCTCGACTCCGACCTGGTAATCCATCGAACTGGAATCGAACAGTGGAGTCGTGGAGTCAAAGTTGGTCGTGTCCCAATCCGTGATCTTCGGAAGGCCGTGCGACTGTTCTGCGTAGTTCAGGACACGGTTGTCACTGAGCCGATATATTACGAGCGTGTTTTTCATGATCGTGTCCTCCTTATGCGATTGCGGATACTGACATCGGTGCGACGGCAACCCATCGGACAGGGCGACCCATGAACCGAGAAACAAAATGCTGAGCACCAATGACAATGATCTGAATCTTCCCAGTGTATTCATCGTTTGCGTCGACCTCCTGATATACGAAGATCCCTTCCGTCAGCGTGTCGCCGGCAGACATGAGATCCGTGTGCCATCGCATGCGAATCGGAATCATCCAGAGCGGCACGATCGCGCCACCGTGATACATGTTGATCTTCGGCGAACAGATCACATTCTGATGCTTGCCGGTGATTCCCGTGTCGATCAGGGCGCTTGCGAGGATGTAATGATTGTCGAAGTCCTCGTTGTTGAGACCGGTAAGCTTTGTCATGATTGACGGGAGACTGGTCGTGCCCTTGTTGCTGTAGATGAGTGGGCGATTCTGGTAGGTCAGGTCACCAGTCAGATTGTCACCGGCCTTCTTTACCCGGTCGCCGAGAATCGTGAGTGTGTCGCGGTATCCGGTGCCGATGTTGACCATGGCGGTTGTGATCGAGGTCGTCGAGGAACTGAGGCGGATCGAGCAGATTCGGATTGCGCCGGACCCCGGGTTCGCTGGAACTGCTGTCGCGGTGCCTTTGCGCACCTGGAACTCCACGGCCTCGGTGCGCGTGTGATACGCCATGTTCCCGATACCGTCCGGTCGTTCGTCGCCATCCGTCCAGTCCGGGAACGCGAAGATCGAGATCCAGAGGTTTCCTGCGAGCGGGATCGTGGATGCGCCAGCGTAATCCTCGCTGCAGTCCACCTCGACCGAAGCGATTGTTCGGAGGTGGTCACCGAGAGCGGAGTATCCGAGCATCGCTGCTACGTTCACCGACATCGAGACGGGATCCGTTTGCGCAACCGCTCCTCCGGAAATGACCCCATAACCGAGGATGTCCTTGCCGATGTTCTTGGCCGCCTGGACGCTGATATCGATCAGATGCTGAAGGAAATCGTATGAAATTTCCTCCATGTATTGTTGTCGTCGTTCGGTCCTGATGTTTCCCATGACCCCTCCTATGACGCCGTGCGAGCGCGAGTGTCTGTTCTGGACAGATCGCTGACCGCTCGACAAGCAGTGAAAGATTCGTATTTGAATGCGTAATGATCCCGAGCAGGAATCATGTATTCGATAAGGTATGTGGCCAGATTCAGTTGTGCAGCGGTGAACGTGTGTGGCCACTGGAAGATGAGAGTCATCCGGAGCGCGCGGTCGGCATCGCTGATTGACCGCATGCTGGAATCACCGGTGCGTCCGTTCAGATCCGAGAGCGTTGAGTCCGATCGGAACAGATACGAACCGCCAACGGTCGCTTTCCCGTGCGGATTGAATCTTCCCTTGATGACTCGGCCGCCCTTTCTGATCGTGTGCGACAACCCGGATATGTAAATTCGGTTGCTGACCATCTGGACGACCGTTGTCTCGCAGGTATGCCAGCCATCAGTGACGGTGATGATGTCGCCCGGCAGGAGAGTCCCAGCGCCACTGGTGACGTCGAGATACTCGTTGGTGCTGTCGGCAGCCAAGACCATGCTGAGAACTGCCCTGGCTGTGTCTGGGCCGTTCGATCGGATGATTCGGGGTGAGATGCCCAGGTGGGCGTAGAGAACGATCCTGATGCCTCGTTCCGTGCCTGCAAGGGAATAGATCAGGTGCAGGTTGTTGATCAGGATTCGCTGGAAATCCTCATCGATGGATGTATCGAGCGGCCAGCCGTAATTCGCTGCCAGGTACTCGAGGACGTCCGCAGGTGCCCGGTAAGGGTTGTGCCAGTTGAGGAGTTCCCCATATCGGTTGCGGATGCTGTCGTATGTGTCGCCGAAGACTCGGAAGAATCGCTGGGTGAATTTCAGTCGCTGAGTCTCTCCAGTGCAGAGCAGGGGAGAGTGATCATTCGCGCGGTATCGACGCGGCAGGAGCTGGTAGAGCTGCGGCCCGATTGTTGGAGTTTGAACAGCCTTTAGAGTGCTCATTCTCCCTCCGTGATCGTGACGGTTCCGAGTGCAGGGAGCTTATTGGATTCGACTGTCGTGGCGGTCGTGGGAGAGACGATCTGCGCACGATCGACGCCGGCGACTGCCT